>CANHGK010000019.1 GCA_947460235.1 Paenibacillaceae bacterium | reverse complement strand
TAGAGTTGTTCAAAGGACATGGAAACCGGTTTGATGCGGCAATGTCCACAACACGTGCGGAAGCAAGTGTAGCGATTTATAATTTGTTAGCGCTTACTAACAATTAAGGCTTAAGTAAACCATTTAAAATGAGTAGAGACTGTCTTCCGAGAAAAATGTCGGGGACAGTCTCTATTTTCGTTTGGATGTTTCTTTATGCAGTTGTCGTTCATGATACAACCACATGGCATAGTCGATCGGCCGAGTGTGTGTAAATTCAAATGCTTCCCGATCGCTAATTTGAGTGAATAATTTACGTCCTGGTTTTGGGTTTAATTCCAATACAAAAATGTCTCCAGTAGGCCCAACGGCTAAATCACATCCGAATTCACATTGGTAAGAAGGAGATCCATCACATAGTTTTGCGATCGCTAGCGCAGTTTTCATCAATTGACCTCGAATGAATTGAAGTTTTTTTTGGCTCCATAATTCTTGCGAAAATTCATCGAAGGAACAACAACTGCCGCCGGCATGTAAATTGGATCCGTTCTGACCGCTTCCACCAATCCGAGCGCCGATGCCGGACACGCACCATTCCCCAGTTCGATCTTTTTGAACAAGTAATCGGAAATCATGGACTCGACCATCGGATAAACGTGTATCGACCGCTTGCTGAATAATATAATTTTGTCCGTACATGGCATTAAAAGGTGACGTTATCCAATGTTTGATCATCGAATGCATGTGTCGATCTGAATCAAGTAACCATTTGCGTTTGTTCCGTTTTTCGTCTGATCCTGTGCACAGTATTGTTCTGCCATGCTTTTCGAGTAATAAAATTCCTCTTCCACCGGTCCCATTTACAGGTTTGACATACCAACGCGTTGATCGTGAAGCGAGATTGATGGTTTGGTTTTGTAGATCTTCCCAGTGAAACGTCTGCGGAAAGCAAATGCCAAGTGCGGCAGCTCGGTGAACGAATCGCCTGTGGAATGCCCATTTGTTGATGAACGGCCCGTTCATCCATATCGGACCACGTTCTTCCGTTGACTGATGAAATACTCTTTTACGCGATTTAAAAAAAGAAGTGAATTGCGTAGAGTTTTGCCATCGTGCACGATCCCAGATTACGTCAAAGGAATGGATGTGTCGGTCAAACGTTGATGCATTTAATAAGGAAACGTGCATGTTATATGTTTTTGCGTAACGAATCATGTGTTTCCACGTGGAGGCCTCGGAACCTTCTAACGAACCGTTTGAATTGGGAAAAAGTAATATGCCTAAATTCATGTAGAACTCCCTGTTGAAGCGGATCGCAAAAATTTGGCGTATTCAATGATCCGTTTGACCGAGGTTGTAAAAATTTCTGGTTCGTCAAACGTCATCGGTTTTGAATTTGCTTCGAAAAACCAACAGCGCATATGCTCGTCAATTCCGAGGTCTAGTGATAATTCTCCGAGCGAGTACCGACAACATTGTTCGATATGCATTGCACAATGGATTGCGATTTGTTCGATTTTTTTTAATAACAACGCTGATCCATTCGCGCCGAAAGCATTACTAAGGACATCTCTAGCTGGAGCGATCGATCCACCGCGCGGAACATGTGTAGAAATCGCATGACTTCCTGCCACACGAGCACCAACTCCGGACATTTTCCATTGTCCTCGGCGGTTTTTTTGCACCAATACCCTGATGTCAAACGGCCTGCCGTCATTGGTGGCAAGCGCAATGGATTGTTGGGCAATGTAATTTTGCTGACCAATGACCGTCCCGATGTTTTGCCAACGTACCTGTTCCGTTTCGAGTGTTTCATATTTTGTACCGCTCTCATTTTGAAAGAATGTTCCTTGTCTATTCAAAACGAAAAATCCGATGCCAGCCTTGCCGTCAACCGGTTTAAGATAAATTCGTTCATAACTTTTTAACATCATTAATCCATCTTCTGGGTTATGTAACCTGCATGTGAAAGGAATGCGTAATCCTTCAATGCCGGAAAATTTGAGCCACTGATATAATTGCCATTTGTTGAAGAAAAATGGATTAAACAGCGGAAGTTTGAAACGTTGTTTAATCTGAGAAATCCAATATGCCCCAAGGTCGGATGATTCTGCTTTCCTAGAAGGGATTCGATTATAAACGACGCTAGGAACCAATGACGCTTTCTTTTTCCATTGATGAGCAGAAGAACTCCATTGCCAACCATCGCTGATATCCATTTGATCGACAGAAGTTGATTTGTGAATCGGGATGATGACGACACGTTCACCTTGTCGCTGGGCTTCCTGGCTAATTGCTTGAAAATACATTTTATTCCCTTTGAATCCACCGTGATCGTCGGAAATCGTCAAAATGCCGAGCAATGGTTTTTTTTGGAGTTGGTTCGGGACTTTAATCATCATATCCACCTGTTGTATTGGACGTTTCACTTAGATAAACGGCATAATCACGGAGCATCTGAAAGGAATGTCGGTTTGCATCCTTTAACTCCGGTAATTTGAAGATGGAACGACCGGGTTTGGCGTTTGCTTCAAACATCCAAATTCGATTGCGTTGATCGATTCCAAGGTCGATGCCGAGCTCCCCTACTGGGTTAACGGATTCATCGGCAATGGCTTGAGCTATTTTTATGCCGGTTTGTTCGAGTTTATAATGCATATGTTCAGCTTGTTGTGGTTGGATTTTACGGAGCATCGGCAAGGCTGATTGCAATTGACCGCCATTACGCACATGTGTTGTCACACTATTTTTAGCGGAACGCTTTGACCCGATCCCACTAACTGCCCAATCACCGGATCGTGTCTTGTTTAAGTGCACGCGAAAATCGATGGGATCATTTTCACAGCGTAACAAATTCACTTTTTCTTGGATGACGTAATCTTTTAAAGTGCCATGTTTTCGTTTGAGATAACGGATGACATCGTTCGGATCATCGAACTCTTTTGAATCATTTTTTCCGCGGACCGTCGATTGTAATACAATGTCAGCGTTTGATTTTTTGGAGAGCTTATAAATACCGATGCCAAGACAGCCGTTAATCGGTTTCAAATACCAGTCAGGTTGTTCGGATAATAAAACACTCAGCATCGATTGATCTGGTGATAAATGCGTTTCAGGAATGAATTTTGCCGCATTCGAATCGCGGAGTAACGAGGAATACACATTCCATTTGTCAAAAAATCCAGCGTTAAAAATCGGGATATTCAATCGTTTTAACTCTTGTTGGAAGCGAAGCATCGGTTTGCTTTGTTCTAGACCTCTCGTCGGGATGCGATTGTGCACGACATTTGGATATGGAACGGTTCGGAGATGCCAACGTCCTTCGCGGTCTACCATAAATCCATCAATGGTACGATTATGCCAGTTTATATCGTTTAATGTGAATGCAAAATAATACCCCATGGAACGGGCAGATTGTAAAAATGAGCGAATATAATTTGAACGTGCTCCGAATGGTTGACTTGATGTGCGGGGGCTACCTGCTGTAAGTAATCCGATCCAAGGACCGATTTCGATACCAGTACCGATTTTACGAATCCCGATATTCGATGAATATGGAATATGTAAGGCACGAAATGCACTCGTTGGAAAATCAAGTGAAGGATTGTTTCGTTTCGTATTTCGAGTTAATGGAAGATTCAATTGGTGCGAACCTGAGTAGAATGGAATCACCAAATTTGACGTTCCAAACCATTCATTCGCAAGTTCATGGTTCATCATTGCAACCGATTCATTTTTGTCGTGTTCTCTCAATGTACATGCCGTCCATTTCATTACCGTTCACTCCTTCTGCCGTTCATGGACATAAATAAAATAATCGGTCATCAACTCAATCGATTTCGGGATTTTGCCGTCCGATTTTGTTTTTAAGAATTGTTTGGATGGTTTGGAATTGACTTCCGCGATCCAAATCATTTCATTTTGATCAACGAATAAATCAATCCCAAATTCGCCGGGAGGATATGGCCAAGATATTTGACGTTGGAATGATGTGGCAGTTAACAGGGCAACCTTTTTCAATTTACTGATCAGTGATTCATCGCAAATGGAATTTGCGGGTTGAACAATCGCACCTTGCTGTTGGTTACATAACCATGCATGATACGGAGCAATTCGCACAACCAACGAGCTGACGGTCCATTGGCCGTGTTTGTTTTTTTGTACAAGTGCCCGTACATCGAATCTTTGATTTCCGTGGGTTGCGAGTGTAATCCCTCTTTGCCAGATGTACGCTTTCAATTTCAGTTTATTGACCATCCATTGCAAAAAATCATTCTGATGCATGTGCCTTTTTTGAGTGGATGATTCGAGTGTAAGCATGGAGTCCGCTCGATTTGAATACGTGATCCGCCAAATTCCGTGGCCGCCACTACCTTCGATAGGCTTAAAAAAATGTACATCTTGATGTTGCAGGGAAGAGACAACGGTATCGCGAATGTTAGGTAGTCGATTTCTCCATGGCAAGAAGTCCGTTGGAATTCGAAATCGTGAGATCGTGGGATCGTTTTGAATGAATTGATCTGTTACTTGTTTATCCAAAAAGGAATAGTTAAAACAATGCGCAGATTGATTATGCATGGACCAGTCTTTTTGAAATTCTTCAGATTTTTCAATGCTTCGTCTACCGACACGGTTATAGATAATATTACTGAACGGCGAAATGTGACTAGACTTTGACGCCCAATTCAGGATAATCCCTTTTTTCTTGGCATTTGTTGCAAGCATTTTTGCATAATCCGTTTTTTCAATCTTGGCACCTTCCGAGAAAACGGTCGTCCAGGGACCACCAATGAGGGTGCGTTTTTTTAGGTCGATCCTAAATCGAATCGCACCAGGTAAATCGAGGGGAAGGATTAATTTCCATTCGGAAGGCAACGTCATTTTTGGTTGCGAAAAACGAGGGATATTCATAAAATTAACAACAGGACGCATTTTCCATTTTCCAATTTGGAAATGCCACACTGAATTCGATGTTCGATGATATTGAACGGGTAAATAAATGAAAATGGTCGCAATATCGGGTTCATTTGGTGTGAATGCATCATTCCAATCCGTATGAAGAATTACAACAGTCATCTACATCCGTCCTCTCAAATCAAGGTATGATGGAAGATGCATTTTGGTGTCAGGAGGGGTCAAAAGTGAGTTTTATTGAAGTGTTAGCTCACGTGCTTGGTGGAGGGGTAATCGGTGCGGGCGTACATTGGTCAATTGGTCAAATCGTGTTGAAATCTGATCTGAAAAAAATCATTACATCCTCTGTGATTGATAATTCGGAGATGGTGCGTGCGAAAATCGATCAAGCCGTACATAATACATTGCAAACATTACGTGATAAAAAACGCGGTAAACATTTGACCACCGGAGATTTCATTCATTCGGTCACATCTCCCGAAACATTTCGTGAAATCATCTTACAATGGAAACAAAACAAATTGAGGCAGTTAGTGGTGGAATGTTTGCGCTGGACATGGCGCCAACCGTTTTTGGATAGATCTGTGCAGGAGATAATCAATCCAACGGACTTTCGGCCAGCAGCAGTTATATTGTTGGATGGGGTTAGAAATTGGTTGCACCGTCCTGAATCACGAAAAGTTATTGAAGAACAAATCAAACAGTTGATTCCGCAATTTTCTGGTTTTCTGGGTCCGCTTGCGGCGATGTTTTTGAATCCGATGGTGTTAACAGAGAAGTTGATGCCTTATCTCGTATCTGCACTGAATAATCCAAATTTAACAATTGTGTTAGCGGATCAAATTGAAGATATTTGGGAACACGAGTCGAAGCAATCCATTCGAGATGTGATTTTGAAGCTTCGCCCCGACTTTGAGGAAGCAGACGCTGCATTTGATGCACTTGCCGATCAACTGGCACCGATTATTCCAGTGCTTGATTTGTTTGAGGCAATTCATGATTTTCCGGTGGATGAAACGTGGTTAGAGGATCAGGCTCAAACGTGGTCCGGACAGTTGACGACGGCGATTCTGAAGAATATACCCGAATGGACCGATCAATTGGTTGGAGACCTGAAAAAGAACGTAACAGTTTCTAATGGCATTTTGAAATGGATAATGATCATTGGCGCGGTTAGCGGGGGAATCGTTGGATTTTTGCTCGTTCTTGTTTGATCAACAGAAAATGGTGACATACTACTGCCGAAAGGGGGGGTCGCAATGAGCGTCCGTGCTATTCGGCAGTTCGTATGTTTATCCGTAGTAACTGCGATGCTCTCGTTATCGGGGTGTACGTTTCAACCGAAACCGATGAGCATGATGAAAATGTCTTCTGTTAATAAACAATCTGCAGTGCTCTTGATGTCCGGCAAGCCGGTTATTGATCAAATGAACGTACTGACCGATGAACAAGGAACGGTCTGGGTACCACTTAAAGAAGCGGTGAACGCAACTGGATATCAATTGGTCAAAGCAAACAATGGACGTTCACTTCAAATTGGGCAAAGTGATGTTCAATATGAAGTGTATCCGAATCAACGGATGGCACATGCACAAAATGCACCGATTCAAATGCCGCACCCCCTAAAGCAAATGGACGGGAATTGGTACTTGAGTACTAGCTCTTTAGCTGTTTTGCTCGGAAGGTCCGTGACATGGTCGCCAAATCAAAATCAACTATCAATTGAAACAGTCGATGATCGATCATCGACATTGCGTAAAACGAATTTGCCGGCTGGAAAACTTGCCAATCGTATGAATTCAATGTCATTAGGCACAACGGGTGGGACGGGAACGCCAGCAACTACAGCAACGTTAGATTCGCTTGTGTCGTATGCGAAAAGTTTCGCCGGAACACCGTATGAATTTTCAGCGAAACCGTATACAGTATCCCATCATTTTGACTGTTCCTCGTTTGTGCAGTATGTGTATGCACACGCTGGAGTATCAATCCCAAGGTCTTCAAGGTCACAAGCGATGATTGGAAATGAAGTGGCAAAAGCGAATTTGAAAACAGGTGATTTGTTGTTTTTCTTCACGCCTGGTCGTTTTAAGAATAATCAAGTGGTCGGTCATGTCGGGATGTACATTGGAAACGGTACTTTTATACACACGTACGGAAGCCCAGGTGTAACAACGAACCGCGTAGATGATCCGAAGTGGTCGTATCGGTTATTGTTTGCAAAACGTGTAATGTAATGCATATATTTTATTGTGTTGAACCGCCATTAAATTTGTGGGCGGTTTTTTACTTTTTGTACATTTGGAAAGGAATAAAATCGAGAAGTGTCGAAATGTTCTAGATGATTGTTTCATAAGTGAAATGGAGGTACGAATAATGACCCAGTTTACCGATGATTGCCGGGAAATCCAAGAACAAATCGAACGTACAGCAGAAACGATCCAGAATTGGATGAGTAATCTGTTTTTGCCGTTTGATCAATTGCAAACAAAATGGCAGGCGGTGGAACAATCTGCTTCCGAGATGAATCAAACCATTGGTCAAATTAGACCTTATTTTTCTAATGTTGAATCCTCACAGAAAAAAGGTGCTCCGCGTCGTAAGAGTGGCGCGAAAAAATGGGTGATTTCTGAAAATTTAAGATTGATTCAAGAGCATGGATTGAATATGCATCATTTGCTCATTGATAATGAACGATTAAATCATGAATTAAAACATATGTCTGATGCTGAAGATGATGGCGAGCACGGTCTTGAAAGTAGTATTGCTCAAGTTGTTGAAACGCAGCGAATTATTATTGATGTAAAATTTATCTCACTAAATGCGATCATATTCGCGATTCACTTGGGCGGAACAGGTGCATCTTTCGAACGAGTATCTGACCATTTGCATGAAACATCCGTTTATTTGGATAAAACGTTCACGGAAATTATTGAATTGTTGAACACTGTCGTACAGTGGAACGAAGATTTTAAGGCGCATTTACATGGTATTTTGGAGACACAAACAAAAATGAATGCGGTTGTCGTTCCGCAATTTCCGAAATTAATTGAAAAAGCATCGAATGCTTCTGGTGGGTTAGAACAATACTACCGCGAAGTTTCAGCGTTAATGGACATGTTAAATTCGGATTATGGGTTAATGGTTTCCAAGTTAAAAGAAAAAGCAAATTATTCTGCAATGTTGGATAAATGGCTTGATGCATACGAACTTGTGCGCGAGCAGTTTGAACGTTTTACAGAATTGGCGAACTACGGAGCTCCGATTGAACAACAATTAGACTATGCGACGTTTATTTCCAAAGGATTCGACGCGATTATTAATATTTCGGGGTTTGCTGTAGATGGCGTTGGAAGGTATAGTGAAGATATCTATGACATCGCCAAAGAAGGTTCCGAGCGGATTCAAGAAATTCAGCCGTCTATGCGTGCACTTGCTGAGCAATTTTCTGGAAAATCCAAACCGACAGAAGGCCAAACAAACTATGCAAATGGGATCGTTGAATTTTTAGATGACCTAAATATGCATATTGCTCAAGTTAGCATTATTCAAACTTGTTTGGATGATTGTGCGCCGTTCAACGCACAGATCAATGAACACTTCCATAACCTCGAGAATGGAATTAAAGACGTTTCTCAAGAAGTTTCGATGTTGGACATTATTCGATTCCTCTCACATGTAGAATTGGCGAAAGTGGACCAACAAACATTAAAATCATTTGGTATTGAGATCGATGGTGTCGTTAGCGATGTTACTGCAGCGATTGCGGGGAACTCTGAAAGCTTGGCATTAGTAAAACGTTCTATGCACAAAATGTTGGAAGGATTTAAAGATGTCCGGTTGGCGAGCCAACGCAGATATAATGACGAGATGTATTTTATTGATACGGCTAAGGATCGCTTAAAAACGATTCAAACCTCGCTAGTGAACGGATTTGCTTCGATGAGTGTTGCTGCGGATACAGTTGTGACATCTTATGAGCATGTGGTTGAGGCAATGGGGCCGATGAAGATGGCAGCAGGAGAAACATCGGATTTGATTAATGAGATTGGAAATATTCGCGATCAATTTGCATCGATTCGTCAGCTGCTACTGAACCAACACCAAGTGATGAAATGGGATATAAAAAATCCGGAATTATCAGAGATGGCAAGTAAATTCCAAGATGTGATCATGGAATTCCAACTCATGAATCAAAGTAAAAAAAGTCGTACCGCTTAATATTTTACACGCTTGAAAGGGGTTCGGACGTGAATATGATTTGGGATCAATCGAGAAGACAACTTGTAGTGCAAGCAATCGATGTTTTTCAAAAATGGACATCTTCATGGTCGAATCAAATGGATCAGTTTTATGAAGATTGGTTAGACAGTATGTTGTTGTTGGAATCTAGATCCCAATTTGGCACGCAATTGACGGATCAAGAATACGAACAGTTGCGCGAAGCAATTGAACGAGCGCAATTGCATGATCTATTGAAACAACACGTCGAACATGTTCAATCCTTTCTGGAGCGCAGTCGTGAAAACCATCCTTGGACTCGTGGCGTTACCATCAGTGATGAAGTTTTGGAGGATTTTGTAGTATATCCTTTTGTGCGATCGGTTGATGTACTTATTTCAATTGTAACCAAAAGCATCGATAAGATGGCTGCAGAACTAGAACTGTGGCAAACGGTATTTACCGGTTGGGAAAATACGCAAGAATTTTATCGTGCATGGCCAGAAATGGATTTGCGATTTGCTGATATGCAGGCGGTACTCATTGATGGCCGCAAAAAGATTGCTCAACTGAAAATGGTCATTGATATGAAACAGCCGAATGTCGATGTGCACCAACGTGAAACATTCGATCAAGCAGTCATCCAAGAATTGGAACCGTTGATGAAACGACTTCGTAGCGTTTACGAACGACAATACGCGCAACAAATTGTCGGTGAAATTGAACTTTCGGTCGGATCAAATGAGGGTGAAATTATATTATTTGATGAACCGGATACACTTGTTGAACGTGCGAACGATTATATTTATGTTAAACTTGCAGATAGTTTGACGATTTATGCGGTCAAATCGGAGCAACGCTTAATCTTGGAACAAGTGTCATCTGTTTTTGAAAAACAAAGCGGAACGGTGGTTGTTGACGGAAGTAATGTGCTAGATATTGATGCCTCAGGCATACAGTTATTACTTTCATTAGCAAAATCATGTGAGCAAAAAGGGATTGCATTTCGCTTAGAGTCTCCTAGCGATGTTTTAGTTCATTGGTTACAACGTTCAGGCACACAAATGATTACTGCATAAATGAGGTGCATACATGAGTAACAAGACGATTTTAATTGTTGATGATTCCAAAACAATTCGAACTTCCCTTACGTTTACATTAAGCAAAGAGGGTTATGAGGTCGTGGCTGCGGAAGACGGGCAATTTGGGATTGACAGATTAAATGAGATGATCGGACAATCGCGAAAGCCTTCGATGATCATTACCGATATCAATATGCCACGTATGGATGGCATTAGTTTTATTAAAGCGGTGAAACAGTTAGATCAATTCAAGTTTATTCCGATTGTTGTTCTTTCGACAGAGTCTCAAGATGAGAAGAAGATGGAAGGCAAGAAGGCGGGAGCTGCTGGTTGGATCGTAAAGCCGTATACAGCGGAGTCTTTAATCGGTGTCGTTCGTAAATTCGTGAAATAGAGGGGGTACAGTCATGGATGAGTTGATTCAGACGTTTCTTGAAGAAACGGACGATAATCTTCGTCTTCTAGAAGAAGGGCTGTTCGCCTTGAAAGATGACCCGGATGACGAAGAATTAATTAATGAAGTTTTTCGCGCGATGCATACCATTAAAGGTGGCGCGGGTTTGATGGGGTTTGACCGGATCAACCGGGTCGCACATCATCTCGAAGATATTTTAGATCGCGTCCGTCAAGGTAAAGTTGCATTTAATGAGGATATGTTTCATCTGTTGATTGCTTCAGCAGATTTATTTCGGAGTATTATTGAAAGTGGAGACCTCGATGCAGGATCATTCCAACAACGTTGTGAAGAAATGATCGTAAACAGCGAGAAAGTGTTGAATGGCGGGAAAAAGAAGCGCAAAGCTCGTGCGAATGCGAAAGTAGAAGAAGTGATTGAAACTGCGGAAGAATCGTTCAACGATAATCCGTGGTCTAATCAGGCTGCATTTCCATATGTACACATTGAGATGAAGTTTCAACCGACATTGTTTGAAAATGGTACAGACCCACTCATGTTAATCATGGAGTTGGAAGGTTTAGGTCAAGTGAAACGAATCGTAATGGATCAATCTCAGTTACCAACATTAGAAGAATTGGATCCTGAACAAATTTATGTTTCTTGGCAAATATGGTTAGAAAGCGCTTCCTCGGAATCTGATTTCGATACCGTGTTCCTTTTTGTCAAAGATGAAAATCAAATTGTATACAATCGAACTGCTACATATGATTCGGTAGAATCTGCGTTTGCTCCAGCCCCTAAAATTACGGTTGGCGATTCCGTCGTAGAATTGCATGTTCCGATGAAACAAACGGCTGTTACGAATACGAATTCTACGGTTGAACTTTGGTTGGAAGATGATTGGACGAGTTCACCATCACAGGACGTTCCAAAAATTCCAATAAAAGAACCGAAAGATTCAAAAGAAAATGATGGCAATAGCGAAAATAAAAAGATGCTTACATCCAGCGAAACGATTCGAGTGGATACGGCGAAATTAGAACAAATGCTCAACTATGTGGCAGAAGTCGTCATTTCGCAATCGCGTGTTAAAGAATTGGTATATCGCTTGACCGGTGAGCGTCGACAAAATACGGAACTCTCAAATGCTTTCCAAGAAGTAGATAAAATCATTCGCTATTTGCAAGAAGAAGTCATGAAAACAACGATGATCCCGATTGCTGGTTTGTTTTCGAGGTACCAACGCATGATTCGCGACCTAGAGAAAGAAACCGGTAAGCGAGTTGAAGTGTATCTTGAAGGTAAGGAAACGGAAGTCGACAAAAACGTCATCGAACAAATGACCGACCCACTTAAACATATTATTCGAAATGCCATTGACCATGGGATGGACACGCCGGAAGAACGTCATGCTGCTGGGAAAGATCCGGTAGGAAAAATAACGCTTCGAGCCTATCATCAAGAAGGTTTTATTATCATCGAAATTTCTGAGGACGGACGTGGAATTAATCAAAAAGCCGTGATTAACAAAGCGGTCGAAAAAGGATTAATTCAACCAAGTCAAAAACTTTCGGAACAAGAAGTGTACCGTTTACTGTTCAGACCGGGATTTTCAACAGCGAAACAAATTACTGATCTATCCGGTCGCGGTGTGGGACTCGATGTCGTATTGACGAATATTCAAAAAATGCGCGGCGAAGTTGAAGTGTTCTCTGAACTTGGTAAGGGTACAACTTTCCAAATCAAATTACCGCTTACATTAGCAATTATCGATGGCATGATGATTCAAGTTGCGGAAGACCGTTTCATTTTGCCATTAACAAACGTTGTTGAATTGATGCGTCCTGTTCCATCGATGATTAAGTCAATTGAGAATCAAGGGACAATCGTACAAATCCGAGATGAATTTATTCCATATATCCGCATGAGTGATGTGTTTGGGATTTATTCGAAAAATCGCAATAAATCGGATGGGATTCTGATAATATTGCGTGAAGGCGTTAAAAAAATGGCACTTCATGTAGATCATATTATTGGTCAAGAACAAGTTGTTATTCGCAGTATTAAAGAGAATGCAGGAAGTATTGATGGTGTAGCGGGTGCGACCATTATGGGGGACGGTCAAGTGGTTACCATCATTGATGTTTCTTACGTGTTCAGAACCTCTAAGTTTCACATGAATAGTTTTATGATGTAGACGATATTCTTAGAGGCGTGGAAGAAGGTGATATCGCCATGATGAGGACGTTTCATCCAAAGTATGAACGAGTATCTTATGATATTTTTGCTGGTGAATTTTACGTAACGAAAGACCAATCAATTTTGATAAGTACTTTATTAGGTTCTTGCGTTGCTGTTTGCTTACGAGATTCAATAGCTGGAATTTCTGGGATGAATCATTATATGCTTCCATGGAAAAACGATCTGCAGTCGATAACTCAAATGAATGATGGCAGATACGGTTACTTTGCATTGGATTATATGATTCAAAAAATGGTTCAACAAGGAGCAAATCCCAATAAATTAGAAGCTAAGATTTTTGGCGGTGGTCGGATTATGGATAAGTCTTCGTCGCAAATATCAGAGCAAAATGTTCGGTTCGCAAAGGCGTATTTGGAAATGCACCGAATTCCAGTATTGGTAGACCAGACAGGCGGTTTCATTGGAAGAAGGATCTTTATGTTTCCAGATACATTTCATGTAGAAGTACGTACGATTGAAAAATATGATGGTAGAGAACCGGTGGAAATAGATAAACCAGTCGGGGTGGAACGAACGAGGAGGACTATTGGAGATGTTGGCAAGACTAGTTAAAGTATTAATTGTTGATGATTCACAACTTGTGAGGGATATTCTTGCAAATATTTTGAGTCAGGATCCAATGATTCAAATTGTAGGCTCGGCTGCAGATCCATTGGAAGCGGTAAAACAAATTCAACTGTTGAAACCGGATGTCATCACGTTGGATATTGAGATGCCAGTTATGGACGGCTTGACGTTCTTAAAAAAATTAATGACCACATTCCCGATTCCAGTTGTTATCATTAGTACGCTTGCAAAACAAGGCAGCGATATTGCCATGCGTGCTTTGGAACTAGGTGCGGTTGATTTTATCGAAAAACCGACCGTGCGTACGGGTTCAAATCTAGAATCAATTCATTCGATCATTATGCGTAAAGTGCGGACTGCAGCAGATGTGAATATTGCTGAACTTCGCCGAAACTTGAGAAATGCAGAGATGAAGCCGCAAACTCAGGTAACAACACAAGTACAAGTATTCAATCAAACTACGTCACAACAAGTCGTTGTTATCGGTGCGTCAACCGGTGGTACGATTGCTGTGAAAAAAGTTGTCGCACAATTCCCTGGTCAAATGCCTCCGGTATTGGTCGTGATGCACATGCCTGGTGCGTTTACTGGTCCATATGCAAATGAACTTTCAAACCATTCGCAATTAAAATGTAAAGTGGCAGAAGACCGAGAAGTAATGAAAGATGGGTTCTGTTATGTAGCGCCAGGTGATTATCACACATCGATCGAAAAAAATCGCAATGGTGAATATATGATCCGAATTGAACAAGGCGATCCAATCAACCATCACCGACCATCCATCGATTACGCATTTAATGCGGTTGCAATGGCTGCCGGAAATAAAGGGATTGGGGTAATCTTGACTGGAATGGGCGAAGATGGAGCAGCGGGTTTGCGAAACATGTTCGAACGTGGAGCCTTCACGGTTGCACAAGATAAAGCAAGTTCTATGGTATTTGGAATGCCAGGTCGCGCAATCGAAATTGGTGCCGCTAGTCAAGTGTACCATATTGATCAAATTGGTAGAGCGATTGTACAACGTGCATTTTCCTCACAACGATAAACAATGCAAGTGAGTTTGAAAACTAGGAAACCCGTCGCAAGGAGGCGATTTCAATGCATCCAAATGAGGATCAATTGAGCACCCAAATCAAGAACTTGACAGGTAACAACCAATTTGTGACGTGTCAAATTGGCGAAGAGATGTATGGGATTGATATTTTGCTTGTGCAAGAGATTATTCGATATAGTAAACCAACAAAAATTTATAATGCGAATCCAATCGTGGAAGGGGTTATTAACTTTCGCGGTAAAATTATTCCACTGATCGATATGCGCAGTAAATTTAACATGCCACGTGCAGATTACGATGCATATACGATTGTCATTATCATTGAATATCAACGCAAAACCATTGGCGTAATTGTGGACAGAGTATCCGATATTGTGACCTTCAAAGAACAAGATATCCAAGTGATCGATCAAGAGTTTGCAGAGGAAGTCCGTACCCGTCATATCAAAGGAATCGGTAAAGCGACATCACAAATTGTATTTTTATTTGATTCAGATCAACTTATTTCAATGTAAATCAACTGATTACGCCAAGGAGGGCAAAACGTTGAAAAATCAAACCAAATTAAAAAAACAAATATTCACAGGTCTTTTGATTTTAGGTGTTGCAATTTCATTGGCGTTTTCTATTTTGCTAGTAATTGTTTACCAAATAAAAAATGATTCAGATATACAAGTTCATCGTGTACAAGCTCAAAAATTGGCGATAGACTTTCGCTCACAAATTGGTGTGGTTTATAGTAACCAAGCGGATTTAATCATTAACAATAATTCAGAAGTCATTAACGAACACCGTAAATCATCGGAAACACTAAACACGTTGGTCAATGAGTTACGTCAATACACAATTACCGAAGAAGAAAACGCACTGCTATCGCAAATTCAAAAAGAAGCAAATAATTATATTAATATTTTTGATTCTGTGGTTGAAATTTATAATAAACAAAATACATTATCCGAGATCAATTTGAAATTACAATACCGTGAGATTGATGATCAATCCGATCAGTACAAAATCAAATTATTTCAGTTGACTGAAAAATTAATCGCTTCATTCCAAAAGGAATTTGAAGATGCAACAAATGCTATTGGAGAAAAAAATCAACAAGCGATCTCGATTACACTGATTATGTTTGTGCTGATCATTCTTGGCGGCATATATCTTGCATTCCTTATGTTCAAAATTATTCGTCGAGCAGTCGATCAAATTAAAGACTCCGCGATATCTGTATCACTAAGCACTTCTGAAATCTCTCAAGGCAACCAAGATTTATCTGTTCGAACCCAAGAACAAGCCGCTCAATTAGATGGCGTCTTCAGCACTGTTGAACGGATGACATCGACGTTGGATCAATCGGTTCAAGTTGCCGATCAATCAGAAAATATTTCTAGACAAACCCTAGAAATCGTCAAAAAAGGAAATCATGTCGTTGCCGAAATGATGAATGCAATGCGTGAAATTACCGAATCAAATCGTTCAATTTCAGAGATCATCAGTAAAGTTAATGATATTGCTTTCCAAACGAATTTGCTCGCATTGAACGCAGCAGTTGAAGCGGCGCGTGCGGGAGACCAAGGACGAGGATTTGCGGTCGTTGCAGCGGAAGTTCGTAATCTTGCAGGTCGGTCCGCAGAGTTCGCAAAAGATATTGCACAATTGGTTCAAAAAAATATTAGCAAAGTAGAAACGGGTAATGAACTAATGATTGAAACCAAAAAATCATTTAGTGATATTGTTACCAACACAGGGAATACGGTTGATCGAGTTGTTGAAATTACAAATAATTTACGTGGACAAGCTAAGAATGCGAATAGTTTGCGAAGTATTGTAATTGAACTAAACGATGTTACGCAACAAAATGCATCATTGGTTGAAGAAATTGCAAGTTCTAGCGAGAGCATGAACAAACAAGCAGAAAAAATGATTAAACAAGTAGATGTATTTGAATGAGTGCAATTGGAGAATTAACGATATTGTGGTCACAACAACCTTCGTCACTTTTAATTCAAGTGGAAGGCGATCTAAATCAAAAAAACTTGGAAACAATGCGTTCCTTTTGGTTGGACAAGTACATCGATGTTCGTGTATCTCAAGTTACAATTTCATTAATTGCTATTAAAACAATTGATTATGTTTGTATGCATCATTTGATCGTATGGCTGACTCGATTGCGAATAAACGTTTCAAATATTAGTATCAAAACATCGAGTCGCGCAATATCGGAAATTCTTTCGTTATGCCAGATTGAACAATGGGCGGTACTAGAGAAATAATCAAAGATTACACGTCCACAAATAATGGACGAGTAGATACGTTAATGTTGCACGGTACTTTTGTCTGATCCAACTAGATTGAAATAGAAAAGTTAGGTGATCAAATGCTTAGCGTTTTATTGAATCGGGAATACCTCAAATGGGGCATTGTTTTTCTGATTGGTACATTTGCAATTTGGTTCATGGATGGGCAACTCTGGGCAGATGCTCTCGTTTTGAGTGCGATCGCAGTTTTTTTGTGGAAAACAAAACCCGAGAAAGAAAATACCGTGCAGCCGTTAAGTATCGTGACGGCGATGATGCATTCTAATAATCAACAGATCGAACAATTTATTCAATCGATCGGCGATTTGATTTTTATTCTCTCACCAGAGTTTGAAATTCAAAAAGTCAACAAAGCGGTATTGGTACATTTTCAGTATTCCGAGGAACAATTGATTGGACGATCGGTAGATTTGCTGTTTCCGGGCGATCGCTTTCGCCAAGACGTCATAATACCGCTTCAAAATAAAAACAGCACGGAAAAACAAAATGTGTTTGGTAAAGATGTGAACGGTAAAAATCTTGCATTTTCTCTTACCGGTAACGTTCAAAAAAATGAGTTTGATGCGGTTTTAGGTTATTTAATGATTGCACATGATATTACTGAAACGCAGAGAATGTATGCACAAATGCGTGAAAGTGAACATCGGTTCCGAACAATTATTAACTATGCACCGGATGCGGTTATCGTATTTGATGAAGTAGGGTTTGTTACTGATTGGAATCCACCTGCAGAGAAATTATTCGGTTGGAGTTATTACGAAGTTATGGCCCGTCCTATGTTGATCGAAGTGTTGCCAGCGATTCAACCGTTGTTCGATCGCGGTGACCGCTCCATGTTAAATCGGAGAATTGAAACCCAAGCCAAAAACCGCAAAGGTCAAGATTTTACAGTTGAGTTTAGCATGATGGAATTGCGATGGGGCAGTGGATATTTATACAGTTTGTTTGTACGGGATATTTCCGCGCGCAAACGAAATGAGCGTGAATTGATCCAAGCAAAAGAAGCTGCAGAGGTTGCATCAAATGCAAAAGCTGAGTTTTTAGCAACAATGAGTCACGAAATTCGCACACCAATGAATGGTGTAATCGGCATGACGGCATTGCTACAAAGTACACTACTTAGCGATGAGCAAAGGCAATATGTTGAGACCATTCGTGGTAGCGGAGATGTATTGCTTGCAATTATCAATGATATATTGGACTTTTCCAAAATTGAATCTGGAAAAATGGAACTTGAAAATCGTCCGTTTTCGATTCAATCCACCGTTGAAGAAGTTTTGGACCTCTTTAGTGCAAAAGCTTCAGAAAAAAAATTGATGACGATTTATACATTGGATTCGAATGTACCGCAATTGGTGTCTGGTGATGTTACTCGTGTGCATCAGATATTAGCTAACTTAGTAGGAAACGCAGTTAAATTCACAGAAAGTGGTAATGTGAAAGTTACTGTCAAAATGGATCCACACGAAAACGCGAATAAACATCGAATCTCTATTTCAGTATCCGATACGGGAGTTGGAATTCCTACAGACAAAATAGATCGATTATTTCAAACATTTACCCAAATCGATTCGTCTACAACACGTAAATATGGTGGTACAGGATTGGGATTGGCAATTTGTAAACGTTTGGTAGAAATTATGGGTGGTCAAATCGATGTGAAGAGTACGTTGGGTGATGGATCAGTATTCCATTTCTCATTCGTCGTCGATAAATCAGATCAAGAAGGATCTAAAATCGCATATTTACTTTCTTCGGAAAAACAGATTTTATTGGTCGAACCAAATGATGATATGGGAAATATGCTTCAAATATGGTTGGCTCAATGGGGAGCTAAATACAAACGTGTTAAAGGTTTCAGTGAGATAATGAATCAAACGGAGCTTGAGATCACACACCCTGATATTATTTGGATGACACATCGTGCATATAGTGAACTTCAAGCGCCATTTGCAATCGAAGTTACTGAATATTTACGAAAAAAAGCGATTCCAATTGTTTGGTGTATTGATCAACCATCACAGCAAATTGATGTGCCCGACCGACTGAGACAACAAATTATTGCCGTTCCGAGCTATCCAATTAAAATGGGTGTATTGTGGGATATTTTGGACCGAGGTATTCGACACGGGAAAGCAACGCAGCAAATTCAAACACCATTCATTGAACCACTTTTAGATGAGACACTTTCAAGCAAATATCCATTATCGATCTTGATCGCTGAGGATAACAAGGTTAATCAAAAATTAATTTTAAAAGTGCTTGAAAAAATGGGTTATAAAGCTGATGTTTCGGAAAATGGACAAGAGGCTGTTGATTCGGTGCGTATGAAAAATTACGATGTGATTTTTATGGATATGCAAATGCCAATTATGGATGGTATTGAAGCGACGCAGCAGTTGGTTCGATTGTTGCCAGAAGAAGATCGACCAATGATCGTTGCGATGACAGCAAATGCAATGCAAGGTGATCGTGAATTGTGTTTAGCTTCAGGCATGGATGATTATGTCTCTAAACCAATCCGTATTGAAGAACTAAAAAATCTACTTATTCAATGGCATGCAAAATGTCAAGAAAAATTAAAACAAAAAAACTCTCCCAATGATCAGGAGAGCAATGCTGTAATTAATTAGAGAAGACTTTACATTGGTCGAACGATGATTTCATTTCGTGAACACTTTGAATAAGTTGTTCGACCAACTCGCTTGTCCATTCATGATCTTGTTTTTGACGGATCCATGTGACTGTTAACTCGGTCATTTCATGCAAATGATCAAAATAAATCGTTCGGGCAACACCTTTCATTGAATGAATGTGTAAATGCACATCATGAACGAGTTTCAGTTGTTCATAATTTCCGCTTTTCCAATCTAGAATCATTTGTTCCATCGCAGTAAATCGAGCAGTGCCATCGCTTAAAAAATCGGCTTGGCATTCCATAATAATTTCTTTCATGCTTGCATCAAGTTCTTCAAATTGCATGACTTAGTCTCCTTCTCATGATATAATAAAATTTAGTGATTAAGAAAGGAATGAATGTCTTGACTGAACCGATTGAACAATCACAAGAACAACAGAAAAAACGCGTTGCGGTTGTAGATGATAGTTCTCCATTCCGCATGCTACTTAAACAAATTCTAGAAGCAAACCGATATCATGTTGACATTTTTCCAAGTGGAGAAGATTTTATGACTTGGAAACAACCACCTGAAACCTATGATTTAATCATTTGTGATGTGTTTATGCCTGGGGTGAATGGAATGAATGTTGTTGAAACGATCCGAAAGCGCCCGCAATCAAAACTGACACCAATTCTATTGGTCACTGGTGACCCATCGGTTGAAGTGATATCACTTGCTAGAAAATTCTTGGTTAATGATTTCATCGGTAAACCAATCGATGCAAATGTATTTCTTCAACGGGTACGTAAGCTATTATTCCCTGCAAAGAAAGCGAACGTTTAATTCATTCAAACGGCCGAACCCTTAAATTTGAGGGGACTCAGGCCGTTTTATTTTTTTAATTAACAAAATCACAATGATAATAAGTGCAACAATCCCAATGACCGGCCATAAATATTCTTTAAGTTCATCTTCAAATTGCAGTACCAATTTGCCAAGAAACTTACCGCTAAATACAAATGTAAATACCCAAAGTGAAGTGCCAATAAAATTGATGATTGTAAAACGCCAAAATGGCATTCGGTTAATTCCTGCAATAAACGGAATTAGAATGCGTACAACTGCAATAAATTTAGCAGAAATAATCACAGCGGATTGAAATTTTTGAAACTTTTGTTCTGCAATCGCTAATTTCTCAGGTGTAATCCAAACGTAACGTCCGTATTTAAGGATCACTAATCGACCAACGGAGCGCCCAACACCATATCCAACAGATGAACCAAGAACATGTCCAATAATTGCAATCGGAATGAGATAAAAAGGATCCAACGTACCATTGGCCCATGCAATTCCACTAAAAACTAGTGTTGTTTCTGCAGGAAAGGGAATGCCAACCATTTCCATGAACATGATAATTCCAATTCCAATGATCCCATATTGCGAAATCCAATGATCCATGTTTTTTTCCTCACACCTAAAGACATTTTTCTATGGATTCATTGTAGCACAGATTCGGAAGAATAATAAAGAAAGCTCACCAAAGTCGTTGCGCGAGTGTGATGCGCACCGTTTCTTCAGTAAGCAATCAATACGTTCCTTGTTTATGTCATCGAAGTGCTCGAGCGTACGCAGCTTCCAATCGTGCACATACATGCTTAAAACTAAATTTATTTTTTACGTTAATAAATGCTGATTTTGCACGTTTTCTGGCGCGAATCGGGTGTGCAAGTGTATCAATGATTGACTCTGAAAACGCTCGGACGGATGAGTAATTTTGTAATACGACACCGTCTACACCATGACGAATCACTTCTGGATTGCCACCGCGAGCCGTGGTAATAATCGGTGTCCCCGCCGCCATCGCTTCATAATGCACCCTTGCGAGCGGTTCTTGCCACTGCGAGCTGCATACAAAAACATCTGCCGCCAAAAAATAGGTCCTAACTTCATTTGAAGGTACATATTGAGCAAAATAAACACGATCACCATATGGTTTAGCTAATTCATATAAAGAACGAACATATGCATTTCTCGTATTGTCACTAAACCATTTCCCTCCAGCAATCACTAGTTTTGCGTCAGGATATGTTTTCAATATCTCAGGCATTGCCTTAATGAGTAAATGCGGACCTTTTTTTATGGTCAATCGACCAACAAACAGGATGATTTTCTGGTTGGACCATCCCATTTTTTTGCGGAACATTTGTCGTTCGGATTGCGCACGTTCTGTCCATACCGGTGCATAGGTGCTCAAATCAACACCAGAATAACACGTCTCCACGATTGGTTTTGCATGGGGAAAACGTGAAGTTACCGTTCTTCCCATAAAATCACTCACTGTTAAAATTCGTTTTACCGATCGAATGGCTAGTCGACCCTGCGCATCATTCATTTTTGTCAAATGAAACATCTCATTATGTAAGCTTACGACATAACGATGCTGTGGTGCTGTCCGTTTATATTGAGAAGCGTTTTGTGGTCGATTAAATACATGTACGAGCGCCGATGATTGATTCGCCAACCAGTTTGCTACATGCTGACGATAAGTTGCAGACGGGAACCGTACATATCGAATGCCGTTTTTTATTTCTTGTCTTGGCAACTGTGGGTCACGAATCGAAACAACGGTCATATCAAATTTTTTAGAGATAAAAGGAAGGACGCCATCAATCATAATTTGGATCGCGCCGCCTTTAATTGCAGGACTCGGTAACATCTCCGTACAAATCCAAATGAGTTTCATGAGTTCCCTCTCATCTCTGAAATGATCGACTGGTGTTGTAAAAGAGGGCGCCCGATTCCGACTGGAATGAGACCGTATTTCTCTAAATGGCCAAAATGATAAATATTTCTCGCATCTAGCACGACCGAACCGCGCATTGTTTCTTTAACAAATGCCCAATTCACTTGATTCATTGCAAAAACGGGCCAATCCGTTACTACCGCTAACCCGTCAGCGTTCAATAGCGCTGCATACGGATCATCATGCAAATACAAACCGTGCGCCGAAAAAATTGCCATTGGATCATATGCGTGAACTTCCACACCCCAAGCTAGCAATTGTTTCATAAATGTAATTGCGGGCGACATTCTTGTGTCATCGGTTTCAGGTTTGAACGCGATTCCCCAAACCGCAACGCGTATCTTTTGCTCCGTGTTTATTTTTGACGACCGCTCTGTATCAATTTCTGTTAAAAATTGTTTCGCATATGCGAGCATTTGCCGTTCGTTGATCGAACCGATCTCTTCGAACATATGACTAGTTACGCCGCGTGACTCCGCACAATACGCTAGTGCCGACAAATCCTTCGGCAAACATGAGCCGCCATATCCAAGTCCTGCTTTTAAAAAATCAGGTCCAATTCGCGGATCCATCCCAATCCCGCACGATACATCGCGGATGTCCGCGCCATACGCATCACAAATGCACGACAACTCATTAATATAAGAAATTTTCGCAGCTAAAAAAGCGTTCGAACCATATTTAACAAGTTCCGCTCCTTCCCAGTTTGTCACAAGCAGCGGTGAATGAATGCCGCGATAAAGTTCATAAAGTCGTTCTAACAATTCGTTTCTCGGTGCTAATGAAAGTCTGTCGTCGATGCCAAAAACCATCCGACTTGGACGTCTCGTATCCTCGATCGCCGTTCCTTCACGTAAAAACTCCGGATTTGAAACGACCGGACAATCCATTTCGCGTATCCCTGCATCACTCAATCGTTTGCAAATCCACGAATTCGTACCAGGTGGAACCGAACTTTTTGTTAATACGATTTGACCGAGCAATAATTGCTTTGCAAGATCATCGACCACCGAAGTCAATGCACCAAGATCAGGGGAGCCATCTTCATTTGGCGGTGTGCCAACACAAACCATCACTAACTCCGTTTGATTTGTTATCGTAATTTCATTTTCAAATTGCAATCGTCCAGTACGCAATTGATCAGAAACCAACCCATCCAATCCTGGTTCGTAAAATGGCATAATACCCTCTTTTAATCGATCCACTTTACGCCTGTCACAATCTACAATTGTTACCACATGCCCTAGTTCCGCCAGTACTGCTCCCGTCGTTAGTCCTACATATCCCGCACCAATGATCGTAAGTTCCATGAAATTCCATGCTCCTTTCGCGCTCTAAAAGCATGATATGTGCGGAGAAAATTGCCCAATTGGGCAAGGGTTAAGAGTCGAGAGTCGAGAGTTACGAGCAAGGAGCGGAAAGAAAAGTGCTGTGATAAAATAAAGAAACAATTCATGATTAAGGAGCTATACATCAAATGATGCAAATCGATATTGTTACCGTCGGTAAGTTAAAAGAAAAATATTGGACGGATGCCGTTCAAGAATATATGAAAAGGCTCCAAGCGTACTGTAAATGTCGCGTCGTCGAACTCGCAGAGGAAAAAGGTTCAGAGACTGCCGGTGATGCGGAAATTGAGCGGATGATTACAAAAGAAGGCGAACGAATTTTGGCTTCGATTGGAGCGGATGCAGTGTTGGTGGCAATGGCAATTGAGGGTGAGTTGTGGACCTCTGAGAAGCTTGCAAAATCATTGGATGAGTGGGGAATTAGAGGAAAGTCAAAAGTGGCGTTCGTGATTGGTGGGTCGCATGGGTTGTCTGAGGCGGTAATGAAAAGGGCGGACGCTAAGTTGTCCCTATCAAAAATGACGTTTCCACATCAGATGGTGAGGCCGATATTGTTAGAGCAAATTTATCGGGCGTTTAAGATTAATCGGGGAGAGCAATACCACAAGTAACTTGGAATTGTGAGTGCTTAAAATAAAACTAACACGATTAGGAATATTTTTTTCACAGTTCATCTGCTCATTTCCGATCTTCTATTCAGTATGAATATTCCGTTCTGAAAAAGCCACTGTTGGTGGCTCAAACTCACCGGAACAGTGGCTCATAATGCTGTGGAATATTCACAATATTTTACTTCAATGGAAAAAATCAATCCAAGATATTTTTTTGCTGATCCTTTCACGATGATGTAGGATTTCAGTTTGGTCGCATTGTATACCAAAAGCTATATTTAATGCACTTAAAATTTCGTCAGTGCAGTACGTCCAATACGGTTCTTGAACTTCACTCATTTCATCAAAGCATGTTTCGTCTTGTAGTCCTAATTTGGTAAGCGATTCATAGACACTATTAAATAATGTTGTGGCCATTTCACTTGATATAACACTTTGGATCTCAGCGAGTAATTCTTGATAAATTAAAGTTGTTATGCTAGATAGGTTGGCAGTTAACAAATAGTTGCGAATGTTTAATTCGTTTATCCGAGCGAGTGCGCAAGCGTAATCTTTTCGACCAGTAGCACATGCATAAATTGCACTGCAGTGCAGTAGAGTGCCTGACCAATATATGCTTTTATCTGAAATGACTGGCTCAAAATGGTTGGATTGTTGGATGAAAAGTCCTATCGATTCGAATAGGTGAGATAACTCCTTAATTTTACTTTCAGATTTCAACTGAGTAATTTGATTCTTTATAAGATCGCTAAAAATCAAATTATAGTCTTGAATTGTTTGCCCAAGTTGGTTGTTATGTTTCAAATTCGTTAATTCATCAATAATTATAGATATCATAAACATATGCTCCTAACACTAAATTTGTTTCAGATTTTCTGACTCTGAGAGTCTCGTTGGAGAAGCTTTGCTACCTGCATTATATTTTGGCTCGTTTTCTACGGGAGAAGGGAGTATTTTCCACGTTAATTGATTTTTATATCGTAAAAAAGTTGTTTCAATTAGGGCTTTAGCATTTGTTCGGAGATGCGCATGGAAAATTTGATTTTTGGTTCCCGTTTGAACATCGAAACCATATAGTACAAATAATTTATAACCGGTTATATTATAATTTTTGTTAGAATACGTTTTTGATTTTTGGCTGTCTTGATCCATTAAAGCATTGATATCACATTTTAAATCTTTTGGAACATCAAAAATAGCCATGAATACGACTTGTCTTGGAGAATAGTATAATTCAGTTGGAGCATTTTTACGAACCGTATCCAGGCAGTTTTTGGATAAGTGTTTCTCGGATGAAATTGCGGTATAGGTATCACGGAAAGTCCATTTTGCAGAATCTGAACACAGGTTTATATAGATACTACCGAACACGTCATCAATCGTATCAGTGATTGAATTAAATGTTATCTTAAACCAATTAATTAAATTGTCCCAAACGGGCTTTACGATATCCCAATAATACGCAATCAAACCGACTACACCTAAACCCAATATTGCAGTAATTAATTGAGCTACAGGAATTGTCATACCTGCCGAAAATGATGCTGCCATTTGTAATGGAGAGTTCAGCGATTCAAGCGATTTATGAAAAATTGATTCAAGATAATCAACGAAACGATTTGATTTTTGATGATTTACTGAAATGTTTGGATGAGGGGCGATCACCGATTTTACTTGTGGATCGAGTCGCACATGCGGAATATTTCGAGAAGCGATTGGCTCATTTTGCGAAGAATGTAATCGTGTTGCGCGGTGGGATGGGGAAAAAGCAGCGTGACAAGATTCGAAAACAAATGGAACAGGTGAATGATCGTGAAGAGCGTGTTATTATAGCGACTGCGAAGTTGATTGAGGAAGGGTTTGACGATGAGCGATTGGACACACTGTTTCTTGTTCATCCGATTTCGTGGAAGGGGAATTTGCTGCAGTATGCAGGACGGTTACATCGAAATCACATGAATAAATCGGAAGTGCGAATCTACGATTATGTGGATCACTTTTTCCCAATGCTAATTAGCATGTATAAGAAACGGAAATTGGGTTATCGGTCTATGGGATATGAAGGTTTTGACTGATCATATTAGGGCATCCTCCAACAGGCGGATGCCTTTCCTGTATTTTTCGCCGTCAAAAGATACAAATTGAATCGTATCACAAATTAAGAGGTTTATTTTAGATGCGGAATCATGATTGTGTATTATTTGCAAAAAAATCCATAATGAGTAGGCATTTAATATGAGTAAATATATGCTAAAAAGAGAACTTATTCGGGAAATCAAGTAAACTTTTCTAGGAAAATCAGTATGACCAAATGCCCTGGATAAAATGAATATTTCACATTTTTCGGGATATCAAAATCAAAATTACGAAGAAATTCAATTATAACAAAAGAAAAAATCGCAAGAATTTGCACTTCAAGATATTCATAAAATGATGTCGCTAAGACGGTTACAAATGACAGTAAAATCAAACGCAACCATGAAATATCAATGAAATAAAATATCATAATTATTGATATGCAATATATTCCATATTCAAAATCCAATTATAATCTGAACGAATAATCGTCAAAATAATTAATCCATCCAAAAGTGTAAAACAAATATTCAATTGATGTGATTGGAAAAAATACCAATAGGGAACTTGTGAGACGATTGCCAACATGAGCAGGCGGAAAATATATTTCCGAATATCCCCAGACCGAACGATTCCCTTAGCAATACCCCAAGCAAATAACGGCATGGACAAACGCCCGATTATTTCACTTGCTATACCAAATGAATAAATTCTATTAAGATGATCAATTGTCATAGTAAACAAAGCGATTAGTTGTATCATTTTCTATCTTATTATGAATTCCGGCGGCGAGGTGTTAAGGGAATTTTAAGTTCATTTAGCGCTTCTTCGATTTCGGGAGAATTTTCCTCGAAATAAGCAAATTTTTCATGCCCAACGGTTACGAACCAAGGATTATTGTTTTTTAAAAATGTGAGGTCTTCCAATAATTCAGGTTGAGTCCAGCTGTAAAGACTTGATGCGTATTTTTTCAGGATTTGTTTTGTATTTTCGGTTAGGTAATAGTAATGAACTTTTGCGGTTTGACCATTTAAAAGTTTGGTGCCAATCCAAGCGGATTGATTTTTGATGGCAAGTAAATTCGGTTGAAGCTCTTTCTTCAATAATCGAGCATTCTCTTCAACATCCATATCATCACGTTCAACTAGAAAAAACTGATCACAATTTGTTGAGATAAAATCAATTAGCATATGATATTGTTCCCCAATTGGTTCACGCGTAATTTTCATCGTAAGTCCTCACTTGCTGGTCTTTGATTATAGATAAAATGCATGTACGCCATTATACATTCGATTCTTGCAATGATAATGGTAATAATAACCTGGGTCACCGTTTTGATGTACTTCAGGACCAACTGGTGATTGGTTGTTACTTGCAAAATAGGCTACCTGAGATGCCAAGGTTGAGTTTTTTGAAAAAATATCTTTTCCCGCTCTAAGAGCATTAGTTGCTGAATAAAAATCGATCGCTGTACTTACATAGACTTCATCACCACGAACTACGGCTAAATAATATGGATAGTTGTTATTTTTAATTGAGGTAGCAATATTAGAGACGGCAACGAATGAAACGCCGCCAATAACAACTGTTGCATTAAACCAAACAAATATCTTAGAATGATACCTCCAAGCCATTCGAATATTGGTATGGCTAGAGGTGCTTGTGCAATAACAGTATCATCTGAAATTTCAATTGTCTTTCTATTCGTCACATCAGTCATAAATGCTCGAATTGGTTTGCTATTTTCGAGTTGATTCACGCGAACTTTATAGTCATTTTCATTTTTGAATCCGATTCGAAAAATATTTTTAGGTTTTTCTACAGTATGAAAAGTTAAGTCTTTTGTTAGCTTATTATAAGTTGCGAACAACTCATCTCCATTTTTCTCAGCTCTTACAATAAGAAAATGATTATCATTTTGTATCGTTTGAATGCCATCCGACTGTCTGTTCGAGTTTTTTGCAAACACTTAAAAATATAGCAGTTAACTTTAAAGTAGTGTTTTTCATATACTTATCCCTCTTTATTTTTTGGAATCTAAAATATATGCCATATCATCAGACACTTTTCTACTAGATCGGAGTATATATATGAATCAAAAAGAACCAGTGATCATCGTAGGTGCCGGGTTAAGTGGGCTACGTGCGGCATCCTTGCTCACAGAACAAGGGATCGAGTGCATAATATTGGAAACGCGTGATCGGATCGGCGGTCGCGTATTGAGTGAAAAAGTCCAGGGTAGACCTGAGCTTGGGTCATTTGATTTGGGTCCGACCTGGTTTTGGCCGGAGCATGAGCCGACGATCTCCGCTTTGGTAGAAGCGCTTAAATTGAAGACGTTTGCACAATATACCGCTGGACTGATGTTGTCGGAACGGTCGCGGAATGAGGTGCCGCAAAAATTGCTTTTGCCTGATGGTGCGATAGCATTTTCATTGCGGTTTGATGGCGGTGTACAAGCGTTGATCGATGCGGTCGCTGGCATCTTGCCTGAAGGAATCGTGCAACTGAATTCGCGTGTGTTATCGATTCATCAAGTGGATCGTGATTCGATCATCATTGAGATATCCGGGCGGAGCGAAAGTATCCGCGCGCGTGCAGTGGTCGTTGCATTGCCACCGCGTTTGGTTTCGCGTACGATTGCTTTTGCACCGGAATTGGATACGGAATTGCAAAGAAGCATGGTTGCCAAGCCGACGTGGATGGCTGCGCAGGCGAAAGTGGTAATTGTCTATGAGCGTCCTTTTTGGCGTGAAAAGGGACTTTCGGGTTTCGTTTCAAGTTGGGTAGGTCCGTTGCAAGAGATTCACGATGCTTCGCCTGAAACGGGAGCGGGTGCATTGTTTGGATTTTTTGGCATGCATGCAAGCATGCGGCACGAGCTTGGCAAGCTTCGTGTGAAAGAGATGGTTGTAGAACAATTGGTGCGACTTTTCGGTTCAGCTGCGGCTGAAGAACATATGGTGGCATTTTTGTATAAAGATTGGTTCGCGGATGCGGCCACGGCTGTCGAGGAAGATGGTGAGCCGATGCGCGATTTTCCGAAATACGGGCCATTGCATGTGGGGAATGATTGGGCACAGAAGATTTTTTTTGCAGGGACAGAAACCGTTGCGGAACAGGGTGGGCATCTGGAAGCAGCGCTTCGCTCGGCTGAACGCGCGGCGGCTGACGTGGTGAGGGTATTGAATGAGTTGGGATAAAAGTCTATTAACAAGTGAGTGGTACTTTTCAAAGTGATTCAAGAAATGTTGAGTTTTAAAAGTGTAGGAATTGAAAACTTTGGATTGAGTGATCATATTTTGGCATCCATCACTTTTTCTGAAGCGATAGATGCCTTTCCTGCATTTTTCGCCATTTCGACTGATACGGAGAGCGAATAATGACGAATAAAATTCGTAGTTGAGTGGATGAGTATTATACATCCCGACGCTGATGAGCATGAACAAGAAAAGGGAATTGGATTACCTATCGAGTGGTCACATGTCTTTATTGAATCCAGTGTTTGAAATGGTATCGAGTCGAAACGACCAACCTTTGCCAAGATCATAATTTGTTCCCGCAAAAGACATAGTTGGGATCGAAAGTGCTAAAAAGCAAAGGATAACATTTAAAAATAATTTCTTCATCATTTGTCTGAACTCCTGAATTAATTTTTAACCAATGCGATAAGGCTTCCAAGTTAATGTTTTGACCACATCCGTCCATTTACAACAAACGAGACGATCCAACGTAGAAGGTTTTACATCAGGTGGAACCCATCGGGTGAGCATAACAGATTCAATTTCGCCATTCTCGTTCTTTAAGAATTCAAATTCAAATTGTTGCTCATCATCCCTAATCATTTCAATGGATGTAAATTCTAAGTTGTTCATATCGATAATGATTAATTCTGAGAGATCCGGTTCACGATCTTCTGAGCGATAGACGATGTATCGATCGGTTACGATTTCAAATCCGTGAAAATCTTCTGCGGTTTGAAAACACTTCTCTACTTCATGTGTTGATTTATTGAATCTGACAATCGAACTGCCTGTTAGATAATCAATTTGGTGAAAATAAAAATAATTGTTGCTGCAAGTTCTGAATTCATCGATGTCGTAATTGCCGTAGGGTATGACTTCGATCGTTTTTATCGTGAGTAAATCGATTTGCCAGATTGAACGAAAACGAATGAGATCGTTATCATCATTTTTGAATTTCAAGTCAGCGTTTGGCAAAAACTTTTGTTTGAGATAATAAAATTTGCTCGTATCATGATTCCAGTCTAAGCGGATACTCTCTTCGTCAGAATGGACATCAAATGCGTAATCCAAACTAATCAAAGATAAAGTTTTAAAGTCCAAAAAGATCACCTCATATTTTTCATCCAAACGCGATAACCAAGCCAAGCCACTTGTGCAAACGTATTACCAGTATAATGCTTGTAACGTTCTATATCAATTATTTTTGACCATAATCTTATATTTTATGGTAATTCTGAATGCAATTAATCGAAATTCTTTCGTATGATAAAAACATATATTAGCTGAGTTTTTATGCCAAAAAACTCAAATAGCGTTCGAATAATATCAAATAGCGTATGAATAGCAACTAAATAGCGTGTGAATAGTAACGAATAACGTAAAAATAGCGTATAATTAGTTTAAGATTAATCGCAGAAGGGATGTCGAAACCGTGTTCACGCCCAAATTTACATTTGCGTTGCAAATCGTAAAAGATCTGATGTCAATTGAGCGATCCAGAGCGATTGTTGAATTGATGCCAATCCCCGCGCACATTGAAAATGATTTGAAAGAACAAGCGAAATTAAAAATGACACACTATTCTACACGGATTGAAGGCAATACGCTGGATTTGGAACAAGTGGCTCGCGTTGTGAAACAAAAACAGGATGATTTTCGAATTCCGGTGGAAGAGGAAGTGCGAAATTACTGGGAAGCACTATCGTATTTGTCGCAGCAAAAACAAGCACATACTCCGATCACAGCTGAATTTATCAAGCGATTGCATTCGATTATTGTACAACATGGAGCTGGTCGTCGGGCAGCTCAAAGCGAATATCGTGGACCGACACCGCCCGGTGTACTTTTTGCGGTATATGATAACCAAACTCGTAAACCAGAATATATTCCCCCGGAATATTGTGATGTGCCTGATTTGATGGATCAATTCATCGAATGGATTCAAACGGAGAATGATTTGCCCGTTCCAATTAAGGCTGCGATCGCTACGTTTCAATTGTTAACGATTCATCCCTTTGAAGATGGGAATGGTCGGACGGCTCGTGCACTTGCATCCTATATCCTTGCGACTGCTAATTATGATGTTAAAGGATTTCATTCCATGGAAGAATATTATGTCGAGGACTTGCAGGGGTACTATCGACATTTACAAATGGGATTGCCGGCCCTCTACTATGACGGCAGAGCGAATCCGTCAGATTTGGCACCATGGATCCAATATTTCGTGCGCATTATGGCACTCGCTTTTGAACGAGTTGCCAATCTCTCGATTCAATTTTCGACATCAGAAATTGATCCGCGAATTGCGACGTTATCGCCGAATGAAAAGACGTTGTTGCGTTATCTACTTGAATGCAAACGGCCTGTGAAGCCGAAAGAGATCGCAGGGCTTTTCCAAGTAGAGGCGATTACGATCACAAAGTGGGCCAAGCAATGGTTGCAAAAAGGACTGATCGAAGGTGCGAGTGGGGAAGAGCGGATTCGTGCATATCGGATTGGGGCAGGATATACGGATTTGACGCTAGAGGCGTTGGGGTATCGGAATCGGGGTTGAAATTCAACAAATCGATACGAAATTGAAAAGCGGCGCAATTTTCGATTACATAGACAAATGGGTTAGAGTCGTTAACGAGCATCTCATTTCGTAATAAAATATGGAGAGGCGCACTGTAGGGGGGATCAAGATGCATCAATTTTCGCGGGATGAATTACGAGAAATGTTTAACGAGTCCATTTGTGAAGCGAAAGAACTAGCAAAACAAAAAGGTGCATCCGTTTACTACGGCATCGGTGATTTGTTGTGATTGATCGTGAGAATGGTGAGCGAGAAGAGGTTCCGTATGAGCAATGAGCCGATCATGTCGATTATTGCTGGGAAAAATGGTGCGGGCAAAAGCACATTTATATCAAAAACGATATTTAAGGGCGGCGGGTACATCATCGACCCGGATGCGATTGCAAAATCATTAAATCCTCGTCAACCGGAAAAAGCCCGATTCAAACCGGTCGATTTTCGATTCAATTGGTTGAACAAATGATACATAACAAACAATCCTTTGTGATGGAAACGACATTGTCCGGCAGATTGCCATTTTTACAAATGCAAGAAGCTAAGAAACAAGGTTTCCGTGAGGTTATGCATTTTATTGGATTAGATCGCATGCAAAGGCATATTGACCGAGTTAAAGAACGTGTGAAAATGGGCGGGCATGATATTCCCATTGAAGATATTATTAGACGATATGAACGTGCACAGGAGCATTTATTTCGTGCATCTCCGTTGGTCGAGTTCAATTGATCCTTTGGGATAATACGTTTGAGGCTCGCGATTTGCTTGAGATCATAAATGGGAAGATCGAATATTTGGCTGAAGAAATTCCTGATTGGGTAGAGTATTTTCTCGCACGGTGGAATCGAACTGGAGAAGGGATTTAATACTCGACGATATCTCCTTTAGTACATAACAGTTTATTAAAACGGAAACACATGGATTTCACGATATTCTGGTTGCGCTTGGTGGTGGGTCACTTTGATCCCACCGCCTTCTTTGTTATCAACTGTCTACAATTCAAATACCTGCAGGTAATCCAAATTCACTTCAGTGATCTTCAAATTGTCGATCCAGGTCCAGACAACTAATTGAACCTCAAACGGAATTTCCTCCATGATGCAACTTGTGGCATATCTTTCATTGTTGAACATCTGATCACTCTCCTGAAAATAATTCGAACGTTCTTCGCATTTTACGTAAATTCGTGCCCCATGCTTGTCGGTAATCGTGTGGATCAAGTACCCAATAGTGGTCGGTGATGCCATTTTGTTGCAGTTTCCAACCATTATTTTCGTCGATAGTTTTCCAAAATACGCGTCCACCCATGGTTGGTAAAGGAAAATTCGGAAACATTGATGTTGCTTTCTCTTCAATTAAAGTAGTAATTGTTCACGCTCTTTCAGTGAGTAGAAGCAGTCGTTGCCAATGATCATGTGGTCAATTACTTGGATTCCGAGTACTTCGCCGGATTGGAGCAGACGTTTCGTTAGTGTTAAATCTTCATTAGTAGGAGATGACAGACCAGACGGACGGATGTGCGATGATGATTGAAGAGGCGTTACTGATCGTATCGGTCTTAAATACTTCTCTGGATTGAACAACGCAGGTGTCTAATCTTCCGATGTGGCAGGTTGTAGGGGAAGTTGGTTTGAATTTGGCGTCAAGGCAAACAACGATGACATGTTCACGATCGGCTTCCTGCAAAAATGTTTTGATGAATTCGTACGCGTCTTGCGGTGTTCGGATGTAGCGGTTCGGTTAACTGACTGATTTTTCGCGAACCATCTTGTCGCTGCAAATTTTCAGTAATGAGCAAATGCAGATTAGCGAGGATTTATGGAATGCGATCGATGGGAACGATCTTTCGGTCAACGTTTTTGTACTCAATAATCGAATTAAGCAACTGATTTCTTGCAGGTAATTCGGAAAAGTTTTTGAAAACAACGGAATATATGCAGTGATATGAGGTCGAAGTTCGAGAGGGCGCAATTTTGCTTGATTTTACGCGTGTTGTTAAAAGTAAACTTGTGTCTATTTTGTGAAAGGTCTTAAACGTGCAAATATCAGGGGTTTGACGTTTTAGTAAAGAACCTTCAAAACCAATCTAAACTGAATTTTCAGAAAACATTGAATATTAGTATGGAAATGTGTAAAAATGGAGATACCTAAAAACTTCATAAACAGTGTTGATTCACGGGTTTGTATCCTACCTATGAGGAATTGAAACTTCGTTTCAAATACGCTGTTTAAAGAACCCCCGTTATGTAAGTCCTGTTGTGTGAGCAACAGGCGTAAACCGATGTTATGGGCATTAGGTATATCTGGTTCGAACCTACGATGTCCCAGCGTTTTCATTGATAACGCGGAGGGGTAGTTATTTGTTTGAAATATTAATGTGCATTGGTCTTTGTAATCATCGTAATTATGATGACTTTGCATCCATCATGGATGTCGCAACCTGGATGGAACCACGTTCCAAGAACGAAATCGCAAGTGTATTAAAGACAGTCTAAAGACCTACGAACAGACGAAGATTCATTTCAATGAGAGGAGGTTCAAATAAAACAAAAAGGGTCTCGAATGGATCGAAAAAACAAAAAAGGGGTAATCATATGAAAAAAATAAATACTTACCATAACAAATTCATTACGTTTTTTGTTTTTTCATTGTTTTTTATCTTATCCTCATCCGTTTACGCAACAAATTCATTGCAATTAGATCAAAAACAAATCTCACAATCCAATTCTAATGCTGGAATTAATAATTCCAGTGATTTTTATCAAACATTCACGCCATCGGTTACTGGAAATTTAGAATTGCTTGAATTAGGTATTTCTATTAATAAACCCAATACGGGTCTAGACAACACCACTAATGATGGTGCTGGTTTGCGCGTAGATATTATGGGAACAGATTCATCAGGCAAACCTAATGGTGTCATTTTAGGTTCAAAAATCGTTACGAAAGAAAGTGTATCAAGTTTTGATCAAACACAAAAGTTATTGACTTCATTTTCATTCTCAAATGTACAATTAACAGCAGGTAAAATGTATGCCATTCATTTAACCAGTTCTTCATCTAGTACTCCATATGAATGGGCGTGGTTTACAGGAGATCGTAGCGTCTATGCAAACGGCAAATTCTATATGACGACTACTGCAGTTAATTTAATGGAATTAGATGGAGATGCGGTTTTTCAAACATCAATGAGTACTTCAACAACACCATCCAAGGGACCAAGTTTAGGATATACAATCGAAAAAGGTATATTTTCATTATTTTATTCCATGCCAGATTCAACCATTAATCAATCAGTTGAAATCAAAATTACCAAAACAAATGATGAACAAACTGAAATTTTTAGCCAAAATTATATCAGTGGTTATTCCACTCAATTTCCGTTAGCAAATACAGGAATTAATTCTTATGGTAAATACATTATTACGGCGTACTTTAAAAACGCTGATGGTAGTTTATCATATGGAACATCTAAGTTAATCGATTATACCGCTCCTTTGCTTAGTCCACCAAATCAAATTCAAACATCATTTGCGAATGGTCAGATTTCCGTCAAAACTGATCGTTCTTATGTATCGAATGCAACGGCTAAATTTTCTTTGTATAAAATCAATGATTTAAACGCGTCCATTAGCACGACCAGTGAGACGGGAGTTAATAACACCAATTCACCTTGCACATTTACCAATGGATGTACTTATGGCTCTTTTGATGTATCAATGTTAGATGCTGGAATGTATGTTGTGGAAGGTTTTTATTCAGATGAAAATGGTAATGCTTCAAAAAGCAAATTCAGTGCAGTCACCATTACAGCGACGAAACCTCCAAAACCGACCAGTGCAACGATTGAATATAATATAGTTAGCAATTCATTTTATCTAACCGCCCCAATTCAAGGTCAATATGCAGTTCAATTTAAACTATTAGATTCAAATGGCAACGCAATCAATGGCGTTTCTGAAGATACGAAAATTGGAGTTCCAAATGTCAATCTATCCAAATTGGAAGCAACGGTGAATGCAAGCGGTTATGTTAGTGGTAAAACCTATACGCTTCAAGTGAAATATCTTGTGAATAATACAAGCAATTATTCTGATGCATATACGAAAACATTTATAATCGCCAAACCCAAAGAGTTAACCATTTATGTGAAAGCCATTGCTGTTGCTGGTCGTAACCTTTATATTGCATCAAAAGACAATAATTGGACCCCAACGGATGCTTGGAAAATGACTGAATACAAAACAGGTGAATTCAAATTTTTGGTCACATCTAATGTTTTGAATGGCGCGTCCACTTATGAATACAAAGTATTGATCGACAAGTCATCCAATTACGAAGAATTAACAAACGATGGAAACATTGTCTCAAAACATGTCACGAAAACATTGGTCGATGGATCGAATGAGGAAACCATTTTGATTTCAAAATTTAAAAACATTACATCAACAAAAGCCCACGTTCGTTTGAATATAAAATTAGATGCTGTAATCAATACCATCAATCCAAATGTAGACAAAGTTTACGTAGCTAGTGATTTGTCTACACCAATTTGGAAAACAGATGCTTTGTTGGCAGATAGACTTCCAAACACAAACACATGGGTTGTGGATTTCGTGACTACGCTCAATAAATCGTTTAATTACAAAGTGTTGTTGAATGGTCAAACATCAGCATGGAATGAGGTCGAGCGATACACTGGGAATCGCAATTTTGTTGTCAAAAACAATGAAGAAGAAGTAACGATCAGCGTCAGTAAATTTGAAAAGCATTAAATAAATGAGGGGTTGTTCCAAAGTGTCAGTTTTTCATGACTTTGGAACAGCCTCTTCACTGTCTGTCTCAAATTCCCCGTGACGAAAGAGCGTATCGCCATTGAAGGAATATCCAGACAAAAAAGTCGATATTGCAATATTTTTTATGATGTTTGGTAAGCATATTGCGAGTATATTTTGAACAAATTTTTGAAGTTTATTGTTGAGGTGGAATGATATTATTGATGAATTATACGTGCGTGCAAAAATCGAAGAAGGATTGAAGGACTTAGATGAGGGGAAGTCAGAACATGAATAAAATACTTAATCATATATTTCCCAAAACAGTAGATAATGATTATAAAGGCAATAAAATTGCACTGTGGATTTTCACAATATTAGCCATTGTTAGCACGGTTAGAAGCTGTATTCATTTTTTTGCAGCGGACGGAGGAGCAGGAAGTATTGCCGGATTGGAGTTATCAAAGGGCGGAGAGAATATTGTTTTTGCTTTTGGATTATGGGGACTTTCGCAGCTACTATATGCTTTTATTCAGTTATTGGTTGCATTTAGATACAGAAAACTGATACCTCTGTTTTATTTGATATTATTATTGGAAACAGTTGGAAGAATGGCTGTTGGAGTAATGAAACCTCCTATTTTATTGCATGGAACGCCTCCAGGGGGAATTGCAAATTATTTTTTATTGCCATTGTGTATCGTCATGTTTATCTTAAGCATCATTGAAATTAAAAAAAGAAGTTGATTATTTTATATCCCAATTCCCGCATGAAATAATTGGAAGGAATCTTTTTTTCGAACGTTTAGCGAATCCACATTGAACAAACCAATTGCTTGCTCGCACGCTTCACGCACAGAACGAAGCGAATGTTTTTAACCGTTCACTTTTGTTTGAGTACATGGTGTCATCAGTTGGTAATTCGATATTTCCCATATTTTTGGACCAAACAACGAATGAAGAATTAGCGCGATATATCTTCGGAAATTGAACATCTTATTTTAGGACATATCGATTTTGGAAAATGTTGCTTTAATATTTTTGAGGTGATTGTTCAAGAGAATCATGTTGAATATGCCACTTTGAAAATCAGCAAAAACAGGATGTGTTTCGAATTCTTGTGGAAAAGGTAGTGCGGACTAATGGGAAGTACTTTCTAAATTATTTTGCAAGAGAATGCGTAATTTAGGTTTCTATGAAATCTCAATTTGAACATAAAAAAGAGGGAACGCATGATTGCGAATCCCTCTTTTTCATTTTACCAAAGGAATCCAATTCTGAAATGGATCATCACCTCAGGTGGACGATGACGCCTATTGTTCCGAATCAAATGCGCTTTTCAATGCTGCGATCTCTAGTTTCTGCATGGTATATAATTTTTGCTCTACGCGTGATTTCGCAGCAACGTCTTTGGTACGAAGCATGTCACGAAGGACATGTGGATTGATTTGCCAAGATACGCCGAAACGATCTTTTAACCAGCCACAAGGACCAGGTTCGCCTCCTACGCTTAAATGTTGCCAGTAATGATCGATTTCCGATTGAGTATCGCATTCGACGACAATGGAAATGGCTTCATTGAATGTAAAAATCGGACCGCCATTTAATGCTGTGAAATGCATGTGATTTAATCGGAAATCAATGGTAGCGACGGTACCTGCAGGCATGCCGTGATGTTCATAACCTTCCGTGCCAAAATAAGATGCCTCTCCAATTTCAGAATCGGCAAAGATCGATGTGTAGAATCGTACGGCTTCTTCTGCTTGTTGATCAAACCATAAGCAGATTCGTAATGTAGTGGATTGCATGACGCCGCTCCTTTGTGTGAGGGTGGTTAAATTGATTTTAACACAGCGTCCAGTGTTTGATCTAACGGAATGTGCGCGATGTGAAGAACCAAATGTGCAAATGTGGGAAGTTGTGAACGAGGGAAAGGGGATTGACTTCTATTATCCATGGTTGATTTTCGAAAGTTGCTTGCTTTGAATGTGTGGCTGAAACCGTTGAAATTTTCGGTTTCGATTGCCATTTATCTTTTTTATGTTGATGTATCTCGTGCCATTTGTGCGGGAAAGTAATTCGACGCAAGTGATCGAATCCGCAACCATGAAGCAGATTGCGAATTCGTCGTATGCGATCTGCTCGACTCAATCTTGTGTCGCATCTAAGCCCATGTAGTTAATGGCCCACAAATGGCCGTCCAAGTCCACGAAGCCCCAGTGATACATAAACCCATAATCTTCAGGTTCAGCGTGCAATTTCCCGCCCAAGGATAACGCGGTATTCACGATTTCATCGACCTTTTCTCGGCTCTCGAAAGCCAAAGCAATCGTCATCTGCGCATACTTGCTCGTATCGACTGTTTCTTTCTCCGTGAGTGTATTAAAAAATGTTCGATCGATCAGCATGACCTGAAGGTTTTCGCCAATCACTACAGCTACCGAATTCTCGTTATCGGGGAAATTCGGATTGAGCGTGAATCCGATTCCGGTGAAGAACACTTTCGATTGTTCAACGTTTTTAACAGGCACGTTAAAGCTCGTGAATATGGACGTTAATGCCATTGTCAAAACACCTCTTTAAATTCGTTATAGTACATTTCAACGTTCTCGTGATTTCTGAATCGTAATTACCTGCTAATCCTATATGAAAAGCCGTTATCTTACGGTTTGATACATAAGGCCGATGGCTCCGCTCTCAAATGTTTTGTTCTCGATCAGTTTCAAGTTTAACTTTTCCTTGATCCCTTGAAAAAGCGGCAATCCGCTTCCTACCAAGACGGGCGATACAGATATTTTGAACTCATCGATTAAATTGAGTTGCATGAGGTAGTGGGCCAATCGAGGACTGCCAAGGATGATGATATCGTTGCCTTCCTGATTTTTAAGATTTTTGATTGTTTCTTCGACATTCTCTTTCACAAGTTTCGAATTTTTCCATTCGACGTGATCAAGTGTAGTTGAAAAAACGATTTTGGTGACATTTTCGATCCACGCGGCATGATTTCGTTCATGTTCAGATGCTTCTGGGTTCGAAATCATCGTTGGCCAATAGCTATGCATCATCTGGTAGGTACCACGCCCCCAAATGATGGTATCAGCAGTGCTCAAAATGTGATGCGCGTGTTTCTCTAAATCCGCATCATAGGAAATCCAACCCATGTCCATTGGACCGTTCGGCCCTTCTACAAAACCATCAAGCGATGCGTGCAAAAATAAAACGAGTTTCCGCATGTCATGTTCTCCTTTGTGCATTGAGGGATGCATTCATTATACATGAAGTGAATCAAAAATTACCGGACTGAGAATTTCTTGTTATTTCGGATTCAACTGAAACTGCGAACCTTGTACGTCGGATGCTTTGACGACGATCAGTACGGCTTTGCTGGCGGAGAATGAATGTGGGTTATGCAGAAGCGTATCAATAGGTATCCTTATAACTCGCCGTATATCATCGTTTCTGTCCACATGTTCTCAAATTCTAAATGATGCTAAGATGACGTTTGAGGTAAATATACTTTACGTGATCGATCGACACTTATCATATTTTCGAACAAAAATTCGAGTGCAATCACTAAGCCAAAGGTGGGATATGAGATGAAAATAATGATTTTTTCGATACTTTTTTATTATATATGTTTGGTGTAGGAGATTCCGATAAAATGAGTTCATAGGAAGCAACATCAGCAATTCAAATATCGACTTCTTATTTAAAACCCGTGGGTGAGGTGTCCACGCCAATGAAATAGGTTGAAAAATACAATTTATTTCTGTTTCGTATCACGCGGTAAGTGGTAATCAGCGCATCAAAAAAACGGGGAATTTAATAAAAGAAATTAAAGAAGTGGATTTCGATTGAAATGGTGACGGCAAAAAAATACATTTTTCATATGGTTTCATTTGTTTCAAATGAATATTTATCTCATCTCAAATAAGATGTTCTAAGCCAGGAACTCGATGCAGATGCAAGTACGTGGAATCGTACTACTTTTACGCATAACACCACCAACTATAAACCCGATCGCTTATGTTATGGACTTTTCGTGATTTGCAACTGAATAAATGATCGCCAATTCTAAAAACAATTTTAATCGATATTGAAAAAAATAGGGTTAACTTTTACAAAATGTGATGAACAATCTAAGCTAGTGAAAGAAAAAAAGTTGGAAGGAATTTTTTCAAGTTTTCAAATTTTCGTTTCAAATTAAAGGTAGTTTTTATCCCACTGATCTTAGCGGTTTTGTTTTTGGTGGTGCATTTTATACTGAATGAGAATGTTCAGGACTCACAAGCGCGAGAAATAGATGTGGACATTGCCAAAGTGATTGGACCGAATGGCATCCGGCCAACCAGTTAGTCAAAGCAAGTGTCGATGGTCGGGATGCATTTGAGGGCGTCCATAAAGTTTATTTTTGGGACACTAATGATTATCAACAGAGCATCCACCAAGTGATCCATGGTTTAGCAGTTGGCGATTATACAATAACTGCACACGTTCGGCTCATCTCTTATTCTGGTAAATTACCAGAATCTTCAAGGGTTGAACTGAGTGGTCAAGGGAGTTCAGAGATGTTCATTACTATAAGTCCAGACAGCCAATGGATCGAGTATACGTCTCAGGTTCATGTGTCGACTGGACAAGTAGATGTCGGTTTTTATCTAAATGCTAAAGGATTCACCTCGATGCAAATCGACGACGTTACGTTTATGCGATCTCAATAAGCGTAGTGTCGCAACGGTGTGTGCTCATTTCATAATAAGTTGAGCCTTTCTTCTCTAATTCGTTAGGGGGTAAAGGCTTTTTTTGTTTATACATATTTTGTGATTTAAGAATGTTAGCAAAGATATAACATTCTGCATGAATAGCGAAAATCGAAACCGTGTGGATTCAAATTGATTGGAAAAATTCCTGATCACAGAAAGACGGTTTTTTGAGCGTAGGATATTTGATATTGGTGTCGAATGTTTGATGAAGTACGAGTTTTACATTGTATTTTTCAAATTCAAGTGTTTTTTAGAAGAAGTAATTAAAATGTGAAATCTAGGAATTTGCAACGAATGATATCAAATTGAACGAATGGGTTTTTCAAAAAAATTTAGCATGCGGGATATTTTCATGAATCTCAATTTAGGGGTGGAAAAATGAAATTTCGATTGAAAAGGTTTTTGTCTAGCTTTTTAAGCTGTTTACTTTTATGTGGCGTGGTTACTTTTACGAGTGGGGCATCGGTGCCCGCAGTGAATTTATTTGAAAACCAACACGAAGCCCAGAAATTGAATGACCTTGGACTGTACAGCGGGACTTCTACAAGTTCTTTTCAACCTGATTTGGGTAGCACTTTGGACCGGGAAACTGGCGTTGTGTTGTTGTTGAAAATTTTTGGTACGGATCAAGAGGAGATCAAACGCATCGATGCAGATGCAATCTTAAAGATATTCTTAGATGCAAGCAGTATTTCGAGTTGGGCCAAGAACTATATTGCCTATGCGGTCAAAATTGGAATCGTTCAGGGATTGCCGAATGGTACGTTTGGGCCAAAGGTTGCATTAAATGGAAAGGCATTTGGGACGCTAATTTTAAGACAGCTCGGCTACTCACCAGAGTATAACGATGCGCTAAACACGCTTGCACGTAGAGGCATAATCACTTGGGATGAGGTTACTGAACTTTCTAACAATAAATTTACCAAAAATGATGTGGTCGGAATGTGTTTCGCTACGTTGACTACACAAAATAGTTCTGGTAAAATGCTGATCCAATCGTTACTTGACAAAGGGAAAGTGACCGAAGCTAAGGTGATTGGAGTGGGATTACAATCTTATATTTCAATTGTTTCGCCTGATCCAAATCCAACAGTGATACCGGTGACATCACCGACTGTGACTGCGACATCTTCGTTAATTGTAATTGGCCATCTTGGCAACATTTTGATTCCGACGAGTACACCCAATGTATTCTCGACCTCAACACCAACGGCAACACCAACGGCAACACCAACGGCAACACCAACGGCAACACCAACGGCAACACCAACGGCAACACCAACGGCAACACCAACGGTAACACCAACGGCAACACCAACGGCAACACCTACAGCAATGGCAAGTCCTTCAGCAACACCAACGGCAACACCAACGGCAACACCAACGGTACTAGCGGTACAAATGGAACTAGCGGTACAAATGGAACAAATGGAACAAATGGAACTAGCGGTACAAATGGAACAAATGGAACTAGCGGTACAAATGGT
>CANHGK010000018.1 GCA_947460235.1 Paenibacillaceae bacterium | reverse complement strand
TTGCTTCATGATTCGATAAACACGACCGCGACTACATGACATCTTTTCGTGTACGTCACGTAGAATTTTATCTATTCCATATCTACCATCGCTCTGATCGTGCGATTTTTTGATCAATTGAAGTAATTTTTGATTGGATTCTGCACGTTCTCCAGGTTTTTTGTGTAGCCAATGATAAAATCCGCTCCGAGCGATTTTGAATAAATTGCACATCCCCGCGCATTTATGGTTCACAAATGCGCTAGGCCACCGAATGCTCGGAACTGAGCTCAAAAACGAGCGCATAGATCATTTCCGGTGTTGTTGATTTGCAAAAATGGCGTCACGAGTTTTTATAAAACTCGTGAGCGCGGTTGCCTTTTTTAAGATGTTTACCGAATCTTCGAGATCTGCTGTTTTTCGCTTTTCTTGTTTGAGTTGTTCTTCCAGTTCAGCAATTCGCTTCTTGTCATCGCTAGGTTCAGGTTGTCTATCTTCACTTAACCAACGATAGATGGTTTGTTCACTTACACCTAGATCTTTGCAAATGCCGGTTACCGAGCGTCCGTTTTCTTTAATCGATCGAATTACTTCAGCCTTAAATTCACTGATATATCGTTGTCCTTCGGTACCCATTTAAACCCGCCCCCTCCATAGTAAGTTTATCTCACTCTGGACTGTCCATCAAAACGGATACGGGTCACAGGTTTGTGATGGAATGAAAAAAGCTTTTCGATCAGTTTTTTTACTGACCGAAAAGCTTTTTTCATTTTTTTCCGATAGGATCATACCGGTGAACAACATCCGAAACGTTGTTCCCTCAAGCCCACGATTATCCGAACTTCAATTGCTTTTTGAAACATGATGCATCAACCAATTTTCCTAACTTCGTTCGCATACATTCGAATGGTAAAACATGTCCCATTCATCGCATTGCTTGTGATTTCGAATGTTCCACCATTACGCGAAACAATATCGGCGACAGATGCTAATCCAATCCCGCTGTGACCTTTTTTACTCGATACACCAGTATCTTTTAATTTAGACAGCATATTTTCTTCAATTAATGGACCACTATTCCCGACCACGATTTCAAGCATCTCATTTTGAATTCGATGGGACCGAATCCAAATCCGTTTATTTTTGATCAACGGATCCATTTCAAAGGCTTCGATTGCATTATTGATGATGTTCCCAATGACTGTATTTCCTTCCGTTGAAGTCCAACTGACACTCACTAAGGAATCTTCTAACGCAACATCCAATTCAATGCCTTTACGAGAAGCTTCTGCAGATTTCACTTGCAACATCGCACTTAAAGAAGGATTATTCGGCAATAAAATATCATTGATCGCCTTCATATCTCCACTTAATTCTTTTAAATAGGATCTCGCTTGTTCAATATTGTTGGCATACAAAAATCCGTATATTGTCTGCACGTGATTGATGAGGTCGTGACGCTCCGCGCGAAATGAAGCATAAAGTGACTCAATCTGTCGAATTTGTTCTGATTGAATATTCAACTCCTGTTGATTTGCACGAATTTTTTGCATCGAAATCATTACCCAAACGATTAGTACCTGAGCAACAATAATCGCTATGATCGTTAATGCTGACGCTTTACTCAATGTATTTTTCAATATATACTCACTCATTATTAATTGAGCGACAGCAACTACCCCTAAAGCTAAGAATGTTTCTAACCAAGGAAACTTTTTAATATGATGTTTCATAGCATGCTATCTCTCCAACGCTCGGACTTTCCATCTGATTACAATGACCAACACAACGAATTTCACGACATTTGCCAACAATGTAATTTGTGCACGAATCGTGAAATCAGTTAATTGTTTCCCTAAATCGAAACCTGTAAAAAACGAATACCCCACACCAGCAACTATTTCGGACGCAATCAGTGTAACAATCATGATCAAATAAGCCAAATACTTTCGTTTCATACTGCCATCTGCGACCACCAAGAAAAAGACCAAATAAAGCCCCAGATTTACTATACCCATCAACTGTGCCAATGACTCATTTAGTATGAAGCGCTCGAATAGAATTAACGTACTGAAAATTCCGATTGCTAACCAAAATTTTGAGGTTCGTAAACTATTTCTTGGATCGACCAACTTCAAACCAATCGCAAAAATCAAAAAGCTATCCAAAACAATTGTCAGTGCATAAAATATTTTTCCGAAATCCACTACTTATTCCCCCTTTTTTTGTAATTGTATCGGTATTTCTGGTTCATAACCCCAAACAAAAGTATTCATTGTCACGCCACTATGCGCCAATGCAGTAACCACTTTCGCAATTACACTAAACAGAAAAAACATAACCATTCCCCATTTCAATTTTTATTTTTTGGTCATCCATTTGGAGATTGGCTGCACATTCAGCAACATACCGAAAAATGTTGCCATGAAACAATCGACCGCGCATTGAAAAATAAAGCCCCCAGCTTGTCCAATCACAATTCCGCACGTGATGGTTACAAGCCATATAAAAGCAAGCCATTTACTCCATAATACTCTTCGAGTCGAATAAGATCTTGCACCCCAACGGATGGGTACTTTGCTCACAATAAATACGATCATGCTAATGGTCATCACAAAGGCAATACTCATTTGTGCAATGGAGTCATTACTGTAAGCTTGGCTAGATGCTTGTGCCGCGAACCAGGCAACTCCCATTGTGCCCAATGACCACACTTGGCAACGTACAAATGTTGGAGCGTGAACTCCACCCATGATTGCCCGAGACAGACCAAACGCAATGGCAATATTTAATACATGAATTGGCTCTGTAACGAACAACATCCACAAACCAATCCACAATCCTTTGATCAGAAATTGAAGAGCCAAATGCAATCCAAAAGCAATGACAGCTTCTTGCTCAGGTTGATTACTTTCCCGCGCAATGACCAATGCCCAACGCTTGGATAATATGTCTAGATTCATTCAGTCCTCCATTTAAAACCCAATTAAGAATTTATTTGAATCAATTTTCATAATTCCAAACCTTAGTGTTTATCACAAATTTCAGGCATTTAAAAAGCAGTATCTCCCCAAATCTCGAAATAGTTAAGTGTTGATAATCCATGTACTATTTACGACAAGAAAGTCTGTTTACCCTGCAAGAATGATTCGAAATGGATCAAAAAGATCGATTCGAACTCATCTTTGCAACGATCGACATTACACCTGCGCTCGTTTTGCTGCGTAAATCAACGCCCCGTTCGGCCAGAAGTGATCAACTATCGTGCGATGATCTAATCGTAAATGGCACAAATTGTTGAACGAATCCCTTTTGTTACGGATTTGGTGAAGCGTCTGAAATCCGATGTTGCGTTTCGTTGGTATTGCGGTTTTTCATTGAATGATCGTATTCCTTCGGAATCTTCGTACACGCGCCTAGTTACGATGCTGAATCAGTCCAATGGTTTGTCTTTGTTGTTCAATCCGTTGGTTCTCTCGGCAATGAATGAAGGTTTTATTGCAGATGATGCCGTCGCCATTGATGCGACTCATGTTGAGGCACGCGATCAAGCGCCGCAAAAAGAAACGAAACCAATAAAACAACCAAAGAAACGTGGACGTTAATCCAAAGCATCGCAAGCAACTTTGCAAGAACAGAAAGCAACAGACGATGCTGCAAAAGGAATCTATGAAAAACAAATCGCAGATCAATTGGACGAAACCGTCGATTCGCTAATTGAACAGATGCCAATTGACCCGAAATGGGGCATCAAGTGTAATAGTCAAGGCAAAAACGTCTTCTGGTTTGGCTAGAAAGTTCAACTTGCGGTCGGAACGAAAAGTCAGTACGTGCTTAGCCAGCTACTTTCTTCCGGGAATCTAAATGACGGGAAAGCAGCAATTCCGTTACTCAAACAAATCCAAACGCGATTTCCCAACCATGTCATCCGCTATGGGATATTGGATGCCGGATACGATCATGAACCAATCTACGCACAGATATTAGAGATGAACGCACACGGAATCATCGCATATAACAAACGGCGGGAACCAGAAATGGTTGGATTTGACGAACATTTTGCACCGACTTGCGTCCGGGAACATTCCTATCGATACGATAGCTATGATCAGAAGTACCAAACGATCAAGTACGGCCGTCCAAAAGAATGTTCAACCTGTCCGTTAGCGCACGATAGCCTGTGTCAAAAAGTGTTTAAGGTCAAAATCACATCCGATTTACGAAAATACTGTGCTCCAGCGCGTGGTAGTGAACGGTGGAAACAGTTGTTCAAACAACGCTCCTCCGTTGAACGAGTATTCGCGTACTTGAAACAGTATTTCGGGTTAAATCAGATTCGATATCGCACCGGCAAACGAGCCAAATTCCAATTTGACCTCATCACACTGGTGTACAACGGAATCAAACTTGCGCTAGATCGATTAAACGCTCGATTGGATGTGCTTGCAGCTTAATTTCAAAAAATCAAACTCATGATTTTCGGTGAATGAGTTCTTTTTCTAAAACTCGGTCAGAGCAATTATGAAATTGATTCATTTATTTGATTCATTAATGACTATTCTTTGATTTATACCAATTCAAATTATCTGGTAAATCAATCATTGTAATATATTTTTCAAAATCCTCTGGCATTTTTAAACGGTTACATATTGAATGTCTTGAGCATAGCATTCTTCCCCTAAAATAGTTTGAAGTATTATATTTATTGCTTCAAAATATTCAGATTCTCTATCTTCTGAAGAGAGCGTAAAATATCTTGTGTAAATAGATGAATAGCAAAAAGGAAGACCTTTTCTTGTAGAATGAAGTCACCACAACACCATTCACAGAAAGAGGTCTTCCCATGAATCATCTTACATCAGATTTAGTTCAAGCTCTAGTCACAAAACAGGACGTAACAGAAGTATTTCGCTCACACCTTGAAATAGCCATGAATCACTTATTAGAAACGGAATTAACTGCATTTCTTGATTATGAAAAGTACGATCGAATTGGTTTTAATTCTGGAAACTCTCGTAATGGCGGGTACTCGCGTACGCTTCATACCGAATATGGCGATCTTCAGCTCAATATCCCGCGCGATCGCAACGGAGAGTTCAAACAACAGACGGTAGCGCCTTACAAGCGTTCGAACGATACCTTAGAATCCTTCGTGATTCACATGTTTCAAAAAGGTGTTACGATGACCGAGATTTCTGATCTGATTGAGAAAATGTACGGACATCATTACACGCCGCAAACGGTCTCTAACATGACGAAAGTGATGGCTCAGCACGTTGATGCCTTCGCGAAACGGACGCTAGAGAAGCGTTACGTTTGTGTTTATATTGATGCCACTTTCATTGCTGTGAAGCGTGAAACCGTCTCTAAAGAAGCCGTATATCTAGCCGTTGGTATCCGTGAAGATGGATCAAAAGAAGTGCTAACCTATACGATTGCACCGACAGAATCTGCCTTTGTTTGGCATGAGTTATTACAGGATGTACGCGCACGCGGCACGGAAGACGTGTTGCTATTTATTTCAGATGGATTATCTGGCATTGCATCTGCAATTGAGCAAGTATATCCAAAAGCCAAATTCCAGACATGCTGCGTACACGTTGCACGTTCGATTGCACATAAAGTGCGTGTATCCGATCGCGGTGAAATCTGCGATGATTTCAAATCCGTATACCGCGCAGAAGACGAAAAGGCTGGTCGAGAAGCGCTTAAAACGTTTTGCGACAAGTGGAAACCTGTTTATCCGAAAGTCGTCAAATCCCTAAAAGAAAACGAATATCTGTTTACGTTCTACAGCTTTCCTAAATCAATTTGGAGAAGTATTTATTCTACGAATTTGATTGAATCGTTCAACAAACAAATCAAAAAGTACACCAAACGAAAAGAGCAATTTCCAAACGAAGAAGCGTTAGAGAAGTTTCTAGTTTCACAGTTTGAGGGGTACAACCAACGTTTTACAACACGCTGCCACATCGGATTTGATCAAGCACATGCTGAACTACAAGAGATGTTCACAACAATAAACTAACGCTTTCCTCTACATGAGAAGCCTTATTTGCATTTACACATAATTCTTGACGCTGCCACGTTTACGTTTACGTGTTAAATAGTATTTTGTAATTAGATAGATGCAATGAATCTCATTTTATATTCTTTTGAGCTTTGTAATGAACTATGTTGTGTAAATTAAACAATTCACTTTTTAGAATTTTATTTTTAACCGTTCCTAAGTACGTCTACATGACCCAAGAGGAATATTTTTGCTCCCTGGAATATGTCCATTTTTGTATTCACTTGGTTCACGTACGTCAATCCACTGATAACCTCCAATATTGAGTATCTTCACTGCCTCATCAGATAATAAGACCGACCATTTCTTCTTCGAAAATAATCCAAACATGATATTCCCCCCAATTTTTTCATTATTCTTATTTACTGCCCATGAGCAATTCAACTGCTTCCTGAACAATCTTTCGTGTATCCCCGCCGTTTTCATATTCTTGGATCACACAGCGAATTTAATCTTCGATCCGTCGTCATCGTTTTTCTAATTCAAGCTTGATTGCTTCTTTAACACTTATTCCCGTAAATGTATATTGAATTTGAAAAAATATAGATACAAATTAAAATCCAAAAGAAATGAACGAATAAACAACGAGTAGCATTGTTCCGACCACAGAAATCAGTGTAAAAACACGCAGAAAATTCGTATGAAGTTTGTTTGTAAACAATTGATATAAACTATACAAACTCGTTATCACAGTGACCAAAATCATCAAACGCCTTACCCAAATAAAAGTACTCATCATTGCCATCATCGATGTCGACGTTCCCAAAATCATGAGGATCAATAGATGCATCCAATGGTGTGATGCAGTGATGATTGCCAACAATATACTAATTATATTCGCAACAATCTGTCTTAATTTTTTCATGACGAACCTCATTCCAGCACGACGATGTATTCTCAATACTTTTTAAAAATCAAAATCCGATAGTCCGTTATGATTCGATCGACTACCGGATTTATGTTTTGATTCATATCTTACATCGATATCTATTATTACCCAACCATCATACTAGCAGCTTCCGCCTTGGCCTGATCATCCAATTCCGCTGACTGTTTCGGTCGATTCAGTAACGCGCTTATGAGTAACCCACCAACCGCAATCGACATGACCACAATGAACGTTTTTCCAAAAGACGTCGACCACACCGTACCCATCTCGGTAACGCCTGCTGTCAATTGAGTTTTCATATGATGGATCAAAATCGTCGTCAAACCCGCAATTGCAAACGAGTTAATGACTTGTTGCGCCGCTCCAGTTAAGGAAGTCACGCGTCCCACTAAATTTTGCGGAGCAGCCATAATCAAATGTGTGTTGAGTGGCATCATCGCTAGGCCCATTCCCGCACCAAGCATTGCTAACGGAACGAGCAATGTGGAAACACTCGTCCCCGCATCGACTGTTGAGAGCAAATAAGCTGCGCCTGTCGTAATGGCCATTCCAATCATCACAAGTGGCCTTGCCCCTACTTTATCGTACAATTTCCCACTGATCGGCATAAACAATCCAGCACAAAGAGCTTGTGGTAACATGATCAAACCAGTATCAAAAGCACTGTATCCTTTGGCCTGTTGCAAAAACAATGGCACCAAAAACATCGTTCCAAACAAACCAATTTGCGTGACCCATTGAATCACAATCCCGCGCACAAAGTCCATTGATTTGAACACACGCAACTCCAACATCGGATTTTCTTGACGCAATTCCACAATGATAAACAAAATCAAAGCGATAACGCCCACGATAATTCCCGTCAACGTCTTTGCAGAAGTCCAATCATTTCCGCCTTCACTCACCCCATATGAAAGTGCTGCGAACGCAAGTGGTCCAAGAATCATCCCCAATTTATCGAGTGCTGCAACCGATTGAGGTGCGATTGAAGGAAGTGAACGCACACCAATGACCAACCCAATGATCCCAACTGGAATATTAATAAGAAAAATCCACTGCCAGGCTGCAAAATCAACTAACCAACCAGCAACAATCGGACCTAGTGCGGGCGCGAGCAAAATTGGAATCCCCATCATTCCCATTACCGCACCAACCATATTCGGAGGACTCAATCGGTACGTGAAAGCCATTGCAATTGGCATCACCAATCCGCCGCCCAAGCCTTGAAGCACACGGAACAAAATCAATTGACCCGGATCAACCGCGAGTGCGCACAAAACCGAACCCAACGTAAATAATACGAGCGAAATCAAAAACACTTTTTTTGCCCCGAATCGATCGGATAACCAACCTGCAAGCGGAATGACCGCGGCCTGGGCGAGCGCATAACCGGTAACGGTCCACTGCAATACGGACAGTGAACTGTTAAATGTCTCAACTAATTTCGGTAATGCCACATTCACAGCGGTACCGTCCAAAATCACCATAAATAATCCTACAATAATCGCAATTAGTGGCGACAAAATATCTTTGATCGATTGCGGTGCAACGCCTTCCTTCGAAGTTACATTCGTAACATTGTCCTTTGACATCATTTTTCACTCCTCAAAATTAATAACACTTTTCATTATGCTAATCACTCATTGACCGAAAGTCAAACATCGGGTTAACGCCATCCCGCTATTTTACTTGTAATAGACTCGTCGTATGCTAAGCGTATCCAATAAAAAGAAATCCGCCAGATTTTCTGGTGCATATTTAATTACTTTACACAAAACTTACGTTTTTCTTGAATTAGCTTTACCTTCAATTGATACACTAATTGAAAATTGACAATTGAGGTACCCTAATGACATCCGACCAACTAATTTCCATCGAAAAAAAAATAACGATCAGACAAATAGAACGTTCGGATTTTGACCACATCATTGAATTGCAAAATATGTGTTTTCCGAACATGAAACCATGGAAACTCGCGCAGCTTGAAAGCCATGTGCGGAATTTCCCAGAAGGTCAATTGTGCGTAGAATTTGATGGGCAAATTATTGGTTCCTGTTCAAGCCTGCTCGTAAACTTTGACGATTATATGGAACAGCATACCTATTCCGAAATCACAGACAATGGTTACATTCGCAATCACAACCCGCGCGGTGAAAGTTTATATGGGATGGAAGTCATGGTTCATCCAGAGTATCGTCGAATGAAAATTGGACGACGCATGTATGAAGCACGCAAAAAATTGGCTGAGCATTTGAATTTGCGTTCGATTCTTGTCGGCGGACGAATTCCCGGCTACCACAAATATAGTGAAAAAATGACACCTAAAGAATATGCGGAAGAAGTTCTTCAACAAAACATTTATGATTCAGTGCTTACATTCCAAATGATGAATGGTTTTACATTGAAAAGGATGATCACGAATTACTTGTCGGACGATCAGGATTCAATGAATTATGCAACATTACTGGAATGGAACAACATTGAATATAAGCCTGCATTCAGCAAAACACATTATAAATTATCATTTCCCGTGCGCATTTGTGTTGTGCAATATATGATGAAGAAAATCGATTCTTTCGAAGAATTTGCGACGCAATGCGAACATTATGTAGATGTAGCCTCTGATTATAAATCCGATTTCGCAGTGTTTCCAGAAAATTTAACGATGCAACTTTTATCATTTCTAGATGAGCGCTCTCCAAGCTTATCAGTACGGAAATTAAGTACGTATACCAAAGATTACATTGAATTATTTACAGAACTTGCGGTCAAATATAACGTAAACATCATTGGCGGTTCGCATTTTGTGGAGCAACATAACCGCATGTACAATGTAGCAACGTTATTTAGACGTGATGGAACCATCGCTCAACAATTCAAATTGCATATCTCACCGAATGAACGTCGATGGTGGGGACTTAATGGTGGTAATGGCCTAGCGGTGTTTGAAACGGATTGCGGAAAAATTTCCATTCAACCAGGAAGTGATATCGAATATCCCGAAATTTCGCGAATTGTTGCCGAGGAAGGCGCTCAAATCATTTTTGTTCCATTTTGTGCAGAAGACAGACAAACTTTTTTACGGATCAAAACATGTTCACAGGCGCGAGCGATCGAAAACCAAGTGTTCATTGTTACATCAGGTACGGTCGGCAATTTAACTCATGTAGACAATGTCGACATTCAATATGCACAATCTGGCATTTATACGCCATCTGACTTTTCGTTTCCAAGAGATGGAATTGCGGCTGAATGCACTGAAAATACGGAAACGGTGATTATGGCCGAACTCGATCTAGAAACACTACATCGTTATCGAAAGTCAAAGGATGTGCTTACGTTCCGTGACAGGCGGACCGATATTTATTCATTACAAGTCCGGACCTGACCATTTTCCGTATAAATAAAGGAGTTTACTTTGATATGACAATTCATCAACACCATCCAACCCGATTAACCATCGCAGCGGTACAATATGGATTATCTTCACTCCAATGCACCGATGACTTTTGGAATGGAATTCGAAAATATAACGATGACGCCAAAGCAAGTAACGCCGAGCTCATTATGTTTCCTGAATACATTACGGCTCATCTTTTGAGTTTAGTTCCAGTGATGAACCATGAAGACGCTTGTGAATATCTGGATTCATTCACAGAGGAATATATAACTTTTTTCAAAATGGAATCAATTCGTACGAACATGTCGATTGTCGCTGGCACACATATTTGCCGGCAAAGCGATGCATTTGTGAATCAAGCTTATTTCTTTTTTCCAAACGGTCGCGTTGAAACACAAGTGAAATTACATTTGACACCGGAAGAACAAACGCGCTGGCCACTCGTTGCTGGCCAAACACTCAATGTCATTGCTTCGCCGTGGGGATTGCTCGCCATTTTGACGTGTTACGATATCGAATTCCCAGAACTAACTCGTATCGCTGCCGAGCGAGGCGTTGAACTCATTCTATGCCCATCATACACAGACAGCGCTTTCGGCTATTACCGAGTCCGACATTGCGCGCAAGCACGCGCAATCGAAAATCAACTATTTGTTGCACTAAGTGGACTCGTTGGACATCTACATGAAGAACGCCCCCAACTTGACTCTGGGTATTGCCAAGCTGGCGTATTCACTCCATGTGATATCCCATTTCATGCGGATGGAATTTATTCGCTCGGGGAAACCAATGTTCCATCCGTCATCGTAACAACCATTAACTTTCAAGAACTTCGCCAAAATCGATCAACTGGCGGCGGTGCAGTAGCCCCATTTTTCGACCGCAGACCCGCCTTATATGACCGCGAACGTGCGCAGATGTACATGAAACCTGCAGATTTTATTTTAATTCCGGATTAATTTTTTTGAACCTACATTTCCCCCAATGATTCTAATTATGAATCATTGGGGTTCTTTTTATATTTAGGGCACAAAAAATCCGGACCCGCCAATGTAAGCGAATCCGGAAAAATATTATGTTTTATGACTTCCTGCATTCGATTTTCATTTTTCAACATTTTCATTTGAATGATTTACATTCGCAATCATTTTGTCTACTTGGTCAACAGTTTTGTGCACGTCAATCACATGTAACTTATGATCCAACAACCAACGCAAATCATTTAAATCAGGATCCATCGCTGCTGTACGCAGTACCAACACGGTGTGAACCTGTTGTTTCATCATCTCTGCTTCTGGTTTATCTGGAAACTGAATTTGAGAAATGCGGGTATTCACTTCTTCATTCCAAACGTTCATTTTAGCCGAAAACCACATTCCGGTATAAAGTCCCATTGAAATCCAAAAACATGGAATCAGCGCCAAATGCACGATCATTAAATTCCGTAGGTTACGGCGGACAATTAGCCAAGAACGTTCTTCGGTTAAAGGTCGCATCTTGGCATACATAAACATCGCAATCGCCCAAATGATCGCACCAATCAAGTACACAGAACTTGCAATCGACCAACGCAACAACACAGGTAAAAAGATCACCCATGGCAAAATGAACGCAAAGATAGTTCCTACCCACAGAGAGATCGTTAGTCCACGAATACCCTTCATATTTTTCACCACCTTATCCTTTTTTTTGATCATCATAAATAAATGTGAAAATTTCATTCTAAAAAAACGGCAACTTATCGGGCACGATTGCCGAAAAAATTGCCGTTGCCTATTAAAATTGGTTCCAAACCGTAACATCATCAATACTGAACCGTGAACTTGGATATCCCGGTTTCGCTGCTTTTCCAACGACGACAAGCATAACTGGTACATAACGTGACGGAATCTCAAATTGTTCAACAAATGCCTGTTTATTAAATCCACCCATCGGGCATGTGTCATACCCTTTTGCGCGTGCTGCCAGCATCAATTGCATCCCTGCTAAGGAAGCGTTCAAAAATGCCTCATCGCGAGCTACTTGAGCATTGGAATATGCCCCATTAATTTGACCTACTAAACGATCTTTAATTTCTGAAGAAATTCGTCCTTGAGCAAGCGCTTCACCATATATGATTTCTGCATTTTTATTCGCCTCAAGATCACCAAGAATTGCAATCGTTACGGATGATTCAACGACTTGTTTTTGACCGTATGCAATTGAAAGTAACTTATCTTTTTGGTCTTGCTCATCGATCACAAAAAACTTCCATTGTTGTAAATTCCATGAAGATGGTGCCTTTTGTGTCACTTCGAGCAAATCAACGATGTCCTCTTTGTTCATTTTGTGGGAAGCATCATAAGCCTTAACGGAACGACGTTCCTCGATCACTTGAAAAAAATCTACACTTGATGTCATTTTAATATCCTCCAAAAACACGAATCATTCCACTTACATTATAACCGAATCTGTTTTGTCAATCAAAAGCACCGATTGATCCACCCATTGCTTCACCGTGTCAGAACTAATCCCTAGATAGGATGCTTCAATCAATAACACACGCAAATCATCTTTTATTTTACGTTCACGCCTTAAATCACGTTGCAAAACCAAGGTCTCTGTAACGAATGTCCCACGACCACGACGCGTTTCAATAATGCCTTGCCGCTCCAAATATTGATACGCTTTTGCCACTGTATTTTTATTAATACCTATACGATCCGACAATTCGCGTACCGATTCTAATCGATCACGTTTGCCGAGCGTACCCGCCAAAACCATTCGTTTCACTTGTTGTACAATTTGTTCCCATATTGGCGTATCACTTGATTCATCGATTGTGATGTTCATCGTTAATCACCTGAAAGTAGAATTTGTACTAATACAATACGTACACTAGTATGTCGGTAAATAAACGAATGATTATGAGACCAGCTTTGTATCCGTACTCACTGGATTTCTTTTACGGAAAAACATTAAACCGCCGCCTAAAAAAACAATATATGCAATAACAACAATAATTAGTAAATTTATATTCCCGGAAATTCCATAACCAATACTGACATAGAGTAAATTTGCCGGAAACTTACCTAATCCAGATGCAATGACAAAACGGATAAACGAAATATTACTAATTGATGCCATCGCATTGACCAATGATGCAGGGATAATCGGAATCGCACGTGCCATCATAATCGCGACAAATGCATTTTTCTCAAAAAAACCGACCCATTTTTGCATATGTTCCTGCCGGTCGATTAACTTACGTGCCCAATCCTTAATAAGAAATCGAAACACTAAAAACATAATCGTTGTCGCAATCAATGTGCCTGTCCACACCAGAAAAAAGCCGGTCAATAAATCAAACGCAGCCCCAATAATTCCCGCAACGACCGGATAAGGGATAACAGGAACGGTTGCAAATACAATACAAATTGATAATACACCGGCAATATGTAATATATATTCCATTGGGTTATGGCTATGTCCAAACGCGCGTAACCATCCTAAAATTTCGTTTGCATGAAGATAAACCATTGTGATGACAATTCCGTAACCAATCAGTGCAAACCATTTTTTGTTCATGAATTGTTCTCCTCATGCGTTCAACTACAATAGCTACTTACGTTCTTATTAAAATCAAAAAAACGAAAAAAATCAACTACAAGGAGAAAAAGAATGATCCCTAATACTGCACAGAGGACAGCAACATGAAATCATAATCATCAATGATTCTCGCAATTTCTCCTCGTGATCAAAATAAGCAGACTGCTTTCGCCGAATGGTTAGCGACGATTTTTCACAAAAAGACTCCCCAACATCAGCACAACGAGTATCAGTGACGCATAGGAAATGATTCGCTCATCATCCCATTGCCTAACAGCAATTCCGATAAAAGCCCAGATAAACACAAGCACATACGCTCGGTCATTCTCACGCAATCGAAATAATACACCTAGTACAGTAGCTACCACCAACATGACAATGGTCCAAGTTACAGGGGATATCCCAAACCCATCCCATCCTTGATCCACAAGTACATAACTTATATTAGCAATCGTCGCCACGCTAATCCAACCGAGATACACGGAAAACGGCAAGCGATCCAGCAACGTAAAATTGCTAGTTTTGATCCTCAAATACAATGCAATTAAGGTCACCAATAATCCAAGCATCACCGGCACCGTCAATAAAAAAACATTGTAGTGCCAAAGCAAGATCCAACCAATATTAAGCACACAACTAATGATGAACAACCATTTTGTGTCTTGAAAGATATCACCTAATTTCCGCTGACGCACAAGCCAAACTGCAAGTAAAATGTAAATCAAGCCCCAAATACTAAACACATATCCTGCCGGCGTGAACAATACCGATATCCGATTTGCGATATCACCAGTCGTTTGACCATTGATCGGAAGCGCATTAGCAAGTCCATTTACAGCAACAACAAGTAAATACATAATCACGGACAACCAATAAATAACCATCTTATTTCACCCCTTTTCATCTTAGTATACCGAAAAAACACATCAAAATCTCCAGTGGATCAAATATGAATTTCCCCAATAAAAAAGTACCCGTTACAAATCACCGGGTACCATAATTATATTCACAAATTAATGAAACTGAACATCAATACGTTTTTTTGTTTCACCTTGCGATTTGGACATACGCACTTCAAGCACTCCATTGCGGTACGTTGCTTTCGTTCCATCATTTGATACCGTGGTTGGCAATTGGATCGCACGGTTAAATCGTCCTGCAAAGCGTTCTTGATGATGCATATTTTCTGCAGCATATTCTTGACCACGCTTTAGCGTACCACTCACTGTTAACGTTTGATTATGAATATCAATATTCACATCTTCGCGTCCAACAAGGCCAGGAATATCGCAAATCGCAATAACTTCACCTTCCGTTTCATAAACGTCTACGTGAAATTGTCCAAACGACTTTGAATGTTGTCCTCCGTTTTGACGAGTAAATGGAAATTCCGAGCTGAAATAGCGGTCCATCTCGCGGCGCATATTATCGATTTGACGAAACGGTTCGTACGGTGACATTGACATTGTTGGTGCCTCCCAAGTTAAAGTTTCAGACACCAATATCATTACCAGTTCACTCCATTTCTATTCAATTCAGCTCAAATATCACATTCGCTTTTTCGATACCGTTTACAATGATCACAAGTACATGTGACCCTGGATAATGTTTTCGGGTCGACAAATCCTTAAATGAATGTTTCTTAAGCATTTTTCGATGTCCCGCTTTACCCAAATCAATTTTACTTCCGAGCATAAATACTTTGCGCGAACGACTACCATTTGATTTCACATAATCGATTGCATACTCGACACGAATTGAATCCAACGTATTGGACACCAAATCAAATTGAAATGTCAACTCGTCACCGATTGAGATGGTTTCACGATCTATCGATAACCCAATGATCTCCGTAGCGATTGATCCCTCAAATCCAAACAAACGCATCGCTTGTTGATTTCCTTTTTTCAAAAGAGATCGGCACGCATGTTTTACAATCCAATTGGTCCGATCATTCTCGCCGTACCATTTCGATGCGAGATTAAGCAATTCCGTTGGATTTACATGTGAAAAATCATTTAAATGATTCGCCACACTTTTTCGAACATAGCTCGATTCATCCGCCTTCAATCGCTCCAAAATCGGAACTGTTTTTTCTGGATGATTTTTCAATCCAGGCACGCTTAGGCCCCAAGGCAATCTTGGCCGACTACCTTCGCTTGCCAATCTGCGTACATGTTCATTCGGATGCGCTGTCCATTCCAACATTTTTTCGAGCATTCGATCTTCTTCTTGATTCAAGAACACACGAACCGCGAATTCTGACGTGGAATAGGATGTGAAATATTCCATTGCTTGCACGGATTCATTAAAATGTCCCAAACCATAAACTTGCACGAAATCTGGAAAAATGATGCCAGCTAACGCACCCTTAAATTGCGGCGCCACCGGAAACAGTACTTGTAATGCTTCAGAATAATTACTAGGCAGTGTTTCATTCAAACTGTTCGTGATTCGGCGCATTCGTTCTTTCAATGCGAGGTCAGCCCAATCGTCTTGATAAACCAAATCTTTAAACAGATTCGCATCAAAACGTAGATATTCTTTTTGTATGGCATGAATCAATCGAACAATAAAATCCTCACTAAAAACATCGCGTAATCTTTCAGCCATCCGATGATCTCCTTAAATTACAATTATATATTATTATCTTAAATCTTTTACTTGCCATAAATCCATTGCATCTAGTATGATAATTTTATCACAATTCAAACGTTTGCCCATTCCTCGTAAATCCCCAACTTAAGGAGTCGATCCCCCTGATCACACTTCGTCAAATGTCCATGTTTCTCATCTTTTTTATGGTTGCCCTTTTTATTTCACCATTTTTGCCCAAATCATCGACGAATGTTTCCTATGCTGCAAATGGCATGCCTAAACCAGATCATGTCGTTATCGTCGTCATGGAAAACCACTCTTATCAATCAATAATTGGAAATAGCCAAGCACCATATATGAATCGTCTCGTGCAAATGGGTGCATTATTAACGAATGCATACGGTAATGAACACCCAAGTCAACCGAATTACCTCGATCTATTCTCTGGAAGTAATCAAGGTGTTCGTGACGATTCTTGTCCGCATTCGTATAACGGAATCAACTTGGGGTCAGAATTAATTCGCACCAATCAATCGTTCGCAGGTTATTCAGAAGATATGCCATATAATGGATATACAGGCTGTAACAGTAATCAATACTGGCGCAAACATAATCCGTGGGTCAATTTCACGAATGTGCCAAGCAATGCAAACAAAACATTGTCCGAGTTCCCTTCTAACTATAATCAATTACCGACCGTTTCCATTGTTGTACCAAACCAAATGAATGACATGCATGACGGAACGATCAATCAAGCAGATACTTGGCTTCAAACTAAGATTGATCAATATGTACAATGGGCAATGCTCAATAATAGCTTGTTGATTTTAACGTGGGACGAAGATGATTATTCGTTCAACAATAAAATCCCAATGATTTTTGTAGGTCCGATGGTCAAACAAGGAAATTCAGCAGAATATTCGAATCATTTTAACGTCCTTCGCACATTATGCGATATGTACGGATTAACAGCAATGAATGGAAGTTCTAATGTTCAACCACTCCGATCAATTTGGGTCGATCTAACAGATACGACCAAACCGACGGCTCCTGGAACACCAGCGATCACGCATCGTTCCACGACGAACGTTTCTTTCCAATGGAGTGCGTCCACAGACAATCAAAAAGTTGTCGGATATGAAGTGTATCGCAACGGTAGTTCCATCGGTAAAACAACCCAATCAACATATACCGATTCGACGATTTCACAATCTGATTCCGTTAGTTACCAAGTTGTTGCAATCGATGCTGTTGGTAATCGTTCGGCAACAAGTTCGGCAGTTCAACTACCATTATGGTCATCCGCACCATCGAATCAATTAATTACCCTCTATTTAAAGAGCACAGAAGCACAATGGCTCCATTATCAACCAGGTGGGTATTCCTGGACTTCGATGCCTGGATTCCAAATGACTCCTTCCAGTTTCAACGGTTATTACTCCATTCAAATTTGGAATGCGAACGGACAATCAATCGTAGCTTCAGCTTTTCATAATTCTTCCTTTCAATGGAACAATAATGGCGGTAAAAATTATTCATTCTTAAATGGGACTTGGACAATCGAAAACGGGATCGTGCGAAGCGGTGAACCATACACCGTTGATCTCATTGCTCCTTCCATCCCTACATCGCTTACATCCTCAAGTCAGACCAATACGACCATCTCATTATCTTGGACATTATCCACAGATAATAACGGAGTTAAAGAATATCAAGTATTTCGTAATGGGACGATGATTGGCACAAGTGCAGTCAACAACTTTATCGATAGTGCACTACCTTCAGGTACATCATACACTTATTCTGTTCGAGCGATCGACAACGCAGGCAATCTATCCGGTGCAAGTAATCTATTGGGTACAGCAACAAAAGCAAACGGATCGAGTAAACAAGTTCAATTGTATTACTTCAATTCTTCGGCTTCGATGTACATTCACTATCGTCCTGATGGTGGTGTTTGGACAACGGCGCCCGGTGTAAAACTTACTGCATCTTCATACAGTGGCTATGTAACTGCGACCATCGATATTGGCTCTTCAACTTCCATTTCAGAAGCAGCTTTTAACAACAATGCTGGAACATGGGACAATAACAATTCCAAAAACTATCGTTTTCCTACTGGCGTTTGGACGGTTCAAAACGGTTCCTTACGGGCAGGACTACCAGATGCAACGACCAATAAACAAGTGATTATATACTATAAAGTGAAATCATCAAAAACATTTATCCATTATCGTATGGATGGGTCGACTACTTGGACGACTTCACCAGGAATTGAATTAAGCTCTATTGGTGCACCAACTAACTATAAAACGATTGTTATAAATACAACGACAACTAACGGAATTGCAGAGAGTGCATTTAATGATGGAACGAATGGTTGGGATAATAATTCAGGCAAAAACTATCGCTTTATTCCAGGGATTTGGACCCTCGATAATGGCACCGTGAAAGCAGGCACACCATAAAAAAAGGGGCGACAACATGTCATATGACACGACGTCGCCCTTTTCATTTTCAAAGATCATTTTCGAACTCGAAATGCCCTTCGTTCGGCATAGGTAACACACGTATAGCAAACAACAATCGCTTTGCCCTGTTCATCAAAATAATGACGCGGTTCGTCTGCTTTCTTATGGCAAATTGCACATTTTTTTCCGAACAACCAACTAAACATGTCAATTAAACCCTCCAAAATCGAAATACTTCTTCACTTCTTGATTGGATCAATTCGTTTTGAGTAAAAAGGAAAAGCCGTTGGTCGTGGTGTCACATCAAAAACAATCGTAGGAATGATACTTTTAGGCGTACCATTCGAATAATGGACCACAGGTGAATTTTCTTCCAACTTTTTAAAAATCGCCTGTTTTCCTCGGTAAAACGCAATGATTTTCGGCAATGCGTCGATTACACTTTCTTTCCCTTTTGAATCATGGATTAATAATATGACTGTTCGCAGTCCAAGTGGCAAATTCGTTGCATTTTTCACCAATCGATCCGACGCGACAAATCCAACTTGCGAGTTCCCCGCGCTTACATTCCAATCAAAATAGTGGTAACCCAATTCCGTCATATGATCAATCATTTCATTCATGATTTGTTGACCATATTGTTTTTTAGCGATGGAATTATTTGATCCACCAGGAAACCGCATAATTTTCGGTTCGAAACCTATGGTTTCTTTCAGCAATTGTTGAAGTTGATTAAAGTCCTCCTCAAATGCGATCACACTTTTATAAATCGCTTTATAATCATGCGTATAGGAATGATTCCCAATGGCGTGATGTTCATCAGCGATCCGCTTATACATACTGAGACTGAACTTATCGGTACGACCATTCACAAAAAATGTCGCTTCAATCTTTTGTTCTTTTAAAATATCTAAGACGGACGCTGTCACTTTGGATGGTCCGTCATCAAATGTTAAATATACTGAAATTGGTTTTGTTTTCGAAGTGATGTTGTTTTCAACATTTTTTTTCACTTCGCATTCATTTACATTACACGCATTCGAGAAGATCGCTGGAACACATAGCCAACATGCGACAAATAAACAAAGCGCTTTGCGCATGGATTCATAATTCGTCATCGTCAGATACCCCGCCTTCCGTTACGAAAAGCGTATTAAATATGTTGCCATCTTGTCAATGCAAAAGATAATTCACCGTGAGCAAGCATTTCCCGTGCTCGTTGGAAACCATCTTCGTACGCATTCACTTTTCCGAACCAGAATAAGCGCATTCCCGCATTAAAAACGATATGTTCCCGGATATTATCGATGACAGGTGATCGTACTCCATCAATCAATTCTTTTGCTGTATCGATTTGTTGTTGCAAATTCATCTTTGGCAATTCTTCGCCCTTAAACCCAAAAAACGAAGGATCAATTAAGAACGATTCATCTCCGCCCGCATTAATTTTACGAACGGCACTTCGCTTATAGATTGGCAAATCTTCCGAACCCTCAATTCCCTGAACGACATACACGGATTCAAACCCAAGCAACGGTGCAAGATGTACCAGATGCTCCATTGCTGTTTTGTGATTAACACCGAACAACAATTGCTTTGCACCAATTGGATTAAGCAGTTTTTCAACGGTGTTAATCATCGTTCGTACGCCTATTTGTTCCCTCGCCTGACGAACTCCACCAAGCACTGGGTACATGCGGTCTGTCCAGACAAATCCTAGTTTATGTGCACGAATGGAACGCTCCAAATCGTTTGGGGTCATACAAACATTCAGACCAATTCCGGTCATAACATCTTTTACTGCCACTCCATATTTTGGAGGAAGGCTTTCACTTCCGTGCAAAAATTGCGGGAATCCTGCGCTGGCCAATAATAAACTGACCAGTAACGTCACTGGAAAAGTATGTCGTCCGTCGTAAGGGCCAGAACAGTTTAGCGCTTGTGGATTGGCCGGACAAGCAGGGATTGATTGCCTAAATGCATTTACAAACCCGTGAAATTCATCCATCGCTTCGCCTTTTGTGCGAAGTCCAATAAGTAACGCTGCCACTTGAATTCCTGTAGCACGACCATTCACGATGGCCATTGCACAATCGAATGCTTCTTCATACGTTAAATGTCTCGCTCCGCGTTTGCCACGTGCTACTTCTTTAATCCATTCTTGCATTGTTAGCGAACTCCTTTTGCAGGTGTAATTCGTACCGCACACGCCTTAAATTCAGGCATTCGGCACGTCGGATCGAGCATTGGATTGGTCAATCGATTAATGCATTTCTCAGACCCCCAGTGAAAACCGACAAACACCGTATCTGAACGAATTTTTTTACTCAATTTCACTTTTAACACAATGCTTCCTCGGCGGGATTGCACGTTCGCATAGCCGCCATTTAATAATCCGATCTCTGACGCAGCATCAGGATGAATTTCCAACAGTGGTTCGGGTACGCGTGCATTCAATTCGCTTGACATCCGAGTAAGAACACCCGCATTGTAATGCTGTAACACTCGGCCCGTCGTTAACAGATACGGATAACGCATTTCTCGATTTTCTTTCGGACTTTGATGTTCAACAACGCCGAAACGCGCTTTACCATCCGCATGCCAAAATGATGTTTCAAATAACCTCGGCGTACCTGGATGATCTTCTGAAGGACACGGCCAAAAGAGCGCCTCACCTTTTTCTAATCGTTCATATGAAATGCCTGCATAATCGGCAATACCACCCGCCGTTGCACGGCGTAGTTCATTAAACACTTCTTCGTTAGACGTATATTGAAACCACTTACCAGCACCTAGATGCTCAGCCAATTCGCATAAAATCGTTCCATCCATTTTGGCTTTTCCAGGCAGTTTTTTCATCGCCCGGCGCAACACAACGCGACCTTCTAGTTGTGTCATCGTCCCAGTGTCTTCCATATGACTTGACCCCGGAAGTAAATAATGCGCCGCTTCAGACGTTTCATTTTCATATAAATCAATACACACAAGTAGTTCCAATTTGCGAAGCGCTCGTTCGATCAAATGACTATTCGGTGAAGAAACAACGGGATTCGAAGCGAGTACGATTAACCCTTTGATTTCACCGCGATCGATTTTTTCGAATAATTCATAGGCAGAAACACCCTTACCCGGCAAATACGTTGGGTCAACACCCCACACATTTGCGACATGTGCGCGATGTTCTGGATTCTCGATCAGCCGATAGCCTGGTAATTGATCCGCTTTTTGACCATGCTCGCGACCGCCTTGACCATTTGCTTGCCCCGTAATTGCTCCATATCCACTGCCTTGACGGCCAATTTTCCCGGTTAATAAGACTAAATTAATAAAATTACGAACGTTTTGGACACCGCTTGCATGTTGTTCGACCCCGCGTGCAGTTAACACCATCGCATTGCTTGCCCCACCAAAAAGCCTTGCGGCCGCTCGAATTTGTTCTAATGAAACGTTCGTTAGTTGTTCAACCTCGCGCAAGGAAACGTGTTCGAGATGTTGTTTTAATTCTTCAAATCCAATGGTACGCTGCTCGACGAATTCTCGGTTCATATATCCTTCATTTAATAAAACCTTTAACATTCCATTTACGAGTGCGGCATCGTAACCAGGGCGAACTTGTAAATGCATATCTGCAAGACTGCATGTTGCGGTTTCACGCGGATCAATTACGATAATTTTTCCGCCGTTTTGTTTCATCTTCCGAAAATATTGCATGATCGTTGGTTGACACTCTGCAAGATTTGTTCCCGCCAAAATAATCACATCCGCGAATGGGACGTCTTCCAATGGAAACGGCATGCCGCGGTCTACGCCAAATGCTTGAATACTTCCTGCTGCAGCGGCGGACATACAGTATCGGCCATTGTAATCAATGAATGGCGTATGCAGTGCTAATCGAGCAAATTTCCCAAATAAATATGTTTTCTCATTCGTCAACGCGCCGCTACCATAACAACCCATTGCATCGTCACCGTATTTTTGTTGAATCATTTTAATTTTCGCTGCAATTTCCGTGTACGCGTGTCCCCATTCGATGGGTTCCAAACCATTTTCAAGCCTAACAAGCGGCTTTTTTACGCGGCGTTCGTCAATCGCTGGTTGATGCGCAGTAAGTCCTTTAACACAAAGCCGACCTTCAGTTACTGGGTCGGCCTTATTTCCTTCGATAATATATTTGGCTTGATGATGTTGTTCTTTTTCGATATGCACGTTCATCGTACATTGCACACTACAGTAGGGGCAGCGCGATTCATGAACTGACGTTTTGATTTCATGCTTTTCATGCTTTAAGTGCTGAAAATGGTTAACCATGTCTTGTCCATTCATCGAACTGCCTCCTCCTTTTATAAACTCACATCTTCACGACTAGCCCAACTACGGCGCCACATGACTGTCATCGCATAGAAAATTGCAGTTGATACCAATACAATTATACCAATGACCATAAAGCTCGTTATGTGTGCTCCGGTAGATTGTTTCAATGGTCCCAAAATATACTTCGGCAACGCAAATCCACCTAGGCCACCCGCTGCACCAACAATACCAGTGACAACGCCAATTTCTTTTTGAAATCGTTGAGGAATGATTTGAAAAATCGAACCGTTACCCATCCCTAACATCGCCATCAACATACTTGTCAAAATCGCCATAAATCCGAACGTGTTCAATGCCGGCGTTGATAATACATAAGCAATAGCAAAAGACATAAGTGATACGCCAGCGAATAATATTGTCAAAAATCTCATTCCGCCAATTTTATCCGCGATATATCCGCCTAGTGGACGGAAGAAGCTTCCTGCGATTACCGTTAACGTGACCAAGTAACCAACTTCAACTTTCGTTAGTCCACCCACAATCGCTTTATCACCGTAAACATCATAGAAGTAAATCGGGAAATAGTTCGCAAAACCGACAAATCCACCAAATGTTACCGCATAGAAGAAACAGAACCACCAAGTATCACCATGCTTAAAAGACGATAAATAATCGGATAATTTCTTTGGCGCTGGTTGATTCGGTGCATCTTTTGCTAGGAACATGTATACAAATAAAATTAGTGTCAACGGAATTAATGCAAATCCAAAAACTGCATGCCAACCATATGCTTCCGCTAATTTTGGTGCAAAAAACGTTGCGAGTGCCGTACCAGAGTTCCCAGCGCCTGCAATCCCCATTGCCAATCCTTGATATTGCGGCGGATACCAACGACTTGCTAAGGACAATGAAACGGCGAAACTTGCACCGGCGATCCCTAAAAGTAAACCGAACCAATGCACCTGATCGATCGTATCTCCTCCGAGCCAGCCCCATGTCAGAGGAATCATCGTTAACAACATTCCGATAATCCCAGCTTTTCGGTTTCCAATACGATCACCCAAAATCCCCATTGGGATACGAAATAACGATCCACCAAGAACTGGAATGGCAACCATCGTAGCTTTTTGGATATCAGTTAATCCGAAATCTTTCGTAATGTACAGCGACAATGCACCGCACATTACCCAAATCATAAAACTGACGTCAAAATATAAAAACGCCGACAACAAACTTGGAAAGTGACCTGCCTTACGAAATGATTTGATCTCCATGAATACCACTCCTTGATTTTTATATTTTATAATGATTCGGGCAGCGATACAAATACGTTGCCGTCTTTCACCACAGCGGGATACGAATGTACACAACCGACATCAGGTGCTTGCACAACACCATTACCCATATGAATCTTCCAATCATGTAATGGACAAAAGACAAAATCACCACTGACGAGTCCATCTACCAAGGGACCTTGTTTATGCGGGCATTGATTCGCGATTGCACGAATTTTATTGTCACCTAATCGAAAAAGTGCAATTTGATGATTTTCATAGACGAGTAACCGTCCAATATTTTCTGGTAACTCATCAAATGGTCCGGCACATATTTCGATTCCAACGGCATTCGATGTGGATCCGTTCATGTTCACCGCTCCTTTCACAATTCACCGACCAGTTGTGCTTTAATCGATTCATATCTTTTTTCTAATTCATCACGTTTTTCCAAATCTGCTTTCCATGGATCTTTTACTTTAGACAACGTGACATCGAGTCGTGCATTTAGAACGTGTCGTTGTTCTTCTGTTGCCAGCGCTTCTTGAATCGATGCAAGCCCTACCCGGCCAACCCACTCAGACGTTCGCTCATTCCAGTTCGCATGTTCTCGGTAGTACTGCACAAAAGCGCCCGCCCATTCAAGTACTTCTTCTTCTGTTTTTACACGTGTAATGACATCCGTGATTCGAACTTTCAAACCACCATTTCCGCCAACATGTAGCTCCCATCCGCCATCAATTGCCACAACGCCAAAATCTTTAATCGTTGCTTCGGCACAATTTCGCGGGCAACCGGATACGGCCATTTTTACTTTCGCCGGTGTATCTAGTCGTTCAAAACGTTTTTCCATCTTGATGCCCATACCCATCGCGTCTTGTGTTCCAAATCGGCAAAAGGTTGATCCGACACAGGTTTTCACGGTCCGAAGCGATTTTCCGTATGCATATCCTGATGGCATATCAAGTGCTTCCCACATTTTCGGTAAATCTTCTTTTTTGACTCCTAATAAATCCAATCGCTGACCACCAGTAACTTTGACGAGCGGAACGTTAAATTGCTCAGCAACATCTGCGATTTTTCTTAAATCTTGCGGCGTTGTGACTCCACCGTACATTCTCGGCACGACGGAAAACGTGCCATCTTTTTGAATGTTCGCATGTCTGCGTTCGTTGGCAACGCGTGAATCACGATGGTCCTCATAGTCTTCCGGATGAACCATTGATAAGAAGTAGTTGAGCGCTGGTCGACATTTTGGGCAACCGCCCTCGGATTTCCATCCAAGTACGTGAATTGTCTCTTTAATCGTTGTAAGGTGCATCGTGCGAATCGCTTCAACAATTTCATCGCGCGTTTTGTCCGTACAACCACAAATTCCTTCTTTAATTACCAGATCCGATCCTGTATCACCATTCGTAAGTTCCAGTAATTGTTGGACAAGTGGCTTACACCCACCGCATGATCTGGATGCTGTCGTACAATCTTTGATTTGACCAACTGTAGTAAGTCCATTATTTTGGATTGCCGAACAAATTACCCCTTTACTGACACCGTTACAACCGCAAATAATTTCTTCATCATTCATTGCTTTTACAAGATCAAGTGAACTCCCTGTAGGCGAGGCCCCAACACCGGTTAATTGCGCATGCAACTGTTCTGTCATTTGTGATCCGAGTTTTACAAGTTGGAGAATTTTGCTACTGTCACTTGTATCGCCGTAAAGGACGGCACCTACAATCTGATTCTCTCGAAGCATGAATTTCTTATAAATCCCGCGCCATTCATCGTGAACACGTATTGTTTTGGTGCCAGGTTTTTCATTAAAATCTCCAACTGAGAACACATCAACACCGGAAATTTTTAGTTTTGTCGATAAAATTGAACCTTCATACGGAGCGGTTTCAATTCCCGCTAACCTTTTCGAAAGAACTGCTCCTTGCTCCCAAAGTGGTGCAACCAACCCGTATGCTATGCCGCGATGTTCTGCACACTCACCAACTGCGGAGATGTTTGGAACATTGGTGCGCATATCATCATCGACGACAATTCCCCGATTCACTGCGATTCCTGCCTCTTTTGCCAACTCGACATTGGGCTTAATACCAACCGCCATAACGACCAAATCCGTCTCAACCGTGTGCCCGTCTGTAAAGCGAATCGCAGAAACTCGAGATTTACCGATGATTTGCTCCGTTTGTTTTTTCATTAAAAACTCCATACCTTGTGCTTCTAATTCCGATCGCAGCATTTTCCCTGCAACCTCATCCAATTGACGTTCCATCAAATAATCGTGCAAATGAACGACTTTAACGTTCATATTCAAATTCAGTAATCCTCGTGCCGCTTCAAGACCTAACAGCCCGCCACCAATGACCACTGCGTTTTTATATTTTTTTGAGGTCTGGATCATCGTTTCACAATCTTTAATATCTCGAAACGCAATGACACCTTCTCGCTCTGCACCTGGAACCGGCAACATAAATGGGGATGATCCCGTAGCAATAATCATTTCATCATAGTGCACAATTGCGCCTAGATTACTTTTCACTGTTTGCTTCTTTGTATCAATCTCAATAACTCGCTGTCCGGTTAATAAACGAATCTGATTGTTTTCATACCAATCCCAATCATTTATGGTAATGTCCTTCATCCCGACATCCCCAGCTAACACTGAAGATAACAAAATCCGATTGTAATTCGGATATGGTTCTGCACCAAAAATTGTAATTTCATATTTATTGGGATTTAATTTAATTAATTGTTCAATCGTATTAACTCCCGCCATTCCATTGCCAATCATCACTAATTTTTGTTTCATCCACTGCCACCCCCTTGTTCGTTCGTTAGTTTATATAACAAAGCAAGTTATTAAAACTTTCGTTAACTTATCTCTGAAGTTATCTTATCAACAACTTCGGGATTAAAATAGTTATTCTCAGTCGTTATGTGATTATTTTTAACATAAACTAAAAATAAACGAACGTTAACTCGTTGTTTTAGAGTTAATGTTCGTTTATTTAGGTATTATACCGAATCCTATTGTTCGGATTGTTTGCGTTTTCAGTTTTCAAATATACTATCCACCGCTAACGGGAGGTAAAAGGGCCACGGTATCCCCTTGTTTTGCTACACTTTGTTTGTTTGACCATTGCTCGTTAATCGCAACCATCACATGATCAAACGTAACTGCCGGATATTGTGATTCAACCCACGTTAACAAGCTACTAATATCGATCGATTGGAATGGCGCCTCAAGCTCTGCTCGTCCAATCCGGTCACGTAATCCAGCAAATAAAATAATTCGAATCATTTCTTTTCACCTATCACGCCGACATTCGGTTGACCATCCGGGTATGCGCTCCGTCCCAATTGATCCCCAACCCATACTTCGCCGTCTTCCCAATATTCTTTTTTCCAGATGGGCACGATTTGTTTCATGCGTTCGATTGCATATTCATTCGCCTCGTACGCAGCTTTGCGATGTGGTGAAGAGGTTGCAATAACAACAGCAAGTTCACCAATTTCCAACCTACCTACCCGATGATGAATAGCGATACGAACATCGTTCCAGCGCTCCCCGATTTCAGCCGCGATGACATGTAACTGCCGGATCGCCATTTCAGGATATGCCTCATAAAATAGACGCAACGTTCGTTTGCCTTTGGTCCATTCGCGTACCGTACCACAAAACAATACGACCGCACCCGCACCTTCATGTTCAACAACCGCTTGGATGGAACGTGGTTCTAACGGTCGTTTTGAAATAGCAAATCGTGATTGTTCTTTGATCATTAATTGCTCACGCGTAAACCATTCCTCCGAAACCAATCGCAAGATGTCATGGTAACCATGTATACCAGCATCAAATTCAATAATTCCGATTACCTGTTTGAGCGAATCTAAATCAAGTGCTTCTTCTTTTTTCGTGCACACGATTTTCGGATAATCCGCATCTTTGAAACCTTCAACAAGAATGACGTCCACATCAGAAATTTTCGCAATACTTTCATCCAGGGAATTCGCTTGGTCTATCATGTGAGCAGTTGCTTCTTCAGCGGTGACCAAGGTCACGGCCGCCCCAGCGTCACGGTGTTTCCATGAATCCGTATTCGGCTGATCGACCTTAAAACCATGTGCATCATGTTTCACGACCGCTACCCTCAATGACTTCGCGACGAATCGTTCGATTAATGAACAAATGAACGTCGTCTTCCCACTGTTTTTATAACCAACAATCTGCAAAACCGGAACGCGCATTATGCCCACCCCTTCCAATCACGCAGCGGTATGAACCGAATGGATTGCCCTGCCTGCAACCCAACTCCAGCGGGAATCACAAGTAAAGCATTTGCCTGAGCAATTGTCCGCACAATGGAGGACTGTTCAACGCCCGCTAACCGCGCTTCAAGACGACCAGCGTTCCATGAAACACATCCGCGAACATACCGCTCAAATGCATTGGGCTTATCAAAAGATTCCGTCAAAACTGCTTCCATATCTTCAAATCTTCGATCCACCGCACCCATCATTGCACGCAACGCTGGCGATACGAATAATTCAAATCCAACAAAACAGGCGCCTGGATTTCCGGAAAGTGCAAATAGCATTTGATGATTTTTTACGCCGACCGTTGTTGGACTGCCTGGTCGCATTTTGAGTTTGTTAAACAGCATCTTTCCGTCCCATTGCCCAAACCAATCCACCAATACATCTCGATCGCCAACTGAAACACCACCTGTCGTAATCACGACATCAGCTTTCAAAAATGCATCATCAATCGCACTTACCAATGAGGAGAGTATATCGCCAACCGGCTCCATCATGAGTGCTGTTGCACCTGCAAGTTCAATTTGTGCTTGCAACATGGCACGATTGCTATTACGAATTTTCCCTGGTACCAAATGAGCATCGACTTCCAGCAATTCATCTCCCGTTGAGATGACAGCGACTACTGGACGAGTAAAAACAGGGACGATCGCAAACCCAAATGTCGCAAGCAATGCAATTTCCCCTGGACCGATTCGGGTCCCTTGATTCAACAACTTTTCTTCAGTTCGAACTTCAAATCCGGGCTCCGTTACATTTCTACCGAGCGGCAACTCTCGAATGATGCGAATCCGATCGCCAACAACTTCGACCATCTCCAACATCACGACCGTGTCTGCACATTCCGGCAACATTGCTCCCGTCATAATCCGAGCCGTTTGACCCGAGCCTATTTTCTTTTGCGGAACTGCGCCACATGGAATATCTTCGATCACTTCAAATTCAATAGGCATTCCCGTCCGTGCACCTGCCAAATCTGCCGAACGAACGGCATAACCATCCATTCCCGAACGGGCAAAGTGAGGCAAATCATGAGGCGCAAGGAGATCTTCTGCCAAATATCTGCCAACCGCTTGATCTAACGGAACCGATTCACATTTCATTTTGATAAGATGCGATAAAATCAACGCCTGCGCTTCCATCGCTGGCAACGGTTTCCGATGAAAGGTTGGATCCGTAAGTTCTCGTCTCATTTCCGATGCAACTCCACTCACAAAAGTAATGTTCTATTCGATACCGCATTTGTATTTCACTTCATTTGCAGAACCAAATTGTTAGTTATATGATAGCTGATATAAAATGAATTTTACAATTTCGGAGGTGTGTACAGACATGATTGCAAACCCTTTACTCGACAAACATAATCGACTGCATCATTATTTACGCATTTCCGTTACGGATCATTGCAATTTGAAATGTGTCTATTGTATGCCAGAGGACGGCGTGCCATTTACTCCGCATGATCAATTACTTTCAAACGATGAAATTACACAAGTCGTGCGTGTACTTGCTGCTCGCGGAGTCACCAATCTTCGAATCACTGGTGGTGAACCATTAGTCCGTCCAAACCTCACCGAACTGATCAGCACGCTTTCAAACATTAAAGGTATTGAAGATATTGCGTTGTCTACAAACGGAATTTTTCTTGCCAAACATGCGCGCGAATTGAAACGTGCAGGGATCACCCGCGTCAACATTAGTCTGGACTCACTCCGCGCAGACCGTTTCAAACAAATTACGCGCGGCGGTGACGTTAACGCGGTTCTTGAAGCACTTCGCGCAAGTATCGAAGTTGGGTTTCAGCCGATCAAGTTAAATGTTGTACTCATTAAAGGCATGAACGATGACGAGATTGTCGATTTTCTAAGGTTAACAAAGGATTTACCGATTACCGTTCGATTTATCGAATACATGCCGATTGGACATGCAGATGACACATGGCGAAATCGATATCTTCCGCTATCAACGGTACTCGATGTTTGCAACCAACATGGTTGGAATTACATCCGCTCTGGTGCAATCAAGGGTAATGGTCCATCCGAAAATTATCAGATTGAATCATTTGCAGGTACATTCGGACTGATTCATCCAATCAGTGATCATTTCTGCGAATCATGCAATCGGCTACGACTACTTGCGGATGGAAACATTAAAGCGTGTCTGTTTTGGTCAGATGAGTTTAATGTTCGCAAACATATTGGCAACGACGAAGCGATCTCCAATCTTTTTGACCGTGCGCTCGACCGAAAACCACTAAACCATGAGATGGCGCTAGAACTTGTCAAAGAACAACTGTCGCATACACCAACCGTTCGCCGCATGTCTCAAATCGGTGGTTAGCCGATCATAAATTGCGCAACATGATAATAAATAGGAATTCCGAACATCAAATTAAACGGAAACGTTATGCCTAGCGCGAGCCCTAAGTAAATCGACGGATTCGCTTCGGGGACTGATGCACGCAGTGCAGCTGGTGCGGCAATATAAGATGCACTTCCTGCGAGCACACCGAGCAGTGTAATCCCTCCCACCGACAACTCACAAATCGAACCGACCAACACACCAAGCGTGCCAAATAATAACGGAAAACCGATCCCAGCAACAAGTAATTTAAGTCCGTATGTTCTCAGCACACCAAGATGTTGACCGGCCTGTAACCCCATACTAAGTAAGAATAAAATTAACACACCGCTATATAAGTCGATAAATAAAGGCTTAATCACAGGTAATTTTTCATGTCCACAAATCCATCCAATGACCAAGCTGCCTACCAATAATAGTATGCTTTTTCCGAACAAACTTTCTCTAATAACCGCACCCATTTGATTTCTAGCTGCTGAACCATTCCCCTGTTTCCGTTCGATCATGCGCATCAAGAGAATCGCCACCAGTATCGCAGGACCTTCCATAATTACCACCAACGCACCCATAAACGACTCAAACGAAATCGCTGACGCTTCCAAAAAGGACACCGCCGCGCCATACGTCACGATACTAACCGATCCATAACACGCGGCAAGTCCAACCGCATTTTTCAAATCGAATCCAATTCGAAGTCCTATAAACAATACAATGATTGGAATCGCAATACCAAGAAAGAGCGCCCCCGCGACAGGTTTCAAAATTTCACCCGCGGGATGTTCTGACAATTCTATTCCACCTTTTAATCCAATCGAAATTAGCAAGTAAATACTTAGCGCATCGCTTAAACCACTTGGAAACTTCAAATCCGATTTCACGACCGCCGCAAACAACCCAATCACAAAAAATAGTACCGCCGGCGTCAACACATTACCCGTAACCATCTCCAACATTACGACCACTCCTTCTAAATTTCCAAATAAAAAACCGGAAACAATCCGGCAGTTTGGCCAGATCATTTCCGGTTTATCTTCAACGGACAACTTGTCTTTTGAACATCTACCGATTTGATTTTCTTATTTCTTTTCCAATGATTCCGCAAGTTGGAATACCATAATTCGCTCGCCTGTTTTTGTACTAATATCCGTAAAAAAACTAATCACCGGCACGCCAGTAATTTGGCCAACGACATCCCCAAGATGTTCTCTTCCAGATTCCACGAGATCCGCACGTATTTTCTTAATCGATAACAACCCTTCGCGTGTTTTGGCCAATGATTGTTCCGCCGGCGTCAATACACCTTTCATTGCAACGATCACCATATTCCGCAAAATATCAGCTTTCACTAACACCGAACCGCGGCCTAAGTACTCTTTTTCCCACTGCGTCAGCGCTTTACTTAACTGATTCTCCATCTCACCTTTAGAAAGTTCCCGCTCCATACTTCACCCCCAAAATGCAAAAAACGGTATACACGTATCCGGCACAAACGCCAAACACGTATATACCGATCTATTGTAAACCGAACTCGCAATTGTCGCATCAACCTTCTTCATTTGACCCCCAAGCGGTTGCCAAATGCTAAACGTGAAACGTTCCATTGAATTCCTTCTACAGATCACTCGGTGCATAATTTTTTTGATTATAAAACAATCTTCCGCAAAAATCAATCATGATAACGCAATCTCCAACATCACCGGACAATGATCACTCCCAAATACATGATCATGAATTTCCACGTCGCAAATTTGTTCAGAGAGTTGCTTCGAAACGAGAAAATAGTCAATCCGCCAGCCAATATTTCGTTCCCGTACTTTGGCCATGAATGACCACCACGTATACACATCCGTTCGATGCGGATACAACTGTCTATACGCATCCACAAATCCCGAATCTAACAATGTCGTCATTTCACCGCGCTCTTCATCGGTAAAACCAGAATTTCCGTAGTTTGACTTTGCATTTTTCAAATCAATTTCGTGGTGCGCAACGTTCAAGTCACCGCAAATGATCACAGGCTTATTCGCCTCTAGTGATAAAATGTAGGCTCTAAATTCATGTTCCCATTCGATTCGAAAATCAAGCCTCGCGAGATCGCGCTGCGAATTAGGCGTGTACACGTTGACGAGATAAAAAGAAGCGAATTCAAGCGTTAGCGTTCGGCCTTCAGTATCAAATTTTTCAATGCCGATGCCTTCAGAAACAGATATTGGCTCGACTTTACTGAATATCGCAGTGCCAGAATAGCCTTTTTTCTGCGCGTAACTCCAATATTGTTCATAGCCGTCGAGGTTCAAATCGATTTGACCAGCCTGCAATTTAATTTCTTGCACGCTAAATAGGTCTGCATCCATTTTTGCAAAATACTCAATAAAACCCTTACCCACGCATGATCTTAAGCCGTTTACATTCCACGTAATCAACTTCATCGTTATACCTTTTTCACGAATTCCGATTTTAATTTCATCGCGCCAAATCCATCGATTTTGCAATCGATATCGTGATCGCCATCGTCAATTAAGCGGATGTTTTTGACACGTGTACCGATTTTGATGACAGATGAACTACCCTTTACTTTCAAATCTTTAATGACCGTCACCGTATCGCCATCTGACAAAACATTGCCGTTCGAATCTTTGAATACTTTCGTCGCTTCCACGTCAGACGCCTGTGCATCTAACGACCACTCATGTGCGCATTCTGGACAAATAAGTAAACTCCCATCTTCATACGTGTACTCTGATTTGCATTTTGGACAATTGGGTAATGTTGACATGTCTGTAAGCTCCATTCGTGAACTGAAATCATATGACAAAAGAAAACAAGTCCCACTCGCATGGGACTTGTAATTTATACACGCGATAACACATTCTTGATAATACGCAGTCCGTTGTTGTGGTCGGCCGTCATAATTGATTCTGGGTGGAATTGTACGGCCCAAACGGGTAAATCTTGATGTTCAATCGCCATCACGACACCGTCTTCTGTTCTCGCAGTGACGTTTAGGCAATCAGGTACGCTCGTTGCATAAAGGGAGTGATACAAACCAACTTGGATCGAACTTGTTTCAAATCCATTAAACAATGCAGATTCCACTTGAGTATTCACGGGATATTTACGACCGTGACGCGGCGTCGGCAATACGCCTAACGTGCCGCCAAAATATTCGATCAACCCTTGCAACCCAAGACATACGCCAAATACCGGAATATGTTTTGCTAAACTAAGCTGAATCGAACGACTTAAATTAAATTGCGTCGGATTGCCAGGTCCAGGTGATAACACGACAAGATCATATGTTTTCTCTTCCAATGCTTCTTTGACATGTGTCGAGCGTACGGTGTTCACCGTAGCTCCCGTTTGTTTGAAGTAGTTGCCAAGCGTATGAATAAATGAATCTTCATGGTCGATCAGCAAAATGTTTTTATCGGAATAGTTCGCTTCGTTCGTCGCTTCATACGAAGGCAATGCGGTCGTTTTGCCTTCCAAGGCTTGAACGAGTGCAGCAGCTTTCGTTAATGTCTCTTCTTCTTCGTCAACCGGATTCGAATCATAGAGCAATGTTGCACCGGCTTGGATTTTGGCCATTTGATTCTTCATATGAATTGTACGCAAAATCAAACCCGTGTTGATATTCTCATTAAACCCGAGATATCCAACCGCGCCGCCGTACCACTGGCGATGCTCGTCTTCATGATTTTCGATCCATTGAATTGCCGCACGTTTCGGCGCCCCAGTAATCGTTACCGCCCACATATGCGTAATGAATGCATCAAGCGCATCATATTCTGGCGCGATTAAACCTTCTACATGGTCTACCGTATGAATTAAATGTGAATAAATTTCCGGTTGACGTCGACCGATCACACGCACCGATCCTGGAATACAAATTCGTGATTTATCGTTGCGATCAACGTCAGTACACATCGTTAATTCTGCTTCATCTTTCGATGAGTTGAGTAGCAAACGAATTTGGTTTGCATCTTCGATTGCATTTTTCCCTCTTTTGATCGTCCCCGAAATCGGGCACGTTTCCACTCGGCCATTCTCTACACGTACATACATCTCTGGTGACGATCCCACTAAGAATTCGGAGTTGCCCAAATTGATAATGAATCCATATGGACTCGGATTGATTTTTTTGAGTCTCGAAAACACCGCAACCGGTGTATCCGGGCATGGCTTATAGAAAGAATGCGTCGGCACGACTTCGAACATATCGCCTACTCGAAACGACTTAAGTGACTCTTCTACTAAACCAGCGTATTTCCCCTTTTGGTAGGCATGTCCTACGTCCGGTTCACCGGTGATTAAAGGAACGTAAATACCAGTGCGCGGCAATCCTTCCGTTGAAGCATGTTCATCACTGAACTCGTAAGCATAGCTAAATGCACCGTATGCTTGATGATCGATAACGATCAATTCGTCCGGCAAGAAAAGCACCAATTCAGCATGTTCAGGAGATCTCGGATGTTTCAACGCCATCTGTTCAAACTGGAACACAAGATCATATCCGAATGCGCCGTAGAGACCCATGAATGAATCTTGATCTGACTTAAAAGTAGCAATAATTTGACGAAGCAACGAGAAAATCGAAAATTGTTTACTGCGTTCTTCCTCAAAAATCAGTTGCTTCGGCTCACGAATTCGACCATTCATCGCAACATCAGAAACACGCGTCATCTCTTCGATCGCTTCAACCACAATTAGTTTGCGTTGCAAAATATCCAAAATCACTTTGCCTCGCTCATTCAGCGCCGTAAACGTAAATTCACGACCAACCGAACGTAATTCAAGCGGAGGATTCACAAATCCGATATCCCAGCGTGTATACCGTCCCGGATACTCATAACTACTCGAAAAAAGCAAACCGCGGTAATGATCCAATTGAGATAACAAATCATCAACTGCTTCTAATTCATTGATCGCTTTGGATGTACGAGTAATTTCGATCGATGTTGACGTTTTATATTTTAATTCATCTGAACTATTGATTTTGCTCATCTCGATCACTCCATGCGCTAAATATTGATTAAATTATACCATCATATCTGATCTTGTCTATTTTACACGAGTTACGATGTCAGTCCAAATAAAATACTTCTTGAACATTCCAAAAACATCGATTTCGGAGCGAATAGAAATCTACTTCGAGTATAACACGCACGACGAATGATCCATGCACGAACCTTTAACGCGATAAAAGCAAATGCAATCCATCGTTGGGACTGAGGAAATGTTACATCTTCGATATCGCTGAGAAAATTGCAAAAAACTCACCAAATCAGTATCGATTGGTGAGTTTATATTTGAATTAGTGAAAACTTTGTAAATCAATTTTACTTATGAATTTTATTCAGCTTCAAAACTTCCTCAAATATCTGATCAAATTGATCAGCCGAATAACTATCCATTATTTGATAATAAGTGAGTACACATTGCATGCGTTCTACCAAATTATCAACCGAAATGTGTTGCAATTGCTTCATTAGGTTCGGGTCGTCTAAATAAATGCGGGTATCGCTCATCGTCTATCAAACCCTTTATTTTTTCATATTTCAAAGTATACAAAATATCTTAGCATTTTCTACCTGAAATATCCATACTTTTTATTGTATGTAAAAATATTACTATAATAAATCATTTAAAGATTAAAAATGAAACGATTTTTCAAAACACATCTCTTCTCATAAACACGCGGAATGCAACAAAGAGTGCGCCGGCGCTCCACATTGCGAGCACTGATAGTGAAAATCCAAGTGTCATTCCGGCAACTGGCGGAGCGGCGTCGACTAAATAATTAATCAAACGCAAATTCACCATAAACAAATATTTCGCTGAATCCCACGATGCCACAAGTCCTTGAAGAATGAGTCCAGCAATCAGCGAGGCAAGCATAATCCCCATCCCTGCCGCCGTGCTGCGTACAAGCACAGATAACATAAACGAAATGGTGGCTACGGTAAGCGAAACGACGCCAGCGAGTCCAATCTCCATCAAAATAAATTGCCACTGCGGCATCATGCGCACCGATGTCGTATCCAATTGATCTTGAGCCATCGAAAATCCAGTCAACACGGGGGCATCCCAGCCTTTAAACCCGAATACCGATCCAGAAATGAGTGCAGCTAGCAAAACGAAACTCGTCAAAATAAAACATACGGACATCACTAACGTCAAGTATTTGGCCAGCAAAATGCGCCAGCGTCTGATCGGACGCGTCAGCAACACTTTGATCGTGCCCGAACTTTGCTCGGAAGAAACCATGTCCGCAGCGACAATCATCATCATGAGCGGCAACAATAAATACGCAGCGTTGTCCAATAATGTTCGCACAAATGTCGGGGCGCCCGTTTCGGCAGGATTAATATTTTTATCTAAATAGTATTGATTTTGATCAATGCGAACTTGCAGACGAGTGCGTTCTTCTGGGTCTGTCCGACTGCTATTCATGCGAGATTGCCATCCTTCGATGCGGATTTCCATCGCTTTTCGCCAATCCACATTCCCGACGCGTTTCTCTAGTTCCTTCGCATTTTGCAATTGCGCATACGTGAAAATCGAAATCAATGTCACTAAAATCAGCAAAATGACGCCCATCCGCCGTTTTCCGCTTAGCTTAATAAATTCATTGTAAATGAGATTAATCAATGGACTCGCCCCCCGTCAGTTCAAGGAACAATTCTTCCAACGTCGATAATTTGCGAGACATCTCAAATACCGCAAGGCCTGCCTGAACGAGCTGTCGATGCGCCTGTGCAACAAGATGTTCATCGTACGTTGTGATCAAAAATGCACCTTCAACAACGACCGCACCAAAACTCGCTTCCAAAATCGCAATGGCCTTGTCCGGTTCATTGACACGCCAAAAGGCGCGTTCGTTTTGAGCCAACAACGTATCCACTTCCGTCACATGGATCACAGCACCTTTAGAAATAATCGCCACACGGTCGCACAATTGCTGAATTTCACTTAGTAAATGACTAGAAACGAACACAGAAAGGCCTTCCGTATTTGCTAAATATCGAATAAATTCGCGCATTTCACGAATTCCAGATGGATCAAGTCCATTCGTTGGTTCATCTAAGATCAAAACTTTAGGACGTCCAAGTAACGCCTGCGCGATTCCCAAGCGCTGACGCATCCCAAGCGAATACGTCTTCACTTTATCGTGTATCCGCGCCTGCATTTTAACCAGATTTACGACTTCTTGAATTCGCTTTTGATCGACGCCATCAATCATTCGGGCAAAATACTCGAGATTATCCCATCCACTAAGAAACGAGTACAACTCCGGATTTTCAACGATACAACCAAGTTGACGAATCGCTTCTGGAAATTGCTTCAGTAAATCATACCCACAGATTTCGATGAAACCAGCGGTCGGACGAATTAACCCAACGAGCATACGGATTGTCGTCGTTTTTCCCGAACCATTGGGCCCAAGAAATCCGAAAACTTCACCGCGTTTCAATGTAAAATCAATACCTCGAATGATTTCTTTTTTTCCGATTGTTTTACGCAATCCGCGAACTGCCATGGTAATTTCTTGCATCGCGCTCACTCCTTTTGCCCGCCAGGCGCGTTGTTAGGCACACTCGGTACGATTGATGTGCCCTCTAAATGTGTAGGCATCGCTTCCATGACTCGCTGAGCCATGCGCATATAACCGACCGCGTTTGGATGAAATTGATCCGAATGCAAATAAAGTTTCGTCTCCAATTGGAACAGATCATACGTCGGAACGAGCACCGTGTGTTTGTCCACCGAAAGCGTGTCCGCAGTTACCATATTCCAGTGACGTACCACTTGGTTCGTCCAATCTTCTTCCTTCGACTGACCAAACGGATTATATAGCCCAATCATTAGAAGCGGTGATTCCGGATTCATTTTACGAATTTTTTGAACGATCGCTAGTAATTGTTTTTGAAAATCTTGCTGAATTTGATCCACTTCTTGCTGATTTTGATTCGCTAATGTTTTGCCACCCTTGAATAGGTCATTGCCGCCGATACTCATCAAAATCAAGTCTGCAACCTTCAATTCAGCCTGAACCTTCGGTTGATCGAGCAACTCAAGTAACTGCGCTGAAACATATCCATTGATCCCAAAATTGTTCATCATAACCGGTATATTTTTCTTTTGAAAACCTGCCTCCAACTGTTTTTCAACGTAGCCAACATAGCCTCCGCCTGTCGCATCACCAGTTCCTTTCGTCAGCGAATCTCCAAGTGCAACCACACGAAGTTGACCATCTTTAATTGCTGCAGCATTTGCCGATACTGCCACTGCTTGAGCGTTGACTTCAGTCGTTGTAACTGGTGCTTCTGCAACTTGCACCGCAGAACCGGTTTGCTGAAACGCCATTACCAATCCCGTAAGCCAAAAAACAACCGTGACACAACATAGCGTCATGAGCACATAAATCCATTTCTTCTGATTCATTTGGCACAACCTCGCTTTCATCACAACAAATTCCTCACCAAAAGAAAAAAGCTCACAATCTTGTTGCAAGCTCAGGAAAATTTACGATTTATTTTTTTACATTTTCCGTTTCATTTAAACCATCTGTTTTCTGATGAAACGTCTGCTTCGAACTTCCCGGACGATGATTGTGTTCGTCGCTCAAATCATTTTTAATATAACTCGCCTGAGTCATCGGAGCTGCTGACTTTGCATTGCCTGATCCATTTTTCTTACCCATTTGAAATACCACCTTTCGTATTCCAAACGGTATGCGCTTGATGAGCGCTTCATGCTTATTGTCTAATGACCGAAAATGGCTGTGCATGGATCATCCAAACAACGCCATATTGATCAGTCAACCCACCCATCCAACCACCCCAGAATTGCTGGGTAAGCGGACTTCGAATACTCACAGTCCCACTATCGACAACTCGATTCCAAAGCGTATGCATTTTTTCAATTTCTTCTTGGATATCGGTATCAAAATCAATGAGCAACGCCATCATTTGACCGAACTCTCCTTCGTGGCCCATGCGATCGGAACAGAGAATCCGTGTGCCTTCGATGCCAAACTCCGCATGCATTGTACTATTTTCAAGTGCTTCTTCAACAAGTCCAAATTGCTCTGCCATTGATGGCGGCACTGGATAGTGATCGATAATTCTCGCTCCAAAAACATTCACGTAGTATTCAAGTGCTTCTTTTGCATTTATAAAGTGTAAATACGGATGTAATTTTGCCATGGTTGGGCGACCTCATTTTCAATTTTATTGAGTTACTGTTACATTAATTTGCGATTGTAAATCTCGAATGTATGCGGTAATTACAGCATTCCCCACACCTGAACCATAAATCATACCATAACTCGTCGCGGAAACCACCGATTCATTCGATGAGACATAATAAATTGGACCGTTCCACGCTTGTTTCGTATTATTCGTAAAGGTCGCCAAAACGAGCAGATTGGACATGCCCCCTTTTTGCATTTGCAGAGGCGATGGGCTCAGTTCGATGGACGTTAGTCCAAACACTTGAACAGCAATGGTCATCGTCTTTCCAGCATAGGATACATAAACATTCGCAGTCCCAGGATTGATTGCGCGAATCGCACCATATGAATCTACCGTGATGACACCCGTTGCATCGGCTGTAAACTTCACATTCGAAGACATGATGACTTCTGTCGTTTTATCAGAATATAACGCGTTAATTTGAGTAAAGGAAGTCGTACCTATGCCCATTGCAATTGAATTTTGCAAGGATGCAATGGAACTTAACGCCTTTACATTGACCGGGATGGTCAACGATTTTCCAGCAAATTTCACCGCAATCGTTGTTTTCCCTGGTTTAATTCCTCGAACGACTCCATTTGCATTCACCATAGCGATGCTTTCATCTGCTGATTGCATCGATAGTCCGCTTGAAGAATACAAGTATTCCGTCGTCCCATCGCTGTATTTTGCGCCAACCGTAATTCCACTTTGCGTGCTACCACCTTCGCCGACATCGATGCTGTTCACGGAAGCACTAAGTGATTGAACATCGATGACTTGAGCTGAGGTCAACGTACGTTTCCCGTTATACGATAACGTCAAGGACGTTGTCCCTTTGACGAGTCCTCGGATTAGGCCATATTGTGATACCTCGATGAGCTCAGGATTTGCCACTTGATACGTAAACGCATCATTATAATACAAACTTTGTACGGTGCCATCATCATACGTCCCAAATGTACTCAGCGAATTCGCCACAAACATTTTTAACACCAGTGGATCTGGCGTAATTTTAATTGATACCAAACCGCTGACTTGTACGGGAACGATCACATTTTTGCCTGAATAATTGATGCGAACTTGGGTATTTCCTGCTTTTACCCCATAAACCGTGGATCCATATACTACATTGACGACCGCAGGATTCAACGATTGAATTTCAAATCCATACATCGTCGAATCTGTCGATCCATCTTCATAGTGCATCGTCAAATTTGGCGTAGCATAATTCGCTTCATAAAGTTTAATATCTGGCACTTCAAGTGACACTAACGCTTTCACGGCAACAGGCACATCCAGCGTTTGCGCGCCGAACTTCACATGAATCGCCGTCGTTCCTTTGGATATCCCTTTGATCATATTTCCATTCAAAACCTCTGCGATTCCGGTTTGATTCGAAGTAAACACCGCATTTCCAATCGATTGGGTTGTGCCATCTTCATAAATACCATTCACCGTAAAATACCCACCGTTTGTCGATCCTTCGCCGACAGTAATGTTCGCAGGCGACGCTTCTAAACGAAGGAGCCGAGTGATCGCGACCGAAAAAGAACACGTTTTTCCGCCATAGGTTGCTGTAATCGTGGCTTGACCTGGTTTCACTCCAGTCACGGAACCATACGCATCAACCGTAGCAATTTCAGGATGATTGGATTCATAGCGCACACCTGTTCCAATATATTCCTTGGCACTACCATCAGTTAACAATGCCGAAAGTGTGCTATAACCATTTAACCCTTCGCCAATCGTTAACGAAACTGGGCTAAATTTCATGATTTTTACTTCATTCACGACCACTGTAATTGTTTTCGTTCGCGTCCCTGAACGTAACGTAATGATCGAAAAACCCGCAGATTTTGCCGTAATGGTTCCCGCCGCATCAATCGCAGCCACGGAAGAATTACTTGTACTGTAACTGATTTCATTAGAAATCTCTCTTACACCGTTGGAGAAGTGACCAAAAATACCAAGTTTTGATTGCTCACCTTTTGTGAGTATTAAAGGATTGATATCCGAAACGAATGACCAACCTTGAAGTTCAGGTGCGGTCACCGTGAACGGAATTGATAAGGTAAATGTTCCTAATTTTGCAGTCACAACACCAGTACCCGGTTGAACGGCAATACAATATCCGCGAGAATCTACACGAAGCGAATTCGAATTACTGGAAACAAAAGTAGTATTCGCCGACGCATCATATACACCCATCACATCTGTCGCATTGATTTGCAATTGTGCACTTGCACCTTGGCCAAGTTGTAACGAAGATGGCGACGCCTGAACCGATTTCACAACCGGAACCCCGTTCGTAACCGTCGCTCCTGAAATGATCGTTGTCCCTTTACTCAGCAAATAATTTTTCCCACCATTATTGTCCCAAACCCCAGCACCATTATTAAACACAGCTTCTAGCCCACTTGACGTTCCAAGTGGCACAGTAATTTTCGCATAGCCAGAAACCGGGGCGTTCACCATTGGTAATCCTGGGGACGTCGTCCATGCTCCACCATTCAAGCGGAAATGAATATATGCGGATGTCGATGTTTTTTTATAATAAATCGTCATTTCATTCGCCGTCGTAGGCGTACCTAGTTTCAAGACGCCACCATCAAGTGTATAAATGCCATTTTGAAACGTATAATTTACATTTTTATTGTTGTCCCATACCCCTGCTGGATTCACAAATGCCGCTTCCGCAACCGATGTTGCTGCTCCTGTATCGATCGTTGCAAGTTGATATCCCGCATAATCAGACGCATCTAACGCAACTGGTTGTGAAATCCAATCACCACCAGTTAGGCGATATTTTATTTTTGTTCCACCAGATGATTTGTAATAAATCACGGTACGATTGTTCGTTGGCGCTCCGACTTTTTGCACCCCATTATCGATCGTGATCGTATTTCCTTGTAAAATTGAATATTGCGTGCCATCGGTTTGGCCATTATTGTTATAGAACATCGCATCGATCGACGTATACGTACCAGAGACGAGTTGAGATAATGTGTTGATTTTCACTTTGAAAAATCCCGGAACTTCTGCCGGAAACATTGGAACTCCAGGTTCATCGGTCCATGTTCCATAAAAATTATAACGATACGCAGAACCAACTTGACGATATTGAATTGTCGGCTTTGTCACACCAGTTTTGCGATAATAGATGATAATTTCTGTCGGGTCTACTGACGGAACGGGCGTAGACGTTACTACTGGCGTAGCTGTTACAAGCGGTGTAGCCGTTACAAGCGGCGTAGCTGTTACAAGCGGTGTAGCCGTTACAAGCGGCGTAGCTGTTACAAGCGGCGTAGCTGTTACAAGCGGCGTAGCTGTTACAAGCGGCGTAGCTGTTACCTTCACTGTTGGGGTCGGAGTAGCCGGAACAGTTGTCGGACTAGCAGTCGCAACTGGCAACGGCGCACCGGATGTGATTTTCCCCGCATCAAAAGTAAATGTCCCAATGCCAAACTGATAGTTCGCACCATTGCGACTGTCCCAATTCCCTTGTCCATTGTTGAATGCAACATCGACCAAGGTCGCATTTCCCGCATTAATCGTCGCAATAAAATAACCAGTTACCAAAGATTTTTGCATCGCCACACCTGGAGCGGTCGTCCATGACCCGCCTTGCGGATGATAGTGTACATATGGCGTTGTGTAACCTGACTTATAATAAATTGTTAATGAATTTGCCGCATACGATTTTTGCACCCATTGCCCAGAAAATAAAGATACTAGCATTGCAAGGACAAGCATAACAGCCGTTAAAAATGAGATCTTCTTCTGTGTAAGAACCAACGCAACCACCCCTAATTAATTCGCTATCCTAATCAATTTCGAGATGTTACATGAAAACCCTGTAAATAGTCTAAATTATCTGATTTTATTAACAGGAAACGTATTGACCATTTGATGACCAAAAATAAAACAAGTTACATGTCGGAAAGGTGATGATCGGTCACTATCAGTGGGCACCTCAACGAATGGTCCTCTAGTGTTTTCGATCAATAGAAAGCCTTCCGTTGATCATTTCGCAAACCATATTTCAAACAAAGGTACTGCATAAAAACAGTACTCCACAACAAATGTGAATTGCGTTATGATTCATTTACACTCTTCGTGAAAGAGATAAAGATCTGTCATAAGGAGGACTTGCCGTGAGCGATTTAATCTATCAAGTCTTAGATAAACTTAACAACATGGACAATACCCTGCAAGAAATTCGCGTTGATGTCGCTGAATTAAAAGTTCAGGTCACACGCAATACAGAAGATATTAAGATATTGAAAGATGATGTCGGCATACTCAAAGCGGATGTCAGCGAATTGAAAGTTCAGGTCACACGCAATACAGAAGATATTAAGATATTGAAAGATGACGTCCGCATACTCAAATCCGATGTCAGCGAATTGAAAGATGACGTACGCTTGCTCAAATCCGATGTCAGCGAATTAAAAGATGACGTACGCTTGCTCAAATCCGATGTCAGCGAATTGAAAGATGATGTCGGCATACTCAAAGCGGATGTCAGCGAATTGAAAGATGACGTATGCTTGCTCAAATCTGATGTCAGCGAATTGAAAGATGACGTATGCTTGCTCAAATCTGATGTCAGCGAATTGAAAGATGACGTACGCTTGCTCAAATCTGATGTCAGCGAATTGAAAGATGACGTACGCTTGCTCAAAGCCGATGTCAGCGAATTAAAAGATGATGTCGGCATACTCAAAGCCGATGTCAGCGAATTAAAAGATGATGTCGGCATACTCAAAGCGGATGTCAG
>CANHGK010000017.1 GCA_947460235.1 Paenibacillaceae bacterium | reverse complement strand
TGATGGTGTTGATATCCTAAGGTCCTAAGACCTTTAAGCTCTCGCTAGCGTTTTTATTGCTCGATGATCTCCGCTACGATCTCATCGTTTCTCTCTTACATTCAGTGTTCAGTTTTCAAGGAACGATTTAAGCACAAGGAGTAGGTTAACACATCTGTTAAGTTGTTGTCAACCTGATTTGCGAAAAAAAATGATGATGTCGCAGTTACTGATGCGACAAGCACCATGCGCCTTACTTTCCTTACTTATGGGATAAACCCAATCGGGACGACACGATTTGAACATGCGACTTCTTGGTCCCAAACCAAGCGCTCTACCAAGCTGAGCTACGTCCCGTAAAAGCAATGCCGGCGAAGGGACTTGAACCCCCACTCCCTCGCGAGAAACGGATTTTGAGTCCGTCGCGTCTGCCATTCCGCCACGCCGGCTAATTAAGTTGTACAAGAGCGGAAGACGGGATTCGAACCCGCGACCCTCGCCTTGGCAAGGCGATGCTCTACCACTGAGCCACTTCCGCATGAGTTTGCTCAGTCAAAATGATTAATTCCATTTGATGTTGCAATTATTGGAACTTGTTTCTAATGCTTCAACAAGTTCTGCTACTCACGCTTGAGAAGCTTAATTAAGATAACACATCTCAAATCGTTTTGCAAGTGTTTCGTTCAAACAATTTTTGAAGCAATTAAATCGGAGAGGGTGGGATTCGAACCCACGGTAGGCTCACACCTACGACGGTTTTCAAGACCGTTGCCTTAAACCACTCGACCACCTCTCCAGGTGGTCTGCCGCCCAGGAGATCTTATTCAAACATTCCTTGACTGCATATCAATTAACTTACAAAAGTAAGTTATGGAGCCAAGCGGGATCGAACCGCTGACCTCCTGCTTGCAAGGCAGGCGCTCTCCCAGCTGAGCTATGGCCCCGCTTTCCTTCGACCGCTTCAACTACTTGAAGAGGACAAGAAGGAATATAACATAGGTCTTTTGTTGTTTGCAAGTAGTTTCCTTGTTTTTTTTGATTTTTATTTTCGGAAAATCACAACGCAATTTCATCTAATCTGACTAATTCAACAATAGCTTGCGATCTCCCTTTAACACTTAGCTTTTGAATGACATTTGAGATGTGATTTCGAACTGTTTTCTCATTTATTTCCAATAAAACCGCAATTTCCTTTGTTGTTTTATCTTTTACTAACAATTCAAAAACTTGCCGTTCACGTGCGGTTAATACAGACCATTTTTTGTTCGCATAGTCATCCAGATGAACCCCTCCGATATTTCATTAATTTTAATTCGTTTTTACATCATATGATGTAGATTTCAAACGGTGAGTGCTTTACATTTTAAACGAAATTAGTAAGAATGTTCGATATGCACCCTGCATCAATTAATCTTTATAAAAATTGGAGATGAACTTAATGAAGTTAACTTTTTTTCGTTTTTTTACAGAATTAACATCTAGTCGTTTTATTTCATCTATTACTGGAACGTTTGCTAAATCTAAAATTAGCAAATTTATGATTCCAACCTTCGCAAACATTTACAATATCAAAATCGAAGAAGCTGAAATGGATTTAGATCAATACCCTACATTAAATTCTTTTTTTACAAGACGTCTTAAACCGGGCACTCGTGTTATCGATCGTAATGATCAATCACTTGCATCTCCCGTTGACGCAAGAATAACAGCTGTCGGTGAAATTAATGATGCAAAAGAATTAATTGTTAAAGGTCAAAGATACACTCCATTAGAAATCATTAATGATTTCGACGATTTACAAGTAAATAACTTTTCACATTTTATTGTTCTATATTTAAGCCCGACCGATTACCACAGAATACATGCGCCAGTAAGCGGTACGTGGAAATCTCATTTACACGTGCCTGGAGCTGTTTATCCAGTTCACGATCCAGCTTTGACACATATTCGCGGCGTTTTAAAAAGAAACGAACGTTTGACAACTTGTATCCAAAGCAAATTCGGTGAAGTTGCAGTTTGCAAAGTCGGTGCAATGAATGTTTCTTCAATACAATATGCAGTTCCGATTGGCACTGATTTAATTAAAGGTGGAGAGTTAGCCTATTTCGAGTTCGGATCAACCGTAGTACTATTTGTTTCGGGCAATTTCAATTGGGACTCTACGTTAGTTGAAGGCGGACGCGTCAGAATGGGGCAAGCGATCGGTCATTGGAGTTGAATATAATGAGCCATCAAATACAGCAAACGAAAACAATGTTTTCGATCTTAATCATTATCAGCGTTGTTCATCTCATTAATGATTCCATCCAATCTGTAATTCCAGCATTAAATCCGATCTTCGCAAGTGAATTTCATTTTTCGTACACACAACTTGGTTGGATCGCATTTGCATTAAATATGACTTCATCAATTTTCCAACCATTAATTGGAGCTTTAAGCGATCGAAAACCTTCACCTTATACGTTGCCGATTGGTATGCTGCTGTCATTTAGCGCAATGATTTTTATTCGTTTTAGCGAATCGTTTGCGATGATTCTTATCGCTGCGGTACTCATTGGTTTGGGCTCAGCGATTTTTCACCCAGAAGGTTCTCGAGTTGTCGCATTATCCGCTGGCAAACGCCGAGGATTGGCACAATCTATTTTTCAGGTTGGCGGAAATACAGGACAAGCACTTGCCCCGCTATTTATGATTTTGTTATTTGTACCGTTCGGTCTAAATGCGACTTGGTTTTTTGCCATAATTACTGCCATCGCAATTTTTATTCTCTTAAGTATCGCACGTTGGCTCAGTAATCATCTTAAAGAAAACATGTCGACGTCTGAGAAAAAACAATCACTCGGCTTCTTAGGAACAGTAAACGCCTTCCCGCTAAAATGGTTAATCCTGTTGCTTTTTCTTGTGTTTGCAAGGTCTTGGTACTATTCAGGAATCGTAAATTTTTATGCGTTATATCAAGTCGACGTGTTGCACAACGGGATCACGAACGCACAATCATACGTATTTGTCTTTTTAATTTTTGGTGCAATCGGAACGTTTCTCGGCGGTCCACTTTCAGATAAAATCGGAAGAAAAAATACAATTGTGCTTTCTATGCTCGGTTCGTTACCATTCGCGGTCGCACTGCCTTTTTGTGGTCCAGCCCTTGCATATGTTGTCATTGCTTTGGACGGATTGATTTTATTATCAAGTTTTTCAGTAACCGTCGTGTATGCACAAGATTTATTACCCGGAAAAATCGGGACGGTTTCTGGGTTAGTCATCGGTTTAGCGTTTGGAATGGGCGCAATCGGTGCCGTTGCTCTCGGAATACTTGCAGATCATATCGGACTTCAAACATTAATTTTTTGGCTAGCCATTTTACCTTTAGCAGGTTGGGCCACTCTGTTATTGCCGAACGAACGAAAACAGTGATATAATTTTTAATTGTCATCTGACATTTAGGAAGGAAGGTATTTCATGCATCCGTTATGCCAACAATTAAATGACACGATTCAACGTGGCAACCCAAACATGTTCGAAATGTTATCCGATTTAGGACGTCTTATTTATTTTCCGAAGGAAGGTATTTTGAGTCAATCCGCGGAGGCAGCAAAGAAAGCAACAAAGTATAACGCAACGATCGGAACTGCAACTGAAGGAAATAAACCTATGTATTTGGATGTCATTCAGTCCAAACTTTCTGCCTTTGCACCGAAAGATTTGTACCCATATGCACCTCCAGCAGGAAAACCAGAATTGCGCACCGCTTGGAAAGTTAAAATGGAAAAAGAGAATCCATCCGTTGCTGGTAAAAAATTAAGTAACCCGATTGTCACTAACGCATTAACTCATGGACTCAGTATTGTAGCTGACCTATTTGTAGGTCCTGGTGATGCTGTTATTATCCCAGATAAAAACTGGGAGAACTACGAATTAACGTTTGGCATTCGCCGCGGCGGAGAACTTGTTTACTATCCGCTATACAACGAACAAAAGAAATTCAACGCCGACGCATTGTTCCAAGCGTTAATTGCACAAAAAGACAAAGGCAAGGCAGTTGTCGTGCTAAACTTCCCCAACAACCCAACAGGCTACACGCCAACGGTTGCTGAGGGTGATGAAATCATTTCTGCGTTGACACGTGCAGCGGATCAAGGAATTAATATTGTAGCTGTTTTGGACGACGCGTATTTCAGCTTGTTTTTTGAAGAAAGTTTGCACGAATCATTATTCGGCAAATTGGCTCAATTACACGAACGGATTTTGCCGATAAAAGTGGATGGGGCAACAAAAGAAGAATATGTTTGGGGATTCCGCGTCGGATTCATTACCTACGCTCATGAAGATCAAGCATTGCTGGATGCGTTAGAACAAAAAACGATGGGCATAATCCGCGCTACCATTTCTAGCGGACCGCACCCATCGCAAACTTTTGTCCTACAAGCGCTTCAAGATCCGGCATTTGAAGAACAGAAACAAGCCAAGTTTGAAATTATGAAATCACGCGGTCAACGCGTAAAATCAATTTTGAACAACGAGAAATTCATTTCGGTTTGGGAGTACTACCCATTTAATTCTGGTTACTTTATGTGCTTAAAATTAAAAACCGTTGACGCAGAAACGCTACGTCAACATTTATTGAATCAGTATGGCGTTGGAACAATTGCGTTAGGGGAAACGGACTTACGCGTAGCATTCTCCTGTACCGAAGAATCACAATTGGATGATTTGTTCGAATTAATTTATCAAGGCGTTTGCGACCTAACTGGCGTACCTGCTGTTTAATTATTCACCAATAAAAAAGAGACCTCCAGATGCCGGTAGCATTTGAGGTCTCTTTTTTATTTTAAATGTGATTTACTTTGAAGTCGGTTCCACCGCTTTGAAATTCAACATAAATTTTTCGAAATCCGGCGCAGGCATTGGACGACCAATATAATAACCTTGAACTGAGTCACAACCATCTTGAATGAGCAAATCATATTGCTCGATCGTTTCAACACCTTCTGCGACAACCTTCAAATTCAAGCGGTGACACATTGCGATGATTGCATTGACGATTGAACTATCTTGAGACTGGCTCATTTGCTGTACAAAACTGCGATCAATTTTGACAGAATGAATTGGTAAGCGATAGAGCAACGACAACGATGAATACCCGGTACCAAAATCATCGATCGACATCGTTAATCCGAGATCAATCAAATCTTTAATGATTTTAATACTCGACTCAAAATCATTGATCATCGTCGATTCCGTAATTTCTAAACAAATATATTTCGGTTCACATTTTGTTTCTTCGAGAATTTGACTCACACGCTGAACAAAATCAGTTTGTGCAAATTGTCTCGGAGAAATGTTTACCGAAATCGTAATCGGTGACATCCCTTGATCCAACCATACCCTCGTTTGACGACAAGCATCTCGAAGCACCCAATAACCAAGTTGCACGATCATACCCGTTTCTTCCGCGAGTGGAATAAATTCCATCGGTGGTACGAGTCCACGTTCTGGAGAACGCCAACGAATTAAACCTTCCGCACCATAAACGCGACCTTCTGGCAACATGACTTGCGGTTGATAGAAAAGCACATACTCTTCTCGCTCCAACGCTTTGCGCATGTCCCGGTCGAGATTCATTTTTTTTAAGATTTGTTCATTCATCGCAGGAGTGTACACTTCAAAACGATTCCCCGCATTTTGCTTCGCACGGGACATCGCCAAATCTGCACATTTGATCAACGAATCCACATCTTGACCGTCACGCGGGAATAAACTAATCCCAATACTCGCTGTCATTTGAAATTCGTGATCTTCCACCATAAACGGTGACTTCATAAAGTCTAAAATCCGGTTCCCAATCAAATAGCAATCTTCCTCATTTGCCATAAACGGAACCGACATCATGAACTTATCTCCACTGAATCGGGAAACCGTATCCCCTTTGCGAATATGTTTCATCAATTGATACGCCATATACGCCAATAACTTGTCACCGACTTGATGTCCGTAACTATCATTAATCAACTTAAATCGGTCAATATCAATAAACAAAATCGCAACATTTTGATTTAAACGTTGTGCTTGACTCATCGACATTTGTAGACGGTCACGGAACAATAAACGGTTTGGCAATCCAGTCAAATCATCATGATATGCCATTTGCTCGATCTCTTTAACCGTGCGGCGTTGCTCCGTCACATCAAGAATGGAGAAAAATAGAATATTCCCTCCCATTGCACCGTCGGTGATCCGACTTCCCGTTAATGAACCATCAATCCAGATGCCCGCCTTGGTTGTTAATTGCAATTCGAGGGGGACAATTTCGTCCTGTTCCTGTAATTTTGCGAGACATTGCGTTAAAAATAGATCTTTGTAACCACCACTAATAAATTCAGTAATTGGTTTACCTAGTACTTCTTCCTCTTTATAACCAAGCTTCTTTAGAAAGAAAGCATTAACTTCTGCGAGACAACCTGCCGAATCCAGCGAGAAAATCATGACCGGCAAATGATCAATTAATGTTTTATATCGATTCACGCTCAAGCTGTCACCTCCCTGGTGCACATAAGCAAAAAATTCGCTAGTTTGATTCATATTCGCTACTCCAAAAAAATTCTCCTGCAAATGAAGCAAAAATTACTTCTGATTTAGCCAACGTTTTGCTACTTTGTCCATTAGCCTAGGAGCAGCGCCGTATAATCTTGTAAGCCACTTCATCGATTTTGGCAAATCAACTTCAGGAATTTGTTTTTCAATCATTAACGCAACCTCGAGCGCCACCGATTCCGGTGTCAGCATCATCCATTGCACATTTTTTACATAGTCTCCACTTGGATCTGCTTTTTCAAAAAATTTCGTCTTCACCGGCCCTGGATTCATTGCACCGATAAACACACCTTTTCCGTCCATCTCCATGCGAAGTGCATTTGTGAATCCGAGCACTGCATGTTTCGTCGCGCTATAACCTGATGATTTCGGCGTACCGACTTTCCCAGCAAGGGAGGCAATGTTTACGATAAACCCACTTTTGCGCTCCAACATTCCTGGCAAAACCGCTTTTGAACAATATAGCGTGCCAAAATAGTTCACCGCCATCATCCGTTCGAAATCAATGACACTCGCTTCTACGAATTTGTTGAACACGCCAAACCCTGCATTATTAATAAGACCTTCTACAGGACCAATTCCTTTTTCGACGCCGCAAAAAAACTCTTCGACTGCAACAGGATCACTCACATCCAATGAAAGAGCATACGCCCGATCAGACAATCGGCCAAGTACCCGCTTCAGTTCCTCTTCATTCCTTGAAGCCAGTACAACGATTGCTCCTCGCACATCAAGCACCCTTGCAATCGCCTCTCCGATCCCGCTTGACCCACCCGTTACAACAACGACTTTATTTTTCCAATCCATCGCACTAACCTCCTGAACAAAATAAAAAAAGCAGTAGCGATGCACTACTGCTCAGGTGTTTCCATTCGATTAAGTGACCACAACAAGCATTTCAATAACCCCAACACCCTCAACATTTAATGGGATTGTTAATGCTTTTTTCGGTTGGAATCCAGCAGCCTGTGCAGATTCAATGATCTTAGGTGGTGTAATATCCACACGAACACCCTGATTAAACAAGATCGTACTCGCGTTGCCGCTGATCATGTTACCAAGTTCAGAAATGGCACTTCGGCCAATGTCATCCATTTGTGTGACAACAAATCCGCCCATCATCGCCGAGATGAGTTTGAGGGCAACAGATTCTTTAATACCAAATACAACGTCACCAGTCATTTGACCGATCATACCGATTTGGATCCACACATAGTTTTCTGTAAACTTGAGGTCCTTAATCCCGAGCTTGCCGGGTTCCGGGCTAATGTTCGTCGTTTGTTCAATGACGTGTCGCGCGGATTCAATAAAAGGATTGATGTATTCTGCTCTCATCTGGATCCTCTCTCTTCGGTTAAAGGTATCATCGAAATTAGTTTGTTTCTTGCATAGTTAAAATTTTCGACAATTCATTAGTAAACTCCTGCTACATTTTTAAATTAAAAAAAGTTTATTGTGATTGATGTATCTGATAAAATAAATTTATTACCTTTCGCGAACGGAGTAACAACAATGAATTTAACACAATTGGAGACGTTTTTAACCTTGTCTCGTACAATGAGTTTCCGAAAAGCGGGAGAATTACTTAATTTAACGCAACCTGCCGTATCCGCTCAAATCAAAAATCTTGAAGATGAATTCAAAATTATTCTTGTCGATCGAAATCATCCGGTTGCTTTGACAGAAGGCGGAAAATTATTTGCAGAATATGCCGAAGGCATGCTCAAAACCGTAAAAGAATTACGCGATAAATTATCCGACCTCGAACAGCACCCACAAGGTCACATCGAAATCGGTACGACGACATCGATTGCCATGCAAATTTTGCCGCGTGTATTATCTTATTTCCAAAATTCCTATCCATTAATTAAATCGAGAATCCATTCCATGACTTCTTCGCAAATTATAAGCAGTGTCGAAAATGGTTCCGTTGATATCGGCATCGGTTACTTGTTTGAAAAACCAAATCAAATTGAAGCCTCAACCTTATATTACGACCAATTCATGTTGATCGCATCACCAGAACATCCAATAAGCACTTCCGAACCGTTGCACATCGAGGATTTGCGAAACATACCTTTAATTATGCTTGCACCGGAAACAGCAGGACGCCGATTTGTTGACCACGTATTTAAAGCATACAACATTTCGCCTTTGATTGTTATGGAATTGTCTAGCAGTGAAGAAGTTAAACGGATGGTTGAGTTGAATTTAGGTGCTGCCATCGTATCCAAACTTTCCATTAGTGAAGAATTAAGACGCAAATCATTGCAAATCATACCGATTCAAGAACTAAACGTCGTTCATCCGGTCGGTATTATGTATCGTTCGGGGCGTTACATTAGTGTAGCGATGCGTCAATTCCTTGACGATTTGAAGGGAATGTCAGAAACCGATTTTTACGCGACGTAATCGAATACAAAGGACTGAAAAACGGATGAAATTTGACTTACACACACATCACGAGCGTTGCGGACATGCAAGCGGCACCATTGAAGACTATATCAAAGCAGCCATACGAGCCGAATTACAGGTCATCGGCATTTCGGATCACTCACCGTTTTTTGCACGTGAAGGTGATCATTCAAGTCCTGGCATCGCAATGGCGATTAGTATGTTCCCCGAATATGTTGCGGAAGTACTGTCGTTAAAACAAAAATATGCAGGAAAAATTGAAGTACTCCTTGGTATGGAATCAGATTATTTTCCAGCGGTCATCGATGTATACCGCAAAGCATTCGAGCATGTACCTTTTGACTATATTATTGGTTCCGTTCATTTGAGCGGCGGTGCAAGTATTTTCAACAAAACGCGCTGGCAAGGTTTGACGTTGGCGCAAAAAATCGTACAAAAAGAAGAATACTATCGTCTAGTTCAAGGTTCGGCAACGTGCGGGTTGTTTCACGTGCTTGGACACATTGATGCGATGAAAGGCTATTACCCTGAATTTTCCGAAATTCCAACGGATATTATAGAAGAAACATTACGGATTGTCGGGGAACACGGATTGGCTGTCGAAGTGAATACATCCGGTAAAACAAAATGGTCCGGCGGTTGGTATCCTTCCGACGAAATTTTGGAACGGGCGTTTTTTTACGATGTTGATATCACGCTTGGTTCAGACTCACACATCCCAGAGCGGGTTGGCGATGATTTTGATCTTGTTGGTGCAAAATTAAAAGAGATTGGTTACAAGGATTGGGTTTTCTTTCGGAATAAACATAAAGTGAGAATAGAACTGTGACCGTTTTGATGAGCGACTGGTTCGGTTTAGCAATCGCGAGTGCAATTGTATTCGGGCTTGCCGGATTAATGATGAAGGCATCGCATGCACAACAAGGTTCAACACCACATCTTTTGTTCGGATTGTATTGTATGGGGACCTTATTGTTTACGGCTCATTCAGCAATTGCCGGTCACGTTTCCTGGTCCTCGATGTCATGGTTGTTGTTACTTGGCGGCATATTGGTTGGAAGTGGTTCTGCTTGGGGAAACGATTTGTTTATGCGCGCACTTAATGCTGGACCTGCTAGTCTAACCTCCCCGATTACAAATATGAATATTATTTTTGTCATTCTGTTTAGCACATGGTGGTATCAGGAACCATTACGTGTATGGCAATGGATTTCCATCGGTATACTTGTGCTCTCGGTTTTTTTGTTATCTTACAAGCCCAATCGCTCGGTGCTCGAGCAAACTCATTTGCCTGCAAAATGGTTTTTGCTCGTTTTTGCTGCGATGCTACTATTTGCACTGCGCAATGGTGGTTTAAAAGTAACACAATCATGGGATTTGCATAATGACACCGTGCTCGCCATCGCTTATGGATGGTCACTCGCTTGGTTTTCACCGCCAGTTATACGATTGTGGAAAAAACGAGAAAGAAATAGTGGCAACTCGATTGGTTTGTTGTGGGGCTTCGCAAGTGGGATTTGTTCCTATGGCGGAATGCAATTATATGCATACGCCCTTGAACGTGGACAAGCCAATGTCGTATCACCAATTTTCGCGACGAATAGTATGATTATTGCGATTGGATCAATGATTTGGTTCGGTGAACGATTACGCGGATTACAATGGGTTGCGTTGTTGTTCATTTTTGCAGGGTTAATTTTGATTCGATGGAACTAAGCGGGAGTGGTGAACATGTATCAGAATGACTATATTATGCGTCAAATTTTCATGCTCACACAGTGGATACGCAAACAAACCGAACAACATCCCGACGAAGAAACGTTGCAACTAGAATCCGTACGGGCCGAAATTGGTGAATGGTATCGCCGCTTCCGAATCCCTCCGCTTGGGGTTTGGTTAACATTAAGTGAGCGTGATGGTGTTCGTCTACTTGGGCCTGAAGGTGCTGAATTGGATGCAGATCGCTGTTTTGCTGCTTCGTTGCTTTTGTTAGAGGAAGCTCGCCGGGCAAGATCAGCTAATAACTTTCAAATTTTCGAAGCCTGCGTGCGCAGGAGTTTATATAGTGCACTGATGACGTGGCATATCGCACCACTTGATAAATTAGACTCCATTGGTGCGCGTGAATGGATAGAAACCATACTTGAAGGCTTTTGGTTAGAACAAGGCCGCGTACTCGATGAATTATCACTTGAAACACGCTTTGAACTTGTGCTGTATTATGAACAACTTGGCCATTATGATCGCTCTGAGAATATCCTATTCACACTCGCGCACGAATCAGCAAACCGCATCGATCGACTTGCGGAACAATGGTTCTCGCGGATGAACGATCTAAGCGGACCGATGTTGATCGAAGGTGGTTTGTCCCGTCACGAAGTAATCGATAGTGAAAGAAGTTGGACGCTCCTTCGATCAAGGATCATAAATTAAAAGCATTCCCTACTCACGAACCCCATTGGTTCAGATGAGAAAGGAATGCTTTTTGATGTGGTAATTAGTTTGTAAACCATTTTTTGAACAAGGACATTGATGTTTCTTTATTCATTTCGGCAATTGAAGTCGTTAACGGAATTTCTTTCGGGCATGAGCGCACACAGTTTTGTGAGTTCCCACAACCTGCAATCCCGCCGTCTTCCATCAATGCATCAATACGCTCGTGCTTATTCATTTCACCCGTTGGATGTGCATTGAATAAACGTACTTGTGAGATCGCGAATGGACCGATAAAATCAGAGGTCGGATTCACATTCGGACACGCTTCCATACACACGCCGCATGTCATACAACGAGAAAGGTCATAAGCCCATTGACGTTTCACTTCAGGCATCCGCGGACCAGGACCAAGATCGTACGTACCGTCAATCGGAATCCATGCTTTGACTTTCTTCAGGGATTCAAACATTTGGCTTCGGTCGACAACAACGTCACGCACAACTGGGAAGGTACGCATTGGTGCAATGCGAATCGGTTGTTCCAATTTATCAATCAATGCCGTACATGCCTGGCGCGGTTTACCATTGATGACCATTGAACAAGCACCGCAAACTTCCTCCAAACAGTTCGACTCCCAGCAAACTGGAGTCGTTTTATTCCCTTTTGCGTTAACGGGATTGCGCTGGATTTCCATGAGCGCTGAAATAACATTCATATTCGGACGATACGGAATTTCGAATTCTTCGTTGAAGGATGACGCGTCCGGACCTTCTTGACGCTGAACTATCAACTTGATCGTTTTTTGAGTAGAAGCTGTGGTCATTTGCTAGCACCCGCCTTCTCTGTTTCTTCGGATTTCTTCTTCGTTTTCTTATCAGAACTATAATCGCGTTTCCGTGGTTGGATGAGCGATACATCGATATCTTCATATTCGATGCGCGGTCCTTCTGGTGTATGGAACGCTTTCGTTGTTTTCATAAACTTCTCATCGTTACGGTCTGGGAACTCTGGTTTGTAATGCGCACCGCGAGACTCATCGCGCATCAAAGCACCAAGTGTCATGACACGTCCTAGTTCCAGCATATTCCACAATTGACGCGTGTAAGCGACTCCTTGATTACTCCAAGTAGCGGTATCGTTGATGTTGATATTTTTGTAGCGCTCCATCAACTCGCGAATTTTATCGTCCGTTTCTTGAAGTTTTTTGTTATAACGAACTACCGTCATGTTGTTCGTCATCCACTCGCCTAGTTCCTTACCCAGGACGTATGCATTCTCTTTGCCGTCCATTTTGAGAATTGAATTGTACTTCGCTGCTTGATTGGACACTTCGCGGCTAAATACGCTGCTCGCGATATCATCGACATGCGTATCCAATCCTTTAATGTACTCGATTGCTTTTGGACCAGCGACCATTCCGCCGAAAATCGAACTAAGCAAGGAGTTTGCACCTAATCGGTTTGCACCGTGGAATTGATAATCGCACTCGCCCGCAGCAAACAAACCAGGGATGTTCGTCATTTGGTTGTAATCGACCCACATGCCGCCCATTGAGTAGTGCACTGCCGGGAAAATTTTCATTGGAATTTTACGTGGATCGTCGCCCATGAATTTCTCATAGATCTCAATGATTCCGCCCAATTTGACTTCCAATTCTTTCGGATCTTTATGTGAAAGATCGAGATAAACCATGTTTTCGCCGTTTACGCCGAGTTTTTGATCGACGCATACGCTGAAAATTTCACGAGTTGCGATGTCGCGCGGTACAAGGTTTCCGTATGCCGGATATTTTTCTTCAAGGAAATACCACGGTTTCCCATCTTTATATGTCCAAACGCGTCCGCCTTCACCGCGCGCAGATTCAGACATTAAACGCAATTTATCATCTCCGGGAATCGCAGTCGGATGGATTTGGATAAACTCACCATTCGCGTAAGCAACACCTTGCTGATAAACCGCACTCGCAGCAGTTCCTGTATTGATCACAGAGTTTGTTGATTTCCCGAAAATAATCCCAGGACCGCCCGTCGCCAAAATAACTGCATCGGCCTTAAATTCCTGAATGCTCATGCTGCGAAGATCTTGCGCCGTGATCCCACGGCAAACGCCTTCATCATCAACGATCGCTGAAAGAAACTCCCAGTACTCATATTTCTTCACAAGTCCCGCAGCTTCCCAGCGACGAACTTGCTCATCCAATGCATACAAAAGTTGTTGTCCGGTCGTCGCGCCAGCAAACGCTGTACGGGAATGTTTCGTCCCGCCAAAGCGGCGGAAATCAAGTAAACCTTCAGGTGTGCGGTTGAACATCACGCCCATACGGTCCATCAAGTGAATAATCCCAGGCGCCGCTTCACACATCGCCTTAACTGGTGGTTGGTTCGCGAGGAAGTCACCGCCGTAAATCGTGTCGTCAAAATGTTCCCAAGGAGAATCGCCTTCCCCTTTTGTATTTACCGCACCATTAATTCCGCCTTGCGCACAAACAGAGTGTGAGCGTTTCACGGGAACAACAGAGAATAATTCAACATTCATGCCAGCTTCCGCAACTTTGATTGTTGCCATCAAACCCGCCAAACCGCCGCCTACAATAATGACTTTAGATTTTGCCATGCGCGCGCACCTTACCCTTTCGCTATGAAACTATCAGCGGTGAAAGCATTCATCGCTAAGATAAATATAACGCTGATGATCAAGAAAAGTGCAAACGAAACATATGCCACTTTACGCTGTGCATTTGGTCCGACTGCAATTCCCCAGCTAACCATAAACGACCATAAGCCGTTACAGAAATGGAATACCGCACTGATCACACCGATCATGTATAGCGAGTACGTCACCGGATTCAAAAACACATCTCGCATCAGCAATCCAAGTTGTTCATGAGTTACGTTGCCAAGTGCAACTTGTAAACGCGTTTCATAAAAATGCCATCCAAGAAACAACAACGTGACGACACCGCTAATGCGTTGCAACACGAACATGAAGTTACGGTAGTAACTATAGCTCGTCGTATTGTTTTTCGATTGGACTGCAATATAAACGCCATAAATTCCATGATACAAAATCGGTAACCAAATGAAGAAAATCTCCAATGCCAAAACGAACGGCAAATTATTCAAAAATGCCACACTCTTTTGAAACTCTTCCAACCCTTTTGTTGCAGAATAGTTCGTAATCATATGTTCTAATAAGAACAAACCGACTGGAATCACTCCGAGCAATGAGTGGATTTTTCTAGATACAAACGATCGAGTTGACGACATAATACCTCTGGATCCCCCTTATATAAAAATCTATCCATCGAATCACATAAACTTATTTTATCTTCTATTTTGTTATGATGATAGTCGCAAAAATGGTATTATAATATATATCAAAAACGATATAAGTAGGTGATGTAATGATTCAATCTTTTCAATGGTTTACCACCATCGTGAACGCAGGCAGTTTGAACCGCGCCGCAATGATTCTTGGCCAACCTCAACCGATGTTATCTCGAAAACTGCAAGCATTCGAAAAAGAACTAGGCGTACCACTTTTTGATCGCGTGGGCAAAAAACTCGTGCTGACGCGTGCAGGTCAATTAACCGTTGAACACGCACAGCGCATGCTCGCCAATCAACATGCATATCTTCAACAAATTGCTCCATTTCGAAATCATTCAACCGAACGTGGAAAAGTGACGATCGGTGCGAGCCTGACGACGTTGCAAGCAACTTTGCCAGAACTCATTACCCAATTTCGAAGTGATCACCCGCAAACAGATATCCACGCCGTGACTGGGAAAACACATGAAATCGTGTCCCTTGTCCGCGAAAAAAAAGTAGACCTTGGCATCGTTGCTGCTCGCGTCGATCAACCTGACATTCATTGCGTGCCGATGTTCGATGACCACCTTTGTCTAGTGTTACCCTCAAATAAAACAATCACATTAAAACATACCAATTTCGACACCATTCATGCGCTCGAAGGGATCCCCATGGTATTATTCTCCTCGGGGACTTGGTATCGCGTGATGATTGATCAAATTTTTGCACAATATGGCGTGAAACCAGATGTGCATCTCGAAATCGATTCCTTTGAAGCGATCGTTCGTTTAATCAATACTTGTCAGGTCGCCGCATTGTTGCCAGAGTCGTATGTCTCCTCCCAACTTCGCGTAAATTCAGATTTACAAGTGATATCCTTGCCTGAATTGCAGCAAATGACACGAACAACGTCGATTATTTTCATGGATCCCGCCGGCCAAAGCACAGTAACTAGAACCTTTATCGATTTTGTTCGAAACATTTACGAATGATGAGTTGTTTCGATTAGTCGAGCACTTCTTTTTCGAATGATTCAATTTGGTCATTCGTTCCAATGATGACCATGATATCGCCTTCGTTGATTAAATCAGTTGCTTGCGGCGCAATCACCACACCGGATTTTTTGTTGATCGCAACGATTGAACATCCATATTTTTTGCGTGGATCCAAATCTTTAATCGTGTAACCAGAAAGACGCGGCGGGACCGACAACTCGGCAACACTATAATCTTTGGACAATTCGATGATATCAAGTAAGTTCGGCGATACCAATTGGTTCGCCACTCGTGTACCCATATCGCGTTCCGGATACACAACTTTATCCGCTCCGATTTTACTTAATACACGGCCGTGAAGTTCTGATAATGCTTTTGCAACGACGTATTTCGCGCCCAATTCTTTCAGCAAAATGGTTGCAAAAATACTTGCCTCAATATCGGTACCAATTGCAACAACGATCACGTCAAAGTTACGCACGCCAATTGCACGAAGCGCTTCTTCATCAGTCGCATTCGCCATGACTGCATGTGTTAATTTGTTCGCCATGTCGTTGACGATTTCTTCGTTATCATCCACCCCTAAAACGTGGCAGCCTTGCTTAGCCAATGTGAGTGCCAGACTTGATCCAAAACGTCCGAGTCCAATGACAGCAAACTGATTATGTTTCATAAATCGTGTTCCTCCTCTTTTTCTGAAAACTTGCCTCCAAGTGCTTGCAATATCGTACGCGCTAACTGATCTCCAATTCCAACTGCACGAAAAGCTTCAACACTAGCTTCTCGGATTTTTTTTACTGAACCAAAATGTGCAAGCAACTTCTTACGTCTTGCATCCCCGATTCCTGGAATATCATCTAATTGAGATTGGATCATCGATTTGCTTCTTGTTTGGCGATGAAATGTAATTGCAAAGCGATGCACTTCTTCCTGTATTCGCTGCAACAAATAAAACTCTTGTCGGTCCCTAGGAATTGGCACGACCTGCGGGGGATTCCCAGCTAACAATTGCGCCGTCTTGTGCTTGTCATCCTTGGCCAATCCACAAACTGGAATCATCAAACCAAGTTCATCTTCAAGTACTTCTTGCGCCGCGGCAATATGGCCTTTCCCGCCATCAATTACTATTAAATCGGGTAATTCCGTGTTTTCTTTTAGTGCTCTTTCGTATCTGCGACGCACAACCTCACGCATCGATTCATAATCATCTGGACCAGATACGGTTCGAATTTTAAATTTACGATATTCACTTTTGGCGGGTTTCCCATCGATGAAAACTACCATTGCCGATACCGCGGACGAACCTTGTAAGTTCGAATTGTCAAACGCGTCAATTCTCCGCATGGAATCTAAACCAAGCCATTCACCAAGTGACGCATTCGCTTTTAGTGATTTGTTCTCATCACGTGCAATGACTAAAAATTGATTTCGTAAGGACAATGTGGCATTTTGAGCAGCCATGCCGACCATCTTGAATTTTTGACCACGCTTAGGAAAACGAATTTTTACATTACCAGGCGTTGAATGCGCGAACCATTCTCGAATGAGTGTGTATTCGTCAGATGCAGCATCTTCAACGTCTATTGATTCGGTTTCGTCAGAATTCAATGCATCATGCTCCATCAACGGTAATAGAATTTCATCAGGAACCGCCGGATTATCGCTGTAATACTGTAGCACATACGATACAAAATCTTCATACGGCTCACCATAATAAGGAAATGATGACGCATGACGTTCAATCATTTTCCCTTGCCGGGTATACAAAATTTGAACGCACATCCAACCTTTTTCTACCGCAAATCCAAATACATCTCGATCAGACAAATCCGTCAATGTGATTTTCTGCTTTTCCATGATTGAATCGATATGTACGATTTGATCACGTAACTCTTTGGCCTTCTCAAACTGAAGTGCCTCTGCCGCATCGTACATTTTCTGCGTCAGTTCTTTCTTCAGTGAATCATGACCACCGCGTAAAAACTTTCCGACTTCCTTTGCCATTTCTTTGTACTGTTCTGGAACGACCGTCTGTACGCAAGGTGCTAGACACTGCCCGATATGATAGTATAAACACACTTTGTCCGGCATTTGATTGCATTTGCGGAACGGATACACCCGGTCGAGCAACTTTTTCATTTGAAATGCGGCAAAACTGTTCGGATACGGTCCAAAATAATGCGCATGATCGTGAAACACACGCCGAGTAATCAATAGACGCGGATGTACTTCGTTCGTAATCTTTATATATGGATACGTCTTGTCATCTTTGAGCAAGACATTGTATTTCGGAAAATGCTTTTTGATTAGGTTACACTCTAGAATTAGTGATTCCATCTCACTTGAAACGACGATAAATTCAAAATCGCGAATGTCCTGAACGAGTCGCTCGGTTTTTGCATCATGCGCACCAGAAAAGTACGATCGCACACGTGACCGTAAATTCTTCGCTTTCCCGACGTATATAATCGTCCCGATCTCGTTTTTCATCAAATAACAACCGGGAAGTTCCGGAAGCAAAGACAATTTGATCTTCAGTTCATGATCTGCACTCACAAATGTCCCTCCTCCAAAAAAACAACAAAACGCACGAGTTGACGCCTGACTCGGCATTCAAACTCGTGCGAAACATGTACATAAAATTAAACTTGGTGTTTTTCAATCAAACGAACTAAGTTTTCTTTCGCTTGGAAACCGACGACTTTATCCACTGGTTGACCATCTTTGAAAAGAATCAACGTTGGGATCGACATTACACCGAATTGAGCAGCTGTTGCTGGGTTGTTATCAACGTTTACTTTTGCAATTTTGACTGCGCCGACTTCTTTGTCCACTTCTTCCAAAACTGGTGCAATCATTTTGCAAGGTCCGCACCAAGGCGCCCAAAAATCAACGAGAACAACACCTGATTCGATCTCTGATTTGAATGATTGATCTGATACATCTACAATTGCCATGAGAGAATCCTCCTAATTATCCATTGGATTTGTTAGTCAGTATAGCACAATTCATATGGAATTCATAATTAGAATATCCCCCGTTCTTTACAATCGTATGACGAATTCGTTATACTTTCTTAAGTAGCGCAAAACCGAAAGGAGGGGCAACAATGTCACAAAAACAGAGCCCTGAAGATCATGTCAACGAAGAGCCACGCAACGATTTTCAAGATACGTTCAAAGGATTTGGTGTTTCCTTTGGTATTTTCTTTTTAATCGCTTTGTTAGCAACGATTATAAAAGCCGTCATGTAGTTGTTCACCGTAACATGAAAAAAAGCGCAAGCATACGATTCATTGTGAATCGGGGCTTGCGCTTTATGATTTTATTGACCTGTTTCCTGCTGAAACGCTTTTGCGCTTTTTTCCCGCATATTCGTCCCTTTCACCTCAACGACCTTCACATAGTTCCGCACTCGTTCCATGAGTCTCTGCCCTTTGATCAGATCTTCTCCTTCGCGCGCAGTAAAACTAAGTAATTTCCCTAGATCATCAATCGAATAGTTCGCGGTGTATCCTGTCGGTTTACGATTCATCCTTGAAGTCAAAATCGCGCCTAACACATGGTCGCGCACCCACGGCGTCAAATTTTCCGATCCGATATCATCAAAGACGAGAAAATCCGTTTCCTTCAGCATTTCAACCCAATCACGCAACTTTACCGGTTCTTGAATAAGTGATTTCACTTCTTCAACAAACTGAGGCATATGCACAATCACGCCGGTAAAACCAAGCTTCGCCAATTCCCGCAACAAATAGCACATCAAAAATGTTTTGCCTCGGCCAAACGATCCTGTCAAATACAATCCAAAATTCGGCAATCCATGTTCTCGTACATGCCGCAAATATTCAACGACTTGTCCGACTGCCGCTGCTCGTCCAGGATTCGCATCCAGTAAATCATCGAAATTCAATGATTCATGCAACGCCGAATGATCGACATAATAACTTTTGATACGCGATTTCAGTTGCGTTTCTTCGCGAGAAACTAGAAATTTTTGACACGGTTGTTTTTCATCATAAAGATATACCGAATCTGCCATATTGCCAACTCGAAGCCTGGACGAATGCCCTTGCACAAAATTTGGGCACGCTTCAAGACCAGGACAGTTGTTGCAATGTTGTTGCTCTTTAATGTATTGATACAACACGTTTTGAGATGTGCGCAAAATATCTTCTGTTAATTTTGGATGATCATTGCATACCTTACGGATGAGCGGATGTTGAACGAGCGACTGGAATCGTTCTTCCGCTTGCTGCTTATCGAACTTACCACCAAGTGCCTGTAACACATCACGAATCGAATCCATCGGTTACACGCCCCTTCTTTGCAACATTTTCCTCATACTCCCTGGCCTTACGTCGTATTTCCGCAAGTTTCTCAGGTGCGATCTCATTCCCTTGATCGACTTCGGACACTTGCATAATCTCAACATTTGGTCTTGTTGGACGATGTTGCCAGTTAGGATGCGAAGTCTGACTGGGAGGATTCGTTTTTTTCGATGACTGGTAATTACCTTCACCAGATTTTAAACCTTTTCGATTGCCGTTTGTATCTTTTTTAGGCTGATCCGCAAGCAATTTCGTTTTTTTCTCGAAATACATCACGGCATCCTCAAACGAAATCATTCGGCTCATTGTCCACTCGTTAATAACTTTATCGACATATGTTTCATTCCACGATAACCCATTCGAATACATAAAATGTATCAATACATTCAGTGCAGGATCACTACAACCACTGTAATAATTCGCCTGGTCTAATTTTGCGGTTGTCCGCTCATGCACAGGTTGGTGTCCGAGGAACAGCTGAATAAACTGTGTATGCGGCAATTGTAGGATACGCACCAAATACTCCGCACTGGTCAATTTCCCCGTTAACATTGCTGGAACCGGCAGGCGTTCCAACCACGCAAGTTGCTGTTCCGACAATTGATTATGATTTAAATCACCACTTGGCGCTTGTGCCGTTTGAGCTTTACCTGATTCTACCGTCAACTTCTTATTACGACGCACTTGATGCTGATGTTCTTCTTTTGCTGCTTGATCGAGTACATGTGCATAAAAACGTCCCTGTTCATCAAAGACGCCATCTATATCATCTAGCATACGACACATCGAGGTTAATGGTATCGCATGTTTAACCGCAATATAATTAATTTCAGAAAGTACTTGTGGTTGTTCTTTTAACTTTACGATAAACTTGCGCCTCGTGGAACGTTTCGGCATCCTCGCCACCAAATCATCATACGAAAACGCTTGAGTGATTGTTTGATCGGTCGACGATTTGCCGACAGGTTGTCCCATAGGAACAATTGGCCGCATCGCAGCCCCACCGGATGAATCGGTCATTGACAACTTAAATCGCGATGCAAAATCAACGGATAAATCTTGGAAATTCAAATCTTCATCTAATAATTCGGATGGCGTCTCCGTCGTCCATTTGCTGAGCAAATGATCAAACGCATGTTTTCCCAAACAATCTTTTAGAAGCAACGGCAACTGCATATGCTCAAAAAATTGACGAGGATGAAGTGGCTGTTCAATGTAGTACACGTAAATTCGTTCATCTTGTTTGGGCACATTACAACGCGTGGTCCGTAGCAATCCGACCGCCTCAAGTTGAGACGTGTAGCCAATGAGCGTTCGACGCCCGTTTTCTCCAAGCTCGAGACCCATCGCATAAAACAAGGATCGCTGTTGCTCTGGAGCAGAATAACCGAGGCGCTCTTCTTCAATTTGACGATACAACGTCTGATAAAATGCAACCGCACCATGGCCAACCATCGGCTGATATAGTTCCCACATCGTCCGTTGACCAATCGGGCTTAACGAAAAATCACGGAACACATAAAATCGATGGTGCTCCGTGAACTGTAATGGACTCGTATTTTTCATCAGAACATCCGGAATCCTTTCATACGTAAAGTACGAATCGCCCAACTACTTAGCACAACGCCAAGTAAACCGCTAACGACCGGAATATAATCAACCCATGTCCATTCTGAAACATACTCAAGCGTTGCACTCAGTCCACCGCGAGCAATGGATACACCAATTAGTAACACGAAAAATCCGCCGAGCGGTAACCACGTTGTCTTTAATAACATATTCAAGATGAAGCCGATCCCAAAAAACAACACCATCGACAACAACATTAATACCGGAACTTGAACCAAATTCATTTTCTTCTCACCCCATTCATACCACTTCTAACATTATTGTAAAAAAAATATCACAAGAAATAAACACCCCAATTTGCTCAACGTTGAATGTTTTGAGTACAATAACAATAACAAAGAGGAGGTTACGACATGTCGGAAGTTCTACAAACCCTAGAAGGCTGGTATGCCCTTCATGATTTTCGCAAAATCAACTGGAATTCTTGGAAAGCACTCACGGAGAAAGAACGCCGCGCCAGCATCGATCAGTTATCCTTATATGTAAATCACTGGGATAGTGTTGAACATAATCATCAAGGAAGTACCGCAATTTATACAATTGTCGGTCATAAAGCGGACCTCGTAATTGTGCACTTGCGTCCGACGCTTCAAGAGCTGAACGATCTCGAAACCGCATTCAATAAATCATCCTTCGCGCTTCACACAGAGCAATCCTATTCATACGTTTCTGTCGTTGAACTCAGTAACTACGTAAACAACCCAGGCGAAGATCCAATGCAAAATCCGGAAATCCTTAAACGCTTGAAGCCGATTATGCCAAAAGCTGCACACATTTGTTTCTATCCGATGAACAAAAAACGTGAGCTTGCTGACAACTGGTATACATTATCTGTCGAACAGCGCCGCGAGATGATGCGTGCCCACGGAATGATTGGCCGCAAATATGCAGGTCAAGTGAAACAAATTATTAGCGGTTCGATCGGCTTGGATGACTGGGAATGGGGAGTTACGCTCTTCTCCGAAGATCCTCTCACATTCAAGAAACTCGTGCACGAAATGCGCTTCGATGAAGCAAGTGCTCGTTTTGGAGAATTCGGTTCATTCTATGTTGGCAACTTACTTGATCATGAACGCATGGAAAAAATGCTTGAAATGTAAATGAATGAATGAAAAACAGGGTCTTTGATCCGCAATTTGCGTTGCGGGTTCAATGACCCTGTATTATTTTCAAGAGATATCATCTTCTTCGACTTCATCTTCATCCTCAAGCAACATCTCACGTTGCTTTCCTGCCAAATACGCTTCTGTGTCCCGATCGCGCTCGCGCCCTTTTTCCTTCAATCGTTCGATTGCAGGTTGGATGAGACGGTCAATTTCTTTTTGGATATGATATGCCAGATCATATCGCTGTTGTTGCTCCAAATACGAACCAACTTCAATCATCGCATTGTAACGATCCAATTCTTCGCGCAATAAAAGTCCCCGAACTTGCACACTGCAATGCCGCAATCCAAGTCCTCCCTATTCTTACCAGCGCGCTTTGAAGAGCGTTTTGCTGAGCACAAGTTGAACGCCGCCAATGATATATAAATAACGCCAGTCGATCACTTGCTTCATCAACGCCGCGAACCAACCAGTTACCTTAAACCGGAAAACGAAACCGATTGCTTCATTTTTACCGAGAGAAGCTACCGTACCTTTAATCGATGGTTTGAATGGTTTCATCGCTTGACCGCGAATTTTTGCCATCAAATTATACGCAACCACTTCGCCTTCTTGCATCGCGATTTGTGCCGTTGGCGGATACGGCTTTCCATCTGGTGATAAGAAAATTGAGCAGTCGCCCAAAATAAATACATTCTCATGCCCTGCTGGTTGTAACATTTCGTCAACTTTCACGCGACCGCGGAACCCTTCAAACCCAGCTTCTTCAAGCAAGTGATTCCCGCGAATTCCTCCAGTCCAAATGACAGAACGAGCTTTAATCTCTTCGCCGTTCGCCAATACGATCCGATCTTCCAAACATTCTTTCACCGGAACGCCCAGTTTGAACTCCACACCTTTATGTTTCAACACATCAATTGCATATTTCACTAATTCCGGGTCAAAGCCTGGCAACACCGTAGGGGATGCCTCTATGTTTATAATGCGCACATTGCTTTGATCAACATCATATGTTTGGCAAAGCACAGGAATTCGGTCAGCAAGTTCACCTGCAAATTCAACACCTGTGAATCCAGCACCACCAACAATCAACGTCAAATATTCTGTCTGGTCCGGATGTTGTTTATAAAGTGCAAACTGATTCTCAATATGCGTACGAATCAAACGCACACTATTAATACTGCGAATATTAAACGCATTTTCTTTAAGTCCTTTAATTCCGAACGTTTCTGGTTCGCCGCCCAAACCAATGACTAAATAATCGTAGTTTAATTTACCAGACTCCAAAACGATCGTTTTCTCCGCCAAAAGAATTTCTGTCACCGTCGATTTCACGAATTTCACTTTCTGCAAATCGATCAATTCTTGAACGCGGACACGAGCATTCTCCGGATGGTCTGTACCTGCAGCAGGCATGTGCAAATGCGTAGTTATGTAGTGATAATCATGTTTATTCACTAGAGTAACTTCAGCTTCATTGTACTGTAATTCCTTCTGTAAGCGGATCGCAGCAACGATTCCTGCATAACCCGCGCCTAAGATGACAATCTTCGGTGCCTGTTTCATGGTAGACCCCTTCTTTGTATGTTCTCCATTTTTTGTACTTCACGAACCATTTTTCGCTTCGAAACATTGTGAAAAAATACACAAGCGTTCCCGAAAACTTTACCTAATTAATATATCACATGGCGTTCAAAAACTAAAGTGATGGCGTTATGATAATTACTTTCGTATTTTATCAAATGGTAGTATAATATTTTGCGTACAATCATCGGACGCGGAGGTGCACTTCAAGTGACACAAGAAACAAACAATGTTGTTGATATTGCCATAATCGGCGGCGGTCCTGCTGGAATGTTCGCAGGATTTTATGCAGGTATGCGCCAAGCATCAGCAAAAATTATCGAGAGCATGCCACAACTGGGCGGCCAGTTATCAGCACTTTACCCTGAGAAATACATCTACGACGTAGCTGGTTTCCCAAAAATCACTGCTCAAGGATTAGTAGACAATTTGAAAGAGCAAATGAGCCATTTCAATATTGAGGAGTGCCTCGAACAAAAAGTAGAACAAGTGATCAAGCATGACGAGCGCAACTTCGAAATCGTGACGAATTCTGGTCGCCATTTTGCAAAAGCAATCATTATCACTGCAGGCGTTGGTGCTTTTGAACCTCGCCGCCTTGAATTAGCTGAAGCTGCAAAATACGAAAAGAAAAATCTTCATTATTTCGTCAATGATTTAAAAATCTTCACTGACCGCAATGTATTAATCAGTGGCGGCGGCGACTCTGCCGTTGACTGGGCGTTAATGCTTGAGCCAATCGCAAAATCAGTAACACTCGTTCATCGCCGGGACAAGTTCCGCGCACACGAGCACAGTGTAGAAAATTTAATGAAATCAACCGTTAAAATCATTACACCGGTTGAAATGCTGGCATTAAAAGGCGAAGACAACATTGAACAAGTTGTCTTGCAAAACTCCAAAACAAAAGAAGAAATCATTGTTGACGTTGACGATGTGATTGTAAACTTCGGATTCATTTCTTCCCTCGGCCCAATTGCTGAGTGGGGCTTCGAAATCCAAGATGGTTCCATCGTGGTTGACTCTCGTATGGAAACGTCCATTCCTGGTATTTTTGCGGCTGGTGACATCACGACGTACCCAGGTAAACTGAAGTTGATTGCTGTCGGTTTCGGCGAAGCACCAACCGCGATTAACAATGCGAAAGTTTATATTGATCCAACAGCTAAATTGTCCCCTGGACATAGTTCAAACATGAAACGTTAATTTTAATTATATTTGATCCGTTTCGTTAGGCGCTAAGCGCTTGATGAGGCGGATTTTTTTTGTACCTTTTATTCGCAGTTCGACTTCGTTATACTGGTACATAACAAACACATTTGGAGGGTTTACAATGGATGTAACACAAGCAAGCCGCGAATCAATCGCATTTATGATCGAGACCATCACAACAAAGTTACGCGTTGCCAACGCACAAGCGATGTCTGGAGATTCAATCCCACTTAGCAGTCATGAAGACTTGCTCGATTTGTATGATTTGGTCGTTTCGAAATCGGCATTTAGCATTTCTGAAATCGAAGCCATCGTTACCGAAATCGGTCGTTTACGCTAATCCTTGGAGGACTCCCATGATAAATGTCAGACCAGCTTTTGTAACCGCTATCATCTCTGTATCTCTTGTTTTGCAATCGTTTTCATTCATAGTGGGAACGCCTACAGCATCTGCTGAAATTGCATCCACTCATATTTATCACAATCACATGCCGAACTTTTGGCCATATTATGATTTGACTCAATATGACAAAGCGTCCGTGGGTTCTCCGATTCGTTATACATACGACGGACAAGTGATCCAATTGAAAAATAATCCTCCGTCCAACTATCCCTATTTCCTTCCAGACGGAAAAGGCGGAAAATCAAGCAAACCGATGCCTCACGACGACTTAGTCACATATTATTCTCACCATGCAAAAACAGGTGCTTACATGTACTGGCCGATGCAGGTCGCCAAAGAATTAATCGTCAAGAATCCGAATGGCCAGGTGCATGTCACGATGTCCGGCGCAGTGGTAAACAATGTACAAAGCCTTGTCGAAACCGGTGCAGTGCCCGATTACAACAATAAAAATTGGGGTTCCGCTTGGCGGAACAGCGCTTCTCTTCTCAACAAATCCGGTGATAAAGCGCTTGATACGATCCATTTTACGGGCCATCACTCCATGGGACCACTGGTCGGCGACGAGTACATGCTTAAAGATATGATTTTTCAAAATGTAACATTAGCTCAGCCCTATTTTCTTGGCGATAAGTTCGAATCATCCAAAGGTTTTTTCCCAACCGAACTAGGGTTCTCCGAACGAATTATTCCCGTACTAAAGAAACTTGGCATTGAATGGTCCGTCATGGGTAATATTCATTTTTCCCGGGCACTACGCGATTATCCATACTTAAATGATCCAGGAAAAGATACACTTGTCAGTCCACCAAACCGCGCAGATATGCAGAATACAAGCAATCTCGGATCTTGGCTTGATCAGGAAATGAAGCATGAACAACAAAAAATGGTCAACAAATTTCCATTCGCTGCAACGCCGCACTGGGTAAAGTATGTCGATCCAATCGACGGATCAGAAGACCGCATCGCCGGGATTCCCGTTGATCAAGCAGGTTCGTGGGAGGAAGGATGGGAAGGTCAAACAAGCGCAGGATTCTTAAAGGCTTATGAAACGTTGACCTCGCGGAAATTGTTTTATGTCCTTGCACATGACGGTGATAATTCTTCTGGGCGTGCAGGTTCACTAGACACATGGCAAAATGCTGCGAATGTCACGAACAGCGAGTCTGGCGTAACCGGAATGGGCGTTGATTCCTATTTGAAAAAAAATCCGATTCCTGCCGATGATGTAGCACATGTTCAAGATGGTTCATGGGTCGATACACGCGATTCATCTGCCGATCCACAGTGGCATCACTGGAAGTTGCCACCTTGTATTTGGAAAGGTCAATTTCCTGATTTCAATAAAGCGATGGGTTTTCATTATACACCCAAGAAAAATTTCCAAGGAAACCCCGAAGGCATGACTGTCTCCTTCGAATATGGTTATCATTATCTCGAACGGAATTTTGCTTTATTACAAGCCGCAATTAACTATGCAAAAACCGCCGAACAAATTTGGCTCGATAGCCATCCTGGATATTGGTCTCCAAAAACGAAATTGGATAAAGAAGTTACTTATTCCGGTAACCAATTAAATCCGTGGATGCTATCGTTCCCAGTTAAAGGGGATCCGACGAATGATTACAAAGGCGGTGCCAATCCTGCCGAACTTGCGTGGTACTTCCTACTTCCGGCAATGGATTCTGGTTTCGGATATTACGACGAAAACACCGACGACAACGTCAAGCCGACGCTTGCATTCAATCAATCGTTACATTTTTCAAGACCATATGTTGATAAAAAGTCCAATTTGGATCGCACAGGCCCTTCAGTCTGGTGGCCACAACGTTGGCCGTATAATCCAGGAAGTGCAAACAACGATAAATCCGAAGGTTGGACCCTACACTATTTCAATAACAAATTCGGAATTTATACGTACGCATATGACATGAGCAACATCAAAGATATCAAATTGAAAATTCGTGTCCATAAGTCTAAATTCGCTGATGTGAAAGATAATACATTCCGCGTCTACGATCCAGGTTCACTCGAAGCGAAAGGTGTTAAAAACATCAATTCAGACAATGTCGGAAAATGGACCTCATATGCAATGAAAAAACGTGATTTGCAAAAAGATATGAACGGGGTTCCGTGGCAGTCCGCTCCAGTACATCAAAATTATAAAATTTTACCTGCACAAGAAATTGGCGATATGTATTTCAGTTACATTGATGATTATCGGGATCAACTTCTTGATTACTACATTGAGGCAACTGACGGAAACGGCAATATCACGCGCACAGATATACAACAAGTTTTTGTCGGTGCAGGAAAATTCCGTAAAGATCGAAGTAGTGGCAAAATCGTGGAAGATGTGAATGGAGATATGATCGGAACTGATCCTTTCTTGACCGACAAACCATCACCTTCAAAACCTGCTGCAACGGATTCCCCGACTTCAGGTGCGGTAACTGCAACACCAGCACCTGGTGGAAATCAAATTACAGTCTACTACAAAAAAACATTTTCCAAACCGTATATTCACTATCGCGCGACCGGATATGCATGGACGACACCTCCCGGCATTGCTATGAAAGATAGCGAATTTTCCGGTTATAGCAAAATCACAATCGAACTTGGCAAAGCAGTCGAACTTGAAGCCGATTTCAACGATGGCGGTAGCCAGTGGGATAACAATAAAGGCAGTAACTATTTATTCCCCAAAGGTGTGGTTACCTTTGAGAACGGTACATTCAAACCCGGTGCGCCCGGCGGTACAAAAGCTGAACCTACCGAACAGCGGACACCCATTCCAACACCTAGAGCTACACCAAAACCTGTAACGACACCAAAACCTGTAACGACACCAAAACCAATTGTAACGCCAAGTGACGTTCGGCAAGTCTTGATTTATGTTGAACATTTGACAGCTGGTGCAAGTATTGTATGGCATGATCCAGCCCAATCCTGGGATAACGCAAAAATAAATAAACTGTATCCTTCTGATCGCGCAGGGTATGATTTTACAACGATCAACTTAAAAAACTCTGCATTAGAAACCGTTGAGTTTTATGTGAATGATCCATCCGATGATAATCAATCAGTTACTGCATTCACTGCAAAAACAGGTAAATTCTCAATTGATTCAGAAGAAATCATCCAAGGCATTCCCGCTCCCAAAAAAAATGCGGCGACAATCTTTTTCGCCTCAGCTCTTAATAAATCAGCAAAATGGAGTTTCAAAAACTCAAAGGGAGTTTGGCAAGCACTTACGAGTAACCCAATGATGGATTTAGAGCGACCAAATACGTCATTCGTTCAAATGCAATTCCCTTCCGATACCGTTAGTATTCTCATGAAGGTCAACGAAACCGTGAATAGTAAGCCAATTGTACATCAATTTATTTTAAGCAATGGAAATTACCGCTATCAAAACCAGAAGATTACCCGGCAACCGTAAGCAAAAACCCGGAACGATGCGTTATGCATCGTTCCGGGTTTTTAGGTTTTCCAATTAAAACCACAACAATTGATCTGAAGAAATCATTTGATATACATTTTCTTGGTCCCACGATAAACATTGTTGATTGCTTTGCTCATCATTGCTTACAAATAAACATTCCGGCGTCGCTTGAATTTTTGCTGGCGTTATTTCCACAACTTGCGTTCTGACTTTTTTCATATGTTCAAGCTCAATAAAATCAACAGCAAACGTTTTTGCAGACCCAAGGGCAATCGCAATTATTCCGCGCTCATTCGACATGGCAACGGATTGCACCAACCCAGTTTGGATGTCGGACTGACTGATTCGGTGCAATGTATCTTCACTTAAGCGATCTTTTTGCACGTACCATTCCTCAGTATTTTCTGATGAAACCCAAACGGAAAGTAATGTCTGATGTATCTGATCAAACTGAATATATGACGGCTTGAATCCTTGAACTTGACCAATTGAAATTGCATGAAGTTGATTGCGTTGATCGTCAAAGTGCCACAACAATCGTTCACCATCCGCTGCACGCAAACTAAACATCAAAACATCATTACGGTTGTACGCAACGATTTGTTGCACGACACCTGGAACAGAAACGATCCGTTTTGAATGTGATAATCCAGTATCCAACACCGCAATTTGATGTTCCATCGTTGCACTCAACTCACCACTTCGAGCAAACACATTCGAACCCGCAGCAACTAACTGATCAATCCCTTTGAGTTTGATTTGAAGCTCCTCGGTAGAACACTTGCCACCTTTGCAAAAGACAATTCGTGTGCCTTCAATATCATTTTTGGAGTGCATCGCAATCCATTGTTCATTTAGAGAAATCTCCGCTACGGTGAGCGGTACGCCATCAAGCTTATATTTTTGCTGAAACGAATGGTGAATAGCGTCCCATTGTAAAATTTGTCCTTCATCCGGTTGAATCGCCCATATCGGTTTTTTTAACAACGCCAACTCTACTTTTTGAAGCGCTGTTGCCTTCGCACCAATTGGATCAGAATACGTATAAAGTAACGCCGTACCAATCATTAACAATAGAACGACAAACACCCCAATTTTCATCTTCATGATGAATATACCCTCAGCGTACGCGTTTGCCAACTCCAACGAATATCACCAGGGAGTACAAATAGTCCGCCATCCTGATCCAAATCGATTCCCGCCGCATCAAAATAGGCACGATACACGGTTTTGGAACAATACCAGTCAACATTCATAAATTTCAATCCGATTCCATACTTACCTTTGTATGTTAATGATTTTTTCACAGCTTCTGCCTTTTGCGCCGCACTTGCTGTCCACACTTCCATTTCTCGAATCTCTTCAAAATGACGCCAATATCTAGGCGTTTCCAAAATCATACCTTGTTCTGTATTTGACGTGCGGATGGCCATACTATTCTCATTAATATATACATTCTTATTAAAAATACCTGCATGACAATATCCACTCACTGACAAAGCACACCATGCACCTTTTCCAGTTCGGTTATACGCTAATAAAATCGCTCCATTCGCCGTTAAATCACCCCGAAACGGATTAATAAGCACATCAGGTTCATTTGGTGTGGACACAGAACCCAAAACGCTTAAACCACCTATTGAATTATTTTTCGAAGTCAAACCAAGTCCTTTTTTTGATATCGAACCGGACATTATTTTCCAGTCGTTCCAATCCGAATGTTGTCTAGCGCGTATCCGAACAACCTCATTCGCTGATGTACCCGATAATTTCATCACTGGCGCGTTACTTTTTAATGATTCTTCCAACGTTTCAGCTTGTACAACAAAACACCCAAATCCAAAATACACCAAAACAAAACACAATAACCATCTTTTTTTCTCTATCATTTTTGTCTCTCCTGCTCCTATATAGAATTCTCCCACTTGATTATAAATTGATTGGAGAAATCTGGGCAGTACTGTTTTTATACAGTACCGGAAGATCTTCCTACTCTCGTTTCTATTTTTTGGTTAAAAAAACGCCGCGGATCGTAAATTCCGCGACGAGAATACATAAATTTCGTTTATTCTGATGGTTTGTTTGGATGTGTAAAAATCCCAGCACAAATGATGATGCTCATCACCCCATCCGTAATTTGATTCATCATTTCATCAGTAAATTCAAAGCCGGTTGATTGTTTAACGACCATCGCAAGTAGCGTCACGATTGGCAAAATGAGTGCTTTGTTCATAAAATCACCCCCCTGTCCATCCTATGCGGTGAACGGGGGGGTGTTTGGACAATATAATATTAACCGATGGATCCTTCCATCTCGAACTTGATTAAACGGTTCATTTCAACGGCATATTCCATTGGCAATTCACGCGTGAACGGCTCGATAAAGCCCATGACGATCATTTGTGTCGCTTCTGCATCAGACAAACCGCGACTCATCAAGTAGAACAATTGATCTTCGGATACTTTTGAAACCGTCGCTTCATGTTCAAGCGTAATATTGTTGTTCATAATTTCATTGTATGGAATCGTATCTGAAGTAGACTCTTTATCCATAATTAGTGTGTCGCATTTCACGTTGGATTTTGCGCCGTCGGCATTTCGTCCGAACGATGCAAGACCACGGTACGTTACTTTACCACCGTGCTTGGAGATCGATTTAGAAACGATTGTTGATGTTGTATCTGGTGCAAGATGCGTCATTTTTGCGCCTGCATCTTGGTGTTGTCCTTTGCCGGCAACCGCGATGGAGAGAACCATCCCTTTTGCGCCGCGACCTTTTAACACAACTGCCGGATATTTCATCGTCAATTTGGAACCAATGTTACCATCGACCCATTCCATCGTCGCTTCTTCTTCTGCAACCGCACGTTTTGTAACTAAGTTATAAATATTAGGTGCCCAGTTTTGGATCGTCGTATAACGAACGCGAGAACCTTTAAGACAAAGAATTTCAACGACTGCAGAGTGCAAAGAATTCGTGCTGTAAACTGGCGCAGTACATCCTTCTACATAATGTACTGAACTGCCTTCATCTGCAATAATCAATGTCCGTTCAAATTGACCCATGTTTTCGGAATTAATCCGGAAATATGCTTGAAGTGGAATGTCACATTGCACGCCTTTTGGAATATAAATAAAACTTCCGCCAGACCAAACTGCACTATTAAGCGCTGCGAATTTATTGTCGCTCGGAGGAATAATCGTCCCGAAATATTCTTTAAAAATTTCAGGATGTTCACGCAGTGCTGAATCTGTATCCATAAATAATACGCCTTTTGCTTCCAAATCTTCACGCATACTGTGGTAAACAACTTCAGATTCGTATTGTGCAGAAACACCGGCAAGAAACTTTTGCTCCGCTTCTGGAATTCCGAGTTTATCAAATGTTTCTTTGATTTCAATCGGTACTTCTTCCCATGTCTTTCCTTGTTTCTCTGACGGTTTCACATAGTATGTGATGTCGTTGAAATCAAGATCGTCCATGTTACCTCCCCAACGAGGCATTGGCATTTTGTTGAATTGCTCCAATGATTTCAAACGAAACTCGAGCATCCACTCCGGTTCGTTTTTCATTTTGGAGATTTCCATAACGATTTCTTTTGTCAATCCTTTCCCTGTGCGGAAAATCGATTGATGTTCATCGCGGAATCCATATTTATATTCACCAATATCAGGCATGTTTTTTGCCATTTCAGTCACCCCATTCTCTTAATTATCATTCGAACCGGAACCGTACGAACTCGCCGCTTCCGGATTTAATTGCAATACACTTTTCTTCAATGCGTTCCATGCAAGCGTAGCACACTTGATTCGTGCCGGGAATTTATTTACGCCAGACAACGCTTCAATATCTTCATATTCGAATTCAACAGCTTCTCCGCGCATCAATCGGGAAAAACCATCAGCAAGCGCAAGTGCCTCTTGCAGTGACTTTCCTTTGATTGCATCGGTCATCATTGAGGCTGAAGACATGCTAATCGAACAACCTTCACCAGAAAACTTAGCATTGGTTACGACATTTTCAACTACACGTAGTTGTAATGATATACGATCGCCGCACGTTGGATTGTTCAAATCAACCGAAACTGATCCATCTTCCATCTGTCCTTGATTGTGCGGCTTTTTATAATGATCCATAATCACTCGGCGGTACAAATCATCCAACTGCATGGCCAAAATACTCCTTTGCCGTATGCAGCGCGCGAATGAATGCATCAACGTCTGCTTCGGTATTATATAGATAAAAACTTGCCCGTGCGGTCGCACTTGCTTTTAACCAACGCATCAGCGGCTGACAGCAATGATGTCCGGCGCGTATCGCTACACCTTCCGCATCAAGAACTGTCGATAAATCATGTGGATGCACATCGGACAAGTTAAATGTAATTAACCCACCGCGATCATTGCGAGGTCCGTAAATGATGACATCATCGACCTCACTCAAGCGATCCATCGCATAATTCGATAATTGACGATCGTGCTTCGCAATGTTTTCCATCCCAATTTCATTTAAAAAGTCGATCGCTGCCGCTAAACCGACAGCACCGGAAATAATCGGCGTACCGCCTTCAAATTTCCATGGCGCCTCTTTGAATGTCGAGCTTTGAAGTTCTACGAAATCAATCATTTCGCCGCCAAATTCGATTGGTTCCATGCTTTCGAGCAACGCTTTTTTGCCATATAACGCACCAATTCCTGTTGGAGCGCACATTTTGTGACCGGATAATGCATAAAAATCAACATTCAACGCCTGTACATCCACAGGGATATGTGGTGTCGACTGAGCACCATCTACACAAATTTTTGCGCCGTTACGATGCGCGATTGCAGCAATTTCTTTTATCGGATTGATCACGCCAAGTACATTCGAAATGTATGTGATCGATATCATTTTGGTTGCTGGAGTAATCGTTGCTTCCACATCCGCAAGTGATATTGTGCCGTCCGGTTGAAGTGGAATATATTTCAACACTGCCCCGGTTGCTTGTGCAGCCATCTGCCATGGAATCAAGTTGCTGTGATGTTCCATTGGTGTAATGACAATTTCGTCACCCGGCTTCAAATTCGCACGCGCATACGAAGAAGCAACCAAATTGATCGCCGTCGTCGTACCACGAGTAAACACAATTTCATTTTCTGATTTCGCATTAATAAATTGAGCGACTTTGATTCGCGCTTGTTCATACGCTTCTGTAGCTCGTGCACCTAATGTATGCACGCCACGATGAACGTTCGCGTTGTCCCACTCATAATATTTTTTTACCGCTTCAATGACCGCACGCGGTTTTTGCGAAGTCGCGGCACTGTCCAGGTAAACAAGCGGATGACCGTTGATCTCCTGATGCAAAATCGGAAATTGCGCGCGGATTTCTGCGATATTCATGCGTTCAGCTTCCTCTCAACTAAAGCTTGTAATTGTTCGCGCAATACTTCTAACGGAATCTCTTCCACAATTGGCGCTAAGAATCCATATGTTAATAGACGTAGCGCTACTTCTTGCGGAATACCACGTGATTTCAAATAATATAATTGCTCTGGGTTTAACTGACCCACGCTCGCAGCGTGACCAGCTTTTACATCATCTTCATCGATAAGCAAAATTGGATTTGCATCACCGCGGGCATTTGGACTAAGCATCAACACTTTTTCTGTTTGTTGACCATTTGCACCAGTCGCGCCTTTTTCGATTTTTGTAATCCCATTAATAATTGCTGTGGATTCATCCTTCATGACGGCACGAGTTAACATATTACTTTCGGAATTGCGTCCGAAATGTTGTGCGCGTGTGGAAATGCTCCATTTTTGTGCATTCGTTCCAATCGTTATCAATTTTGCATTGGAATTCGAACCATTCCCTTTCAGGACGGACATGGTATCGGAAATCCCATTTCCTGCGCTCATCTCACCAACCGCCCACTCAATGCGAGCGTCGTTTTCCAAAATTGCACGACGATAGTTAATGTCTACGCTTGAAGCGCCTAACTCGTGGATCGTTGCAAAGTTAACTTTCGCCCCATTTTTGACGAATACTTCAACAACTCCGTTTTGTGTGAACGCTTGGCCTTCAGTCGTGGAAATAAAATTGTCAACATATGTTACTTGGCTGTTCGCCTCAGCAATCATCAAAACATGCGGTGCAAATGATGCCGAAGCATTATCGGAGCAAAATACCGCTTGAATCGGTTGTTCAATGATTACATTGCGCGGTACATATACGAAGATCCCTCCACTCCACATTGCATAGTGGAGTGCACTTACACGGTGCTCATCAACAGCAACTGCTTGTGCAAAATACTTTTGGATTAACTCGCCATGCGTTTGCAATGCGGTATGAAGGTCCGAAATAATTACGCCCGCTTTTTGTGCTTCAGCGGTTACATTTGAGTAAACAACTGAACTATTCATTTGAATAACGATATTGCCTTCAAGGTTGGCAACAAGTGATTGTGCCACTTCAGGCAAATCCGTTACCGCTTGGATTTTATCCGAATCGATAACCGTCGCCAATTCACCGAGAGCCCAGCGATCCATCTTCATTTTTTCTAATACTGGCCAAGCTAATTCGCCAGCTTTATTTAACGCGTTAACGCGTAAATCTTGCATCCATTGTGGTTCTTGCTTCGCTTTCGCGCGAGCAATTACTGCTTCTTGTTCAGACGTCCAGGCTGTTTGAGTACTCATTTGGGTCTCACACCCCTTGTCCGACGGTTTCGTCAACAATGCCGAGTTCTTCTTTGACCCAGTCGTAACCTTCTGCTTCCAATCGCTCTGCGAGTTCTGGGCCACCGGATTTCACGATTCGACCTTGCATCATCACGTGAACAAAATCAGGTTTCACATAGTTCAATAGACGTTGGTAATGAGTAATGATCAAAAAACCGCGCTCAGGGCTACGCATTGTATTTACCGCTGCTGCTACAATTTTTAATGCATCGATATCCAAACCGGAATCGATCTCGTCGAGCACGACTAATTTCGGCTCTAGCAACATCATTTGTAAGATTTCGTTGCGTTTTTTCTCGCCACCAGAAAATCCTTCGTTCAAATAACGTTGTGCAAACGCAGGGTCGATATCGAGTTCTTTCATTTTTGATTCCATTTGGCGAATGAAACGGATCAAAGAGATTTCGTTTCCTTCACCGCGGCGAACATTAATTGCTGAACGTAAAAAGTCTGCATTCGTCACACCGCTAATTTCTGCAGGATATTGCATAGCGAGGAAAAGTCCTGCGCGTGAACGTTCATCAACTGCCATTTCCAATACATCTTCGCCGTCGAATGTCACTTCGCCGCCAGTTACTTCATATTTAGGGTGCCCCATTAACGTGGATGCCAATGTTGATTTTCCTGTACCGTTAGGTCCCATGATCGCATGGATTTCCCCGCCTTTAATTTCAAGGTTGAGACCTTTCAAAATTTCTTTACCTTCGATTTCTGCTTTTAAGCCGTTAACAACAAAATGTGGCGCCGCCATGTGTATTTACCCCTCCACGTTCATTGATTCTCAATGATTCTCAATTGATTATAACGTATTTTAACAAACAAAAAAAGTCACCCAGTTGTGACGTGTCTATGACAAAAGTCACAACTTCTTATCCGAGGATGTGATTGATTAATTTTATTCGTTTCTCGTAATCTTGATCATCTAAAACAGGTTTCAACTTCGATTTTCCTGCATCCACATCAAAGGGTAATTCAAACCACGATTTACAGCCGGTATATTGTAATGGATCACTCAATTCAAAAACTTCTTCGAGTAAATAAACCCGAAGGGCTAAAATATGCAGGGGTTGTTCCTTTTTCCAGTGCAATCGTATTTGGGCAAATTGTTCTGTCCAGATATGATATTGTTCCAATTGTTTTAATTTCGATTCGTCCTCCAGTAGCCATTCCTGTGTCACTTCAGCGTAAACACCGATCTCAAGTGGATTGGGACATCCAGCTAATCGCAACTCGGTTACTCTACTTGTATGCTTATGACGAACTAACGTTTCTTTTTGATGTTCATATGCAGGAAACAATACAAACGCATTTGATTTTAAGTCAAACTGTTTTGTTTCCTCATGGATTCCGCCTTTGCGAATTGCGATCATTTGATCTCCTGATGCTAGCGCTTCAACCGCAATCGCCCATTCCTTCAAGGCTAACATGAATTCATTCCTCCCATTAATAAAAAAAAGAAGCATCTCGCGAAACAACCGTTCGCTTAATGCTCCGCATCGTCATGTGCTCTCTTAATCAAACGTGCTTCCACTTGTTTCTTCAGAATAAATCCTTTGAGTGCGGATACTTTGTCCGCTGGGAAATCTCTGAATTGTCCGCCGTAAAAGGCTCCTTCTTCATTGACCGCTTTGTGCATAATATCAACAGTTAACACCGCGATAAACGGCATATTCAATTCTAACTCAACGGCCGAATTTTCCTGCAAATCCAATCCTTTGGGGATTTGAAATCCAAACCCACCTAAACTCGCGTTTTTGATCAAAATCGGTGTTGGATTGGAAAGCATTATTTTACGGTTGATACTTGCCATAATAATCGAACGAATATAGGCATGCACTTCACAATCTACTCGAGTAAATTGTCGTTTATACAACTGCTTTTTCTGATGTTCTGGCGGATTAACCAAAATTAAACCATCCGAGACTTTTGCAATCACGGTGGATTGAAAATTATTAATTCCAGTGTTTGAATAAATTGAGGCTCGGATGGCGTCGCCTAAATTAAAATGCTTTGGTTGATCGACTTTAACTTCGATTAAATCGCCCTCAAAGAAACTGATAACGCCGGTCTGTACTTGATTCTCAGATTCAACGACGATTTTCCCACCTATCATTAATACTCGCCTCCTATTGTTAAATATACTGTACTATGAAAGAAAATGAAACAAGGATATGCTATGATGTTCTATGTATTTTTTATTCAGGAGGGTATTCATGAAAAAGTACAAGGCATTTACATCCATTGAAGCGATTTCTTTCGCTAGAACAGTACCAAATTTGTTTTTACAAGATGCGATATTGACGAGTGAAGAGATTGATACCGGAAACTCAAACGTGGTTTTCCGCATTAAAGATAACGATACTGGTAATTCAATTCTTTTCAAACAAGCGCTTCCTAATGTAAACGTCGTCGATGAACCATTGCAAATACCAGTAGAACATACTCGCATCGAAAATGATGCATTATCGATTCAAGCAAACTATTGTCCTGATCTTGTTCCGAACGTATTATACGTAGACAACGACCTTTCGATTACAGTTATGGGCGATTACAATGACAAAATCATGATGCGGACAGGTCTTATGAGTGGTGGACAATATCCATTATTTCCAGATCATATTTCTACATTCTTAGCAAACACGCATTTTTTCACTAGCGATCTTGGAATGAACCAACAAAAGAAAAAGAAGCTTCAACAATCGTTCGTCAATCCTGAACGATGTAAAATCACTGAAGAGTTAACCTTTGAAAACCCTTATTATGATGCCCCCGAGAATAACATCGAAGCAGGACTTCGCGAAGCTGCCCAGCGCATATGGAAAAATACATCGTTACAATACGAAGTCGCCTTGCTACGAGAAGGATTTTTAACCCATACCCAGGCGCTGCTTCATGGTAATTTACATACCGGAAACATTTTTGTCACAGAAGAAACAACAAAAGTTATTGCTCCAGAATTCGCCTTTTTTGGTCCAATTGGTTTTGATATCGGTGCAGTTTTTGCACATCTTTTATTAAATGCTGCGGGTCAATCACATTGGAGCAAGACGGCCGAGGAATGTGTATATGCACAAGAACATATTTTTGCAATGATTATCGAAATTTGGTGTGGTTTTGAGCAACAATTCCGCAATCTTTGGAATACACGTGGTGTCGATCGCCTCTCTAAAACACCCGGTTATCAAAATGATTTCATGCAGCGTTTACTTAAAGATACCTTCGGATATACCGGTTGCAACATGTTGCGCCACGTAATTGGTATGTCAGAAGTTGCTGATCTCGAAACCATCACAAATGCAAAAAAACGCATTAACGCGAAACATCGGGCACTTCATACAGCTGAACAATTAATTTTACATCATCGCAAAGCAACTTCAATTGTTGATCTTATTCTATTTGCACGCTCCGCAATGGGAACTACTGTGAACATATGAACGAATTATTTATTTCTTAGGCACACATAAGATTTGGATAACAATGCAATTGTTGTGACTTGCTGTATCTATTCACCACATTCGACAATCGACTTAATCACACCAGTTGGAGCATACCTGTTAATCGAAAACCATAAAAAAAGGGTATTCCCAATACAGATCTGATCTGTTTGGAAATACCCTTTTTATTTATTAGTTTTTAGTGATTACTGATGCTTTTTTTGTGGTAGTAGTTGTCGTTTTCTTCTTCGGAGTAGTTGTCGTACTCTTCTTAATTGCAGTCGGTTTTCCTTCTGTAATTTCACCATTCACAAATGTATTGATGCCTTTATAGAAGCGATAATACGTTCCACTCTTGAACCATTTACCTTTTCCATCACCAATTTTAACTTTAATGCTTAACAATTTACCAAGTGAAATCGTAATTTTGGAGTACCCAGCAATCTCGGAAACGACCATTTTCTTACCTGGAAGAGCTAACCAACTACCATCGGTAGGTTGGTAATATGCATATGGTGTCGTATATCCACGTTTATAGTAAATCGTGGCTGTATAGTTTGTTGTTGCAGCTTTCGTTGGTGTACCCGCGTAAATTTTACCAGCTTCGAATGTTGACATTCCTGCTGAGAAATAGTAAGCGTTCGAATACATGCCATTACCATTAGAGAAGCGAATTTGAACTTCATCCGCTGTTCCGATTGGCAAAGTTACTTTGGAATAACCAGCGAACTCAGACGTTGACATTTTCTTACCCGGAGCAACACTCCACTGTCCACCACTTACACGGTATTGAACATACGGAGTTGTATACCCACGTTTGTAATAAATCGTAGATGTGTTGTCATTGTTGAACAAATCCAAATCTGTTCCCATGTCCGTAAGATCAAGACTTGGCGTTGTATTTCCAGATTGCATTTTATTAATCAACGCTTCGCTTGGTTGACCATAAATGATAGAACCTTCGCTAAATACTGACGTTCCAACTGCAAACGTATAATTTTTGTTCGTGTTATTATCAATTCGACCGTTGCTGTTTTGGAAATACACTTCTACTTGACTCGCGCGACCGATTGAGAATGTTACTTTCTTAAATCCTTTGTATTCCGAATCCTGCATTGGAAGACCAGGTGCTTTGTTGAAGTCATTCGTTCCCGTGCGATAGTACACAAATGGACTTAAAAATCCTTGTGCATAATAGATCGTTACTTGATTCCCTTGTCCAGTTGGTTTCCCTTGATAAATTGTACTATCTTCAATCGTTGATGTTCCTGGTGTTAACGAATAGTTCTGATTGTTGTAATTATCAATTGGCGATCCATTACCTTGATCGAAATACATTTCAACACGATCCGCGGAACCCATGTTAACATCCGCTTTACCGTAACCCGCTACGTCAGAAGAAATGATTGGAATACCAGTCGTACTCCAAACCCCTCCTGGAAGACGATAGTATAAGAAGGTAAAGTTATTTTGTGGTAATTTGTAATACACCGTTACTTTGTTCGTGTTCGCAGCTGTTGGTGCACTTAATGTAATGTTTGAATTGTTAATTGTATAAGTCCCAACTTGCAATGTGTAGTTTTTACCATTGAAGTTATCAAGAACACCGCCATTATTGAAATAAATATCTGCTTGTGAAGCAGAACTTAAATTCAAACGAGCTACACTATATCCCTGCACTTCTGATGGGGCCATAATCTCGCCAGATGTCCAAATTCCACCTTGAGGTTTATAGAAAATATATGGCGTTGCAATACCTGTTTTATAATAAACAACGATTTCGTTTTTCGTTAATTGACTTGGAGCACCTTGTGTAATCAAACCATTACTAAATGTTTGAGTACCGATACTGAATGTGTAATTCGATCCAGAATTATCCCATTTCGTCGTACCATCAGTAAAATAACCTTCCAACTGATTATCCGCACCAATTTTCACATTAACTTTACCGTATCCGGTAAATTCGGATGTTAGCAATTGGATCGGATCATTCCATTTTGTTGCACCTGGTTTACGGGAAACAAATGAAATCGGCAAGTTACCTTGTTTGAAATAAACGGTTACTTCATTACCAGCAGTAGCAGATGTCGGTTTGTTTAATGTAATCGTTCCATTCGATAATGTATATATCGCAGCTAATCCTACTGGGAATTCATAGTATTTTCCGCTGTTATCATCCATTTTCGTAATGTCGGCACCATTCGTGAAATAAGCAATAATTTTTGATGCGCTACCTACATTAAGGTCAATTTTATAGTAACCAGTAATATCAGATTGCGTCAAAAACTTCGCTTCTTTAAGAAATACACCTTCAGGGGTACGATAATTGATCAATGGAGCATCGAAACCTGTTTTATTGAAGTATAACGTTACTTTGTTTCCGCTCGTCGGTAATCCTGGAGCAACTTCGCCATCAGAAACCGTATTCACACCAATTGGTAATTGATAGTATTTCGACTTGTTATCATCGAGTTTACCTGTACCATCATTAAATGCTGCGTCAACAATTTTCGCGTCGCCAACATTGAACGTTACTTTTGAATATCCTGGATATTCGGTTGTATCAGTCATCTTCAAACCTGGTTGTTGGTTCCAATTATTTGTTGAAACGCGGTACAACAAATACGGTGATAATGTTAAGCCTTTTTTGTAGTAAACCGTGATCTCATTACCACTTTTCGGCTTGCCTGCAAGGATTTTACCATCTTCGATCGTCGTAATCCCTTTTTCGTTTGTACCGGACAATGTGACTATTCCCGTTGGAATGATGTATGAATCTTTCAAAGAAGGCGGGTCTGATTCAAAAAGATTTGTTGAACTATTATTACCCGTAAAACGAACTTCAGTTTGTTCATACGCACCCGTTTTGAATGTGTATTTTGTGTATCCAAGGTATTCTGAATCATCCATTTTAACGCCTGGATCTGATACCCATAATCCGTTTTGAGCTTTGTAGTACAGATACGTATTCTTAAATTTCGTTTTATAATATACGGTTGCTTCAGTAGAAATATTATTTACATTCGGAATACTTCTTGAAATTTCGTCATCAGCAATTGTGTTATATCCCGCTTGGAGCAAGAAATAATTATCATTTGCAGGACGATCCCACGTTTTTACAATGCCATTTTCTAATCCATTATTAAATGCAGCTTCTACCGTCGAAACTCCTGGAGGCAATGTAAGTGTGTATTTCACATAACCGTTGTAATTCGATTCAGCCATTTTGTAGCCTGGTTCTTTCGGTGAATTCACAACATTGTTATACGTAAGACGATAAAAAATGTAAGGCGTTGGAACTGATGCGTTCTTCTTATAGAAGATATTGATTGTATTCGAAGAGTCAGTGGTGCTCGTCAATACGCCATTCGGATCTCCAATGGTTAACTGTTTCGTTGACTCATCATACGTATAGATACTTCCATTGAAAACATTTGCAGCAACATAGTTTGCACCATTGTTACGATCCCAATCAACTACTTTACCATTTACTAGACCATTATTGAAAACAACTTCTAAATTGTCTGCACTTGTTGAAATAATTGCTTTGGAATAACCAGTAATTTCGGATAACGACATTCTTGTTCCCGGTTCGTTTGACCATTCTGCAGAACCCGAATTTGCATTTTGCAAACGATAATGAATATACGGACTTGTGAAATGTCCTTTATAGTAAACAGTTACTTGTTTAGTACCATTAAATTGATCAAACGAATTACCTCCACCATTCGGGAGACCTGATCGGATGTTGCCTGATTCGTACGTATACGATTGTCCATCAACAATATTTTGTGCAAAATAGTTTGCTCCATTGTTTTTATCCCATTCGCGAACATCTCCGCCAACTTGTCCGTTAATTGAACCATTGTTGAATACACATTCCAAATAAGGTGTGTAAACCGTAATTGTCGCTGAATAATAACCCGGATATACCGTGGAATAATTCAATTTTGTCCCCGGTTGAACTGTCCACTCCGGAGTTGACCCCGCAGCGTTCAAACGAAAGTGAATATAAGGATTGGTGAAATTACCTTTGTAGTAAAGGGTAACCGTTTTTGAGGTACCATTTCCGATCGTTACACCATTTGGTGAACCTGCTTTAAGTCCTGTCCCTTGATCGAATGTAAATACTGAACCAGAGGTCACGCCAGAATATTTGTAGTTCTGCCCGTTGTTGCGATCCCACTGTGATACATTGCCAGTATTATCTCTACCATTATTGAATGTTAATTCTAAATCATCAGCAGATGTGTAAATCACCGCTTTGTAGAAACCAAACGCATCAGTTGCCCCAGCCATTTTATCGCCAGGTTCGGTTGTCCAGTTCACATTATCTTTTTTGTAATGGATGTATGGATTGGTGAAATTACCGCGATAATAAACAGTAACTTGCTTGGAGCCAGAGGAGACATTAGTATCCGTGAAATTCGCATAATCGAGGTTGATTCCACCGTTATCGGAGACTTCTTTTTTAATTGCAATCACGTTATCGCCAGCAATCAAAGAAAGTTGTTCAACTTTGTCGGTCCAAGTATCCCAAGATGAGGTATTAGGTAAATTGGTGGATCTGATTTTATTACCGTTAACATAAATGGTCATGCTTCTCCAGCTATCATTACCATTGGCATAACGTAATGTCATGTTATAATCTCCGGAATACTGTGTGGAGACCTTAAAAACAACCTCAGCGTTCGGTTTCCATAAATTATCAACAAAACCGCTTCCACTATAACCTTTGTGATCTGTGTTTTTCGTTGCACCATTGTTCAACGCCTGATTTTCCGCTTCTAGCGTATTGGAATACGCATTTGCTGAAGTGGATTGGAACATTAAACTAATTGCAAATTGCGTGAAAACAATCGCACAAACCAATGCCCAAACGGTCCATTTTTGCTTTGTCAGAGACAACAACTGAATTCCCCCTAAATGTATAAATTACAATAATTTCGCAACGATAAATAACATCCGCATACTAGTTTTGCATACGTTTACAATTTATTCTTTGCAAATATATATATGAGATCGTTTGTTCGTTCAAACGTTCCCGCACAATATAATATATCTTAATTTCCGCCTTTTCACAACTAGAATTTAGACGTGAAAAGCATTTTTTTGTCTAAATATTACGGGTTCGTTGATAAATGAGTAAACTAAGCAATCGTTTGTATTGGTGCTGGAAAAAATAACGTGCAAATTTGCACATTATTTTGTGCAACGTATGGCACAACTCAATATCTTGTGCTAAGCTAACATGGTAAAACATTTGAACAATCAGAATATTCCAGTTCAAACGCTTACAAGAGCGGAAAAAATATGGAATCAGTCAAAATTCGGGGGTATGAATGGATGTCAGTTACGATTAAAGATGTTGCCAGAATTGCAGGTGTGTCACCTTCAACGGTATCGCGCGTTATTTCCGGCCACACACGGATCAGTCCACAAACTACAAAAAAGGTCAAGTTGATTATGGAAGAACTCGGTTACTTCCCGAACATCATGGCAAAAAGTTTGGTTTCAAAAACCACTCGTACATTAGGTATCATTTTGCCTAGACCAGCGGAAGAATTGTTTCTTAACTTGTTCTTTGCTGAGATAATCCGTGGAATCTTAGCACAATCCATGCGCGCTAGTTATGACATTTTATTAACATCAAGTTTCTCAGATAAAGATGAAATCGAAACAATTACCAAATTGGTTAAAGGTCGCCGCGTTGACGGAATCATCTTACTTTCTTCTCGTAAAAATGACCCGTCCATTCAATTTTTGCGTGACCAGAACTTTCCTTTCGTGCTAATTGGACGTTCAGCGGATTATCCAGACGTTACATCCGTGGATAATGACAACGTACAAGCTGCTTACGATGCAACAAATCATTTGATTGCTCAAGGTCATACAAATATTCGTTTTGTAACTGGGCCTGAAGAGATGGTCGTATCTCAAGACCGTTTGGCTGGCTACAAAAAAGCAATGTCCGAAGCAAATATTAACATTGCTCAAGATTGGATTATCGAAGGCGAATTACTTTCTCAAAGTGGATATCGTGCGATGTCATTTATAATGAGTCAACAAAATCCACCTACTGCGTTGGTCGTATTCGATGACGTGGCAGCATTTGGAGTTTTGCGCGGCTTGACTGAACTTGGAATTAAAGTGCCAGACCAAATTAAACTAGTCAGCTTTAATAACATCGCAATTTCGGAATTAGCATCGCCTCCGATTTCATCTATCGATATCGGAACCTATCAACTAGGATATTCGGCTTCTCAAACATTAATCCGCGTCGTTCAAAATGAACCTTTGAACGCAAAAGAAATGATTATTCCTCACCGGTTAATTATTCGCGAATCTTCAATGAATAAGGTAAGTAGAGTATAAAATGTATTTTTTAGCCAAATGAGACCGCTTTCTATGTGCTTTTTTCATAGAAAGCGGTTTTAATTTTGGCGATTTTTTAAACTTTTTGCTTGATGGATTTAAAAACTTGAAGTAAGATATGTTTGTGCAACACGAGGTATGCACAATTTTGTTGTGTATATCATGTGATCGTATCAAACATGTGATGTTCTTGATTTGAATGCGTTTGGTATCAACAATTCTTTGCTGTTCCGGGCAAGTGATTGATACTACATATTACCAAACACATTTTTTTGCTAAAGTTAAAGGAGTTTGATAAATAATATCGAATTCTCTAACTCGCAGCATGAATCATGAGCTTTTCATGAGCAGTGCGTCACAACAGCAGTGTCGTTTAGTCACGTAGTACGCATTCTAAGAACCACCACCATTCAACTCATGAGGGGACGGATTTGGAGACATGAAAGCATTCAAAAAAGCACTCTTACTAGTGTTAGCGATGATCGTCGTATTTACGCTAGCAGCATGCGGCAAAAAAGAAGATACATCAGCAACAGCATCAGTAGCACCTGAAGCATCAGCAGCAGCTGGTGAAGGCACTGGTGAGGCAGAAGCAAAACCTGAAGACGGCGCTAAATTGCTCGTTTGGGAATCACGTGAAGAGCGTCCATTTGTAGAAGACGTTCTTAAACAATTCAAAGACAAATACAAAGTTGACTTTGAATTCGCTGAAATGGGCGCAGCAGACACAGTAACAAAAGAAACTACTGACGGTCCTGCTGGTATCGGTGCTGACGTATTCGTATTCCCACACGATAACTTGGGTCGCGCAATCGCAGCTAACTTGGTATTGCCTAATGACACTTACGAGAAACAATCCAAAGAAGAAAACATGGCTCCAGCTGTTAGAGCTACAAGCTATAAAGATGTATTGTACGGATTCCCGAAAGCGGTTGAAACGTATGCGTTGTTCTACAACACAGACATCGTTAAAGATGTTCCTAAAACATACGCTGACGTAATCACTTTCTCCAAAGGCTTCAACAACAAAGCTGATAACAAATACGGCTTCATGTGGGATATCGGTAACTTCTACTTCTCATATCCATTCTTCTCATCATTGGGTGGTTATGTATTTGGTAAAGACGGTACAGATCCTGCTGACATCGGTTTAGCTAATGACGGAGCTGTTCAAGGTTTACAATTGATGCAATCATTGAAAACTGATGCATTGCCATTGAAATCCGGTGACGTTAACTGGGATATCAAAACTGACTTGTTCTCCAAAGGTAAATTGGCTATGAACGTTGACGGACCTTGGGCGATCAGCTCATTCAAAGGTAAAGTTAACTTTGCAGTAGCTCCATTGCCAGCATTGGCAGAAGGCAAACCTTCAAAATCCTTCTCCGGTGTTAAAGCATGGTACGTTTCTGCTTTCACTAAATACCCAATTGCTTCAAAATTGTTCGCTCGTTTTGCAACGAGTAAAGAAATGTTGATCAAAAACAACGAAGTAACTGGCGCATTGCCATCCCGTATCGACACGAAAGACGATCCGGCAATTGCCAACAACCCGTTGGTACTTGGCTTCTTGGAGCAATTCGACACTTCCGAGCCTATGCCTTCAATCCCAGAAATGGGTTCAGTATGGGGTCCTGCTGGCGCTTCCTTGTCAACGATCTGGAATGATGGCAAAGATGCAAAAGGCGAATTGGATAACGCAGTTAAACAAATTAAAGAAGCAATCGCTGCTTCCGCTGCTAAATAATTTAATAAATTTTGATGCAAATCAAACTCACCCGCTGGACTCGGTTCCGGCGGGTGATTCCACGATTACTTCTAATCGGAAAGGAGCTGCACACGCTAGATGCAAAATTATGCGCGTACAGCCGGCATCCTCTCTGCTGTCTTTATGGGACTCGGACAACTGTACAATCGACAAATTGAAAAAGCACTACTATTCTTGTGCTACAACGTATTTGCTTGGATCATGTTTAGTAAATATTTACCAAATGCAATCTGGGGGATTTGGACACTTGGTGAACATGCCCGCACAATGGTTAAAGGTAAATTCCCTAAAGAATACGACCATTCGACAAACTTGCTCATTATTGGCTTGGCTGTCTTGATTTTATTCGGATTTTATTTAATCAGTTACATCTATAACATTAAAGACGCCTACGAAACTGGGCGTGAACGTGAAGTATACGGTTCTGTAAAAACGTTTGGACAAACGATCAAAAACATTTTGACGTACAGTTTCCCTTTTGTTTTATTGACAGTTCCTATCATTGGTGTGTTTATCTTCACGATTCTCCCACTGGTCTTCATGATTCTACTCGCATTTACGAATTATGACCGAAATCACATCCCGCCGAGTAAATTAGTTGACTGGGTTGGTATGGACAATTTTATGAATTTAGTTCAACTTTCAACGTACAGTCACACATTCTACAAAATCCTATTGTGGACGTTCATCTGGGCTATTGCCGCAACCGTTACCACATATTTTGGCGGAATGCTTGTCGCGTTGTTGATTCAACAAAATGGTGTGCGTTTTAAGACGTTCTGGCGTACATTATTCATTATCCCTTACGCAATTCCGCAATTAATTTCCTTGTTGGTTATGCGTAACCTTTTTAATGGTAACTTCGGTCCAATTAATCAATATCTTGCATTTTTCGGAATTCAGAATATTGACTGGTTAGGCGATGCGTTTTGGGCAAAGATGACGGTTATTTTTGTAAATATGTGGCTTGGTGTTCCTGTGTCTATGGTATTGATCTTAGGCGTATTAACAACAATCCCTCGCGACCTTTATGAGGCTGCTGATGTGGACGGCGCAAGTGACTTCCAGAAATTCCGTGCAATTACATTGCCAATGATATTATTCTCAACTATGCCGCTCTTAATTATGCAATTTGCCGGAAACATTAATAACTTTAACGTGATCTTTCTTCTAACGAATGGTAATCCACCTTGTGCAGATTGTCAGTATGCAGGTGAAACCGATTTGCTCGTTACTTGGTTGTATAAATTGACGCTTGATCGTCAAGAGTATGGCTTGGCATCTTCCGTTGGTATTATTATCTTTATCATCATTGCCACCTTCTCAATTTGGAACTATCGTCGTTCAAAATCGTTCATTGAGGAGGACATGATCCAATGAAATTGAGTCATAACTCACAACAATTCATCAAACTGTTGCTTACTTATTTGTTGCTAATTATTATCGCAGTCGTAAGTATTTATCCTGCACTCTGGATCGTTATGTCATCGTTTAAAGTTGGGGATTCTTTATTTAGTGAACACTTGATTCCAGACCAATTAACGACTGATCACTATGTCCGATTGTTTACAGATGATAACTTAAACTACCCGCTTTGGTATTGGAATACATTTAAGATTTCATTAATTAGTACTGTTTTAGGAACTTCACTTACGATTATTACTGCATATGCACTCTCACGTTTCCGCTTCAGAGGTCGTCAAAATATCTTGACTTCTATGTTAATCCTTGGGATGTTCCCAGGTTTCATGTCGATGATCGCGATTTATGTCCTCTTGATTTCTGCAAACTTGAACGACTCGCATTGGGGTTTAATTCTCGTATATGCGGCGGGCGCACCGCTTGGTGCATTCGTAGCAAAAGGATTCTTCGATACGATTCCTAAAGCGTTAGAAGAAGCTGCTACCATCGATGGTGCTAGCCATACTCGGATTTTTATCGGGATCGTCTTACCATTATCCCGTCCAATGATCACGTATATCGCATTAACATCATTTACTGGCACATTCTTCGATTATATTTTCTCTAGTTTCGTATTGCGTTCCACCGACAAGAAAACGTTGGCAATGGGCTTATATGAAATGGTAAGTCAGCGTTCAAGTACTGAATTTACAACCTTTGCTGCTGGTGCTGTACTTGCAGCAATTCCAATCACATTGTTGTTCATGTTCCTGCAACGATTCCTAGTTGCCGGTCTTACTTCCGGAGCAACCAAAGGATGATACTATGAAAACCGTGAAACTTTCATTCAAATCGCTTTCGGGTCTTTTAATCGTCCCTGCGATATTACTCATTTTGAATGGATGTTCATCACATGCTGAAACAACTGGGGACCAAGTGAAGGATTCAACTTCACCTGGTCCTTCTTCTCAAGTGGGACTTGTTATCGCAACACCTCCACCGGTTTCAGATGATGCATTATTAACTTCGAGTAATAAGGGCGTATTTTACGAAATCTTTGTTCGTTCATTTTATGATTCGGACGGAGATGGCGTTGGTGACCTCAAGGGGATCACCAAAAAGTTAGATTATCTAAATGATGGAGACGCAAAGACCACTTCTGATTTAGGTGTTACTGGAATTTGGCTTATGCCTATTTTCAAATCAACCAGTTATCATGGATACGATATTTCGGATTACTATGAAGTAAATCCTCAATATGGAACAAAAGCAGATCTAGTTGAACTTGTTAACCAAGCCCATAAACGAGGCATTAAAATCATTTTAGACGTTGCATTCAATCATACAAGCTACAAACATCCTTGGTTTGTGGACGCGTTAATGAATGATAAAAGCACATACCACAATTGGTATGTGTGGGCAGAAGATCACGGCTATTCACCTGGTTCACGCAGTCCGTTCGGTGGACCTGCATTCTATGGAAGAGACAAAAAACATTACATGGCAATTTTTTCGAACAACATGCCTGACTTGAATTTTGATGAGCCAGAAGTTCGTAAAGAAATCATTAATGTCGGTCAATATTGGTTGAAACTTGGCATTGACGGCTTCCGCCTAGATGCTGCGAAACATCTTTACGAGAACTTCCCTACGGATCGAATTGATCCCAAAACAACTGCGAACAATCAGAAGTTTTGGCAAGAATTTCGTGCGGGCTTGAATGCAGTAAAACCAGACGCATTTGTTGTCGGTGAAATTTGGGACTCCCCAATTATTGTCGCTCCTCAATTAAATCAAGCATTAACAAGCGGATTTAATTTTGAATTAGCAAAACAATTACTAAGTTCCGCTTCATCAGAACGTGCATCGGCACTTCAAAGCACGATCGGAAATGTGTTCAAATTGTATCGTCAACAATCGCAAGGCGAAGCGGTAGATAGCGTGTTTTTAACAAACCATGATATTGACCGCACAGCTAGTCAAATGTTCGGCGATTTGAATCATGCTCGCATGGCCGCTTCACTACTTTTAACCATACCGGGTACTCCATTCATTTATTATGGAGAAGAAATCGGAATGCAAGGTCGCAAGCCAGACGAATACATTCGTGAACCATTCTTATGGTACAAAGACGGTAGCGATGGCGAAGGAAAAACGCATTGGGAACCATCTCGTGACAACTCCGATCAGCCCGTTTCCGTTGAAGCAGAGACCGCTGATCCGAACTCGTTACTTTCACATTACCGTAACTTGATACATTTACGGATGAGTGAACCTGCACTACAATCCGGCCAATTATTTGATTACTCCATTGAAAATACGAACGTCATGGGGTATATCCGAAAAACAGAAAACGATCAAATCTTAGTCATTCATAACTTAACTGCAAAACCGCAGGAAATTCCATTGAACGATCAAGACTTTAATACGATTGTTGCGCAAACTGGCACAATCTCCAAAATGAAAGACAATATCGTAACGATCGAACCTTACAACACCGTTTTCCTCAAAAAATAAAAATAAACCCCCATTCAATTCTATGAATGGGGGTTTTACTTTACTTCAAACGTATCTCAGTCAAATCGCACCACTAAATAATGTGTCAATTTTACGATGTTGATGATCGAACAATTCTATTGCATCAACAAGTCTCCTCATGTAATCTTAATCAATACCTACGATTTATACAAATTTGATTTTAACTAAAAAAGGAGCCCATTACAGATTGAGCGCGAATCCTTTTCCAGATGAGCAATCGTTGTATGAGCCTGTAGAGGCGTTTTGGCAGTCACAAGGCTATGAAGTGAAGGGCGAAGTTAAAGACTGTGATGTCGTTGCGATACGCGCCCAAGAAGAACCAGTTCTGATCGAATTAAAACTTTCATTTAATATTCAATTACTCACCCAAGCTGCTCGGCGCAAAAAGATATCTTCGACGGTATACGTCGCAATTCCTGAACCAAGCCAACGTAAACGAGCATCCGATTGGAAAATGATTTGCCGTGCGATGAACATTGGACTTCTTTTCGTAACCAGTGAATATATTGTTCTTGAAGTCGTTACTCCAACGTCTCGAACGACTTCCAAACCAATTAGAAAATCAAAGAAACGCAAAGCACTAATGAAAGAATTTTCGACGCGTAAATCCAATCAAAATCGCGGAGGTAGCACACGAAAAAAATTGCTAACTGCATATCGTGAACAAGCAATTACAATCGCTTATTCGCTGATTCAACACGAGCAAGGATTATCGGCGCTTGACGTGCGAAAACAAAGCGGTGTAGTACGCACAAGCGATATTTTGCGGACAAATGTTTACGGATGGTTCGAACGCCATGATCCGAAACTAAATTTAAAAGGAAAGCAACCAAGGCCATTTTACACCATTACCGAAACCGGTAAATTGGAATATGCTGATTGGAACACAAAATGGACAAATCCCATGCAAGAAAACAATTTGAAGCTTCCGGAAAGCTAATATATAATAGAGTTACAACGATGAATCAGAGGAGGCTCATTTCATGGGTGCAGCGTTTTACATCACAGTAGTCGTGTTACTGCTTTTTGTGGGCAGTATTTTGACTGCAGCATATAACAAAGATAAAACTCCAGGAATTTAATTGTATACGCAATGCAAAAACGCATCTCTCGGCTTAGCCAAGAGATGCGTTTTTTACTATTTCAGTTAAGCTGGCAAGTGATTTACTAACTCGTTTAATTCGCTTATACAACTACTACAAACATGTTTTTCGTTAAACTCACTTACTGCATCAATAGACGTACAAAACACGCAACGGGGCTTGAATTTCTCAAGAATAATTTGATCTCCAAGAACGAGGATCTCTACAGGTTCTCCTTCGTTCAATGCGTAACGCTTACGCAATGACTTTGGTAACACAATTCGACCTAGTTGATCTACCTTTCTTACAACACCAACAGCCTTCAAGAATTTCCACCTTCTTCCTAACATCTTACCTCATTTTCTATATTACTCATTTTCAAGTTGTCAGTCAACGAATCCAATAATTATCACCTTCAAGCAAATTGGTACTAATTCTAAGAAATATCATCAGAAGATTTTTGGCATAAAAAACCTTGTATGAACAAGTACAATCTACTTGTCCATACAAGGTTATGTTTAACTCAAGTTTGGAAAACCAACTTGTCGTAGCCCTTCAAACAAAACAATTGCAACGGCGTTGGATAAATTTAGAGATCGTACCGTATCACCGATCGGAACCCGAATTAATGTTTCTGGAAACTGTTCCAAAATATGCGGGGCAAGCCCCTTCGTTTCTTTGCCGAATACAAAGACATCGCCATCTTGATACTCAAATTCATGATAACTTCGGTTTGCCTTCGTCGTCGCCAGAAAAAAACGATGACCCGAAAGCATTTGAACCAGTTCTTCAAATGAATCGTGATAGTGCAATTTCACAGAATCCCAGTAATCGAGACCTGCTCGCTTCATATAGCGGTCATCCGTTGAAAAGCCTAACGGCCTTACCAAATGAAGGATACTGCCTGTTGCAGCACATGTACGCGAAATATTCCCTGTGTTCGCCGGTATTTCAGGTTCGACCAACACGATATGAAAAGACATATTATACGCCCCTCAACATCATGCGTGTTTCGCTTGGAATTCTTTCATAAAGCGAGCAAGCGCCTCACATGCTTCCATTGGAACGGCGTTATATGTGGATGCACGCATACCACCAACACTGCGATGACCTTTCAAACCAACAAAACCTTCCGCTTCGGAAGCTTTTGCAAATGATTTTTCTAATTCTTCAGAAGGAAGACGGAATGTTATGTTCATTAATGAGCGGCTACCAGTATCAACCGTTCCTGTATAGAAACCATTGCTATCATCGATCGCGTCATAAATGACTTTCGCTTTCGCTTCGTTCACTTTCTCAACGGCAGTTAAACCACCTTGCTCTTTCAACCATTCGAGCACCAATTTGACCATGTAAATTGAAAATGTTGGTGGCGTATTGTACAAAGAGTTGTTTTTATTATGAATGTCATAACGCAACATGGTAGGTAATGACTTTGGTGATTCTTTCAACAATGTCGATTTAGCAATAACAACAGTTACCCCAGATGGACCAAGGTTCTTTTGAGCACCAGCATAGATCATACCATATTTACTTACATCTACCGGACGGCAAAGAATGTCACTAGACATGTCCGCGATTAACGGAATATTGCCTGTTTCCGGTGTAAAATGAAATTGTGAGCCTTCGATGGTATTGTTGGTTGTAATATGCACATATGCAGCATTGTCAGGAATTGCAACGCCATCAAATGAAGGAATAAATGCGAATTTTTCAGCTTCTGAGCTAGCGATGACAGCAGTCTCGCCTACTTTTTGTGCTTCTTGCAAAGCTTTCTCTGCCCAGCTACCGGTGTTCACATATGCGCCAACCGTGCCTTCTTTCAGCAAGTTAAGCGGGATCATTGAAAATTGAGTGGTCGCACCACCTTGAAGGAACAACACTTCATAGCCTTCTGGCGCTCCCAATAATTCAAGTAATAATTGTTTCGCTTCGTTGTGCACAGCTTCATAAACAGCACCGCGATGTGACATCTCCATAATCGACATGCCTGTGCCTTCAAAATCCACAAATTGCGCTTGTGCGCGTTCCAATACGGCCAACGGCAGTGCAGCCGGGCCGGCGTTAAAATTATACGCTCGTTTTCCCATGAGTAAAATCACCTTTTCACATGACATACATTACAATCAGACAAAAAATATCATACCAATTCTGTCATTTTCATTCAAGCATTCGATTAGAAAGATTATTTATCTTTCTTTTTTTCGCTCTTGAAAAGTTCCGCCATTGCGCCTAGCGAACCAAGCATATCAACAGTTTTCGTTGGTAAGAAGACTTTATTTGCAGGACCATTAGCAACTTCTTTCAGTGCATCAATGGAACGATATGCTAAGAAACTTTCATTTATGTTTGCAGAATTGATCAATTCAATCCGGTTTTTCTCTGCATCTGCAACCGCACGTATCGCTGAAGCTTCCCCTTCTGCTTCCAATAGTTGCGCTTGTTTCTTACCCTCTGCCACACGAATCATCGCTTCACGCTCTGCTTCTGCACGCAAAATTTTTGATTGACGTTCCCCTTCGGCACGTAAAATCATATCTTGTTTCGCCGCTTCCGCTTCAAGAATGATCGCACGCTTCGAACGCTCCGCTTTCATTTGTTTATCCATCGAATCCTGAATGTCCGTTGGTGGTTTAATATCGATAATTTCTACGCGTTCGATTTGCACCCCCCATTTTTCTGTCGCTTCATCCAACGCTACACGAATATCCAACGAAATTTTCTCTCGACCGGAAAGTGTTTCGTCCAATTCAAGTTTACCGATAATTTGACGCATCGTTGCCGTTGTAATGTTACGAACACCGTATACATAATCCGAGATCCCGTATGTCGCCAATTGAGGATTCACCACTTGATAAAATACGATTGTGTCAATCAATACTTGAACATTGTCTTTGGTAATTACCGTTTGCGGTGGGACGCTCGTTTGTTGAATGCGCAAATCATGAATAATCCGTACTTGGTCCACGAACGGAATAATAAAATTCAAACCAGGTTCCAATGCACTCGAAAATTTACCGAATCTCTCAATGATTAATACGCGTTGTTGCGGAACAATTTTTACTGACTTGAACAAAATATAAATCAAGATCAAATACCCAATCCACTCAATTTTAAAACCCATAATAGTACCCCCTAATTTAGTTTAAAATCTATATCTATCCGTTTTGGGATGTGATATACTACGTTCAACGTCTTTTAATCGAAAAAAATTCGTTTGGTGTGCAAACGATATTCCGGGAGGTCATTTTACACATGGTAGACTTGAAATGTGGTAAGTGCAAAACTGCTTTTCCTCTTCTAGAAACTGAGTATTTGAAACGCGTTGCAAATGAGAACGAAGTTCTTCATTTGATTAACTGTCCAAGTTGCTTGAATCCATTGCCTTACGCGTTGCAAAATGCATTCAAAGCGTTCTTGGTTGCTTTGAACAATGAGAAGGATTGGAAAATTGGAACACGCCTAAGCAACGAAGACTAATTGTTGATAGACCGAACCGCCTTTCATATGAAAGGTGGTTTTTTTATGTTCTAAGTATCTCAAATCTTTGGTGATTGACGCAAGTTAATTTCATTTTTACAAATCATCAGAATTGCGTTAACTCCTATTGTTTATCATGAGACAAAGGAGTGATTTAATTTGGATAGTTTAACGCATATGTTGACTGGCTATTCACTCGGACAATTTTTGCAGCAAGTTGCAAAAGACATCGGAGTGACAAATATAAATACATTAAAAGGCATCGCCATTGCCGCATTTGTCGGATCACTAGTTCCTGACCTTGATTCTGTAATTCGCACAAAAGGATTTGAATATTATTTAAAATATCACCGTTCATGGTCCCATGCTTGGCCAATGTGGCCAATCCTTGCAACTGCGATTACTTGGATGATCCTTTTTTTTCAGTCGAACGCATCGTTTTGGCCGATTTGGTTGGCATCAATGCTCGGCATTGGAATGCATGTTGGGTTAGATATATTGAATAACTACGGAACAAAGTGGTTATTGCCTTTTTCACAAAAATGGATTCATGCAGATGTTCTGCCGATTTTCGATCCAATTTTGTTTGCGATGCATCTCAGTGGGGTAATCATTACATTCATCGATCCAAGTACAAATGGTTGGTGCTGGCACTTGATTTATTGCTCCATGACATTGTGGATTTTGTATCGAATATCTTGGCGCATCCGTGTAAAAAAGCGAATTCGCGCTCGATTCGGATTACAGTCCGAAGGAATCAAACTTGCACCGAAGTTCTGGCCGTGGCAGTGGCAATATGAAGTGCAAACTGAAAATCACCTATTGCTTGGTGAATTAAACGGGAAAAAGATCCGGTTGTTCCACCGTCTTCCCGCAGAACAACCGATCAATGAATTGGTAGAAAAAGCGAGCAATTTAGATGGCGTACGTACTTTTTTAGGATTCGCACAGCGGGTGCATACCACCATTCATCAGTTGACCGATGGTTGTATGATTTCACTTCGAGACCGTCGCTTCCGTTATAAACGCAAAATGCCATTTGGCATTAATTTATACTTTGACGTTGCCGGAAATATGATTCGCAGTGAATTAGGTTGGCATAAAAAATGGTGGGAACCTCCTTTTGTATAAAGAGGTTCCCCTTATTTGTTTTAAATGAGCGCGGCATATGACAAATAGCCACCAGTTAAATTTTTCACTTCACCAAATCCATGTTGCAACAAAATTCTTGCTGCTGTATACCCGCGGTATCCCACTCTGCAATATACCCACACCGGTTTGCCGGAATCCAACTCTGATAATCTTGTTCGCAATTGATCAACTGGGATGTTCACAGACCCCGGAATATTTCCTTGTGCATGTTCTGCTGGAGTCCTGACATCCACTAATTGAATATCGCTAGTCGCTTCTGGCGCCGCTTCCAACCACTCTAGTGCAGTCACCACATCACTTAACCCTTCCATTATGTTTTCAGCGACCATACCAGCCATGTTTACTGGATCTTTCGCCGAGGAAAATGGCGGCGCGTAACAAAGTTCAAGATCGACCAAATCATTAACGGTGCCCCGTAAGCGAATTACCGTTGCGATGACATCCAACCGTTTATCTACACCGTCTTTTCCGAAACCTTGTGCGCCAAGTATTCTACCCGATTGAGGATCAAAAATAACCTTCAAGGTAATTTGTGAAGCACCTGGATAATAAGAGGCATGCGATTGCGGATGCACATGTACCACTTTATATGGTACACCAAGTTGTTTCAACGTGCGCTCGTTCATGCCTGTGCATGCTGCCGTCCATTCAAACCATTTGATAATTGCTGTTCCTTGCGTACCGGAATATCCCGTATCGATTCCAGCAATCTGGTCTGCAGCAATACGACCTTGCTTATTTGCTGGTCCTGCAAGTGGAATTGTTGCTTTTTGACCGTTAACAAAATGTGTCACTTCCACCGCATCTCCGACCGCATAGACGTTCGTCACCGATGTGTTCATTTTTTCATTAACAATAATATGACCTCGTGAACCAAGTGTGATGCCGCTATCCACTAAAAATTCAGTGTCTGGCGAAACGCCGATGGCTAAAACAATCAATTCCGCATGTATGCGTTCGCCTGAATCCAGGACAATTTCAATTGCCGTATCATTTGCGTTCAGTTCCAATACTTTTTGACCAGTAACAAGTGATGGAAGCTTCGCACGAACTTCCTTCTCAATCCAAGGCGCCATATCATCATCGAACGGCGACAAAATATGTTTACCCGCTTCGATCACGGTGACATTCAAACCTCGATCAAGCAAGTTTTCCGCCATCTCAATTCCAATATATCCTCCGCCAATAACAACCACACGCTGAATTGCGCCGCCATCAACAGCATCTTTAATTTT
>CANHGK010000016.1 GCA_947460235.1 Paenibacillaceae bacterium | reverse complement strand
CATTAATATGATGTTTTGTTTCTCTGACAATTGAATCACAGCTCCCAAACCTCCATGTTCATTCACTTCAAAAACATGGAGTATTTATCGTATTCTGTGGTGCACTTTTCAACTGTCATGGTGGTGCACTTTTAAACTAACATTTACAGGGACAATTATTGGATGTAACTAAGATTTGATACGGATTGAATCAACGTTAATTTCAACTTATTTCAATATAAAAGTGGACCTGATTACACAAACATCCCCATATTGGCGGAATGTGTAAACAGGTCCTTCCTGTTCTTAAAACAATAATTTCATCAGATTCGTCGTCAGCTCATTCGGTGTGCTTGAATTTAAGAACTTTAGCATCGCTAATACCATATCCATCACTGTTAACATGACCAAAATTCCGATGACAGCAATTGATCCACAAATTCTTGCAAAACCAATCGGACGATGCCACACCATTAATTTCAATTCACGATCATAACTCGTGATCCCAAATCGGAGTAAATCACGATATACGTCATTCGCAACAAATAAACTCACGATTGGCAATCCAAATGCAAACCCGCGCATACAAACTAGAAATGAACGATATAACGCTTGTTCGAACAATAAAGGCAACCCATTTTCATGATAAACATGCGTATTCATCAGCCATTTTCCTGGGGTTGTGCTCCACGTTGTGAGGCAAATTGCCTCGATTGGAATCCATGCAAGAAGTACAATAACTCCCCACACCCAACTAGGAATCGCATCAAACGCTTGTGAATTGATCAGATGAGAGAGCTTACTTAATACAAACTCAAAAACAATCAAATCAAGCGTTCGTGCCCAGTAACGCACCCACGGACGAACGCGATTATATCCAGTCATTCCCTTGCGCCCCATTTCATACCGACCACAATTGCAGTTAATGCCGCAACCACTGCACATCCACTAAACATGATACGAGAACCGAAAATTTGCCAAATATATCCTCCCATAATGCTGGCAGGCAGAAGTGCAATACCTGTCCAAGCCTGATAAATCCCCATCGCTCGGCCACGATGTCCTTCAGGTACCATATCAGTAATATAAGCCTTCTGCACACCATCAGTGCACGCGTAAAATACGCCATATCCTGCAAAACATAAAATGATGATCGCCGGATGGTTCACATTCCCGATGATCGCATACACAATCGCATATACAAACAAACCGATACATATTACATAATGCTTTCCAATCCGATCAGCCAACTTACCAGCTGGTATCGAAAACAATGCACTCACACCTTGTACGAGCATAAATAACAAAGGGACGAACGCAAACGAAATGTTCACATCTGCAGCACGTAACGATAAAAATGCGTCAGACACATTAAAGATCGAAAACACTGACATAACCGCTGTAAAAATGAAAAACGGCTTCCCCAGTTGAATTTCGGTTTGAACCTGTCCTTGTAGATGTTCGCTTGCTGACAGATTAGGTACAATCTCTTTTTGGGGATTAACATATAATAATAAGACAATCACGGCTAAAATACCTGGAATCATCGCTAACCCAAATACCCATCCAAAATTTTGTTGCGTCAAATACATCACGATTGACGCACAAACTGGTCCAATCGTCGCTCCGATCGTATCCATCATACGACGAAATCCGAAAACTGCCCCGCGATGTTTCGGATCTGCATGCAAAGCAATCAAAGCATCCCTCGGGGCAACGCGTAGCCCTTTACCGAATCGATCTAACAAACGGACGCTAAGTACCGACAACGCGGAACCCCATATTAATAACAGCATTCTCGAAAAATTACTAATTCCATAGCCCCAAAGTAGCCATTTTTTATGACGATTCGCCCGATCTACCGCACGACCTCCGAGCCATTTCATAACTCCTGAAAGCCCTTCAGCAATGCCTTCAATCCAACCGATCGAAGAGATCGGTACTTGCATCACACTTTGTAAATATAGAGGAAACAACACCGTGACCATATGTGTTGACCAATCTGTAAATAAACTAACCCAACCTAGTGCCCACACCATCTTTGGCATTTTGTAATTATTCATTTGGTTGGAGCCGTTGATGATTTCGGAGTTGGTGAACCCGAAGGATCTGGCGATCCGTTCGGATTGTTATTAAACTCTGTTTTTGCATCTTTTGGTTCGGTCAAAATTGGTCGATCATTTAAATATTGAATTGGACGTGAATTATTTGGAAAAGCTTTTGCGAATAAATCAATCTGTTCTTGTGACCATTCTACTGCCTTTTTCAAAATAACCCAGTGAACTTTTTCTGAACATGGCGGTGTCGTTAACGATCCATTGTACCGATACGAACGAATATTATTTGGCAATAATTCACGAGGATCAATTTGAGATGCCACTTTAATTTGGGTATCTGTCTTAACATCTGGGAATATATCCCACAGCTTTTTTAGTTCAAGATTTTCTTTACCTGGTTTAACCATAACCGCTAACACCGCATATTCTGATCCATCGTCGGTTTGATGTACAAAATGAATTTCAATCGGATATGCTGATAAATTAAATTGATGCTCCCCAGGATGATGAAAATGAATTTGTTTGAACCGATACGATTTTCCATCAACTGTCATCGTGTTATGAGAATTGATCCCTGTGATTTGAATCGTGTGCCCATTATTAATAAAGCCAACCTCCATCGGCTGCAAATAAAACTCTATTGGGACTACTTTTTCATTTCTTTTATCTGTTGATTTAATTTTTTCGGTGACCATATTGATTGGCGATTGTTTCTGACCGGTAGAACATTCAACATACGTTGAATCCAACTCACCCCAATGACCTGGATTTCCAGGACCGGTATAAGACCATTCAATGAGATCCTCAGTTTCTTTTTCTGGCAACTTAATGTTGGGCAACTTAATATCAGACAAACAAGCAGTCGTTATAACGATACAACAAACCATCATCAGCATAAAAAGGTAAGGTTTTGTCTTGTTCACCATGAACCTCCAAAAACGTCGCACTTGGACGAATATGTTTTCACTTATCTATTTATCGTTATCATAACAAAACCACCCGTTCATTGAGAACAGGTGGCAAGATAAGTTCATTAATTTATTTTTTCACCGCAAATTTCTCGCGGAATTTTTTAACATCAGGGTGTACCAAATACTCATCATACGTGCCGATTTTATCCATGTTGCCGAGTGGTGTAATTTCGACGACACGATTAGCGATCGTTTGGACAAATTGTAAATCATGAGATGTAAACAAGATCGTGCCATCGTATTGAATCAATGCGTTATTTAGTGCTGTAATCGATTCGAGGTCCAAATGGTTCGTAGGTTCATCGAAAATGAGTACATTCGGTGCTAATAACATCATACGAGACAACATTAAGCGTACACGTTCTCCCCCAGAGATTACATTAACCGCCTTCAACGTTTCTTCCCCTGAAAATAACATTCGACCAAGGAATCCACGGATGAACGCTTCATCTTGTTCAACCGAATATTGACGGAGCCAGTCAATCAAGTTCAATGACGATTGGAAATAGGTTATGTTATCTTTCGGGAAATATGCGTATTTGACTGTACCACCCCAAGTGAACGTACCACTTGTTTTCTCTAATGATCCAGTAATCGTTTCAAATAAAGCAGTATATGAAGCACCCGTCCCGCCGATAAATGCAACTTTATCATTACGATGGATCGTTAAATTCAACTTCGATAACACTTCTTCATTATCCATTGTCACTGTCAAATCTTCTGTCGAGAATAATTGTTTACCCGCATCCCGCTCAGCTTTGAAATTAATGAAAGGATATTTACGCGTTGACGGTTTAATGTCTTCAAGTGTCAATCGTTCAAGCGATTTTTTACGTGATGTCGCTTGCTTAGACTTCGATGCATTCGCGCTGAAACGACGAATGAATTCTTCGAGTTCTTTCCGTTTCTCTTCGACACGTTTATTTGATTCACGTTGTAATTGAAGTGCTAATTGACTGGATTCATACCAAAAATCATAGTTACCGACATACATTTGAATTTTACTGAAGTCGATATCTGCGATGTGCGTACATACTTGGTTCAAGAAGTGACGGTCATGGGATACAACAATAACTGTACCTTCATAGGAAGCCAAAAAGTTCTCAAGCCATTCAATTGAAGTCAAGTTCAAATGGTTCGTCGGCTCATCGAGGAGCAAAATATTCGGACGACCAAAAAGCGCCTGCGCTAAAAGTACGCGGACTTTTTCGCTACCTTCAAGTTCTTTCATCGTCTTTTCATGCAACGTTTTATCGATACCAAGTGCATTCAAAAGTCCAGCTGCTTCGGATTCTGCGTCCCAACCGTTAAGGTCCGCGAACTCGCCTTCCAATTCAGCTGCTTTCATCCCATCATCATCATTGAAATCCGGTTTCGCATAAATTGCGTCCTTTTCTTTCATGATCGCGTACAAACGCTGATGACCCATAATTACAGTTTCTAGCACTGGAAATTCATCAAATTCAAATTGGTTTTGCTTCAAAACAGCCATCCGTTCACCAGGTTGAACAAATACATTTCCTCGTGTTGGTTCTACTTGGCCAGACAAAATTTTCAAAAAGGTCGATTTCCCTGCGCCATTTGCCCCGATTAATCCGTAACAGTTACCTGGATTAAATTTGATCGTTACATCTTCAAACAGTGTACGACCGCCAAATTGTAAGGAAATATTCTCTGTCGATATCATTCGTTTCGTTCCCGCCCTTTATTATGCATTCTCAACTGTACCATTATCGCCCAAAACAGCGCCTGAAGGCAACCATCTGAACATAAAAAAGACGACCTACTTACACCAACGGATGCAAATATGGACGTCTTGTTCAATTATTCATCTCCAACCACGTTGGATTGATATTTTATTTTGTTTTCATCAAGCAACCTCATCACATTTTTTGACATTAACATCAGTTGACGATGTTTTTTTGCCATATTCATGTGTAAATCTACACGTGCGATCAATTCCATTTTCGTAAATGGTTTTACCAAATAATCATTTGCACCCGATTCGAATCCAGTAACGACGTCTGTGGGTGTATTTTTTGCCGTTAATAGCAAAATTGGTAATTCCTCTTGTGGAAATTCACGTCTTAATAACCGCACCAAATCAAAACCAGATAACTTTGGCATCATGACGTCAAGCAAAATCAAATCAGGTCGATAGCCATTGCGAATCATTTCTTTCGCATCGATACCATTGTCTGCCGTTTTTACTTCATAGTCCATTTTGCGTAAATGATTCAAAATGACTTGCAAATTTATCGGTTCATCATCAACAACGAGTACTTTCCCGTGTGACTTCATCCCTTCATTGCTTTGGTTGATCACATCAGGTTCATGCACTTCATCAAGTTCAACCATCGCACGAGACAACTGAACATTATTTTCACTCGGCACAGATGCAGGATCAGCCATCGGAATTTGTACAGTAATCCGAGTCCAAGAACCATGCTGTGATTCGGCCTTAATGGAACCAAAATGTAGTTCAACCAATTGTTTCGTGACTGACAATCCCAATCCGGTACCACCATATTTTCGTGCAGTAGAACCGTCTACTTGTTCAAATGAATTAAAGATTGTATCCAATTTATCTTCAGGAATACCAATCCCCGTGTCCGACACTTGGAACACGACCATTGTGCCGATCGTATACGCATTGATTTCAACTCGGCCAACTTCGGTAAATTTAATCGCATTTGAAATAATATTATGCAAAATTTGTTGAATTCGATTTTCATCCGCAACCATCTTTAATTTCTCTAACTCTGCCGGTTTCATAAATTCAAGTTCATTAATAATTTCCAAGCGTTTTTTCCCAATCAACGGTTTTAACAAACCGAGTGTCATGTCGAGTGCACTAGGAAAATCAACAATTCCAAGATGCAAATCCAATTTACTATTGCGTAGTTTGGAAAAATCCAATATATCATTGACCAAATTGGATAAACGACGACCGCTATTGATGATCATATTTAAGTCTTTTTTTATAGACTCATTACTATTTTCAAATTCATCAACGAGCGATTCGGTAATCCCGATAATTCCGTTGATTGGTGTACGCAATTCATGTGATGTGTTCGCCAGAAAATCATCTTTCAATCGATCCATTTGTTCGAGTTCATCATTTTTTCGTAATAATTGAGCAGATTGAAGTTGTAGGCGATCCTGCACGATAATAAAACGACGGATTAATAAATACGTGATCGCCATAACCACTACGAGCAAGCCAAGAACAAGATACATATAATTGGACGTCCGGGTCACATCACTAAACAATTGTCCTGTTGGTAATGTACCAACGACATGCCAACCAGACGAAACCGATGTTTCATGTAACAATAATTGTTCTTGACCATCCAATGTTACAATTTTGCTTCCCTGCAAAGGTATTAGACTTTGGTCCAATGGAATTTGCGTTTCGATTAACTCTTCTTGTTTTGCATAGATAATCTTTCCATTCGCATCCGTTACATATACTTTTGAACCCGAACCCAAATCAACGTTTTGGAATAATTCACGCAAAAATTTCACATTTAAATTAATTACAATAAAAAAACCTTGTCCATCTTGGCGTTTAATGTTCGCATAGCGTTTGCCAATTGAAAACGTTGGCCCTGCATAATCTTTAATTGCACTTAAATTTGCACTGCGCAAAAAACCATTTTTCGTCACAGGAACCCAAATTGGCGTACGTTCATCAGCATTCATTTTTTGTAACCAACCGATATTTGTTTCATCAAAAATAATACTTAACCGAGATTCTGGACCGGCATTTTGCAATTTAATAGCATCGGTGCTTACTTTTTTCAAAAATTTATCACTAAAAATATGAATACCATCAATGTATTTCATCGTGCTCGAATAACCACCAAGAATTTTTGATGCTTGATCATATAATTGCAGTCGATCTACCTCATTTTCAGGCGGATTAGGATAAACTTTGAGAATATCCCGCAATGTTGGATCAAAATGCACTTGTTTAAGCAGACTTTCGATCCGAGCCAATTGTGAATCCAATTTATCACGAACTTGACTTACCGTTCGTTCGGTTGACTCTGCGGCCTGTTCTCGAATTGTATTTCGTGATACCGTACTGGAATAGATACTTACCGTAATAATCAATGCTAACACACCAAAAAAAACAGCAAACAAAATTACTGGATTTATTTTTCGTGCATTTTGTTGCATGTATAAACACCGCCCTCAGCGAATGGACATCAAAAAAATCCGTTACGATTGATAATTCGTAACGGACGCTATAACTTCCTTTAATTTAGAGAAAAAACATTAATTACATTCGCTCTGGAGCGGCTACACCAATCATCCGTAACCCTAATGCAAGTGTGTTTTTAACGGCAGCAACGATTGACAATCGAATAATACGCACAACTTCATCATCAACTAAAATTTGTGATGTATGATAAAAATGATTAAATGCTTGTGCAATATCAATTAAATGACGCGTAATGATCGAGGGTTCAAGTTTATCAGCCGCTTGTTGTACACGCTCAGGAAAACGAACTAATTCTTGGATCAATGCAAAAGCCGGACCTTCTTCCCATGCTTCATGTTCAGAAGAAATCATAGCGATCCACTCCGCACTCATCCCCTCTAATAACTCCGCTTTGCGCAAAATACTGCAAGTTCGCACATAAGAATATTGAACGTAAGGTCCTGTTTCACCTTCAAAGTTCAACATATCTTCCCAAGAGAACACAATATCTTTCATTCGGTTGTGACTTAAATCTCCGAATACAACAGCACCGATCCCAACTTGTTCTGCAAGTTCATCCGCATTCGGTAGTGCACGACCCGCCATAATTTCTTTCGTTTTAGCAATCGTTTGGCTGATCAAATCTTCAAGCAACACAACATTCCCTTTGCGCGTCGAAAATTTCTCCCCGCCCAAACTTACTTGACCAAAAGGAACATGCAATAACTTATTGTGCCAATCAAATCCCATCATTTCAATCACTTTAAACCATTGTTGGAAATGTAAAATTTGCGGTGAACCCGTCACGTATATACATTTTTCAAACGCATAAGTTTGTGCGCGGTAAATTGCCGCTGCCAAATCACGAGTTGCATATAAGGAACTTCCATCTTTTTTCAAAATTAAACATGGTGGCATATTGAACGCTTCCAAGTCGACAAGTACCGCTCCCTCGTCATGTCGGAGTAATCCCTTGTCGCGAAGCGATGCTACGACGCCAGGCAATTGATCATTATAAAAACTCTCACCATTATATGAATCAAAGGTTACGTCTAACTTTTTATACATGCGCTCGAATTCATCCATACTTACTTGTTTGAACCATTGCCATAATTTCGTTGCCGCTTCATCACCATTTTCGAGTTTTGTAAACCAAGAGCGTGCTTCATCTTCAAGCGCTGGGTTCTCTTTCGCATCATCATGGAACTTCACATACCAATCGAGAAGCGTTTGAATGGATACTTCATCTACTGGTACTGATGTACCATACGTATGATAGGCAACAATTAATTTTCCGAACTGGGTTCCCCAGTCACCAAGATGGTTGATCCCGATGACTTCATATCCAAGATGTTCGTGAATATTCCGAAGTGCATTACCAATCATTGTGGAACGCAAATGACCAACATGAAACGGTTTTGCAATGTTTGGCGACGAGTAGTCAATGACGACTTTCTTTCCTGTTCCCTCCGTAGAAGATGCAAATCGAAGGGGGGCGTTCAAAATTTCTTGTACTAATTTTGCAGCTACACCTGCACGATTTAAGAACAAGTTAAAATAACCATTGATCGCAATCGTATGTTTTACGAGCGGATGACCTACTGCTTGTGTTTGTAATGTTTCGGCAATTTGCTGAGGCGATTTGCGCATGATTTTACTTAACTTAAAACAAGGTAAAGATAAGTCCCCCAGTTCAGGATTTGGTGGATATTCAATTAATCCTGCTAATTGATCTACACTCATTTCTGGAACGAATGATTGAATCCACTGGGCAACTGCTAATTTTGTATCACTCATCGACGTATTAGCCTCCATAATTTCATTTGCTCAACGACACCTTTGAATCCATGTTTGAGTAGTGGCCGTTCGAAAAGCCACGTAATGATTCCTGTCCATGCAATTGCAGACAATACGGATACGATCCATACATTCATTTCCCACATTGGATCTTGATGCGGGTCAGCAGTTAACGGAACGAAATATTTCGATTCCGCCCATGTCCGCGCCACCCATTGGTGCCAAATATATAGATTATACGAAATTAAAGATAAAAACACCAAAACCGGGTTTGCAATTGCTTTTTGCCATCCGCGCCATGCGAATGCTCCGCCGATAACGATAAACATCAAGATCAATCCGATTAGCCATCGGTAATGCGCCTGCCAAATTTCTTGACCATCGAATCGATTGTCAAACAACCATTTAATCATTCCAACGAAGGCTACACATGCAAAAATCGATGAACTCATCGCCAACCATTTTGATGAAATCGAATTCAACATCCATAGCGCATGCTTACGTGCGCGGAACATGACAATAATCAATGCAGTCAACATACCCATCGCAAATAAATCAAGTACCGCAGGCAATTGATGCATCCACGCGCCAAACGAATGATTTAATCCCTTTGCAACCTGTTGAAGCGCAACAACTTCCGCATACCAACGGTATCCAATTGCTCCAGCAATCATGAGACTTCCAACTACGATTGGACGACGAACCATCGCCATTGCAATCCATGGAAAGATCAAATAAAACTGAACTTCCACAGCGAGTGACCAATAGACGCCATTTATTGACGAAGCGACACCACTATCAAAATTTTCGATAAAGAAAATATGCATCGCTAGCTCTTTGATTGCATTGGGATGTTGCCAAAATTCTGGTTGTAAAACCGTCACAAACAGAATCAGCGATAAATAGTACGATGGTAAAATCTTGATCATTCGACGGTAGAAGAAATGTCCAATTTGCGGTTGTGTACGTTTCTCCCACATAAAACGGGCATACGGATAAAACAAACAACATCCACTAATAAAGAAAAAGATCTCAACCCCAATAAACCCTGCGGGGCCTGCCCACTCTGTGCCTGGTACGTTATACCATGTGACTTGCCAAACATGGAACCATACCACTAGTAAAATCGCTAACCCGCGAAGTCCATCCCATACATCAATATGCATTCCAACCGGGAGTTCTGATTTTTTCATTTCCGATTTTGTGATTTTCCAGCGAATCGACCAAATCAAAAACACAACAATACTTACAATTAGTGCAATCCATTGCCATATTGGTGCCGCGTATTTCACAACACCAAGTGGGGGTTTTTCATCTGCCGTTGGATTCACAACGATCGGTTGTTCATTTGACTCGCCTGGCATTTCAAGCACAGAAACTTGTACATCGACAGGAATGACATCTGTCGTCTCAACGGATAATTGATCAAATGATGCTTGTCCAGTGCTTACAGAACCATAACCACCGATCCCTATGGTCGGAGTTAACGGGATTAGTTGACCATCGTCTTGACCTGGAATTTGTAAATACCAATCCAAATCGACCCACCCGTTACTCGAACCGTGTAACGATTCAGAGTGTATCACACCATCTTCGATCGACCAGTTAACTCCAAGTCCTTCATTACTGACATTTTGCGTCAACACAGACGCATGGAAATGTAAATTCGATCCTTTGGGTACCTGAATGGTTTGTTTCCATCTAGAATCATTAAGTTTCTTATTTAAAATCGTCAGATGGTCGGCATCAAATTGGACCGCATCCGGCGATTGATCAAACGCTCCGCCCACCCAACCGTTCGCTTGAAACAATGAATTTGCAGCAACCACAGGAAAGAGAACTCCACCAAAAATCATAAACAATACGTACATGGAGCTCAGAACATTAAAACGCAAGAAGCTCATAACCAGCCGTCCACCTTTCGTTCAGCGGAGGCCGATTGGATATAATAACTTCTTGCCAATTCAACCACTTTCTTGTTTCGCTTACGGATTAATAATTGTTGATCATTCCATGCTGCGACCAAACCAATCACGTCATTTTCTATGTTTACATCGCGAATGACGCGAACTAACTCTCCCTTAAGTCGCCAATTTTCTAGCAAATCATCTGTTATTAATGGTGCAGTCATACGTGCACTCCTTTCAGGCGATTCTTGACAAGCAAAAAAGACCATTCCCCCTGTCGGGCAGAAAGGTCTTCCGAATTTCAATTATGGATTTTGTTCTTGAACCGAAGGTTCTGTTTTATTTACTCCATACCAGTAATCAAGTACAGAAGCAGACATTACTTTGAGCGTAATGTAGTCTGACTGTTTTGGAGTAAATAAACTTTTCCACTCAATATTCAAACCTTCCGAGACGTTAACAATGGTTAATAATTCTGCCCATGCCACATATCGTTTATACCAGAAAAATTGCGGGTGCTCAGTCATGTAGGGATACAAATCATCAAATCCCGTGTGCTTGCAATCAAGTGCCCGCTCAAATGTCGTCTTCGCATCAGTTAGTCTCGAAACCATATAATCATGTACTTGTTTAGAAGCCATTATCGTCTCTCCTTATCGTCGGATTAATTATATTATAGTCGAAGATTCGGTTCAATTAAAAGTCCTATTCATATGAAAATCAATCCATATGAATAATTCCGTCTGCTAACGAGTTAATTTTTACGAGTGACTCAACGCGTACACCCATTTCCCTGAATGCTAAACTTCCTTTTTGGAACGTTTTTTCGACCGCAACACCAAGTCCAACGATCGGTGCACCAATTGTTCCAATCATCCGATGCAATGCTTTTAATCCTTCACCATTCGCCAAAATATCATCGATGATTAACACATGATCGGTCGGCAATACCATTTTTCGTGAGATAACAAGTTCGGTCACAAAGCCTTTTGTAAATGAAGGAACTCGTTCTACCAATGAATCTTCGTCCATTACACGCGTTTTTTTCTTGCGGGCAAATACCATTGGTACGTTTAAAAAATATGCGGTCGCAAATGCAATCGGAATTCCTGATGATTCAACGGTTACGATTTTCGTGATGTGATTTCCTGCATATCTTGCCGCAAATTCTTTCCCCATCTCCATCATAAGTTGCGGATCAATTTGATGATTTAACACCGAATCAAGCGAGAGCACTTGTTGGGATAGAATAACGCCTTCTTCACGAATTTTTTGTTTTAATTGCTCCACGCCGTTCAACCTCCACACATCCTATTTTGAAAAAAATATCACAGTGAACTAGGCATTTTCAAGTTATTTTTCAACATCCATGCTGTTTTCGGACAATTATTGACATAATCACGAACGACTAGAACTGAATGATCCTCAAACATGAAACATACAGTGATTTAAGGAAGGAGCGATTTGCATGTTTCCAGAAGGTTCCGTGTTGCACGCTACATTTGCCGTACTCGGCACGATGGTCGGCGCAGGGTTTGCTAGCGGACAAGAAATGATCCGATTTTTTGCCCGATTTGGTAATCAAATGTACTTCATGATCATTTTAAATACAATCATTTGCTCCTTCGTGTTGATCTTTATGTTACCAAGGCTAGCGTATTTCAAGCAAACATGTTGGAAGTTACGCAACGAATTGCATTTTGGAAAACCCTTTTCAACCTATTTAAACCTTATTACCCAATGTATGTTTTGGATGATGAATTTGACGATGGTATCCGCCGCTGGTGCGTTAATGAATCAACAGTGGCATATCCCCCGCTGGTTTGGTGCACTATTGTTTATTCTCATTTCTTGTTGGATCGTTTCCAAAGGTTTATCTGCTATTCTCAGTGCAAGTAGCATCATCAGTATCGGTTTTGTCATTTTCTTAGGTCTCGTCATTCCGTATTTATCAACAAGTCTTTTCTCATTTCCTACATGGCAAACAATCACAGCGATGGACGACGTTCTCGACCCAAATCTATTGATCCATCCATTGATCTACACAAGCTTAAATATTGGATTATCTCAAAGCGTACTAACCCCATTGGCAATCAAGTTAAATCAGTCAAACAAACATTACAAAACCGCACTTTTGGTCTCACTTATATTAAACGTTCTCATTATGCTAACTTGTCAAGCATTACAATTACTTGGTACAACACAATGGCATCATGAAATGCCACTTTTGCTATTTGTGAAAAATCACGGTCAATTCATTTCGCTCGTTTATGAATTGATCGTTCTTGGAGAGTTACTCACTACCTTTTTATGCGGATTGTTTAGCATCTTAAAATCAAAATCAGCTCAACAAAAAAGAACCAATAACGAAATCTTCATCATTGGTTCCATCTTATTTGGATGTAGTTTTATCCCATTACCATGGATCGTATCGTACTTGTATCCCATCGCAGGAATTTGTTGCATGGTATGGCTCATTGCAGTGTTTGTGATTCCACTACCGAAACTTAGCGATACATTGGATGATACATCATAAATAAAATAACCGCATATGCCAATGCATTCAAAACACTTAAAATCATAACTTTGTTATACGTCACAGCATCTTGACCTGTTTCAATCGCTAACTTCCAATTTTTCATTGGTTTTGCCATAATACCTGTAAATGCACCGATTGCAACAAGTAGTATTGTAATAACAGCCATCCACATGGTTGAATATTTTGCATGAGTCATCATCATTCCACCGGAGAAAAATTGTATGATTAATAAAAATTGTCCGACCCGATTAATGTTCTGTAACACATTTAATGTGGATACTTGAGTGTTTGTCGTAGCACCGCGCAACCATGCAATAACTACTGGAAATAATAAATAAATAATCAATGCCAAACCAAAAACAGTATGTACTAATAAAATTGTTGGATACATGTTTTCCATTTTCGTAAACCTCCGTAAATTCGATGTGTGTGAATTATGTGTTTACTGTATCATTCCGTGTACGAATGTTCAAGTTTGCGTGCAAACGTTTTATGTATTGGGCAAAAACAAGCGGATGGCTACCCACCCGAGTTTTTTAAATTAGCTAACACTGACCAATGTGCGTGTTTTCGAAACGTGCTGTTGAACCCAAGTTACCAGAACTTCACGATGAACGTTGTTCGTAATGTTGTTCCAAGGGATCGAGTCAATCGAAAACCATTGATGTGCGATTGCTAATGTACCGGTATTTTCTGGTTCTGCTTCATAAAATAACGTGCATGCATTTTTTGTGCTACGCAAGTTAACGAGCGCCCCAACGTTTACTTCACAAAGTACAATAGATTGCGTTAATTCACGAATCGTATGTACCGGTGATGCACTAGCTTGTACTGTCGCTGTTGGCAAGTTCCAACCGCCTTCTTTGTTGCGTTCAAGAACAATTGCACCTTTTCGTGCAATGATCGGCGCGACCTCAACTCCGAGTTGAGATTGTACAGTGTAGTGACCCGATGGACATGACGGCAAACTTGACTTGTCTTTTGTGTTCAAATAGGAACCACAAATCGGACAAAAACGATACTTCACATATTTCTTCCTCTCTATCACTTAGTTGCAGCGGAGCTAAAATCATGGTCATTTTTAGAAAATTCCACAATTTATGCTGTAACCGTTTACATAGCATTATTTTAGCACATTCTGAACGAAAAAGTCTATGACAAAATTGCAAATATTGTGATGTTTTTGCTCATATCAAAAATGTTTAAATAATCTGATATATTTGACTATAATAAATATTATTACAAAGCAGGAATTTCAGAAATATACATTTTCAACTCAACGTGATGGGTGAAATATCGATAAGCCGCCCTGTACATTTATTTAAATGGCCTAATCCCCTAAAGATCAGGAAGATTAGGCCCACTTTTAATCGGATTCCTAGCGTATTACAAATACTGTTGATAGATCGTCGTCAGACGTTCCATTACTCGTTCTAATGAGTATTGATCAATTGCAACTTGCCATGCTCGTTCGGAAAGTGTAACTCGTTGGTTGCGATCATTAATTAACATCGAGAGAACATCGGTCAATGCCTCTACATTATCCACTGGCACGAGCAAACCATTTTCGCCGTGACGAATTTGTTCGGCAATTCCGCCAACATCGGTTCCGACTAAAGCCAACTTGCATAGTGCTGCTTCAGCAAATACCGAGCCGAACGCTTCGGCACGCGAGGGTAGTACAAACACATCCGAAAACGGCATGAAATTCTCGGGATGAAGCATATATCCATAAAATATAATTTCTTCGTAAATGTTTAGGTCACGAGCCATTTGTTCAAGTTCCACGCGTATTGGACCGTCACCGATGACATGAAGGACAAAAGAATGTCCACTGTCTTTTAATGCTGAACACGCTCGCAATAACACATCGATTCCCTTAGCAGGAACTAATCGACAGACAGTTAACAACTGAGTCACCGGATTATGATGTGGCATCGGCTTAAAACGATTTTCATCAAAACCATTCGGTAAGACTTCAATCCGATCAACATTATTCATATACGGACGTAAATAGGTACGAAACGATTCAGAAACGGTCACTAGCCGATCAACTTGAAGTTCCAATTCACGATAGATCGCTGTCAGAAAACGATGCGCCAAACTATCTCGGTCTATTTTGTTATTTAACAACAATTCCCTTTCATAGCTAGAGTGTATTGTTGCCATGACGGGTGTATTCGGATATAACCACTTCATCGTTATCGCGACAATTGGATGGTGAGCATGAATCAAATCAAACGCTCTTCCTTCCAATCGCATCGCGGACCACCACATATAATCCCGAAACGTTTGCAAGTATTTTGCGACAATGGGGTCGTGTTGATATGGCCCGATATCCAACACATGAAATGGTAGATCCATCGTCCCCTTATTTCGCACACGCTTTGGCAATGAAAACAATTCCATCTCCCAACCGAGTTCTTCGAATCGTTTCTGAACATATGGAATCATCGAAGAAACACCACCCGGTTGTTCCGGCGGAAAAAAAAGCGCTTGTAATACTCTCATACAAAGCAACTCCGATCTAACTTCAACTGAGTAACAGAGGATCGATCATACCAGCCATTTCAAAACCTTTCATGCGTAGCAAACAACTATCACAATGACCGCACGGTTGTTCTTTGCCAACATAACATGATGTCGTTAATTCATATGGAACATTTACAACTAGACCATGTTTAATAATCTCGGCCTTCGTCCAATGGATTAACGGAGCCCGAATCACCACAGGTTTTCCTTCAACCCCCATTTTTAACGCTTGTGCCAAAACCGTTTCCATGGATGCGATAAACTCAGGCCGACAATCTGGATAACCGCTATAGTCAAGCGCATTTACCCCGATCCAAAGTTCCGTCGCCCCGATTGTTTCCGCGTATGCACCAGCCAGTGACAAAAACAATAAGTTACGACCAGGAACATAGGTTACTGGAATCCGGTCTGTTTGCAATTCATCGCGGGGCACCTCGATGGTTTCATCCGTTAACGCACTACCGCCAATATCTTTGAGAAATGGCAATTCCACCAATTTAAGTCGCTCAACAACGCCATAATAGGCTGCTACCTTCTTGGCGCATTCCAATTCAATCACATGACGTTGTCCGTAGTTGAACGTAATTGGAAATAACTCACGGTCTTCCGCTTGAGCAAGACCCATACATGTCGTACTATCTAATCCGCCACTTAAAATAATGACAGCTTTTGTTCGTTCATTCATTGCAAAACCCTCCTCAAAAGAGTCAAACATTACACGCCGCGCTGCGCTGGTGGCCAAATCAATTTATGCATTTGGATATTTAATTTCACATGATCTAATTTGTCGGCCAATATTCGTTCCGCTAACGATTTCGCAGGCATCGATTCAAATACAGGACTAAATAAAACTTGTGCCTTGATCGAAACCTTACGAATTAAAGAACATGCAACCAAATAATCCGTTTCGTCTGCAATCACGAATTTCAATTCATCTTGTTCACGTAGTGCATGAAGAAAATCATCATTCATTTTATCGTACTCACCAGAACCTGGTAGTTTATAATCCATCACATAACGAATGTGCTTTTCTGGAACAGCATTGATAAACGACGAAACATCAACTGCACCATTCGTTTCAACATGAATATCAAGCCACTTCGGATTGGCAGCAAGAGCTCGCAACAATTCGACAACACGATCACCATGGATCAATGGTTCTCCACCCGTTAAACACAATCGTCGTGAAGAATAGGATTCAAGACGATTCAACACATCTTGAATTGAAACAATTTCTTCCGGTTCTGCTGGCGCATAACTATAAGGTGTATCGCACCAAGTACAACGCAATTGACAACCAAACAATCGTACAAACACCGTAGGAAATCCAGCCATTTGACCTTCACCCTCTATGGTTTCATAGATCTCCACCATAGGTAGGCGGATCTGTTCTAGACTACTGGGATTCACTGCCGTTCCTTCTTTCTCAAAATAAAATTCCCCACCGATATGATACCATAGCGGCAGGGAAATCCCCAATGTTTGAATATGACATTCTCGTGGCAAAACTTCAAGAAGGTAACGGAGTCGTAGACAACCATCCAGACAAACAAAAAATAACGAACCCAATCAACAATTCGATGCTGCACAAAACATAAACATGTTTACTTAGCATGTTTCGTCTTAACAGCCAACCAAATGCCAGTACGATAATCACACAGACACTTTTCATTGCTAGTAATCCGACATAAGTAGACCAATGGGGTGACATCCATATCTCGATGGGCACTCGAAAAAGCGCTAATGAAACACCTAGTACGATCAACATAAGCATTCCACGGAGGGCACGTTTTGAAAACTCTTCCCATTTTGTTTGTTCTGGTCGTATAAGCAAAAGCATGCCAACCCCACCAATCCAACCGATGGCTAACCAAGCATGGAACGTCTGAAATAACCATTGCACAATCGTATAAAATGTTCCAGACGGATGGGAATGACTGTTCCACATGATTGCAAAAACCAACGCCAGTCCCGCGAGATGGTTAAACCAAACAACCTTGACTACATTGAATTGCATAACAATTAAAAAGAACAGTACAATTGCAATTCGTGCAACCATCCCATACCCAATTTGCGATTCCGTGATCATCTCGTAGAAACTTCGCTGTACGATTGCGGCCATATGTGACAAATGTTGAACTTCCATTTGAACTAACCAACCTGCCATGATGATGCTAACCATCCGATGAATGAACCGATGTGTTTCTGAAACAAATTGAATTCCCGCCCAGTTTACGAATGGCGATACCATAAGTATTACTAACAACCAAAAAATGATTCGCCACTGGATCATATCGATTTGATGTTGGTCTTCAATGGATTCATTCTGAATGGTGAGCGGTTTTTTAATGATAACCGGCTGAACACTTCGATCTTCCGAAACCTTAGCAATGGTCGATGTATCGCTAGGAACAAGTGTTGCTAAATTAGCTGTAGTGGGTACGCTCGTCTCTAATGGTGCCAACGTTTTTCTAACAATTTGATTGTTGATTATTTTATTAGGCGTTACTTTTATTACTCCTACATTCTTCGTCGGTGTCGTTTGATCGACGACTGAAGTCAACTGCGAATCTTCGGCACTTCCCCAATTTGACCCGATTTCGACGGCATCATCTGGACGAATTTCTGGCAGCGTACGGTTAACCGAAAACCGATAGGAACCTTCTGTAACGTGTCCATCCACCGATAACACTTGCCAGTTCACGTCATATACATCATCCGATAACGGCGGGAGTTCAACGATTAACTGATCATTACTTCCACCATGAAGTGGTTTGGAAATTGTAACCTCCGTCCGATTTTCATGAAACAAAGCGATTGTACAAAATTGTTCTTCTACATCTTCAGAAAAACCCAACATCAGCTGATTGGGCGATTCGTGTAATTGACTCTCCGCTTCAGGCAAAGGATGATCTAAGTAGGCATGCGCTAACGCAGAAACGCCGCCGACCATAAAGGTCGCGGCGAAACTGAAAATCATAAAAATAAGTATTCGAATATAACTCATTTACGAATCACGATCATTGCGGGAATCGCTCCTACTGCATCAAATTGTTCTACTTGAAATCCAGCTGCTTCAAGTGATCTACGAAGATTGACATTCCCTGTTCCCTCGGCAAATATCGAAACCTTGAATTTCAACCAATTGATTGGCGCTGTATATACGCCATTTTTATAACTGAGACCTGGAATCGTAATTTCTTTTCCATTCAAAAACACGTCAGGAATTGCTTGTACTTTTGCAGGTTTTACGTTCAATGTACCATTCTGAATGACATAAGTCATTGTTGCTTCAAAATTAATCGCATCATATTGGCCTTCAACTTTTTCCTTCAATTCAGGTTTCGCAGCAATGAGGTAATAATCTGCGGGGCCAGCTGTATAAGTCACAATCCCGTCTTTATCCGTCGTCAAATCAAGTGAATCCTTCGTCGAACGACGAATCACATTAACATGAACATCCGCCATTGGGACACCGCGCACCAAATATTTAGCGTTGAGAACTTGTCCCGGTTTTACCGCAGCAGGATTAAATAATGGAATCCACTCTGCGCGATCCGGACTGACTTGACGCTGAAAACCTCGTAACGATTGAACGCGCTGCATATTCGTGATATCACTCACGGCAACAAACGATTTTGCACTTCGTTTTGTTAAGGTAGGATAACCAGAATAGGAAGCAACGCTCTCACCTTGTGCGGATATGATATAAGCGCCCGGTTCGTTCGCGCGAAATGAAGCGATATATTCATTATTAATGTTTGAATTTTTAACGGATGGATCATTTTCCCCAGTATAAAACTCCGTAGAACTAATATCAATTTTGTTTCCACTTGGATCAAATACAAAAGTACTGTGTTTCATCGACCCCCAATTTGCATCAACACGATAGCTGCGATGTTCATTGGTATGATTCCCAACCAATAATTCAACATAGGCAGATTCTCCAATTGCTGTTATTGGTGAATTCGTTTGGGTCCAGCCCATGTGTGCTGAAACCGGAACTGCTGAGAACATCGTAATTACCACAACCATTGCCAGACTCATTCTTTTTACAGAAAATTTCATTTTTGCAGATCTCCCTCCAAGTTATGTTACCCAAGGTAAACAATAACCGGAGATTCATCAATTGCCATGACTCTTTCGAGTCATTTTGAGCGCTAACGCAGCTAATTTTACACGATTGTCCACATTTGCTTTTTGCATCATACTTTTGAGATGATTTTTGACGGTATGTTCAGAAATAAATAATTGAGTTGAGATGTCGCGATTGGTCAAACCTCTACCTACTTCTTCTAAAATATCCATTTCACGTTGTGTAAAATCAAGCGTTTTTTCCCATTCTACGGATTCAGAACGGATCGCCGATTGAAACGTTTGTAACATTTGTCTACTAACGTCTTCTGGAATTTCACCTTCTTCAAAAGCGATTGCCCGAAGATATCCCAACCAACTGCTCGTTTCAATGTTTTTGATTAAATAACCTTGCGCACCAGCCTGAAGGGCTGCATATAAATCTTGTGAGTCGTCCGATACACTTACGACGATAATTTTTAACGCAGGAAACGATCGTTTCATGAGGCGTGTCGTTTGTAACCCATTCAAACCAGTCATTTGAATGTCCATTAATACGAGATCGTAGCTTTGTTCAGTAACCATTTGAAGCGCTTCTTCGCCGCTTCGTGCACTCCCAGCAATTATAAATCGAGGTTCGTCTTGAAGTAATAATCGTATTGCCTGAAGGGCATGTAGGTGGTCATCAACAATTAAAACACGACAAATCATGAGTTACTTCCTTTCTTGTTGCATTCGAAAAATAGATAACTCTTTTTCACGTCTAAATTCGATCGTCCAACCCATTGAATTCGCACGTGAGCGAACAATCGCTAATCCGATTCCAGAAGTCGCTGTTTGTTCTAGCGTATACTCGTCCGTATCCCATTCAATTCCGTCATCCGTAATTTGTACTACCCAATTGTTTACATCTCCATTCGCTGTGACGATGACCAATTTCGCTTGTGAGTGTTTATATACATTTAGAATAATTTCACGCACAATTGCCTGAAATTCAATTTGAGCACGTGTCGACATGAATTCCAAGGTCAACGACCAGTTCCACTCAAACGACCAATTGGCATCATTCGCGAGTTGTAAAACCCATTCATGAAGTGATAATTCAAAGGCTCTCTGCACATGGAACGGCCGATCTCTGAGTGTCATAATTGCAGCGCGTACATCGCCATTGAGGTGATGAATCGTCTGTTTCATTGCCAAAATCGATTTCGACGCCTCCGATTCCTCAGATATAGGAAGTTGACGTGAAAACGTATCGGTTTGAACAGATAATAGAAACAAACCTTGTGCAATTCCATCATGTAATTGTTTGGCGAGATTTTCACGAGATTTCATATAAGCTGTCTCCATTTTCGCAGCTTCTAATGATCGTTCATGTTGGGCCATGCGATTTAATAAATGGCGTTGCAGGCCAAAAGTAAATAAAAAAACGACGCCAGCTGTAATTAAATTCCCTTCAAATGTTGTTCCCATTGAAAAATGTTCTTGATGGCGAAACGTCTCCCACAGTCCAACACCAACAGCTGGAACGATTAAAGCTAAAAAATACGTCCATCGACCAGTTTTTTGGGTCTGATTATCATTCATATCCTATATCCTCCATCACGGTTCATAAATTCAAAACACAAAAAAAGACGAGACATATTGTCTCGTCTTTTAGTATATTCAATTATCGAGTCCAGTTCCAAATATCTTGATTACTATGATCAATTTTTGAAATTCCATCTGTTTTTGTACCAATCATAAAGTTGATACTCGTTGTTGTTGCTGAAACAGGGACTTCAAAACCCCACTCATCAGTTGTACCTACGACACGTTCAAGGGATGTACTGACTTTTTTCCAAACTGGATTATCGTTTGTTTGGTAATACACATCAACACTTTTTATATTCAAGGATTTCTTCACAACCACAGCGCCACTTGCATTATTATCATTCCAACTAAATTCTTTTTTTGTTAATCCAACATTTGCTTTCGCAAGCAAAAAGTTCGATTTACTTCCACCGATTACATACGATTGATCTAACGAAGTAGAATTGATTACATTCCCTTTGTTATCCAAGCTAACTGCACGGATGGTTAATCCGTTTGAATCAACGAGCGACTTGTCTGTTAAATTAATTTCGAATTTGTAGATGGCCGTTCCATCTTTACGAATCGCATCAAACGTTGCTACAACAACTGATGTTTTATTGGATCCGTTCACTTTGTAACGAATACCTACCGTAGCATTTTTTGGATTTGAACTACTTGATACAGTTCCACTAAGGACGTCGTAGTGGTGTTCATCCTTCAGTTCAGCGGAAACCAATTTTACTGGTGCTGCAGAAACAGATAAAATTTTAACCGGTGCTGCAAATCCTGAAACTGTAATACCAAAATATATGCTCAAACCGACAACTGCTGCGACTGTGCGTGTTAACCAATTTGTTTTCATTAGTGTTCTCACCCTTCGTGAACTGAATCACTCTTTGTTTTCCTTGCAATGTAAGAATAACATATTCATTTTCATGAAAATAGTATTGAAAAGCTTATGAAAATGTTTTCAAAATGACAAAACCTTGAACAAATTGTTTTCATTTTCAAAATTCACAACAAAAAGAGTCTTAAAATTAACGTTTTTTGATTTTTCTCATTAAATTACTGAAATATTGAAAATCATGCTGGAAATCAACGAAAAATTCTGATCAGATCATCTCAGGTGGGATCGCGTGCTTTTCGAATTAATTCCGGGATGTACGTCTCGGTAAACTCTCCACTACACGTTACCGGACTATAGTATATGCAAGAACTTTTCATATATTTCCTGATTTTCTTGTTGTGCGAAAATTTTTTCGAAAATAATTTCAGGTGTATCGAAATAGCAAGCAACAAAAAAACAGGTCACTTCATGAAATGAATCACGAAGTGGCCTGTTTCAATTTGTTATAATCGTTTCACTTGTCTGATGTTCTTCCGAGGCACGCTGAAAATGATATTTTTGTATGGCATGATATACGCCTTCATTATTATTAGAAGCGGTAACAACGTCCGCCGCCGCTTTCACACGATCTGGTGAATTATCTACTGCTACGGAAAATCCAGCTACTTCGAGCATGTCAATGTCGTTATAATAGTTGCCGATCGCCATGATTCCTTCTGGACCAATTCCATATTTTGCAGCAAATTGGAGCAGCGCACTACCTTTGCTTGCATTGATATCCATCACATCGATAAATTCTTCGCCGCTTCGAATCATATGAATATGTCCGAATTGACTCCAGTCCAGCGACTTCCAGCGAGATTCCATGTGATCGACTTCTTCTGTTTCGCCAAATACACATAATTTCACCATCGGTTGCGTCAACTTAGATACATCCTCAACCATAATTGGATCAACATTAAAATCGACATACATTTCATCGGCAAGTGGGGTAACACGTTCAATATAAAGATCAAAAGCAGTGTTCACATCAAAATGTACGTTTTCGCCGCGACAATCGTCAATCAATGCACGCACTTCATCCAATAAAAAAGTGTTTTGAAGCACGATTTCACCTTTTGAATTTAAATGAACTGCTCCATTATGTGTAATCATATAGCCATCGACGTCTAACATCGACATGATTGGCAATGTGTTTGCGGGACCACGACCAGTACAAAGCACGATCATTGTCCCTTCGGCATGCGCTTCTTGGATCACGTCAATGGTGCGTTTGGAAATTTTATATTCGTCACTAAGCAAAGTTCCGTCAATATCAAGTGCGATCAGTTGATATGGCCGTTTCATGTTCGTCTCCCCCAAGCTGTTTGAACGCAACCGCTTCAAGCGAAACGATTTCATTCGGTGTTAATTTACGCAGTGAACCTTCTGGTATGGATTCATCCAAGTCAAGCGGCCCCATCTTCACGCGGCGAAGTTCAACGACGTTCAACCCGAACGCTTGAAACATTCGCTTGATCTGATGGAATTTGCCTTCATGGATTATGACTTCCGTATCCGCGTAGTCGCCCATTTGTTTCATGACGCGCAGAGAACCTGGTAAGGTCAAATATCCATCATCAAGTGTAACACCAGTAGCGAACCCTTGTACAATTTCATCGGTCACGTTCCCATCAATGGTTGCATGATACGTCTTAGCCACGTGACGTTTCGGCGACAACAAGCGGTGCGCCATTTCTCCATCATCCGTTAATAACAACAAACCCGTCGTATCTTTATCGAGTCGTCCAACCGGAAAAAGTTCTGTGTATCGAAGTGCTTCTGGAACCAAATCAAGCACCGTGCGTTCCCGTCTGTCTTCCGTCGCACTAATTACGCCTTTTGGTTTATTCATCATGATATATAAAAACGGTTCAAATCGTACTTCCTGACCATCAACCATCAATTGATCAATACCAGGAACAACTTGCCGGCCGGTATCTTTCTCTGCTTTTCCATTCACCGTAATTACGCCGCGCTTTGCCATAATCCTCAGCTCACTGCGCGTGGCTACCCCCATATGGGCTAGCCATTTATCAATCCGCATTTTTGCTGGTATCCCACGTTTGCCGTTCATCCGTTCCATCTCCAACCTGCTGGATAATCATTTTTAAGCATTCCATCTCCTTGTGAGCGTGCCCATCCAAGCGCAAACCCACAAACACAAACAAGTACCATCCCTTTTTCATTAGAACCTTCGGTAACCGTTACTTCATCATCATGAACTACGATTGACTCTCCGCGCAAATAACGAATGACCCGTTCGTCATCATTTGCAAACATAATCGATCGCTGTACGTCAATTGGTCTTAATTGGAGTGCAATTCCTACAGATGGCATAAACCGTTTTGGGCCTTTTACGCCGGCCAATTCTCCAAGTAATAACCCTTCGCGAAAAATTCGAACTCCCTTTAGCGCAGGAAGCTGCTCCTCTGGTCTCAAAAATAAAAAATCGTTTACTTGCGACATCCGACTTCCCAAGTGAATCCAGCGTTTAGCCACTTCAGCGTTCAATTGCTGTTCACACCACGTGATCCATGCATTCGATGTTTCCTTTATTAGTGTGCTAATTTGCGGTATCGCACGCTCCGTAGGACGCTCACCTAATTTTTCGAAAACAGCAAAAAAATGTCCTTCGCCGCGCACGAGATGCGGCCATATTCGCTTGGCTAACTTCAGTTGTTCAACTTCATCAGTCGATAAAACTTCATCAAGCCAATCTGGACGACCTGGGGCAAATCCATGATTGTCTTCAAACACCGGTACAATTCGAACTTGCTGATCGGATCTAAGTGCATCTAGTAACACGGCTTCGTTTTCTTCTACACTAAATGTACATGTTGAATACACCAAACGCCCTCCAGGCGCGAGCATCGTTAGTGCCGCACGAAGCACTTCTTTTTGCACGATCGCATCTTTGGCTGGTTGATCTAGTGTCCAATGACGCTGGATTGCTTCATCTTTGCGGAACATTCCCTCTCCTGAACACGGTGCATCCACCAATATCCGATCAAAATATCCGCTGAATATATTTGCAATCCGCTTTGGTTGGTCATTTAGAACTACGACCGAACCTAGCGCACAACGCTCTACATTTTTTGCAAGCGCCTTTACGCGATCTGAATGCGGATCGTTGCAAACAAGGATACCTTTCCCGAACATTTTTGATGCAATTTGCGTTGTTTTTCCGCCAGGAGCGGCACATAAATCAAGTACCTTCATGCCTGGATGAACGTCAAGTGCTTCGACAGGAGCCATTGCACTTGGTTCCTGAATATAAAACAACCCTGCCGCATGCTCAGGTAATTTACCGAACCGATTTTCGGCATCCATATAAAAGCCATCTGGGCACCAAGGAACTTGGTTTAACTCAATTCCCAGATGAGTAAATAGATGTTCAACGGTAACTTTCGAGGAGATGATTCGAAGTGCCATCGCCGCGGGTTTGGTCCATTCGTTTAGCAATTGCGCAGTTTCTTTTTCTCCTAATTGAATGTTCATTCGCTCAACAAACGCATTCGGCATCGACACAACCATTCACCTTCCTCTTTTTTAGCTACTCGCACTCGTATAATGTCGTAGCGCATAATTCCATAACCATCGCGCGGAGACGAGCATACCAACCGCAAGTCCAAGCATTATGAGCACATCTTGACTGTGTAATTTATTTACGAGCGCTGCCGCAGGAAAAGTCGTCAAACACGCCATCGGCATGAGCACGACCAATACGATTCCGCGGTACACACTCATTGGGACGCGAGCCGTCTCAAATAATGACTGAAACAAATACGACAAGTTATCAACTTTGACAGCCCAAAACGAAAACATCATCATTGCCATCCAAAGCGCATACAAAATCGCCACTGCAGTTAAAAATAATAGTACAAACAAAAACCACTGCCAAACGGTCACCGGAATTGAACCGTGCCACAAGCCATAGCCAACAAGTGCAAATCCACCTGCGACATCGACGAGCCGCCATAATACTAAATGGCGAAAGCTGCAAAAAAACATACTATCTACTGGCTTCGTCAAAATATAATCAAGCGTGCCTTTACGGATGTGCTGAACGAGACGGTTCATATTCGGTTGCAAATAAAAATCGATACATCCTTGAAGCGCCTGAAATACGCCAAGCAAAATCATCACTTGATCAAACGTCCAATTCCCAATACTCGGTGCTCGGTAAAAATACAATTGAACCGTAAGTACAGACAAAGCAAGCAACAACATCGACATGAACACATTGCTCACAAAATGCGCCCTATATTCCATTTCTTCTACAATACAGGTCCGAATAAACTCACGAAACAACCGAGCATATTTTTTTACTGCTCTCCACATTTCGCTCATCCTCCGATCGCACCGTATTGTTTCAACCCTGCACGCCACTGCCATACTGACAATCCAATGAGTGCTACCGTCCATGCTGTAAGTACAAGGATACCTTGAATAATTAAATCGGTATGACCCATTAAGCGCCCGCTAATCAAATCTACTGGTAAGCCCACCGATCCGTAAAACGGCAACCACTGATTCATCTCGCTCAACCACGCCGGAAACAATGACATTGGAGCAATTCGTCCAGCGAGGAAAAAATGTAACATTTCGAACACCATATACATGGAAAGCGCGCGACTCGTCCAAAAGGACATCATTCCAAACAAATGGCAAATCACAAATCGTAGCACAGAAGAAATGAGTATGGCAATTAAAAACCAACCCATCGAAACTAAATCAACTTGAATTCGCGTCTCTGGAAAAATCCACGCTACGAGCACCCACGTTGGAGCAAGTAATACCGCATAAAAAAATTTATAGACTAGATTTTGATTGATTTCCCAGTGCACTGGATTAAAAGGCCTCAGTAATTTGGGTGTGAATGTCCCTTCACGAATATCGTTTTCGAGATTCCACACATTCCACGCCCGCGTCAATCGTTCCACAACCATAACACCTAAAAAATAAACGATAAAATCATTTTGATTGTATCCACCAATCGATCCGCCTGCTTGTATACTGATGGTCAACCAAATCGCCATACTAACGAATGGCTGAACGAGTGCTCCAATCATCCAAATGATGCTTTCTGCACGATAAGCAAGCATCATAGCCCATTCCGTTGTAAACAAAATCGAATATTTTTTCCATAGCCAATGAAGCGCGCGCATTACCAATCATCTCCGTCATCTGCGCCGTGTCCATTAAAATGAAAATCATCTTCACGCTTCGACGTCTCTACGTTAAACGCCTGACCGATCACATCTTCAAGTGACGGATCTTCAACGGTAAAATCTTGAATCGGCAATTGCGAGAGGACGCGTTGGACAACATCTGACATCGCTTCGCGTGACACTTCTAGTTCGACAACTAAGCCTTCCACACGTACGACACGAACATCTCCCCACGTACTCCAAGGCCCATCATCTGCTTGCATTTCAGCAGATCCTGGTGCAAATTGCAGCGTCAATCGTTTATTCGGAGCGAAACGACTTATCAGTTCTGAAATTTTTCCGTCATATAATAAATGCCCACGGTTAATCACCATGACACGTTCGCATAATGCAGACACATCGGTCATGTAATGACTCGTCAACAAAATAGTCGCTTTAAACTCTTGATTGTACGCTTGAATAAATTGCCGCACTGCTTCCTGCATATGTACATCAAGACCAATCGTCGGCTCATCAAGAAACACCAATTTGGGTTGATGCAACAATGAAGCGGCGAGTTCACACTTCATCCGTTCGCCGAGCGACAATTGGCGCACCGGCTTGTCAATTACCGCCTGCAACTGAAGTAATTCAACTAACCCATCGCGCTGTTTTTTGAACGAACGATCATCTATTTCATAGATCGCACGATGCACTTCAAACGTTTCACTTGCTGGTAAATCCCAAATCAATTGGCTTTTTTGCCCCATCACGAGACTAATATTCCGCTTGAATTCATTGGATTGTTTAAAAGGCACAAAGCCGCCAACGCGAAGTTCACCCGATGTTGGATGTAACAACCCCGTTAACAGCTTCATCGTCGTCGTTTTCCCCGCTCCGTTCGGTCCGAGAAAGCCAACCATTTCCCCTTCTGCGATTTGAAAAGATATGCCATCGACCGCGCGCACATCACGAAATTTTCGATTGACGAGACTTTTCAGCGCCGCACGCAGACCACTCTCACGCACATGTACCTTGTAGTGCTTAGTCAAATCTTTTACGTCAATCATCGAAATCCCTCCGAATCACTCAATCTCCCTCATCTTCACCATGTTCCGGTGCATTCGCCGCCCATTCATCAACGAGGGCTTGCAATTTGCCATCATGAACTGGCACGAGAAACGGCTGAAACTCCTTCGAAGCATCCGCCTGCAACCCGACAAGATAGGTTCGCGATTGATCAAGCACAAAGGCAAGATCAATTCCAAGCGCATTATCTGGGTAATGCTGAATTTTATCAATTGCCTGACTAAATAATTTGATTGCGCCGCTTACATTCCCATTGTTGTGATGATGTAATCCGACGGCAACCTGCAACAACCCTTGATATAACGGATCGCGTCCCGTTTCTAGCCAAAGCTCCTCAAGCACTTCATGACATTCGAAATAGTCGAAGGTCACATTAAAATGATAAATAAATTGTACATATAGCGATTCGTACGTTTCTGGCGTTGCTGGTTTATTCGTTTCCATTGCGCTCTTCCTCCGGTTCGATGCCGTTGCCTGCCGGTCGATTGCGCTCGGTTAGCTTCACTTGATCGAGTAATTGACGCAATTCGAGCGATAACTGTTTCCATTTACCGGTATCATCGTCTTCGAAAAGTTCATTAAATCTCAATTGATAATGCACTGCCTCTCGCACTTTGCGATGAAAATACAACTCTTGAATGTCATTCAACACACGGAATACAACCGTTGAGCGGTCTTCGAACCATTTTTGCGATTCGACGATTTCTTCTCGGATCGCCGACATTTCCTGATCGAGAATCGTCGCCGCTTCCGCCGCTTTGCGAAGTCGAAGTTTAAGCTCTGCCGGTAATTTCTCACGGTATTTATAACGTAAAGAGTGCTCAATCGTCGCCCAAAAATTCATCGCAAGTGTACGAATTTGAATTTCTGCGGTTACTTCGGTGTTTCCGAACGACGTGTGAACGGGATAGCTTATCACCAAATGATAACTCGCATATCCACTCTCTTTAGGCGAATTGATATAATCTTTCGCGTATTTTACTGTAAGATCTTTACGATTTCGAATGAGCTGTGCCACCGTTTCGATATCTTCGGTGAATTGGCACATCACGCGAATGCCAGCGATATCTTCCAACTGGGCCTCAAGATGATTCATATCAATATGATAGCGTTTCGCCTTTTCGAGAATACTGGATATTTTCTTGACGCGTCCGGTTACAAATTCGATCGGCGAATATGCTTGTCGGCGAGTGAATTCGCTGCGAAGCCCCTTTAATTTGACTTTAAGTTCTTCTACCGCTTGTTCATACGGCAATAAAAACTGATTCCAATCGCGTCCGTCCATCCATTATCCCTCCACACCAATCGCTTGAGAAATATGTTCAAAACCATCCTGTTGAAGTTTTTGGATCAATTCATGACTGATCGATGATGCAAGCGTTGGCCCGTGATAAATTAAACCAGAGTACAATTCGACTAGCGATGCGCCTGCCTTTATCTTCGCATATGCATCATCCGCTGTAAAAATACCACCAACACCAATAATCGGGAATTTCCCTTCGGACATCCGGTAAATTGAACGAATCACTTCCGTAGATTTCATTGTTAGTGGCTTTCCACTTAATCCGCCCATTTCCCCCCGATGACGATCTTGTAATCCATCTCGTGACAACGTTGTATTCGTTGCAATGACACCATCAACCGGATGACGTCGCATTGTGTAGATTGAAACTTCCAAATCTTCCGGCGTCATATCTGGCGCTAGTTTCACAAGCATCGGTTTTACGGAAGCTCCGCGTGTGGATGCCAGGACTTTGCGATGATTGCAAAGACCACTAAGCAATTGATCAAGTTCATCGGATTTTTGTAATTCACGTAAATTCGGTGTATTTGGCGAACTAATATTAACGACGAAAAAATCAGCCACATCATATAGTACGCTCATACATTTCATATAATCTTCGAGGGCCTGTTCATTCGGAGTTGATTTATTTTTTCCGATGTTCACAGCAAGCGGAATTGAACTCTTCCCAAATGCTTGTAATCTCCCGAGCATTGCCTCACTTCCCGCATTATTGAAACCCATGCGGTTAATCAGCGCTTGGTCCATCGGTAAGCGAAACAAACGCGGTTTGTCATTTCCAGCTTGTCCGACCGGTGTAACCGTCCCAACCTCTAAAAATCCAAACCCGAGCGAAGCCCAAACAGGAACTGCTACTGCATTTTTATCAAGCCCGGCAGCAAGCCCAACGGGATGTGCAAAAGTCATCCCGAACAGTTGTTGCTCGAGTATTTTATTAGTAGGCGCAGAAATAATTGTAGACATCATCTTTTGCATCCAAGAATTTTCAGATATCGTTTTTAATAATTTAAACGTAAAATCATGCGCATCTTCCGCATCTTTACGAAATAAATACGGTTTTATAACATTTTCGTAACCAAATTGTAAAATTCCCATTGAACGTTTCACGTACTTCCATATATGATAGTGGTTAAAATGACAATCACGTGAAGGAGCGATAACACAGATGAAGAAAATCCCGCACGTCGAACGCCAAAAGAAAAATCAACTTAACAAGAAAGCACTCGTTTGGGTCGGTGCAATGATTAGTGTCATTTTGATCGTCATGACTACATTGATCATTCTCAACAAATAACAACGTTTCAGGTATGCGCGGAAAAAAAGCCTTTTCTCCCAGTGAGAAAAGGCTTTTTCCAACAGACTGGGGGAACATGCCCGCCAACTGTATTATTTGTTAAACGCTGCATCTCCGATTTTGATGGAGTCAGTTGGGCAACCATCTGCTGCATCTTGTAAATCATCCAACAAGTTATCAGGAATTTCAGTAACCCCTTTATTGTTGTCCCCACCGAAGATTACTTCTGCTAAACCTTCTGCGTCGTAGTCGTAAATGTCAGGTGCAGTTGCTCCGCACGCGCCACACGCGATGCATGTGTCTTTATCAACCCATGTAAATTTTGACATGTTCTGTTTCCTCCTCAAAAGTGGTCTTTCCTACGTTTCTTACTATAATACAACATGTATCAAAGTTCAAACGGATTATGCCCTTTCCATCAGGAAAAATGCATATTTTTCGTTTGAAGATCGAACGAATTAAATATCTGGGTAGTCATCATCATCCATGCTGCTAAGAAGCGTTTCTTGATATAACTTGACACACTTCTTGTATTCATCTTCTGTATTAAAACCGATCACACATTGTACAAGTGGCTCACGAAGCTCGTCCGGCCACATTAAATCTTCTTCTGTCATTTTATAAATCGGTACCGAATCAAGCCATGATTCAAAGGATAGTCCCTTGGGAAGGGTATCTGGGTCAGGCCCAATAAAATACATTCCATGTAGCGGTTGATATCTTCCTTTAATATAAGGAACGACCGCTTCCCAGCATTCATTCGGCTCCGTCTTCCGTAACTTCAGTAAATATTGCTCTAACTCTGCCGCAACGCGAACATCAACAAATGGCATATCCCCACCAATCAACCAAATCCGTGTAAATGGAATATCGATTTGATCGCGAATATACTCCCATGCTTGAGCGTATGCAGTTAACGGTCCTTCAAACGGCCGATCATCCATCATCAAATCAAATTCAACATAAGTAAGCGCGGGCGATTTAGCGAGCGCTTCACCAACTTCTATTTGGTTTGTAATGACAACCACATGATCTGCCCAGAAACTGGCTTCACAAACAGTATGAACAATTAATGGTTCACCGTTCCATTCTTGAAGAGCTTTTACCCCTCCGCCAAACCGTTCGTTCTTGCCACCTGCCAATATTACCGCGACTCGACGCATCCGGATTACTCCTCTGCTTTATATTCAGAAGTTACCTTAGTATATATTCCACCACGTACATTAAAAACTCCTGTCACTTTTAACCACTTTGGCTGAATTTCTTTTACAAAATCTTTTAAAATGATATTTGTGACATCTTCGTGGAAATGTCCTTCGTCCCGAAAACTCCAAAGATACAACTTGAGCGACTTCAATTCACAAATAAACGCACCAGGCGTATATTCAAATTTTATCGTTGCAAAATCAGGTTGTCCAGTAGCTGGGCATAGTGCTGTAAATTCCGGACTTTCAATTTCGACCGTATAATTGCGATCTGGATGCGGATTCGGCATTGGATGCAATGACTTGGTTGGTTGCGTTGACATGACTAATATCCTCCCTAAAATGAACAATCCTCATCGGATGCTGTAATCTCAAAATTAAATTTTACGTTCTTCCGTCGCTGAAAGCAAACAAGCGGCCTAGCGGCTTTTTATCTGCCGTAGTACCGCTCTTCTGCCGGATCCACATAATCTTCTTCATCTTCTAATGTAATCACCTTTTGTTGCATACCGGTTGGGGTCTGAACTTCCAATTTAATGGATCCATCATCCAAATGCGCAACAACACGTGCAGGATACATATATAACAAACTTCCGACAGAAACGGTTTGACCGATCGGATATTTACGCCGTACAAATCGCACTAGTTCCGGATTCATGTCATCCCTTCTTTCCATCGATGTATTGGCTTACTAAGTTTATTTTACTATGAATATGCAAAAATATCAGCCTAAATTTTGAATTGGAATACCAGATTGTTTCATCATTTCTTCCATCATTTGAGGATTCAATTGACTAACGGTAATTAGCCCAATTGCAAATGCAATGAGTAAGACCCCAATCAATCTGCGCCAACGAACTTTACCTGGTGTCACCAACAATCCTAGTTTTCGATCCCAAGAAGTCATCTGATTGCGACGCAAATCAAAAAATGAAACAACATTCATGATCAACGAAAGCACACCCAAGCCTAATCCCATCCCATAGAGAAGGACCATTCGCGTCCGTGAAAATGCCAGGTCACTCGTCATTCGTTCCGACAGAATTGGGATAACTTTAATTTCAAACACCCATTTCCCAGGTGTCGTTCCAAAAAGACGTAAACAAACAGCTTCCGGAAATCCCCATAACAAAGTTGTCATTAAAGCAAACAACCAACTTTGAATTTGATGGATCCAATGCGGATCATATGATATCAATAAACAACTCGCAATCATTGAAAAAAGAAGATAATCAATATTTCGAGCCCAAAACCTTAACCAAGGCTGTGGCTTAGGCAATGCCACTTTAAATTCATCACTCATTACTTTCGACCTCCCCTACCTATTATCCTACCAAAACTAAAACCAAGATGCATCTTTTCGCCTACCTTTTTCAAACGTGTCATGCTATAATGTACACTTGAATGTCCGAAGAAGGGGAGCTTAGATGATGTCCGCACAGCGCGTTACGATATTTGATACCACATTGCGCGACGGTACGCAAGGCGAAGGTGTTAGCCTGTCCGTTGATGACAAATTGAAAATCGCGAAAAAGCTGGATCTACTCGGCGTACACTATATCGAAGGTGGATGGCCGGGCAGTAACAATAAAGATATTGAATTTTTCGAGCGGATTAAATCCGTTTCATTAAAACACGCAAAAGTAACTGCATTCGGCAGTACTCGGCGCAAAGGCATTAAAGCTTCTGATGATGCCAATTTACAAAAAATCGTGGAATCCGGCGTAACTGTTGCTACGATTTTCGGGAAGTCCTGGGATTTCCATGTAACCACAGCATTGCAAACGACACTCGAAGAAAATATTGCCATGATCGCTGATTCCGTTTCCTTTTTGAAAGAATGCGGACTCGAAGTCATTTATGATGCAGAACATTTCTTTGATGGATATAAACATAATTCCGAATATGCACTGAACACGATTCGTGCGGCAGAACGTGCTGGAGCGAGTTGGGTTGTCCTTTGCGATACGAACGGCGGATCCTTACCAGGTGAAATCACTTCAATTGTAACCACCGTCAAAAACACGATTGCTTGTTCCGTAGGAATTCACGCACATAATGACAGTGAACTAGCAGTCGCAAACAGCCTCGCTGCCATTCAAGCAGGTGCACGTCAAGTTCAAGGAACAATGAACGGTATTGGTGAACGTTGCGGCAACGCAAATCTTTGCTCAGTGATTCCAAATTTACAATTGAAACTTGGCTATGAATGTATCGGCACGGATCAACTTGCTAATTTGACACAGACCGCACGTTACGTCAATGAAGTTGCCAATTTACATATGCCTGTCAATCAACCGTATGTTGGACCTGCGGCATTTGCTCATAAGGGTGGAATTCACGTATCTGCGATTTTGAAACATCCGAAGACTTACGAGCATTTGGATCCGACGCTCGTTGGAAACCAACAACGAGTACTCGTATCCGAATTAGCAGGACAATCGAATATTTTATTTAAGGCACAAGAATTAAATATGGGTGTCGATTGGGAACAAGCTCAAGCCCGTGCAATCATCGATAAAATCAAACAAATGGAACATCAAGGTTATCAGTTCGAAGGTGCAGACGCATCGCTCGAATTACTACTCCGCGAAGCATTTGGTGAACCTGAATTATTCTTTACATTGCAACATTACAAAATTATTGTAGAGAAAACCGGCGGTCAAGAAGGCGTGTCCGAAGCAATCTTGAAACTTCACGTCAAAGGCGAAACGGTATATACAGCAGCAGAAGGTCACGGACCAGTCAATGCACTTGATAATGCATTACGCAAAGCCTTAACTCCGTACTATCCTGAAATTAAGGACTTTCATTTGTCTGATTATAAAGTACGCGTCCTTAATGAAGCCGATGCGACCGCTGCTAAAGTCCGTGTCCTTATCGAAACCACGGACAGCCATAATGTTTGGAATACAGTAGGCGTATCTGAAAATGTCATTGATGCAAGTTGGGAAGCGCTCGTTGACTCGATTCGATATGCATTAACTAATAAATAGTTCACAACTTTGACAATAGACAAAAACCAATCCCCCATTTATGATTACCTCAAAGGGGAGTAGCAAGTCATAACAACGTCGTCAATACGGGTAATACCCCGGCGTTGTTGCAACATTTGTGTTGTTTGCAAGACCTTTGCCGTTGGCAAAGGTCTGTTCATACCAAGAGCAGCTTTTGCCAATCGGCAAAAGTTGCTCTTTTTTTATCCTATATTAAATGGAGGCGAATGCAATGGAATTATTCAGTATCGACTTTTTAACCGCATTACTTGCGATTATTGCAATTGACCTTGTTCTCGCTGGAGACAACGCAATTGTGATTGGGCTCGCCGCAAGAAATTTACCAAAAGAACAACAAAAGCGAGTCATATGGTGGGGCTCATTTGGAGCAATCGGCATTCGAACACTAATGACAATCTGTGTTGTATGGCTATTAAAAATCCCAGGCCTTCTTGCCATCGGTGGAATCCTACTCATTTGGATCGCGTTTAAGCTATTTATTGATGATTCTAATCACGGAAACCTCAGTGTTGCTCCAGGAATGTGGGCAGCCATTCGAACGATTCTGATTGCAGATACGATCATGGGCATCGATAACGTCATTGCTGTAGCAGGTGCTGCTCACGGAAGCTTCTTATTGGTCATACTCGGATTATTAATTAGTGTCCCTATTGTCGTTTGGGGAAGTACATTATTTATTCAGTGGACAGAAAAATACCCATGGATCATTGAAATCGGGGCTGCCATCTTGGCATGGACTGCGGCAAAAATGTTGATTAGCGAACAATTGTTACAACCAATTTTCCAGAACAATACGCTCATTATGTGGAGCTTTGAAATTATTGTCGTGCTTGGCGTCATCATCGCTGGTCGATTGTATAAAAAATAAGAAAACCGAGTAACATCGTTAGATTTCGATGTTACTCGGTTTTCTTATTTGGCGATTCACGCAGACGAATTGCTTCGGTAATTTCTTGCAATTTCGATACCGTAAGTGGTCCCGTATGAACTAGCACCGCCTGACCCATCTGATCAACAAAAACCGTAGATGGGTAACTTGTTATTTTAAGCGCCTTTACTATTTCCCCCCCGCGATCCCAAATGAGCGGAAATGTCCAATCGTGACGTTCTGCAAAATCAAGCGCCTCATCTCGGTCGTCATACGCAGATGCGTTAATCCCAACGAATGTAACACCTTCAGGAAGTTTTTCTGTAAATCGAACAAGCTCAGGCGCTTCTTCATCACAAGGTTGACACCACGACGCCCACACATGTAGGATTTGAATGGTTTTCGATGGTCCACCAAGGACAAGGTTTGTTCCATCCTTTAACTGCTCCGAGTTCATCTGATGAAGTGCGAACAAAGGTCTTATCGCAAACGATTCAACGCGATTTGGTACGTTAACGGGTATGACCAATTGATTACAAGAGGATAAGATTAAGCAAACGCTAATCAAAAACACGAAAACAAACCATTTCGCCCAAGACAAACGTACTCCCCCCACTCCTTTTAAACGTTCGGACGATACGAACTTACGCGCTCATACAAATCAGACAAATAAATCATATCCTGATTCATCAGTTCCTCTAATTGATATGCCCAAAGCTGCGCGGTCATTCGCGCGTCCTCTAGCGCATGATGCCGTTCGAGTTTTTCAATCTCATATGCATCGATCAACGCATCTAGCGTAATGCTTTGACGTTTCGGATTCAACCATCGCTCAAAAAACATCGTATCAAGGATACGATGCGTCAAATTAACACGCGACGTGCGCCATAATGCGGAATTCAAAAAATGTTTATCGTGCCCCGTTCCGTGAGCAACAAGGATACTTTTCCCAACAAATGCGAAAAACTTTTCTAAAGAATGGATTAAATCCGGAGCCGCTTCCGCCATGCCATTCGTAATCCCAGTTAATTCTTCAATTTCACGCGAAATTGGACGTTTCGGATTCACGACACTATAGAATGTTTCATTTTTCCAAATGCGACTCCCGGTCATTTTCACTGCACCAATTGAAATGATTTCATCCCCATGATACGGAGAAAAACCCGTTGTTTCCAAATCGAACACAACATACTCAACGTCCTTTAATGGAACATGCATAATATCGTGCGAGCGTTGCTCCTTGGCAATATTGCGGATAAAAGCCATCTGTTGTGCTGTGCGCACATTGAACATCGAAGTGATCGCTGGAGTAATACCGCCCATCTTGTACATTTTCCACACTTGACCGATACTCGGTTTCTCTTCCATTGCTCATGCGCACCTCCCTCTCGTGTCAACCATTAAAATTACGAATGCCGATCTATTCATTTTTATAATTTAGGCTTTGCCTTAGAAAAATCTGCATTTGCATGCCTTCCCGCAGCGCCTTTTTAATGATTTTTTGGTTTGCGGAAGATAATGAATTCACTTTGATTTTTCCTGAACTCGTATAAACTCCATTTTCGATTTCAAACGGAGTATTCGAACGCCAAAACAGCATCACCAAAAACGTTTCGCGCCAGGCATTGACTTGCTCTTGCGAATAAAATTGTACAAGTCCATCCAAACGTTCCAAAGTGGATGATGCACCAATCCCATGACGTACCGCTAATAATCGAATCACATTCACGATCGGAATGTATCCACCATATTTAAGATCAATCCCACCTGCATCGACCCCGTATCGCTCCGTCAAAAAGTGTCCAAATACACCAAGCGAAATTTTATGATGCAATGTATTACGCAACATTGCTGTCAGTAACTCCGGTTTCGCTTGCACTCTTGATAAATAAGCATCTCGAATTCGTTGCCATATCGCTCCGTTACCCGCGATTACACGTGCATCTGCTGTAATAAGCAAATATCGAACGTCTTCCCAGTGACAACGTTCCCACCATGAATCAATCATTTGTTGCCATCCGAGTGAAGAACGGCACCATTGTTCATTCGTACAAATCACATTTCCGACACACGGTGGATATCCCACTTCACACAATCCGTCCGACCACACGACTGCAACACGCATAAAAAATGCGTTGACTTCAACTTGTTTCAATTCATCAACAAGCTCATAAATAATTCCATTATCCTGATCACTCCACGGCGTTTGTTCGCACCTTCCACCGCTACCAAACAATACAAAAGCATACTCCGAAGGAGTGCTGTGTCCTAATTCTTGTTCCACTTGTTCGATGCTCCAATACGCAATTCGCCGAATCATTGCATCGTGAAATTCATTAATACATCGCGTTAACTCAAGTGATTCCAAATGAAATGAGGACGTATCTAATTTTGCATGAAAACGATCTCGGATCGTTCTCCATTCCACTAACGATTGTGCAGTTTGAATTTGTTCAACCCAATTGCGAATCCAATTTAACATGGTCAAGGTAAAGCGTCCTCCTTCATCGTCGGAACGTATCATTAAATTTAGAGTAGTACGATTCGGAATAGATGACAATAAAAATATATTAAAAAGGCACGCCTGTGCATCCCTCGCAATTCAAGGTCATGCAAGCCAAGCGTGCCAAATACTAACTTTTAACGTTTACCTAGACTAGATTATTTCGATAAACCAGATGCAGGTGTTGATGAAGCTTTCATTTGCTCTGGGTAACCGTATGATCCATGTTCACTTAAATCCAAACCGACAACTTCTTCTTCTTCAGTAACACGTAGACCAATTGTCAATTTAATCACATATAAAATGATACCGGAAACAACGATTACATATGCCATTGCTGAGAAAACACCGATTGCTTGAACGCCCAATTGGTGCAACCCGCCGCCGTAGAATAAACCCGATTGACCGAACAAAGCAAACTTCTCGATTAATGCGCCACTTGCAAACAAACCAGTGGAAAGCGTTCCCCAAATCCCTGCAACCCCGTGAACGGAGAAAGCAAAGATCGGATCGTCAACGCGGAATTTTTCAATCCATTGTGCAGTAAAGAACGTAACAACCCCAGCAACTAAACCAATTACGAATGCGCCCCACGCCTCTACGTACGCACATGATGCGGTAATCGCAACCAATGCAGCAAGTACACCGTTCAACATGGATGTAATATCTGCTTTACCAAAGTAAATCCAAGAAACAACCATCGCTGCCACACCGCCGGCACAAGCTGCGATTAATGTGTTGAACGCAACGAAACCAAACAATTCTGGTGACATGGCGCCAAGTGTTGAACCTGGGTTAAAACCGAACCAACCTACTAACAATAAGATTACACCTAGTACAGAATAAACTTGGTTGTGACCAGGAATTAAGTTAGGTGAACCATCTTTATTAAATTTACCAAGACGAGGTTTCAATAAAATTGTCGCAACTAATGCTGCCGTTGCACCTTGCAAGTGAACTACCGTTGAACCCGCAAAATCTTGTGCGATGTTGTCGCCAGTTCCCAACCAACCGCCGCCCCAGATCCAGTGAGCTACGACCGGATACACGAAAATCGTGTACAATGCACCGAAGATAAAGTAAACCGATAATTTACCACGTTCTGCAAATCCGCCCCATACAATTGCAAGGGATACACCCGCGAATGCCACTTGAAACAAGAATTTAATACTAATCGGAACTGTTGAATATGCTAATGATGCGAATACAGTACTATCCATGCCATCCATAAAAAATCCTGTTGTACCAATGAATGAGTTTCCATCGCCAAATGCGATTCCGAAACCAAATGCCCAAAACGCTAACGCACAAATACCAAATGTCAAAATTGTTTTACCTGCTACGTGACCTGCATTCTTCATACGAGTTGCACCCGTTTCGAGTAATGCGAAGCCGCCTTGCATCAAGATGACAAGTACAGAAGCTAAGAACACCCAAATCGCATCCGCAGATGCACCTAGTGTTACATTATCCGGGCCGTCTGCTGCAAACGCCAATGCTGGCAACGTTAGAGCAGCACCTAAAACCCCAAGACCTGCTAACCAATTCTTCATGTCTACTCACTCCTAGTTATGTTAGATTTTATTACACGAGGTAATAACTTTAATGTGATTATAGCTAACGATGATTCGAATGGCAAGTCTTCTAACAACGAATTTAGAAAAAAACACAAACTTTTTTATAAAAATTCATAGTTAATGTTAAGAAATAGCACATAATTAAATAATTAATTCCGAACGGAAACTTTTTTATCATAAAAATCGTATATAAATCAAAGATCAGTACCCATTAAACGTTTGGAGGTATTCGCATGTTACCATTTTATTTTCACCCGATGGACATTCTGATTTTCATTGCTTTTGGATTATCCTTGTGGGCCCAATTTCGCGTAAAGGGGACTTTTCAGAAGTATAGCGACCAACCCACGTCATCTAACCTGACAGGATATGAAGCAGCACGCCGAATGTTAGACGCTAATGGTCTTGGACATATCCCGGTCGAACCCGTCCCTGGTTCGTTAACAGATCATTACGATCCAATCGCCAAAGCAGTTCGTTTAAGTGAGCCTGTATATTATGAGAGATCCATCAGCGCAGTAGCTGTTGCAACACACGAAGTCGGTCATGCCATCCAACATAAAGTTTCATATCCTATGTTAGTGATGCGACATCATATTTTCCCAGTCGTCAACCTTGCATCAGGCGTCGCACCATTTTTATTACTCGCGGGATTTTTCTTTCATTCAACGAATATGATATTTCTCGGGATCATATTCTTCTCCTGCGCAGTTGCATTTCAATTAATCACATTACCCGTTGAATTTGATGCTACTGCGCGCGCGAAACGTTATGTACTTGATTCAGGTTTTGTGAGTCCCTCTGAACATAAAGGAATCAATCATGTATTGAACGCAGCCGCCTTAACTTATGTAGCAGCTGCCGTAATTTCCGTTCTAGAATTATTGAAATACATCATGATTTTTAACAGCAATCGAGATGAATAAATGTTTCAAACCAATATGGTCCGCGAGCATCCCCAATGCTTGCGGATTTTTTTGTGTTTAGCCATTAATACCAATCCGCTACGCGGCATACGGGGCATATAAAAAAGTTGTTCTCCGAAGAACTCCGAAGAACAACCAGGTAATTATTATATTCATTCCCATCCGACCGTCCAGATCGTTTCTCCAGAAAAAACTTGTTTTACAGCGCGATTTTTAGCATCATATATCGTCGCTTCTCCAAACAATCTACCGTTATTAAATGTTCCGTCGATTATTTTTCTGTAGTTCGTTAATTGATCAGATGTACGAACAGCATCTCCGGTCTGAATATAAAAGGTCCCATTCCCATTTGGATATCCATTCTCATTCGTATCACCGACATACATAAACATTCGGCGATCTTTGTTGAAAAGTTTACCGGCCCGCATTTGAACTTGATTCCAATATACAACATCTCTTCGATAAGCGAATGTTGTGCCTTTGGCATCTAACACAACCCAAGGAATTTTACCATACGTCACTTGCGTTCCAAACCCATCTTGGACGTTGTCTTTCCATTCACCATCATAACGAACTTTAGAATCATTAATATCAAATAATGCGCCCGTTCCATTTCGTTTGCCGGATTTCCAATCCCCGCGATATTCTACTTTACCGCCCACAAATGAAGTACCAAACCCATTACGGCGATTAAATTTCATCACACCTGTATATTTAAGTGCTTTTCCGCGATCATACAATGAACCACTACCACTCATTTGGTCCGATTCCCAATCCCCATCATACATCACATCAGGACCAAGACTTAATTTACCCTTGCCTGATTTCACTCCGTGTGCAAAATATCCTTGGTAAATTTCACCGTCCGATTCGTAGAATGTTCCAAACCCATCGGGATAGTTTGCCAAAAACTCGCCATCATAGACAAGTCTACCTTCCAAATAAAGTTTCCCCATGCCATCCATCAAATCATTTTCAAAATTCCCATCATAAATCAATGCACCATTCAGGTAGTACTTTCCAAGTCCCTGTTTCTTACCATTCCATATGTCACCTTCATAAATCCACTGATCACTTGTGGTTAATAATTGATCCAATGAACGCCGAACCGTCGGCAATAAATATACCATATCCAAAAAACGTGCACGTTGGACGATCATTCCTTGCCATTCTGCAAACGCACGCAGTGGTAAGTACCATACCCCATTTACTTTTGTGATCGGTTGATCCCAGCTGAGTTCAACGTCATTAACCGTCACACCCGATACATTTAGATAAAATACAATTTGGTCTTTTCCTTGCGTAGCAAGAACATTCGGCACGAATGGTGTCGGTTCTGGCGTAGCAGTTTCCTCAGCAAGCGAACTCGCCAATGCACTTGCTACAGGAGTAACGACAGGCGTTGGAGACGGAGAAGGCATTCCAGATTTAACTTGATCTTTTTCATTGGTTTTGGTTAATTTCAATCCAAAGGCACGAAACAGTGATTTCATATCAACGTACATCGTATCGTGAATTATAATCGGCGGTTTCGCAAATGAAATCATTGATTTTTCCATATAAACTTGCGTGCCGATATTGACCGCATGAACGACAGGAAACAAACTCTGTGTAAAAAGAACAATTACGATTAACGTGATCCATGTGCGAAAATTACGAATCCTAGTACGCATCTCTTAAACCCTCCCAATGGGGCGAAACTCGTTCGATTTTTAAGGATTTGCTTCGACGACACCATCTGCAAGTACTTTTGCATGAATCGATCCTTGACTAACGCGTTCAATTACTTTTGCTCCGGCAGCTGCATCCATTAATTGTGGTTGACCTTGCGCAATTGATGCCGGCAACATTTTTAACTGACACGCCCCTAGTTTTGAACATGTCGCCTGTAACACCATCGTTTCATTCGTATACAACGAACCACTTGAAGTAAAAATAAAATTCCCAAGGGAATATGCAATCCATTTCCCATTATATTGTTCGAACCCTTGTAATACATGAGGATGACTTCCGACAACAAGGTCCGCCCCTGCGTCGATTAATTGATGCGCAACATCCGGTTCATAACTTTTCGGAGTCAACATTCGCTCTACACCCCAGTGATTATAAACAACGACAAGATCGACTAAACCGCGAACTTTGCGAATTGCTTCTTTACATGGCTCTACATCATAGATTTGTGCCAAACCAATCTTACCCGGTGCGGCCGCCCACTTTATGGTTGGCAAAATCCGACTGAATCCAAAGATCGCAATCTTCATGCCATTTTTCTCAACGATCGCCGGTGCATAAGCTTCTTCACTGTTTCTGCCGGCTCCAACAGATAAAATTTCATTTTCTTTTAAATGATCAAGCGTATCCGTTAAACCGAGTTCACCAAAATCATACGTATGATTATTAGCAAGGGTTACCACATCTACTCCAGCACCTTTTAATGCTGGTATCGCCTGTTTGTCCACTTTAAAGACGTACGTTTTCCACTCCGCGATCGTACGATCAGTAATCGGTGCCTCCAAATTACCAATCGTAACATCGGCATCTTGAAGTGTGTTGCGTATGTATTTATACGGATGTTCGTACCCATTCTGCTTCATATAATCCCCAACAGTAGATCCGAGCATAATATCCCCAACCAAATTAAAGCGTACTTGTCCATCCGTCAAACCGGCAGGCGAAGCCGTCGGTTCGTTCGTAGGTGCTGCCGTCGTGATTGGTTCGATCGCCTGCGACTCAGCAACGAGTGTACCCGTTGTTTTTGGTGAAACAGAAGGACTCGCAATCGCCTCAACAGCTGGCGTAAGTTTATTGCCTGATAACCAGTTCAACACATTCGGCGCCATCCAGTTTGAAATGGCGATCACCGCACCAAAGATCAATGCAAGTGATCCGATATTTATAAATACTTTAACTACTTTTGACTGTTGCACTTTCCCATGTTTGGAACTTCGCGATTCCATATTCGAATACTCCTTTTCACTGTTCAAATTCAACCCCCATTATATCAATTCCTTTTCTCGCGTGAAATAAAAAAATCGTAATTCCTTAAAACATCTTTAATAATGCTTCCGTACCATTCATTCCAGGTAAAATCCCGCGTTCTCGCGCAGCACTCGTCACCGATTCCAACGGCGCAGTCAGCAAGTCTTCGCATTTTCGAATCCCAAAAGCTCTACCCGCAACAATTTGCCGATCCCCTAAGCGATCATCAAGCAGTTTAACATCAAGCGCACCGCACATGACATATCCTTGCTCACTCATTATCGCCACAAGCTTCGTTTTCGGCAATTCCACTTCGATCCCGATCACTTCACGTTCTCCGACTTGCATCGTTACCGTCCGAAACATCGAATCACTCCTTGTTGTTTATATCGTTCACAATGATTTCTTAACCTATGCCATTCCAGCAGAATTGGTGAGCAATAAATTTGGAATCGTCGTTTTTTAGATGTATAATAAATTAGAGAATTTCTGTACATGGAGGCTAACCGAATGCGTTTAGAGCTAATCGCAGTAACACCAACCGGCTTGGAATCCGTTGTGGCCCAAGAGTTGGAAGATCTCGGCATTAAGGACCGCATGGTCGAAAATGGACGCGTCACCTATCGCGGCAATTGGCAGGTACTCGCCCAGTCGAATCTATGGTTGCGAAGCGCTGATCGTATTTTGATTAAACTGGCCGAATTTCATGCCCGCACGTTTGAAGAATTGTTTGTCGGTGTCTCCAAAATTCCATGGACGGATTGGATTCCATCTGGTGCACAATTCCCAGTAAGCGGTCGTTCGTTCGATTCCCAATTAGAGAGTGTTCCTGCCTGTCAGAAGATCGTGAAGAAAGCCATCGTCGAAGCCGTCAAGAAGCGCGACGGAGGCGACTGGGTCGATGAATCGAGCGATATCACACTAGCTGTTGAAGTATCATTATTTAAGAATCGCGCCACCATCACACTGGATTCAACGGGCGCCGGTCTGCATAAACGCGGCTATCGCACATTAACCGGTGAGGCGCCATTAAAGGAAACAATGGCCCATGCCCTAGTTCACCTCAGCGGTTGGACTGCGGAGCATCCACTAATTGACCCATTTTGCGGATCGGGAACAATTTTGATCGAGGCTGCACTCAAAGCTTGGAATGTTGCACCCGGTTTGAAACGTGAATTTCTTGCAGAAAAATGGCCAATTGTTCCAAGCGATATATGGAACGATGCGCGTGAAGAAGCATTTGAACTAATTAATGATCGTAAGGAACTGAGACTAGTCGGTTACGACATTAATCCCGAAGCAATTCAACTCGCCGAAGCCGCAGTCAAGTCAGCCGGAATTCGCGGTGCAATCCGATTTGAGAATAAACCAGCAGCAAAGATGCGGATAACTGGTGATAATGGATTTATTATTACCAATCCACCATATGGTGAACGGATCGGTGAACAGAAAGATATCGATAAAGCACTCCGAGAACTTGGAGCCCATCTTGATCGATTCGACGATTGGAATTTATTCGTCATTTCTAACCATAAATGGTTAGAACACCAAATTGGTAGAAAAGCTGACAAACTCAGGAAATTATTCAACGGGCGCATTGCATGTCATTTTTTTCAGTTCTACGCGCTCGAACCAAAAACTCCTGCAAAATTCGACGGAAATTTATCAAATAGATAGATTCTTGAGATTTAGTTTGGTAAGATAGCATTTGTTGATTAATTTACAACCAGTTATGGTAACTTTTTTTTGTAAAGGAGAACGGACATGTCGAAATTACCACAAAAGAATGAGCTTGGCTTTTTCGAGATTCGTCTTGAATCAATCGGCGGTCTTGGGGCTAACTTAGCCGGTAAAATGCTGGCAGAAGCAGGTGTCGTCGGCGCAGGATTGAATGGTGTAAGCTTTTCTTCCTACGGTTCCGAGAAAAAGGGTTCCCCGGTGAAAGCGCACATCCGTTTTTGCGACTTGCACACGCCAATTCGCGCAACGAGTCCGGTAGAACGACCACACGTCGTCGGTATTTTCCATGAAGCGTTATACAAAACGATAAATGTCGTCAGTGGTGTATATGAGGACAGCATCGTTCTGGTCAACTCGACCAAAACGCCGGAACAATTGAAAGATATGATGAAACTCATTGGAGGTACCATCGCTACAGTAGATGCGATTGGTATTGCTCTGGAAGAGAACAATCGCGTAAACATGGCAATCATGGGTGCGTTGCACAGATTGTGCCCTTTCTTAGATCCTGAGTTTTTCAAAGGTGTTACACGTAAATCATTAGAGAAGAAATATCCACATTCCGTTGAACCTGCTCTTCGTACGTTTGACCGTGGATTCAATGAAGTGAAGTTCCAAACATTCGCACTTCCTGAAGGCGTAACAATGCCGGAACCCGTTCGTCAAGATACGCCAACACTTGGTTACGAGACGCAACCAATGGGCGGAGTCATTACGAACCCAGGAAATAGTATATTGAAAGACCTAAGCATTTCTCGCCAAGGGATGATGCCTAACTTTGAAGAAGACAAATGTATTCATTGTGCAGCATGTGATAATGTTTGTCCTGACTTCTGCTTCGTCTGGGACGAAAAAGCAGACAAAAAAGGACGTAACAACATGTTCTTGCAAGGGATCGATTATCAATATTGCAAAGGTTGCTTGAAATGCGTGTATGCATGTCCAACCGAAGCGTTAACTGAATTACGCGAAGTTGATGGCTATGCCGACACCAAGCGTATTCCGCATGTATTCAATCGATAAGATTCTACTAGACAGAGGTGAACGTGATGAGCACTGAAACCACATTTAAGTCGCCTGAACAGTTAGGCACCGTGGAACAGCGTATCGTATATGAATCAGGCAACGAAATGGCCGCATATGCAGCGCACCAAATTAACTACCACATCATGGGTTACTTCCCGATTTCACCATCGACGGAAGTGGCACAATTCTTAGATTTAATGAAAGCAAACGGTCAACATGATATCGTTTTGATACCTGCGGACGGTGAGCACGGATCTGCCGGAATTTGTTACGGCGCATCCACTGCTGGTGGTCGTGTATTCAATGCGACATCAGCAAACGGTTTTCTTTATATGATCGAACAATTGCCAGTTCAATCCGGAACGCGTTTTCCGATGGTTATGAACTTAGTTTGCCGCTCAGTATCCGGTCCTTTGGATATTCACGGTGATCATTCTGACCTTTATTACGCATTGAATCTTGGCTGGCCAATTTTGATGTGTCGTGACCCACAAGCGGTTTATGATATGAACATCATGGCTATCAAATTAGCTGAACACAAAGATGTTCGCTTGCCAGTCCTCGTGGCTTCTGATGGTTACTTCACGTCTCACCAGAAACGCCGCGTTGCGACGTTCTCCAAGCGTGAAGATGTTCATGCATTTGTTGGAGCTCAACCACCAGCAGGTTACGCTGATGTATTGGATCGCAACAACCCAATTACAGTTGGTCCTTACATGAACGAACCAGATTATATCAACAACTGTTACCAACAATCCGAAGCAATGTATCGTGCGGAAACTGTATTCGAAGAAATCTCCAAAGAATACTTCGAATTGACAGGCCGTGAATACCCATTGCTTGACCTTTACCGTATGGATGATGCTGACGTAGCGGTGTTTATCATGAACTCCTCTTCCGAAATCATCAAAGACGTTGTAGATCACTTGCGTGACAATGGGATCAAAGCCGGTTCCATCGCACCTAATATGATTCGTCCGTTCCCACAACGCCAAATTGCTGAAGCATTAAAAAATGTTAAAGTAATTACCGTTGCAGACCGTGCAGATTCATACGGCGCACATGGTGGTAACATGTCACACGAAATCAAATCAGCATTGTTCACATACGGAAACCATGACATTAAAGTCATCAGCCGTGTATATGGCCTTGGTGGTAAAGATTTCTATGCGGAAGACGGTTTGGCAATGTTCGAAATCGCGATCGAAGCGATGAACTCTGGTAAAGTAGCGGTTCCATTTGACTATTTTGGTCATTCCGCTGGGGACCCATCAAAAGCTCCTCAACGTGTACTTGAACCGATGAAATATGAAGATTTGAATACTGGTTTGATCACAGTTAAAGAAGAAGTTGACGAGAACGGCAAGATTAAACTTGCAGTAAAAGTTCCACCTCTTCGTAACCTCACGAAAAAACCAAAACGGATTGCTGCCGGTCACGGCGCTTGTCCTGGTTGCGGTATTTTCTCCGGTCTTGAATTGTTCTTCAAAGGGATCGAAGGCGATATCATTTACTTGTTCCACACAGGTTGTGCGATGGTCGTAACGACTGGTTACCCGTACTCCTCACATAAAGCGACATACATTCATAACTTGTTCCAAAACGGTGCAGCAACACTTTCCGGTGTCGTTGAAATGTTCTGGGAACGTAAACGCCGCGGTGAGTTAGAGCAATACGGATTGAAAGACGACTTTACGTTCGTGATGATCACCGGTGACGGCGGTATGGACATTGGTATGGGTCCTGCAATCGGCGCTGCATTACGTAATCACAAAATGATCATCCTTGAGTACGATAACGAAGGTTACATGAATACAGGTGCACAATTATCCTATTCAACACCACTTGGACACCGTACTTCAACGTCAAATGTCGGTAAAAAACAACAAGGTAAGTTATTCCAACACAAAGATACAGCTCAAATCATGGCATCAACGAACATTCCATATGTCTTCACTGGTTCCGAAGCGAGTCCACAAGACTTACTTCGCAAAGCTGCGAAAGCACAATGGTACGCTCAAAATGTTGGCCTAGTATACGGTAAAATCTTGATCACTTGCCCATTGAACTGGCTTTCTGAAGAGAAAGATGGCGCAAAAATCATCGATGCAGCGGTTAATACGTGCTTCTTCCCTCTTTATGAGATCGAACAAGGCGTTACGAACATCACATATAACCCAGAAGATAAAGGCAAGCGCATTCCTACTCTTGAGTGGCTGAATATGATGGGCAAAACTCGTCACATGGCAAAACCAGAGAACCAAGAACGTCTTGCAGCGTTCGAAGCAGAAGTAGAACGCCGCTGGACTCGCCTCAAAGCGAAACACGAACATCCTGCATTGTAATTTCATCAAACTACTAATTCACTCAACCACTCGCCCATCCGGCGGGTGGTTTTTTAACGTCAATCCATTACCAAAACATAAAAAGAACCCCCAGCCAATTGGCCAGGGGTTGAAGGATTTGAATTTGGGGTCGTGCTTGACTTGCATTTGAATCAAATTACTTCACGTTCCAACTTGCAGTGATAAGTGCTGGGTTCGTAGCAGCTACCGTAATTGTACGGTTTCCACTAATTGATTCCCATGTAATTGCACCTGTGGAAGAGATTTTGATAAATTTGTAGTTTACAACTTTGTTTGCTGGAACTGTGATTTTACCAGTCCATGTGTTCGCTACACCAACAGATGCACCTGTTACAGACAATTTCGTTACAGCAGTACCTGAAGTAGCCCAAGCATTGTAGTCACCAGTTACGGCAACAGTATCACCAAATGCTGTACTAATATTACCTAAACTAAAGCTGATCGTTACTGTTGCAGCTGGAGCTGGTGTAGCCACTGCTGCAACCGGAGCTGCTGCAACTGCCGCAGATGATGCAGGAACACCTGCTACAATTTTACCATCTGTTACGTTAACTGTGGAGTTACCGTTAAATTTGTAGTTCAAACCACCATTGCTATCCCATGTTGATCCATTGTTGAAGCAAGCTTCAAGTTGCGATGCATCTGGAATGGTAACAGTTGCTTTGTAGTAACCAGTTGCTGCATCAAGATCCATTTTCGCACCTGGTGCAGTCGTCCAAACCAAATCTTTTGTATTACGGAAGTGAATGTTTGCATTTGAAAAACCTGATTTTTTATAGTACACAGTTACTGTTTGATTTGTAATTGCTACTGCTGTTACAGGAGCAGGTGTTGCTACAGCTTGTACGACTACTGGAGCAGGAACTGGTGTTGCAGTTGGTGCAGGTGTTGCAGTTGGAGCAGCTGTTGCAACAGCGCCTGGTGCTACATAGCCAGGAGCAGGAATAGCAGCATTGATTGCACTATTGATATATACTGAAGCATTTCCTTCAGCAGGGAAGAACGCCCAACCACTTGCAGGAACCACTACTGTTTTAGAACCTAATACGTTTTTAAATGTTTTTCCGATGTTAGCAGTTCCCATATACATCCATTTACCAAGTGTACCTGCACCACAGTTGTAATTATCACAAATAACTGTAGCAGAACCTGAGTTTGCAATATCGCTTACACCTTCACGGGAGAAACCAACAACATCGCCATCATCGAAATAATCATTTTGTTTACCGTACGCAGCTGCAGTACGAGCAACCATGATTTTCTTGATTGTGTCATACAAATTACCTTTTACGCCACCAGCAGCACCCAATGTACCATTGGAACCACCAGCTGGACGGTAGTCATAACCATAAAGGTCAGCATAGAAAATGGAAGGTAAACCTTCTTGACGAGTCAAGATATATGCATAACCCATCGATTTTGCCCAGTCAGCAACTGGAGATAAAAGCATTTGACCATATTGCGTATCATGATTATCAACAAACGTTACAGCATTCATACCATAGTTCATATTTGCCAAGTTACCGCTGTTCAAGTTACGAAGATCGAATCCACCTTGACCAATACCGAAGAATTTGAAGTGTAATGGAACATCGAACAAGCTAATTTTCCAACCTGTTTTATTCAAGTAGTTGTTTAATGAACCAAGGTCACGGTTCCAGTATTCACCTACTGCAAAGATGTTTTTACCTGGGTGAGCAGCGCGGACTTTATCGATAATACCAGTTCCAGTAGGGCTTGTAATCGCATCAAATTTGATGTGTTTAACTGCATCAATACGGAAACCATCGAATCCAACGCTATCAAGCATCCAGTTGTGCCAGTCAACATGGTACGTATTAACCCATGCAAGGTTAAAGTCTACGTTAGCACCCATCAAGTAGTCGAAGTTACCAAATTCCGTATCCATTTCCCAGTTCCAGCCTTTACCGCCCCAGTTACCAGCAGCAGTTCCGCCGTTATTCATTTTAGGGTTACCACAGTTTTTACCAGCGCTATCACAGCTCCAGTCAGAACCATTGAACCATGTTTTATCAAACGTCCATGACCAGCTAGCAGGAGCTCCAGCAGGTGCACCTTTAGAAATACGAGCAGGGAATTTTGCAAGTGTGAATGTGTTCATTGAACCACCAGCATCACAGATGTTACGATCGCCCCATAAGTTACAACGTTTATCTAATTGAACATATTCTAGAGCTGGGTCGCCAGACCAAGAACCCAAAATTTTATGATTCATAACAGAGTCAGCAAGTACCGAAATACCATTTGAGTGCAATGTTGAAATCATTGAATCTAATTCGGAACGCGTACCGTATTTCGTACGGATCCCATCAACTCCACCTGTACCATTAACATCGTATTGACCTAAGTCATACATGTCATATACGCCATAACCAACATCTTGATTTGACATCCCTTTATACGCCGGCGGTAACCACAAAGTTGAAATACCCATGTTTTTCAAATCACTTGCATTATTACGAACTCGATTCCAAAACCCTTCAGTGCCATCAGCATTTTTAACATTGTGATAATCAGGTACATACCACTCGAAATATTGTGATGAGGTTAAGTTAAGCGGTGTACCTGCTTTTGCTACTGGCTGGATGCTCAATGCGAACATCGGAATCATGCTTGCGATTAACGCGATCACTAACATAATGCTTGTCTTTCTTTGGATGGTGATTGTCATGAAATGTTCCTCCTCTTTGATACGAGATTTAGGAACACTCTCTTTGTGTCTTGCAATGGTTGTTTAGACCACTGCTTCCTGACGCAAAATAACTCTGCAATCAGCAACCTGGCTACCATTGCAAATGACGTACTCCATCATTTACTGAAGGTCCATGGCTTTGCGTCCCCGGCTTTCGCTCGAGTTTGCCTTTGTTTCTACAGAGAGTGTTGTTAGTAAACACCAGCGCACAACGTCTTTTTGCACAGCATTGCTATGCTTGTTGTTAGCGCTTTCATAGTCTTATTGTATGCAAAATTCAGAATTTCGTCAATATATAATTTCGAAAAAGTTTAGTTGTTTTTGTAGTACTATATTTGTTTATCATTCGAAAATCTAGCATTATATTGTTTTACAACAATAGAATGTACGGATTGTTCGCCGGGAATCGAAAAACAAATTTGGTGTAAGCCCCTTTTTCTGTTTCAACATGAACGGTACCGCCAATTTGTTGTGTTACTTCACGTACAGCTGATAGACCAATTCCCCTGCCCGATATTGTTGTTATTTTCTCAGCAGTTGAAACATTTGGTTCAAATATTAAATCTATGATTTGTTCATCGCTCATCATTTCCAACTCAAGTTCGGTTTTTACACCAGAGTAACTCAATTTACGTTTCAAGCGATCTACTGAAATCCCATCGCCATCATCCTCAAAACTAATTTCGACCCAAGGACCACTTACGTTAACATCACAAGTAATTTTACCACTACCGGACTTCCCTTCCGTGATGCGTTCTTCAAATAATTGAATCCCATGATCAACCATATTTCTGAAAATATGAACGAGAGATTTATACCATCCATCGAAAAACTTACGATCAAGCATGACATCTTGACCTTTCATAATGAATGGCAATACATTTTTGTCGATTCGTGATGCTAAATCGATCGTTTGAGATTCATATTGCAACACCCACGGTTTTAATAATTCAAAGAAAACACTTTTCAATTCACGAATCAGAATTTTCGCATCTTCGCGGTCTAACAACTTTTCCATTTTTGTACAAATCATTCGTAACCGTTCTGGGTCAACTGAAATCACTTTCGATTGCGAGAAATACTCTGCTCCCAATTGCGTCGTAATCTGCATTAAATCTTGTTCTAGCGCCAGATTTAACGCTTCAAATGAAATGGATTTCCAAAAACTTTTTGCAGTTATCGATTCCTTTTGAGATAAGATTGTTAATTGTTCTTCAAGTTCATGCAAATGACGCGGCGTGTTTACAAATGAAAACATTGCGAATTGACCTTTGTACGTATGAACAGTACGCATCAACCGATTCGTTAATGATGGAACATCTTCTGTAGTTTGACTTTTACTTTCCGAATTACTATCACTAATAAATGAGAGCAATTCATGGATAGAATCTAACACATCGGTTCGATTGGTAACCGTTTTGACGATCATCCGTAAATATGCCTTTTCTGTTTCTAAATCGTTCTCGAGTTTTAATTTTTCTGTAACATCAGTCATAATTACCATCAATTTTTGCATTACGTGATCGGAATCTTCAATCATCCGATATTCCAAATCAATCGTATTGTTTCCAACCATAGATCGAATTGGTAATAATCCAAACATTAAATCTCGTTTATACGGTTGGGTTGCTGCAAACAAGGCTTGCATAATGTCATTCGTTGATTTTCGAACTTCTTGTTCAGCTGGGAATAAAATATCTGTTATTAATTTTCCGACAATTGGTTCACCAAAAATCCGATCACATTCCACACTATATTGCGGATCTATTTTTAAGTCTGCACCTACACTCAAAAAACCTTGCCCTGCCGCATCTAGCAAATTACGGATTTCCTTCGTACGCGAAGACACTTGTTCTTCCAACGTTCGATTCCAACGACTAATTTGAATGTGTAACCTGACGCGTTTCAATAGTTCTTGTTTCGTAAAAGGTTTTACCAAATAATCATTCGCGCCAACATCGAATCCTTGCATTAAATCATTCACCTGATTTTTTGCGGTTAATAATAAAATCGGAAGTTCATTTGAATTATACTTTTTGCGTAAAATTTTACATACTTCAAACCCAGTCATTTCTGGCATCATCACATCCAACACGACCACATCCGGCAATGGATATGCGTTTAGCCATGCAAGTGCATCCATACCACTCGATGCTTGATATACTTGATAGTTTTTCAATTTCAAATGATTCTCTAATACTTGCAAGTTAATCGGTTCATCATCCACGATTAATACACGATAGCCGGTACCTTCCCCAATTTCATCGGCAGACGTGGTTGGTTGAACTGGTTCATCAAGAAAAGACTTAACATCAAGTAACTGTTTGTTTACCGTTTGTTGTCCCATCGCTTCTGCAACCGAAATCGCAGGTTCGAATGACGTTGGGAATGTCACCGTAAACGTAGAACCTTGACCTGGAAAACTGTCTACACTGATTTCCCCGCCGTGTAGCGTCACCAATTGTTTGGTAACCGCAAGACCAAGTCCCGTTCCACCTTGTTTACGAGCAGCATCACCTTCACCTTGTTCAAATGATTCAAAAATGCGTTGATGCATTTCTGGTGAAATCCCGATTCCCGTATCCTTTACAGTTAACAACGTTAATGAACCGATATTACGCCCACCTAGAATAACTGAGCCTGATTGTGTAAACTTAAGCGCATTTCCGATTAAATTATACATAATTTGTTGCAGGCGATTCGCATCCGCCCACACCGGAGGAAGATTATTTGGTATTGAATTCGTAATCGTAATATTCTTTTGATTCGCAAGTGGAATGAACATCATAATGACCAAATCTGCAATTTCTTGCAAACAGATGGATTGAAGATGGAGTTCAACGTTGTGAGATTTCATTTTTGAGAAATCAAGAATATCATTTACAAGATTTAATAATCGCCGTCCACTCGAAATGACCATACCTAAGTTGTATTGAACGACATCGCTTAATTTACCAGCAATTCCGTCTTTTAACGATTCAGCGATCCCTATAATGCCATTCAACGGCGTTCTCAATTCATGTGACGTATTGGCTAGAAAATCATCTTTCAATCGAGCCATCTCATTTAATTGAATGACTTGACGTTCGATTTCGCGCATACTCATTTGAGATTGACGATATACATTCATAAATCGCGAACTAAGAATCGTTGCCAAAACAAGCACTAGCGCTAATGCAACAAGGGCTCCTGCCGCGTAATACAACATCCCTTGCATTTCACCAACCATTTCAGCAACTGGAATTGTACCAACCACCATCCAATTACTAACTTCGGATACGGCACGTACAACAAGTTCAGAACCGCCATCATCTTCATAAATTGCAATTTGATTGGAGTTACCCACCGCTGAATGATCTAATTCCGTCCCGAATGGTGCATTCTGCCCTAACAATGTCGGATCAGCAATGGCAACATATTTTGAATTTTCATCATACATAAAAACGTTTCCGTTCTCAGACAACTTCAATTGACTTATATTTTTCCACAATTGTTTCTCACTAATTTCCATTAACAAAACAACTTCTCGTTCTGGATGTTTCAAATTTTTCATTAATTTCCCCATGGTCAATGTAGGAATATATGAGAAACCAAAAAATCCTTTTACAGTAGAAGGGAACCATACTGGTTTTCCATCCGCACTAATAATTTTCTGAAAGCGATTTGAACTTTCATCATTGAATTTGATCGAAGGACCGGGAAGGCTTCGAACCATCGTCGGCGCACTCAAGGTTCCTGCATCTGAATAATTCGCAAAATCCACCTTAGGGATTAAAGCAATTGAATAAATACTCTCGCGATCCGCATCTCGATAACTATTTAAAATATCATTAACTTGCTTCAAGACTTTTGAACGTTCGTTGTATGACATTTCCTTTGTCAACAACACATCGATTTGATCCATCACGTTTGGATTCATGCGAATCTGTGTGCTCATTCCAACAAAAGACTGCAAATATAGATCCAATTGCCTTGCAGTCTGTGTGATTGCTTCCAACGAGGAATTCGCGACTTTTTTCTGAATTAATCCCGAAGATGATTGATAAGACAAATAAGTAACGAAGACAACTGAGATTAAACTAAAGAAAAACACAATAAAGAATATGCGCAACCCGCGCGTAAGCGAAATTGGCGATTGTTGCAAATGAGATCACCTCTCGTTAGTTACAATAGTAAAAGAATTGTAAATAGAAATATTCGCCAATCACAATTATAAACCCTCTTATTAAAAACGAAAAAACCACTTCTAAATTTAGGAAGTGGTTTTTTCGTTGCGATCCTAAACTGTCACAACAAGGGCATCCGTATGATATGGCGTCAACGATAATGTTTTGGGGAATGTAAAAATCAACCGTGTGAATTTTCCTTGTTCGCTTTCGGCATGAACGGTACCGCCCATTTCTTCGGTTAGCGATCGAACCGCGCATAAGCCAATTCCTCTACCGGATATTTCATTTACCGTATCTTTCGTACTAAATGATGGCAAGAAGATGTGTTCAATTACTTGTTCCTTCGACATACGTTCTACTACATCAATTGCTGCAATTCCCTTTTCAACGAGTTTTCGCCGAATGAGTGCAACCGGCAAGCCTTTTCCGTCATCTTCGATCCTCACTTCAATGGAATCCGATAAAATTTCCGTTCGAACTTTGATTGTTCCATAACCATTTTTACCGCGGATCATTCGATCGTCGAACGTATCAATGGCATGATCTACGATATTACGGAACACATGTACTAGCGACATTGACCAAGACTTAAACTGATCCGGATCAACCAGAACGTAATCCCCTTCCAACGTAAACCTGTCGATCGATTTATTCATCCGATGTGCCAATTCGATCGTTACTTCTTCATGCGATTGAATGATCGACGGGAGCGCAACATAATATAGCGTACGAATTTTCTCAATCATCGGGTGATCCCTTGTAATATCAAACATATTCATTAATTCATGTTCAATAGATCGCAATTGACTTGGTTGAATTTCGATCGCATCGCTTACGACCCAGTAGGCGTGTCCGAGCACATGAGAGATTCGTTCAATATCACTTCCGATGCATTTCATCCAAGCAATCGAACTTATCCAAAGAATCCAATCTTTTTCTTCGGTCGCGCCGTGTTGAATTAGTGAAGCAAGTTCTGATTCAATTTCATGAAGCCGCTTTGGAGCAAATACAAACCCAAGTTGTGCAAAACTCCCCTTAAATGTATGAATGATTCGGAATAATTGCACCGGTAATTCACGTACGCCGTCACCTTTTTGCGGGATCCATTGTTCGATTCCTTGTTGTACAAATTCACGATATGCATTAATGACTGAATGCACTTCACCGCGATGCGTTACCGCCTTGACAATCATTTTCAAAATGGATTGTTCATGGTCGATTTTCGCTTGTAAACTACGTTGTTCCGTAACATCCGTTAACATCATCATCATGCGAACGACTTGTCCTGACGGGTTTTTCATCAACTTATATTCCAATTGCAACGGAATCCCACGATGATTCAATTCATTAGGCAGCAACTGCCGAATCATTTCCTGCTTGTTGAGTTCAACTGCATCGAACAATTCATGCACAATTTCTGGAAAACTAATGAGCAATAACTCATCTTGTTCAAACAACAACTCACTAATTTTAATTCCGGCAATTTCTTTTCCAAACAGTCGCTTACACTCCGAACTATATCGTTCATCAATCAATAATCCACGATCAAAACTCAAAAATCCTTGTCCAACGTGATCCAGTAAATTTTGAATTTCCATTGTCCGTTCTTGCACTTCTGCCTCAAGCGTAGCATTCCATTTCCCGAGCTGAATGTGCATATTTAAGCGCGCGATAAACTCTTGTTTCGTAAAAGGTTTTACCAAATAATCGTTAGCACCAACGGAAAAGCCAGTGATTAAATCATGCACTTGGTTTTTGGCTGTCAGTAAAATAATTGGCAATTCGCTCATATGATGCGTTTTACGAATTTCACGACATACATCAAATCCTGTCATCCCCGGCATCATCACATCAAGCACCATCACATCCGGCAATGCATGATTCGTTAACCACTCCAGCGCTTCAGGTCCTGAACTCGCTTGAAACACCTCATACTGTTGCAACATCAAGTGATTTTCCAATACTTGCAAGTTAATCGGCTCATCATCCACAATTAAGATTCTCGTAGATTTTTTACTTTGAGTATCACACAGTTGTTCATATGGTTCTGCGATTAACGAATTGATCTCAACAAGCGGTTTATTCAGGACGTACTGCCCCATCGCTTCCGTTAGCGGAACGGCTGGAAGTTCGCTGATGGAAATTGTAAATGTAAATGTCGATCCTTGACCCGGCATACTCGTTACCGAAATTTGACCACCTTGTAATTCTACCAACGTCTTCGTTACCGCTAGTCCAAGTCCAGTACCACCATTCACTCGCGTTGCTTCGCCATCTGCCTGCTCGAATGATTCAAAAATCCGCTCTTGAGCTTCCATCGGAATGCCAATGCCAGAGTCCCGAACCATAATGATCATTCGATCGCCCAAAGACCTTGCAGAAATGGTCACTTCGCCTTGTTGCGTAAATTTAATTGCATTCCCAATTAAATTATAAAAAATTTGTTGCAAGCGATTTGGGTCAGCATGGACAGACGCTAGATTTCTTGAGACAGCATTGTTCAAACCTAGTTTCTTTTGTTCGGCAAGCGGCCTAAACATATTCAGCACCAAATCAGTTACTTCATATAAATCAAGTGGTTGCAAATTCATTTCGATGTCATGTGAACGCAGCTTAGAAAAATCAAGAATATCATTGACTAGATTCAATAGCCGACGTCCACTTGAAATGATCATTCCTAAATTGTATTTGCTTACATCATTTAATTCACCAGTAGCACCGTCCACCATCGAGTCCGCCAACCCAATAATCCCATTAAGCGGCGTGCGAAGTTCATGAGACGTATTTGCAAGGATTTGATTCTTCAATTTATCCATATGCGCTAACTTATCATTTTGTGTTTGAATCTCATGATTTACGAATTGCATTTGTTTCAACAATTTCGCGAAACGACTACTTAGAATAAACGCAAGGATAAACACAAGGAGCATCGCACACGCTGCAAGAATCGACCACGACAACAACTGATCCATCGGCCCAACCAATTCTGAGAGTGGTAAATAGCCAGTTACGAACCAACCACTCACTTTCGATTTCGCGCGAAGTACCAACCATGCTTCACCATCGTCCGCCTTAAAAATCCATGCCCCTGAACTTTGACCGATTGGTTTGAGTCGATTCAGGTCAGCCATCGGCATTGGTGCACCAAAGTTATTCATCGTACGATCAACAATTTTGTTCCCACCGAAATCTGAAATGAATGTTCCACTCCGTTCACCAAGTGATACTTCACCAAGTGGTTGGAATAAGGCAGATGCTTTTAGTTCAATCAGCAATACCATTTCATGACTTGGATCTTTTAAATTCTTGAGCAAACGTCCAAGTGTGTATGTTGGCATATACGAATAACCGAATGGCCCCTTTTGCATTGGCGCAATCCATACTGGACTTCCATCGGCATGAATAATGGATTGAACGATTGCTTTACTTTGATTCGTAAACGACATCGTTGGACCGTTTCTTGAATGCAAAATTGTATCATTAAACTCATCACCCGATGTGCTCATCTCGGTAAAATTTACTCTAGGTATTAATGCAATGGAATACACCGATGATCGGTCAACATCCAAGAAATTATTTAATGTATCACTTGAGGACACGTTCGCTTTTGACCATTCATTTCGAGAAACGGAAGAATCAAAATACACTTCAATATTCTTTTTAAGCACAGGATTCATTTGAATTTGATTGGTTAGTCCAACCCACGTATTTAGGACATAATCCATTTGTTTCGTCGATTGTGTAACCGCTTCTAGTGAAGTCGAGGCAACTTTTTCTTGTACGATTCCTGAAGACGATCGATACGAGACCAACATCGCAACAACAACCGCTGCAAGACTGAGAAAGAAGATGGCAAAGAACCATTTTAGCCCGCGAGATAATACATTGGTGGAAACGTTCATGGTGCCACCTCCTTTCTGATATGTATCATTTTGGAATAATATTAGGAAAACCGCCCTCGACTTCGATTGAAATCGAGGGCGACTATTTCTAATTTTGTTTGATTTGAAAACTAATTACTTCACATTCCACGATGCGGTGACAAGTGCAGGGTTCGTAGCAGATACCGTAATTGTACGATTACCCGTATAGCCTGATTCCCATGTAACAGCACCTGCAGAATTGATTTTAATAAATTTGTAATTCACCGTTTTGTTTGCAGGAACGGTAATTTTACCGGTCCATGTGTTGGAAGAACCTACGGAAGCACCCGTTACCGACAATTTTGTAACAGCAGTACCAGAAGTTGCCCAAGCGTTGTAATCACCAGCAACTGCAACTGTATCACCAAATGCCGTACTGATGTTACCTAAGCTAAAGCTGATTGTTACAGTTGTTGCTGGTACTGGTGTAGCGACTGCAGCCGCTGGCGCCGCTGATGAAGCTGATGATGATCCTGGTACACCAGCAACTACCTTACCATCCGTTACGTTAACTGTTGAGTTACCGTTAAACTTGTAGTTCAATCCACCATTACTATCCCATGTTGTTCCATTGTTGAAGCAAGCTTCAAGTTGTGAAGCATCTGGAATGGTAACAGTTGCTTTGTAGTAACCAGTTGCTGCATCAAGATCCATTTTCGCACCTGGTGATGTCGTCCAAACCAAATCTTTTGTATTACGGAAGTGAATGTTTGCATTTGAAAAACCTGATTTCTTGAAATACACCGTTACCGTTTGGTTCGTTACAACTACAGGTGCTGCTGGAGCAGGTGTTGCAACTGCAGCAGGTGTCGATGTAGCTGCTGGAACCGGCGTTGCCGTTGGAGCAGGTGTTGCTGTTGGAGCAGCTGTTGCAACTCCCGGACCGGATGCAACATAGTTCGGTGCCACGTAGCCGGGTGCTTGAATAGCTGTAGTAATACGAGTATCAATATATACAGAAGCATTGCCTTCAGCTGGGAAGAACGCCCAACCATTATCTGGAATAACAACTGTTTTTGTACCCAACACGTTTTTCCAGGTATCCTTCGCATCATCTGTGCCTACAAACATCCATTTACCTAATGTACCCGCGCCACAGTTGTAGTTATCACAAAGAACTGTAGCAGACCCAGAGTTCGCGATATCACTTACCCCTTCACGAGAGAACCCAACGACGTCACCATCATCAAAATAATCGTTTTGTTTACCGTAAGATGCAGCGGTACGAGCAATCATCAACTTCTTGATCGTATCCATCATATTGCCTTTGACTCCGTTAGCCGCACCCAACGTACCATTCGAAGCCGTTGCAGGACGATTGTCATAACCATACATATCTGCATAGAACAACATCGGAACGCCTTCAGTACGGTTCAAGATATACGCATAGCCCATCCCTTTTGCCCAGTCTGCAACTGGAGACAAGAGCGCTTGACCATATTGCGTATCATGGTTATCAACGAAGGTAACAGCGTTCATACCGTAGTTCAGGTTACCTAAGTTACCAGAGTTCAAATTGCGAAGATCAAACCCACCTTGACCAATTCCGTAAAATTTGAAATGCAATGGTACATCGAACAAGCTCATTTTCCAGTTGGAATAGTTCAAATAATTTTGTAAAGAAGCAAGGTCACGATTCCAGTACTCGCCTACTGCGAAAATGTTTTTCGTTGAATGTGCCGCGCGAACTTTGTCTAACATCCCATCGCCAGCTTTATTTGTGAACACATCGAATTTAATATGCTTCACGGCATCGATCCGGAAACCGTCAAACCCAACGCTATCAAGCATCCAGTTCATCCAGTCTTTGTG
>CANHGK010000015.1 GCA_947460235.1 Paenibacillaceae bacterium | reverse complement strand
TCGTCAGCTGTTGGTTCGTCAGCTGTTGGTTCGTCAGCTGTTGGTTCGTCAGCTGTTGGTTCGTCAGCTGTTGGTTCGTCAGCTGTTGGTTCGTCAGCTGTTGGTTCGTTAGCTGTTGGTTCGTTAGCTGTTGGTTCGTCAGCTGTTGGTTCGTCAGCTGTTGGTTCGTCAGCTGTTGGTTCGTTAGCTGTTGGTTCGTCAGCTGTTGGTTCGTCAGCTGTTGGTTCGTTAGCTGTTGGATCAACTGAATCATTGTTGACCATGTGGAATGATTGCTATTTCGAGTGGTGTGCAGTTGATTGTTATGTAATGGATTCGATATTGAACTCGTTATTGAATTCGCTGAGCCAAAAACTGCAGCTTGCTGATTTGGCAACTGTAAATAATGCAAAATCGAAGTCATTAACATTTTTGTATGTTTAATATTCGTTTTTTGATGATTCGCCTGAAACGAAGAACCTTGTGTAAGTAATTCATTGTATACAGATAATAAAAACTGCGGTGTAAACGTCTGATTCGTTTGATTTAATGTCGAGACAAACGTCTGATTCCTTTGCATCGGTTGGGCGTTTGTTGTGAAACTACTTAAAGTAGATCGAGATGCAATTGATGAATTAAAATATGATTGCTCTCGTAAATTTTGAATAAAATAAAAAACAGAACTCATTACATCTTTTGTACGATTTATCGTTTTTTGATCCTGTTCTGAGTATTCGGAACGAGTTTGATGAAGATTTACAATTTGTTTTTTCAATACTTGATTCTCTGAAGATAAACGGATAGATTGGTCTATCGAATGATTTTGAGCATCATGCTGTTGTTGCATTAGGAACAATTGCATGAACGGTTTTACAAGTTTACTTATAAAATAATTTGCGGAAAATGCATTGTTTTTTTGTTCGAATTGGGTTGTGATCCATTGTTCCATGGATGCATTTGCAACCATTTTCAGATCTTGACGATCTGAAAATTGTTGTTGAATCCATTCATCCAATTTAACAACGGTTTGATTTTGCTTCGTTTGCTCTACTAAAAAATGATTTTGCAATACATTCATTTGTAATTGGTAACGATGAAACACTTGATTGTAATCGTCCATACGCGAATGTAGGGATTTCATATGGTGCATAAACGTTGTATAGGATGAAAACAACGAAAATAAATTTTGATTAACTACATTTTGTTGATTTTGTTGGAATAATTGTTGATTCCAAGTTGTTTCACTGCGATCATCACCTTCAATACGCAATGAGGGTTGCAACAAGGATTTTTTTTGATCCAAAAGCGAATCTTTCGAAACCACAGTATTCGTTCCACTGAACGCTTGTGCTTCTTGTGGTAGCTTAAATAACTGAGTCAAACTATTGTTGTTACGAAAGGTCGGTTTTATATTTTCAATCCAAGCATTTTGTATTGAGAGCGAACGATTTGCATGAACTGCATTTCGTTCCGACTTATTTAATATCAAATAATTCGTTGTCGTTAAATGTTGAATAAATGAATTGAACGAAGACATTAAAATATTACGATGTTGATGAAAAATTTGTTGTAACGTACGCGATGTCGTTTGAAAAACAACTCGCTCCAAATACTTCACTTCACGTTCCATTCGTGTCGTATGAATTTGGAGTTGCTTCGTCATAAACATCATTTGGGTAACGGTACGTTCGGTCATAATGGTGCGAATGGAATCTGTTGATTTCAAACGCGGGTTCTGTTTGTAAACAAATTTTAACTGATTCCACCTACGGGCAGAAACGTTCCCGTATTTACTCATGATGGTTTCATGAAAATATTGTTGTCCTTTCCCGACTTTCCCCATTATGAATGCTCCTCATGCTTAAATATCATTTTTTACCCATTGCTTTATTAATTCTACCTGATAGACCCGTGAATCCATTATGTGCCAACTCAAGCGATTCAATAGCGACCGCAGCTTGATTTGAATTCAATTCTGGGCCTTGCCATTTCACCGGAAAAGCATCAAAGAATGAATAAAATGCGATCGGAATCCCCATGCGATTTTGGACCATAATCGTACCAGACAGAAGTTCTACATTACCAATTTTTGTGTCACTGTACCAATCCCATAAAAAAGGACTAATCGTGATCCCACGTTTCAGAACAATATGCGACGTTTTTTTTGTACTTGGAAATTTATGCTTATAGTCATTGATTCCACCTTCGGCATACTCTTCATATACTAATTCAGAACCGATTCCCGACACTTCAGAAAACCCGCCAACATATATGCCACCAATTTCCACTAAAAATTTGTAGTTTAATTGCGCATGGTTTCTCACGGATTAATCACCTCGACTTAAATACATCAAATACATTCCGCTTTTCTGGTTCTTGATTTAATTTCTGATTTATCTTTGAGATTTCATCACAGTATTTCCGACGATCCCGATGTTCCAGGTTCATGATTTCATCATGTGACCAGTGGTAATAATAGGCGATGAAGCCCATCTCCTCATAGATCTTATGCGAGGGATACGTGGTCACCCCCCCATCTTTAACTCCAAAAAATCCACTGGAACCTCGTATTGATGGTCACATTTTGGGCAAATCGTATCTACTTTTGGAAGATCAACATCATTGATTTGGCGATACAAGTTTTGTAAAAATGACAAATCTGCAGTAAACAATTTCTCAATTGTTTTCGTATCAATTCCGCGCAAACTACCAAGTTTCGTAACGACACGAGCTAATAAAATGATTGATAAGTAGCCCGGATTTTGCTGAACACGTTGATCCCGAAGTGGCAATACTTCATCGGCAGCTGTCGCTAATCGCATGATTCCTGTTTTATGTAAGTTACCGTCTTCATCAACATATCCTCTTGGAAGCTCAAAACTATATTCTGTCTTAAAACTCATGATCAAAATCCTCCTAAAATTTAGTCGTCTAATGAGATATTAAGGAAGCAAACATAACGTCTGCTTCCTTAACGGCGCACAAGAATATTATTGTGTTCTTGTCATACCTTCATGAGCAAGTTCAAGAGATTCAATTGCAACCTCTTTACCAGTACCATTGAAGTTTGGAACAGTGTATTTCGTCGGCCATGCTTCTACAACTTGCCAAGTAGCAACATCTCCGCCTTCTTCATCGATCGCGATAATTGTAATGGTTTTACGCTCAACAGTACCTTCAATGCACTCCTGAATCCAATCATATAAATCCATGGAATCCGTCGTACCCCATTTCAAGGTAATGTTGCCATATTTCGCAAGTCCCGGTAATTTACGCGGCGTAATAATTTCATTACCTTCACGATATTCAATGATCTCAATTGAAGCATCATAACCGGTAACTTCACTAAAACCTGCTTGTTCGATTCCTTCGATTTCAACTCGATACCTAAAATTGCGATACGGGTCATTACGATCTCCCGGCATGGTTTCACTTCCTTAACTATATTGGATTAGATTATTCACTCGTTTTTTGAGTAATACGGAATACAACAAACTCAGCCGGTTTCACTGGTGCGATACCGATCACACAAATCAATCGACCGTTATCGATATCATCTTGCGTCATTGTGTCACGGCCAATATTTACATAGAATGCTTCAGATGCGCTCGCTCCAGCTAACGCACCATCGCGCCAAACACGTGTTAAGAACGTATCCACTGTTCTGCGCACGCGAGCCCAAAGTGGATCATCATTCGGTTCGAACACAACCCAATTCGTGCCACGCAAAATTGCAGTTTCAATAAAGATAAATAATCTACGTACGTTGACGTATTTCCACAATTGGTTGGATGAACAAGTTCTTGCCCCCCATACGCGAATACCTTGTCCAGTAAAACTACGGATTAAGTTGACGCCTTGAGGATTTAACAAATCTTGTTCTGTCACGCTATATTGCACATCAAGGCCAGTTACACCGCGCAACGTTTCATTCGCAGGAGCTTTTTGTACGCCACGCGCATCATCGACGCGAGCATAAATCCCTGCAACTGTTCCTGAAGGAGGAATATATACGTTGCGTTTTTCAAGCGGATCACTTACTTGAACCCACGGATTGTACATAGCCGCATATGATGTATCGAAATAGTTACGATACGCAAGTACATCTGCAACTTTTGTTTTCTCACGCGGAATATCAAGGATCGCAAAACGGTCGCCTCGCGATTCACAGTGTGCGATTAAAGCAAATAAAACAGCTGGTTCTGTTACGCCTGGAATTGCCATAATACTCACTTCATCATTTTCGATGAAGGCATTAATTCCACCACGGTTACCAGGACCTAAATCTTTTCCGATAAAATCGTCTTGTCCCAATGCTTCTATCGTACCGTCGGAGCCACCTTGCAAGAAGAATGTGAGATCCGTTGCCAATTCTTCTGCGTTCGTAACCGCTTCGAATGCAGTACCAGTCGCATCAGCAATCGTGCCTACAGCAATTGAAACCAAATTAGATGTTCCAGTTACTTTTTCTACATAGTTCGCAGCTTCAACGTTTAATGAACATTTCTCAAACGTTTCTGAATCGTCACCATAACTTACTTGAATATTGAATTCACTTGTTGAAAGGACTTTTGCAGGCAATAACCCTGCATCCACCGGATCTCCTTCCAATTCACCGCTAAGTACAATTGTATTGTCCTTCGCAGAAATAACCTTAAGTACTTGTGTTTTACCGCCTGCAACAAACGTCACGGTATCTCCAGCAACAAAACCTGCGTTGCTTTTTACACGATACGTCCCACTAGCAATAACTTCTAAAATTTGAGTTTTCGCTTTGCTCGCGGGTGTTATTAACACACGAACATCATTACCCCATCCACCAGGGTTTTTCGCGATCACCGAAAGCGCTGAACTATTCGAATTGGAAGCTGCGACCGCATCCGAAGGAGCAACACGCATCACGTAACAAGTTGAACCTCCATTTAAGAAAAATTGTTCAACAGCATAGGCTAAAAAGCGGTAACTACCAAATGTTGTCGCTGATAAATATGAACCGAAGGTGCGACGGAAATTCGCAAGACTCTTAATAAGTACTGGTGACCCCTCGATTGGACCTCGCTGTGCCAAACCAATAAAACCTGCTGTACTTGTACTAACACCGGATAAAGATTGCGTGCCACTGTCAAACTCTTCCACATAAACACCGGGTGAAAAATACTCTGCCATGAATGCCGATTTTGATTGTTAAATCAAAATCGCTCCCTCCCTTCCATTAGTTAAATTGTTAGACATGAATCTGATGTTCAAGCGTCGCAATCACCTCACAACTAGAATGAACTTTCATTTGTGTTCACTAACAAATGTACGCTCTTTCACTCTTTTGACTGATTTTGTTCGAGTAGAACCGACGTAAATCGGACCAACTGTATAGCATAGTGAAAGTTTATAGGGAGCGTTTGGAAAAAATGCTTGCATTCTCTCCAAAGGCAAATCCTCAAGATTAATTCGAATCTCTGCATCAGTATCAGCCAAACTACCTTGCAGCGATTCTCGATCTACGATCGAATGATCATATAACACTTGCATCGCCCGACCAATGATCCGCTGATCATCAATCGCTTTGGTTACGACATCCGAATTCGATTGAACTGTTAATAAAAAATGCAAAGAGAGAACCATCGGAGGATATTGTTGCGTATCCGTACTTCGGTTAATCATCTCCGTCCGTCTAGCTTCTTGACTCTCCTTGACCTGATACAAAAATAAATTGAGGACATAATTTCCTCGTTCCATCGGAGATGCTAATCCGATCAAATCCGGTGTTGCAATTGGTTCTGGCGTCATATGTTCCCGGAGCAATTGTACAATTGATCTACCAACATCTGATATTACCGTATAGTAAGAAATGCTCCTCACCACCCTAATTCAACAAATTACTGTAAGGACCCAAATCTTCTTTCAGTAGTGTTTTACCATTTTTTTGTTGTTCATATTTTAACGCTTGTACAACATGCTTCATTCGAATGACATGATCATGTTCTACCGCGAGAAAAGCTGCTGTCATAACGACGTTTTTGATGCTACCGCCCGCGATCTCAAATCGTTTCGAGATAAACGCAAAATCGATATCATCCGCAAGTGGGCATTCTTTTGGAAAACTGGTCCTCCAAATGAGTTCGCGTTGCTCTGCATCCGGGAAAGGAAACCGAATAATATAATTGATCCTTCGCAAAAATGCCTCGTCAATGTTCATTAAGTGATTCGACGCGAGTACACAAATCCCTTTGTACTCTTCCATCTTTTGAAGTAAGTAAGCTGTTTCCAAATTGGCGTATTTATCATGAGCATCCTTCACTTCAGATCGTTTTCCGAACAAAGCATCCATCTCATCGAAAAATAAAATGGCATTGCTAGATTGGGCCTCTTGAAACACTTCATTTAAGTTTTTTTCTGTCTCACCAATATATTTACTCACAACCTGAGACAAATCAATTTTATAAATTTCTAATTTCAAAACATTTGCAATGATTTCAGCTGACATCGTCTTTCCCGTACCAGGAGGTCCAACAAACAACATACTAATTCCCTTGCCATAAGAAAGCTTTTTATCGTAACCCCATTCGCCATAAACAATATGCTTAAACGTCACATGATTACATGCACTTTTCAATTGTTCAAATTGATCCTTCGGCAAAATTAAATCTTGCCAATGATATTTAGGGGATAATTTCTTCGCTTTTTTGGTTAATTGATGTTCAGTTTGCAAATAGCAAGCTCGGTGTAGCCTGTCCATTGTTATTTTTCCGTTTTCCGCCAGTTCTGAGTTAGCGAATTGTTTGGCTTGCAAAATAGCAGATTCAATATGCCCAGGAGTCAAATGGAATTTTGTAGCAATTGTCATTTCCACATCTCTGGTATCGATTTGATGCAATTCAAATCCTTTTTCCCATAACTTCCAACGTTCAGCCTCACTCAATTGATCCAATTCCAACTGAACGATCGTTCCTTGTTGTGAAATTGATGCAGGTTTCCAAGATTTTGTACTATTTAAGAAAACCGGATATTTATTCAAATTAATAATTCGAACAAATTCGTTCAGAAACGCAAGGTGAGTCGTTTCTAATAATGTTTCAAATTTCGTAAAAACCAATAGCGATTGCTGTATTTTACCAACCACTAACATTCTCATCAAAACTTGTGTCCACGATTGCATTGTAGAATACAATTCCAACATCGTTGAAACATTAAATGAAATCATTGAACATTTCAAATGTGTTGCAAGATGTTTCATTTGAAATGTTTTGCCCGATCCTGATTTCCCTAGCAATAATATGAACGGTACAACTGAAATACCTGGACGGTTAGCCAAGGAACGCATCACATTTCGCAATTCTTGTTGAACGGATTCTTGTACAAGCAATGGTGCAAGATTCATATTCGGTTGGAAATGTTCAACAACATATGGTTCCAACTCCGTATAAATGTGACGATTACTCAACAAATCAATCATTTCATTACAAAGTTTTAGCGGCCTAACTAACCAAGTGGATGATGCACTATGTGATAAATCATTGTCACTCTTCAAAAAATGAATAAATAATTTTCGATTCGACTGTAGCAAATATTCATGTTCGAATCGTTCGTGAGTAGGAGAAAAAAGATCAAGCGCTAACTCGGCCGTTGGTAAAATCTTCACACTGCTCTTTTGGAGAAAAGAAAAAATCTTCTCGTATTTAGGATTCCATTCTGATGCCACGGCAAGCAACAAACATCGTTGCTCAAACCATGTCAATTCACTTCGCCGACTAATCTGCTTGAGTGTAACAAATGGTGGTGATTCTAATTTATTTATATGACTCTCCCACCGGGAAACTTCACGTTCAAATTGGTCAATATTTGTTGTTATCTCATGAATGGATTGATCTTCTAACGTCAAGTCATCATCTTGATTTGAGGTCAGTAAAAATTCTAGTTCCGCTAATTCCAATGAGGCACCATCTTCAAGATGCTGTCCAATCTGTTTGATTTGAAATCGGAATCTCTCCAACTGTCTCGATAAATACAAATCGAGAAGTTGTAGTAATAAATTTCGATACTGGTGAAATTGAAAGTCCTGGTTATCGATGGATGAGTCGAACTTTACGTCGTTGTATAAAACTTCCATAACAAAACTCCTCCAAAATAAACGAACAAATTCAATAAAACCAAAAATAGCCTGCACCTTAAGTACAATGACTTTTGGTATAGGCTATTCAATCACTGAATTACTTGTTAATTTAACCTTAAAATTTCAAAAAAATGTTGGTTCAATAATTCGACACCTACTTCATTAAAATACTATTCTTAGACAAAAGTTGCAAGGTTTTTTTGTTTGATTTGTTCATAAAAAACTTGTGCCAATCGAGTTATTGTCAGTATTTTCAAAGATTATTTCTACATTTGTGAAAGCACATATTTCCTGTTCCCAGCGGAATTTACATTCTAACATCGACCTACCAATTTGTAATCCTACTTGCTCAAATGCAGCTAACAAAGGAAGTCCAGTTTGCGTAAAACGACTCACTGCTTCAAATAACAAATCATCTTCCTTTTCCGTCCAAAGCACTTGTCTATGCAAAGCCATCTGTACACCTCATTCCCCATAAAATCAAATCTATTTCAATATTGTTATAACCAATTATTCTGAACCCATTCATTAAAAATGATCACGAATAAAATAAAAACCTGAATGCATGTACTATGCATTCAGGTTTCTTTAAGAATCTTAGTTATGAATAAATAATGATTTTTGTGTATTTACTTTCGGAATTACTTTCACTTTATTCTTTGGTGTTGCTTTTGGTGTTGCCTTTGGTGTTGCCTTTGGTGTTGCCTTTGGTGTTGCCTTTGGTGTTGCCTTTGGTGTTGCCTTTGGTGTTGCCTTTGGTGTTGCTTTTGGTTTTGCTTTCGGTGTTGCTTTCGGTGTTGCTTTTGGTGTTGCTTTTGGTGTTGCTGAAAGTAATGGCGTCTGCTCAGGTGTGGGTATCGGTGTAATCATCGGAGACGGTGAAGGTACACCTGATGGCGTCTCGATTACAATTGCTGTTGCAAAAGTTGTAGCAGTCGGAACTAATGTTGGAATCGGAGTTGATAATAACATTGGTGTAGTAGTCGGAATTGGTGTTGGTGAAGGTGTTATTCTTGGCGTTTCAGTTGGTGTCGCAGGTGTTGAAGTCGTTGGAATGACCATTGGTGAATTTGTTGGTACAAATGTTGAGCTTGGTGTCCCCGATGGCAATTGTGTTGATGTCGTAGACGGCGTGCCCGATGGCGTTACACTTGGTGCAAATGGCGTTGAAGAAGGTGTAATTGAAGGGATAGCGGTCGGAACCGGTGTCGGACTTGGTGTGATTGCGGTAACCACTTGATTATCAATGAAATACGCTCCTGGATTAAATAAATAATTTGATGTTCCATTATTGTCCCATAACGTACCATTGTTGAAACACGCTTCGACCAAAATAGCCTGACCAACGGTTAATACTTTCTCAAAATATCCGATATTGGTTTTCGAATCAATCATCGATTCTCCCGGCATGTCAGACCATTTACTCCATATTGGATTCAAGCCAGTTGAATTACTGAGTGATCTCCAGTGAATATTTGTTTTATTATTCCACTTGGTTGGTTTGTAAAATATTGTAATACTATTCGGTGCAGTTGTAGGTGCAGTTGTAGGTGCAGTTGTAGGTACTGTTGGAATCACAGACGATGTTGCCGTTACAATCGGCTTTACCGTTAAAGATGGCAAGGGAGATGGTGTTTCTGCAACGTATGGTTCAAGTGAAACAGAATCGATTTGAAGAGATGTATCTGATTTTGCATCCAAATAGATTCCAATATCAATTTTGCCATTCGTTACATTCGCAATGGAAGAATAAAATGACCATTCTCCATTGGCAACAATATCTGAATAAACCGGTCCGCTACCGAAATCGCTCATTTCTGTTCGTGCCAAGATTGGTGCCAATCCGTATGCAGTTAGTTTAACCCAAGCTTTAAGGATATATTGCCCGTTACTCAGTCCTGAGCAAATTTGGTGAATGCTTTGTTTGTAATCCGATGTACTCCAAAAATAAAGTTTTTTCTTTCCAGCATACGCATCTGAACCATCTACACCATATTTTGCAGTTTGTGTCGTTGGATGCCATTCAATCCAACTTGAAATTGTTCCCGTTTCAAATCCACCATTTTTAATGATTGGTGTTGGAATTGGCGTTGTTAATGGTGTTGCAGATGGTGTTACAGATGGAAATGGCGAATTTGAAGCCAATGCTTTAGGGGTCGTCACTGGGGATGTTGATGACGCAACAAATGGTACTAATGATACCGCATCAATTTGAAGCGATGTTTTTGCATTTGCATCAATAAAAAATTTAATGTTTAATTTACCATTCGTAACATTAGCAATCGAAGAATAAGGCGTCCAAACGCCATTTGCAACAATATTCGAATATACAGGCACCCCACCGAATTCACTTAATTCAGTCCACGCACTGATTGGTGCTTTACCGTATGCAGTCAATTTTATATACGCGTTAAAAACATAGGTACCGTTGGGAAGTCCAGAAATTGATTGATCAATACTTTGGCGATAATCCCTAGTATTCCAAATATATAGCTTCTTGCTTCCTGAAAATGCATCGGTTGAGTCAATTCCAAAGTTGGCCGATTGATCGGATGGATGCCATTCTGACCAACCTTCAATTGTCCCAGTTTCAAATCCGCCATTATGAATCAATGGAGTTAACGATAAGGAAGTATTTGCAAATGAGTTTGGAACAACCGCACTACACAAAACAATAATTGCAATAACAAATGAAATTAACCGATTGTAATACTGTTTGAAAATCATGAAACAACCCCCAAGAGCGATGATATTTATTGGTGAAAAAATGGTTTGCGTTGAATATACCAATGTAAAATGTAAAAATAAGCAGTGTTAAAACGTTTGCATTTATCATATCATGGAACAAATACTTGAATCAAATGTCGAACTTGTGAAATTTCCCAAAAACAGTAAAGAACACAGTCGGAACCCACCTTATGGTAGATTACCTACGTGTTCTCTATGTCAATACAGGGATCCAAAATAGAAATATAGTTCCTTTGTTTATATTTGATTCCACACGCAAAGTACCGCCAATTTTTTCAACTTCTTCTTTCACCGCGGCCATCCCGATGCCTCGCCCCGATAATTCACTCACTTCATCTTTCGTACTGAAATCATCTGCAAAAATAAATTCGATCACTTGTTCAATCGCCATTACATCTGCTTCTTCTGGCGTACAAAATCCTTTTTGGATCGCTTTTTGAACGATACGATTACGATCGATCCCTCTGCCATCATCAGAGATTTCGATGTTTATCCCTTTTTCACTTTCGGTGATAGAACACGATATGTTACCAAATTCATCTTTGCCTAATTGTAATCGTTCATCGATCGTTTCAATTCCGTGATCCAAAATATTTCGAAAAACATGAACAAGTGAATTGGTAAATTGAGAAATTCGTTTAGGGTCAACGAGTTTATGTCCACCTTCAATGACAAGTGGATTAATAAATTTATCCAATCCAGTTGCAAGTTCAGCAACAAATAAAGGATAAGAATGTAATAGTTCACGAATAGGCTTGTAATGAATTTCCTCAAAAAGAGTTGAAATCAATTCTCTTTTTTCTGGGATCGTACTTGCAAGTACACGATATCTTAATTCCTCAATTTTCACATTCTCGATCATCGAAGCCGCAGTCATTTCAAAAAAATCGTTTCCCAATGCATTTTTAAGAATCATTTCATCGTTCACAAGTGCTTGAATCAGTTGTTGCGGATTGAGCAGATAGTTTAAATCCCAGTGATTATATGATGACTCTGCAAGTTGAGCTAAGTTCCCTTCTACTTCATGTAAAAATGAACCGATTGAGATAAAGTGAAACTGCGCAAAACTACCCTTAAACGTGTGAACTTGTCGCATTAAGTGATCATGTGCTTCAATTACATTTTTTTCTTCATCCGTCCACATGAGCACTTCGATCATTGAAAAACGCTTGTATGCCTGAATTGTATTCAAAACATCATTACGATTTTGCACCGCTTTTACGATCATTTTCATTGCACGTGATTCTTGCTCAAGTTTGGACTCTAAATATCGTTTTTCCGTAATATCCGTGTAAATCACCATACACGCTTGCTGATTAAATTTTAAAATCATTTTATATTCCAAATGATACATGCGATCATTTAATTTCGCTTCGCTTGGGAGCAAAGATAAAAATGTATCTTGTTGGCGGCGTTCTCTTGCACCAAAAACTTCCTCAAAAATTGAATGTAAGAACGCTCTATCATTTGGGAATGTAATATCTACGAAATCGAGACCGATAAATCCTGTTTGTAAATAAATAAATTCCATTTCAAAACTAAACTCATTATGAATGCTTAAATTACTTCCAAATGTGAGAATGCCATGTCCAGAATTGTCAAGTAAATACTGCACCTGATAGCCTTTTGCCTCTGCAATTTCCGATTGTTCATGTAAACGATCTAATAAGTCCGCGACAAAATTCATGGTCCTTCCAAGAGAACCAATTTCATCTGAGCTATTAATATGTACACGTTCGATTGAAGTGGCACCATGCTCAATAGATGCAATTGTATTTGATAAAATACTAAGGGGTTTTGCAATTGTCCGCTGTGCAAACCATGCGATTAATGCGGATACCATTGCTACGAATAACATAATTCCTGTGATGACCAACAACACTAGGTTTTGGTCGACTTTTGCAATTGTAGATACCGGAACAATCGACACGACTTTCCAACCAGGTATGATTTCAGACTTCGCAAAACTAAGCAATTGATCGGTTTGGTTCGGTCCAATAAACATGCGAGAACCGGAATGACCTGCCAAATCCGTCGGAATCAAGTTAGATGCTAGACTACCAATTAATGCATCATTTGCATGATACATAAATTGATTGTTACTGTTTACAATAAAATATTCGTTTGAAGACGATTTATCGTTGTTAAACAACTTCTTAAACATATGTGTACTTGTCTCGAAAACTTCGATTAGTTTCGATCCATTTACATCCATCTTTGTCACATAAGTGATGGAAGGCGACACATATCCTTGCATCAGCACATGATTATGCGCATCCTTCTGTATTATCGAATCATCCCACCCTGAAAAAAACGGACTGATTTTTGAGTCCAACCATATTTCTTTAACATCACTGAATTGCATTTTTTTTATATAATCTAAGGTCACGGGACTATAATGTAATGTATCAAGCTTGGAAGAGGACGTAAAGAAACTCAAAATCAAATCATTCAATGTCGAATCAACGGATGGGTCCGTAACGACCTCACTAATATTTAAAGAATCAATGAAGGACTGAATTTGATTTTCGTTATTGAATTGTGAAACCAAAGTAATTTGGTTGAAAAATTGATTTTGCAATGTCATCGTATCTAAGTCATTTACGATATTACTTTTCAATGCCTGACACTGTTCCTTATGTTTGCACGCTGCATAATCCGTAATCTTTTGTTTAATCAATGTGTTATTTGCTAGTTGAACTGCCGACGTTTCTATCGATTTCAATGAAAAATCGACTGCATCACGGGACATTGATACATTTCGTTGCATCAAATCCGCATATCGATTTACCGCATTTTCTTGTACATAACGAAGCGACTCGTATCCGATTAAGCCTACGATCAAGCTCAAACTGATAAAACAAAACAAAAACAATTTCGTCACAAGTCTAAATCGTATGCTGCGCATCGCTGTCACCGCCAAAAAATAGTTTTCTCGAAAGTACCTAATTCGACGTTGCACATGAAATCCCTTGTATCGCTCGATTTTATACCATTTTATCCCTTAAAAAACATCCAAATCTACACGGTAATAAAATGATCTTCTGTTTAATGCAAGTATTCAAATCGCTCAAACATTGCCGCCTGTCCATGATATTCTCCACTTTCATCGATGAGATTCCACAATACGACATCTATAATCATAAATCGTCTTCCTGTTTTCGAAATTCGCACTCCTGAATAGCCTTTCGCAAATCCATGTGTTCGAACCTGTTTTAAAAATTCTTCACGCGTTGATTGTAGCATTGGTTCAGCCGTCTGACTTGAAGGTGTGTGCGTAAATGTATCCCAATCCATTTCCCACAACGTTAAGGCTGCTTCGTTACCGTAATTCAAAACAGGATTTTCTTGCGTACCATGGGACAACAAAATGAACGGAGCATAAAACAATGCTTTTACAGCGTCTTTTTCTTGATCAACTGGGATCAACGTATTACCTGTCAAACGTTTATATGATTCTATCAATCGATTAGCATGCTCATAAGTAACGCCAAATCCATATATTGGTATTTCTCGTTTCATTAAAAATGACCCCCAAACTATTTTTTGAATTTACCGAAAATTATAGATGATTTTAATTAAATTAATGCTATAATGAAATCAAGTAATTTGAGACGTCATTCCATTTTCCAACAATATCGCAGGTGAAATTCAAAAAAATCCATCATTTAGGAGGACAGATTGGTATGAAAATTTCTGTGTCGAACAAAAAAAGTAATGCGACTGCTTCAATCGAAGAAATTGAAAACAACGTCTTAATTATGGATTGTGATGATTCGTATCGTTTCCATGATAATGAAACCGTCGAGTTAACGACCCAACACGTTGACACATCCGCATTGTCAGGAACGGTATTAACGTCGAATCCAAAACAATTATACATTGAAGTAACTGACAACGTTTTGGAAAAACTTGATTTATCCGAACGTAGAAAAACGCCTCGCTTCAACGCGAGTCCGCCGATTCCATGCATTTTGCTTGAACATCATGCGTCGGGTTTCGTGAAACATTACAAAGGTGTCATTCATGATTTATCCGTAAACGGCTTCAAAATCAGCTCCGAATATCCACTTGCGATCAAACAGACTTTTGTTCTTACCGTTTCGATCGAAAATCATAATCTAAACAATTTTTCAGCTGAAATCACGATCCGTAACTCGCGTTTTGAAGTTGAATACGACGAAAAACACTATGGGACTACGATTGATCAAATTAATTGGGACTCTCAAGAAAAATTAAACCATACGGTTGCTGAGATTCAAAAACAAGCTTACTTTAAGCCAAACTTTATGCATAAACTACGCTCGATGATGTCTCGTTAAATCAGTACTCAAAAATCGTCCCCAGGATAATCCTTCCTGGGGACGATTTTTTAACGTGATTCAATTAAACGATTACCGGTTTATCAGTAATCGGAATTAATTCTTGCTTCATAATAAGTTCATACATCGCATCTGTTAAAAAAACAACTCGGCCATCGTTCCCGCCAAACAAAAGATACAAGCGCTCCTTCGAACCTGCATCACACAATAATTCATTTACGATTGAACAAGTTCGTATCGCACTTAATTCCCATACATTTGATGCATTTGATTCCTCGTCGGAATAAATTGTATAAGATCTACCGTCTATTATAATCTGATAGCCTTTGTTATCATCTGCAAAAAGGTCATCCACATGTTCAATCATTACCTTTTCGTGTCGCAAAAAAACATGTAATGATTCAATAAATTCTCCAACGTAGCCTTCTGCCAATTCCTCTTGATCCGCGGAGAAATCACGCCCTGTCTCTTCCCAACCATAAATATAATTTGCAGCGATCGAATTCGACTTCACTTCGTCTATGTCCGATGGTTTCATGAATTTATAGTACCCAAGCCTTTCTAGTTGACCGATCAATACAGCAAAATCACGCTTTTCTTTTGAAGATACATTTTGAGAATCCCTATTTTTTTGTATGAAACGAACACCAAAAAATACAAGAGTAGCAATCATAAAAAACACCACGATCAAACCGACGAACACAAAACGCACCTCCATGCATCAACGATACTTTTCATTTGTTTTGTTACTTCGATTCGAAGAAAGATTATCCTACGTTCAATTGACGTACATACACTACCAAAACAAAATTGTCTTCATCCTCATCTTCGTCTTCATCATCAATCTCATCCACTTCAACAACTTCATATGAATCATCATTAGCAATGTCTTCTTCTAGAATCGCCAAAAATCCTTCAACAACTTCTTCCAAGTTTTCTGTTATTTCTGTTTCACATTCAAAGGGTAACTGCTTATGAATATTCGAAATGCAATTCAAATGCAAATGCCCAGTTTCTTCATCCAGCCACACATAAAAAATCATTCCATGTTTATTAAACTTTTGCACTTGTTCCAAACGATTTTTAATTACGCGTTCTAAAAACGCAATCATATCTTGAAGCTCAATGTCACCAAGCAGTTGCTTAGGTAACGGAATCGCCCACATATTTTGCGAAACTTCTTTACTCAACTCTCGACCGTATTTACCAATCCACATTTTATCTTGTTCAATTTGTTTCAAACTCTCAAAGTATTCCAGTTTATTCATATAGCCTCCAAAAAAATAGTAATAAAAACGGTTACTTCAAATGTACATGGAAAATTGAAGAAAGGAAATGGACTACAAAAAAAGAAAACACCTCTTTTTTAATACGAGGTGTTTGGTGTACGTATTAAATTAAAAATGGTTGGTCCAATGGCTCAAAGAACATCCCAAGGTCAGCCGGCTTTTGAACTTTTGCAGGTGTGGAACTCGAAACAAACAATTCAACAATCGCGCGAAAATATCCCGAACGTGTAGAAATGTCATAACATTGTCCATTTAACATACAGGACATCAATTGCATTGATCCACTCATCAAGCGAAGTGCATCGTTAAATTGCGTTTTGCTTTCAATTTTCTTATGCAACGCTGCGAATGTATCAAAGATCGAGGAGTCTAACACATAACGTCCAATAAATGATTCCGTGTAACTTTCATTAAAATAAATATCCGGTTGAATTTGTCCCGCTTTTTGTTCTACTTGAACGGCAATTACGGGAAATTGATGTTTCTCGTATACATCAATTAATTGACGTATCGCAGGAATTTCACTTTGGATCAATTCGTCACCCATTAAAAGAGCGAAAGGTTCATTCCCAATGAATACGCGAGCCAATGAAATGGCGTGTGCAATTCCAAGTGGTTCATGCTGACGTACAAATTGGATTTTCTTTGAATACAAATTAATTGATTGAACTTGTTCTAATTTTTCCAAATCACCAAGTTCAACAATTGAAAATTCAAGTTCTAAAGAACGTTTAAAATAGTCTTCAATTACTCGACAATTGTCCCCTATTACAATCACAATTTCTTCAATTCCAGATTGAATCGCTTCTTCAATGACATAGTGAATACAAGGTTTGTCAATAATCGGAAACATTTCTTTCGGAATTGATTTAATTACCGGTAATAACTGTGTATCCCATGATACTGCTGGAATTATCGCTTTGCGAATCATATTAATACGCTCCTAAAATAAACTTTCTCTATTTTAGTTAATCATATGCGACTTATTTAAACACAATATGAACAAAATGGATAAAAATAACTATCTTAATGATTATATTCTGGGAAATTCATCACGAATTTTGTTCCTTTACCGACTTCGCTTGACACATCAATTGAACCGCCGTGCAATAGTACGATTCGTTTAACTAAGGTTAATCCAATCCCATGACCGCCACTTTGTTCCGTCGACGGTTTTCGTTTCCTCGATTGATCGGTCGTATAAAAGGGATCAAAGATCGATTTCATTTGAGACTCATGGATTCCAACACCAGTGTCTATGATTTGAAGACAAATGTTTTTTTTGCCATTCAGCGGTAATGCTTCCAACATAACGCTCCAATAAATGTTTCCATTTGCAGGTGTAAATCGAATCGAGTTATGAAACAAATTATGAATCGCGATTTCCATCCATTCTTCATCTCCGTTAATCATCATGTTACGTTCGCACGAGATGGACACTTGAATGTTTTTGGAATGTGCAAAATGCTCGATCCTCTCAACTACTCGGTAAATTGTTGTTCCAAGATCAAAAGGAGTGAAATGGGGCAGTATTTCAACCGACTCTAACTTACTAAGAAACATTAACTGATCACATAATCGTGACAACCGTGCTGCTTCGAGTTCCATTTTTTCAAAAAACAATTGCACATCTTGCTCGGGTACGATTCCTTTACGAAGTGCTTTTGCATTTGCAATCAAAACGGTTAATGGCGTCTGTAGCTCATGCGACACATTCCGCACAAAATCATTACGAAATCGTTCGGTTTTTTCTAACGCTTCAAAAAGTTGCAAAAAACGATTGTTTAAACGCCCGATTTCATCATTTCGTTTCATTTTTTGCTGAACTCCCTTGAGTTTCCCATCAAGCATATCTTGGACTGCTCGATCTAAGCGTCGAATCGGAACGATCAATTGATATGCAAACACGACCATGAACACGCCACCTAAAAATAAAACGAACATACCTCGAAGCAAAACAATATATTTTTCATATTGGAAATATCTTGGCATTTGCGGAAGAAAAACAATCCATTCACTCGTACTTCGTTTCAGTGCAATACTATTTAACGTACTCTTAAAGAAATTTTGAAAAAACATCCCGCCTGAATGTACATATCGATCTGCAGTACCGCTAGAAATTTCTGTAAAAATAATCTTCTGATCTTCAGGATCAATTGTAAAATGTTCTACCGAAGTACTAAATACTTTAGCCTGCAATTGTCCATTGATCGCAACGTGTATACGAATTAATGGTGCACCGCTCATTTGACTGAGTTGTACCCATTTTAAGTCGTTTGTTATGTCCCAATGTGCGTCATTTAAGCGATTGCTCAGGCTCTGCACCTGTTCTAACCAGTCTACTTCTAAATTCTTGAATACTTTATCTTTCACGCCAAGATTAAGAAAAACATACATTGAAACCCCATATCCTAAAAACACGATGGCAAAAAAGATCAACAAAAATCTTGTATATAGAGATTTCAACTACCGACCACCTCAAACCGATACCCGACCCCGCGTAATGTCACGATAGCTACATCATTCGAAATTGGTCGAAGACGTTCTCGCAATCGTTTAACGTGGACATCCAACGTTCGTTCATCTCCATTAAATTCTATTCCCCAAACCGACTGAATCAATGTATCCCGTGAGCATACGACACCGGGATGCGATGCCAAATAACTAAGTAATTCTAGCTCTTTTTGTGGAAGCACCTGTTCTACCCCAGAAATTATCACGACTCTTCGTTCAGCTAAAATTTGCAACGGACCAAATGTCAATTCATTATTTGACACGATTCCAGATCGGCGAAGCAGTGCAATGACCCGCAGTACTAACTCATCTGGATCAAACGGTTTCGTCACATAATCATCGGCCCCTTTACGAAAACCAACCAAGCGATCCCACCGATCTCGTAGCGCCGTAACCATCAAAATCGGCAAATCCGGACGTTCCTCACGCATTTCTGTACAAAGTTCAATTCCATTTATACCCGGAAGCAATAAATCTAATACAACTAACTGAATCGGTTTTGCGTAGAATAATTCAAGCGCTTCTTCCCCATCTGCCGCTTCATAAACTACAAATCCAGCGTTTTGCAAATACAATCGGATCACATGACGAATTGATTCTTCATCATCTACAATTAAAATCCCAGGCAATTGCAAACGATTCATTCCATCACCCATTTCAAAAATATTATTGTATCACTTAATAATTGTATTGGTTTACAAAAACAGCAATACGATTGCCCTATCCACAATAGGAAAGACAAGAATAGTTTATTGTGAACAACTTGTCATTTACCAATGAAAGCAGGTGGGATGCATGCAGCAAACTAAGCGGAAATTCAAATTCGGTATGATATTAACACTTGTATTTAGTATATCACTTATTCTAAGTGCGAGTGGATTTGCGGCGGTCAATAGCGGTGTTACCGTCACTGGTTCTAATTTATCCGGAGGTACAATCACATTTGGAAATTACAGTGCGATTACCTTAAACGGTACCGAGCAAACAACGACAACGACGTGGCCAATCGGAAATATTGTCGATGCCCGAGGTAACGGGAGTGGATGGAACTTATCGTTAACGTTATCACAATTAAGTGAGTACGATACATCCACATCTACTTACGTCTCAAGTGGCAAAACATTAGACCTCGGTTCGATCAAAGTTTCAACCATACCTGTAGTCAGTATGGTGGACTCTACTTCTTCCGCTTCCAGTACAATCACTACGGTTGCGCTTAACACATCGCTAGATACTGGATCACCAGTAAAATTAATTATTGCACCCGCACTTAAAGGAATGGGAAGTTACTCGATGACCGCGCTAGGTACGACTTTAACAGTACCTGCAAGTGCATATGCAGCTACCTACAAAACCAATGCTACCGTTGCACTTTCCACTGGACCTTAATGCACTGATCCAATTAACTCCATCTGTAAAATTAGGTGGTGACTACAATTAAGTTATTTCGACGATTGCTTATTTTAAGTTTTTCTGGCTTACTTATGGCGATTTCAGTTAGCCATGCGAGTTCCGTACCGACATTTCCCTTTACAGTTGAAGTCGTTCAGCCACCGCATCAAATCGGCCCTACCGGTTTTTATCATCTATCCGTATCTTCTGGTGAACACGTTACGTTATACGCAAAAGTCACCAACACATCGGATCATGCCATTCAATTAACACCGATCGCATTGAACGCATATAGTTCAGATCAAGGAATTTTTTATCAACCACCCGAACAAGCTAATTTGGTTCACTTTACAATTACCGATCCACAATTCGAACTTAAACAATATCTCAAAGTTCCGAAATCTTTCTACTTAAATGCGTCCGAATCCAAAATTATCACGATCCCAATCAATGTCCCTCGTTCCATCAAACGGGGGACCGTTCTTGGCGGAATTCGTTTTCTACTTTTTTCAGGTACAATTTCAGACACGATTTCAATGCCGTCTTCTACACTTTTAATTGATCAATTTCAGGCCATCGATACGGCAATTCAATTGGATTTTGACGCATCAGAAAGTAAAACTACTTCCATTTCAATTGATGATTTTGGCTATGATCCCGGTACCATTAACTTATATTTCAAGGCGTTGAATGCATCTGCAAGAATCATTCATGATATATCTGGTTCTTATGAACTTCTTACCAAAGAACATCAACTTCTTTTTCAAGGTGTCATATCTCCATTTTCGATGGCACCCCATACAAAGTTCACCTATTCAATCCCGTGGAATTATCAAACTCTTTCAGCCGGTAACTATATTTTAAGAATCTCAATAAATGGCTATGAACACTCGTCATGGCAAGAACATTACATTTCCATCAATCAAAACTCCGTTCAAAAAACGGTTGAAAAAATCATGATTCAACACCCGACGATTCAAAATCATCCACCAACTTTATTATTTGAGGTCATTGGTGGGCTACTAGCGGTCGTCCTGTGTTTAGTTGTTTTACTTTTTAGAAAAATGAAAAATAATTAATTCGTGAAACACACAATCATCACGAACAAGGCACAAGAGATTCAAAAAACCTTAAAGGATTTAACCAACGAAATTGATAAACTTAAAAACCTAATTGAACCAGCGAATCGTTCGGTAACCAATTCATCAACATTGCAAAAGTTATCACCGATTCAAACATCAACAACCTAGCCAACAAAAATGCACTTCCTCCCATTTTGGGAAGAAGTGCATTTTTAAAAGTCAATTAATGTAATGAATCATCAGATACCATGGGTGACTTACGAAGGAAAATGACCTACGTAAATCGTAGCTATATTCATATCACATTGGCGACCAATAACGAGAAGCACCTTCATCAAGTGAATCTAGCTTCGTTCCATTTTCGAAAAGTAACAGTTCATCTTCGGCCTCAGCACCAGCCCACGCTAATCCAATCACATCACCTTCTGCTGATTTTGCGACAAACATTACATGGAACAACTTCGGCATCATTTTCCCACCATCATCTACTCGCCACGTAGAGTATTCATTGTATTTGGCTTCAAAATCGTGAAATGCAAGATTATCCTTTTTCACAAGTACGACACTAGCAAGCATGGAATCGCCTACTCTTTCAAATTCAACGATTTCAATCTTGAACGAAGCATCTGAACCAATGACCCAAGCTTGTTTCACCTTACGATCTTTGGCCGCTTCAATACGTGCAATTTCTTGTTTATCTGATACTTCCGTTTGTTCGGAAGAATACGTTTGTAACGATTCGACTGGTATGATTTCTTCTTTGGTCAAATAATACGTTTGATTTGCTTTTGCCGGACCATTTTTCACATCAAAAATAATCCCATGTACGTTTGCAAAATTCTCCGCCGTTTGTCTGCCAGAATCCGATGTACCTGCTTTTTGTTCTCCGACAAATGCCAACTCGTACACTTGACCATTTTCACCAATTGCCTTTTTGAATGACTCTAATGGAGTGGTTACGTTTTGGCCGATAAGCGGATAAATCAACTGACTACCGTCCTGATTGGCAAAGGCAAACGTATTTGCCATTTGTTTGCGGTCAGCCAACGTAAGTTTAGGCTCCGGTGCCATTGAAGGTTGCGTTGTTTGAAGTTGGCTTGAACCATTTGCTGTAGGTGCTAGTGTTGGTTGCTTTTCCTGCCCCGCTGAACAAGAACTAAGTATGACTACAAGTGACGCAATCACAATTGTACGTTTCATCGTCATCCCTCCGATTTCAAATAAGGTAATACATCTTCCACATATGCGCGAAGCACTTCGCTGACGCTCCAAGCTTGCGTATAACATCCGCGTGATGTGCATGCAAAGTCACCATCAAAAATTTCTGCGATACCATTTAAGCATCCATCCGCAAGATGATCCTCAAAATACAAACACATCTCCTTGGCACGCCGAACCGCATCTTCGCTATGCCCATACACTTTGCAATATGCACTAATGAATGCTCCAGAGATGAACCCCCACGACGTCCCCATGTGGTATGCGCCGTCACGCGCAATTAATTTACCAATGTAACTCGACTTATAATTGATTTCCCGCGGGCTAAGCGAACGCATCCCGTAGGGTGTGTATAATTGTTCGTACACAGTTTCTACAATTTTACGTTCTTGATCCGCAACCAACATTGTATTTGGCAAAAAGACAGCCCAGATTTGATTCGGGCGTATCCTGCTATCTTTCACGATTCGTCCTTGTTCATCTTCATAAATGACGTCGTATAAACATTCTGCCGCTTCATTCCAAAACTGTAATCTGAAACTTTCTTTTACACGCTCTGCAAGTTCCAAATATGAATCGCCGGATCCATCATCAAATCGATTAGACAATTGCCCCATGACGCAAAGTGCATTGAACCACAGTGCGTTAATTTCTACCGGTTTCCCGTGTCTTGGCGTCACGACCCAATCACCAACGCGAACGTCCATCCACGTCAATTGATCCAGATTGCTCCCCCCGCGTACAAGCCCATCTTCCGCCATGCGAATGTTATAATCTGTCCCATCTCGGTACGCATGACATATTTCTTTCAAGGCCGGATAAATCTTCTGCTGAATAAACTCGTAATCCGCCGCTTCACCGCTGTATGCCAAGTAACGGTCTACCGAATAAAAATACCAAAGCGATGCGTCAATCGTGTTATAACCAGGTATATCATCTGCACGATCAGGGAAATTATTAGGTAAAAGCCCATGACGAACATATTTCGCAAACGACTCCAAAATTTGCCGGGCATCGTCAAAGCGTTTCGTACACAAGGTTAACCCTTGTAACGCGATCATCGTATCTCTGCCCCAATCCATAAACCATGGATATCCTGCCAGCACCGTTTTTAATCCCGTCGATTCACGATCAACGATAAACGCATCCGCGGATGCGACCAATTTCTGTGCCAACGGATCTTGAAGTTCGGACTTTTTAATGATCTGTTGTTGCCGCATCAACGATTCTAGCACAATTTCAAATCCACTTTTCCCATCAATTGGACCAGCGGAACACTTGATAAACATTCGTTTCGTTTCGCCGGGTTTCAATTGTACACGTACATCATACGGCGTAAAATGATGGTCAACGCCAAGAAATCCATTTCGGTTGTCGATATGATACACTTGATTTTCTTCGATTACATAATTTGGGGTAGCCATCGACGTTGGACGTAAACTCCGATCAATAAACGTTCCGTCGGATGTTTTAAAATAGATCTCAATTTCCGGTTGGTTCTTTGGTTTCAAGTTCAGTTCATCTTCACTCACAATCACATCGAATGTGAGTTCACTTTTTTCTAGCGTTGCCCCGAGCGGTTTACACGTGAACAGTGGCGTAATATTGAATTCACTTGCTCGTTTACCATTAAACAATTCATAGCAAACTGTCACCGTGTTTTTACCATAATCGAGTGCAACTGTCTTTTTGATTAGGACATCGTTTACTTGATAAGTAAATGTTGGGACACCATTAAATTCAAAACGATTCAAATATTGCTGTCCCTCTCGAAACATTCCGATATATTCTTGCGCTGCCAAATCATACGTCACACCGCCAATCACAACGGCCTCATGTGTGCCCGCAAGAAGCGTAAATCGGTCTGCCGGGGGATGAAACGATGCATGCAAATAACCACAAAACATGCGATGATTCGCTCCAATCACCGATTGATTTGCATATCCGCCAATCCCATTGGTAATCAGCCATTCTTTTTCAATGCCATCTCGAAATGTACGCCAGTTACTGCGGCCCAATTCATAATTGATAGCCATCGTTTTCGCTCCCTCATTTTGTAGCTAGTAATTTAACAATAATCGAAAATATATAAAAAAACATCTGTGATTTCTAAACATTGCCATCGTCGTTGTTCATTTTCGATGTGAAATAAACTAAACTGTAGATTGTATCCAATAATTGTTTCCATCAATTCGTTTTAGGGGGTAACCTATTGCTTAAAAAAGTAAGTATCACAATTCTGCTGTTTTTGTGCATCATGTTTTCGATCCCCACAATATTTGCCAGCGCATCCGAAGAATTGTTGAAAAACACTACGTTCGATCGTGCTCAAGGAGGTATTCCGGCATCTTGGTCATTGGCAGGATACCATGTCGATGATACATCATTCATCGCATCTCTAGATCGTCAAATCACGCATGATGGAAACAACTCACTGCATCTTCAAAACCTCACACCAAATGATATACGTATTGAACAAATCGTATCGGTTGAACCAAGTCAACTGTATCATTTGTCAGGTTGGATCAAGGCACAAGGTTTATCTGATGATCAAATTGGAGCGAATCTATCTGTTTTTGGGACGAAAGCAATCGCAGAATTCCAAATTGCAAAAGGTAGCAATTGGCAGTTTGTGCAGCTCTTTGGAAAAACTGCACCAGATCAGAAGGATGTAATCGTTTCTGCAAGGCTCGGTTTTTATGATAATGTTAATCAAGGCGAAGCGTATTTTAACGGATTATCATTCAAAAAAGTAGACCACATTCCAAATGGCGTCATCCCATTTTCATTGCAACTCTTATCTCCAGAAGAAAATCGCAGTTCTGTATTTCCTGCAACTGATGCTGGCGGACAACCGAAGGAAGCCATGGAACCCATCTATCCGAAAGGATTTTTTTCTCGTTCAATGATTGTCTTGACGAACGTTTTGTTTATTGGAATTGCATTGCTCTCGATTTGGTATTTTCGTCGCAATACGAATCAAGCGCCAAAAGAATCCACGGTCAATTCGTGGTTTCGAACACTGCTTATCTTGGCGTTTATCGTTCGTATTATCATGGCACCACTCTTCGATGGTTATCACGCCGATGTAAATTTATTTGAGCAATGGGCACAGCACGCCTATTCCGATGGATTATTTCATTTCTATAGTAATACCGATTTGTTTATCGATTATCCGCCTGGCTATGTTTATGTACTCTTTTTAATTGGAGCATGCATGGATTGGTTTCATTTGCCGATTGATTCCACAGGAGCCATGTTAGTATTAAAAATTCCACCAATCATTTGTGACGTACTGATTGGATTCATACTCTATCGTGCTTCAAAAAAAGTACTCGGGACGGTAACCGCATTACTTGTCGCGGCGTTATTTTGGTTTAATCCAGCAGTCCTTATCAACTCAGCGGTATGGGCACAAGTAGATGCTGTTTATTCATTGTTTATCGCATTATTTTTGATCCAAATATGCCGAAAACAAGTGCAATCTGCTAGCATCTTCCTCGCGATCGCGGTGTTGATTAAGCCACAAGCCTTACTGTTTGGACTAATCTACTTTTTGGTGGTACTCTATTTCATCATTCAAGAGAAAAAAATTCGAATCGTCATCGAAAGTATTTTGCTTGGTATTGTGACCTTTCTCATTGGAATTTTACCTTTTGTAATTCAGAAAGGAATTGTAGAACAAGGGTCCATTTTTCAAGGCTTTATATATATCTTTAATAAATATCTTTCCACATTATCATCGTATCCGTACGCAAGCGTTAACGCTTTTAATATCCATGCGATGTTCGAAAACAACTGGGTACCTATATCAACCATGGTGGCCGGCCTTTCGATCAATGCGTGGGGATGGATTGGGATTATCGGAGTCATAGCGTTCACGTTTTTAATTTATTTACTCGGTAAATCACATCCTTCCGTATTTGCCGTGATGTCACTATGGCTAATGACTGGTTTTTTTACCATTGCTCCGAAAATGCACGAACGATATTTGTATCCGGCAATGGTCATTGCCTTGGTCATCTTACTATTCCGGTTTGATCGTCGGGTATTGTGGATTTATCTTGGAATTTCAGCCGCACACTATGCCAATGTTGCCTATGTTCTCGGATACAGTCGAATGAATGTCGTACACATCCCCGCTGAGGACCTTTTTGTCGTCGGGTACTCTTGCATTCAGACTGCCTTACTCCTTTTTACAGGATGGGTGTGTTTAAGAATCGTTCAGCAACAAAACATGGAAACAGAATCACTGAAATATGTTGAAGCATCTCAAACTTTACGTTAATCTAAAAGTACCTTAAAATAGTAAATATATATGCACAAAAAAAGTCAGGTTTTTGTTTGGGCTTGATTGTGCGTGGAAGCTTCCACCGCTCTGTTAAAACGATTTCAATAGAAGAATTTTATAATTGGGGAGAGCAACAACCATGAAAACTGTATCTGCACCTAGACTACAAATTCTTGACATCGATCCTTATTTACAGCCATTTGAACAGGATTTAAACTTACGAATGGAACGTTACTCTAGTGTCAAAAAAGCATTACTTGGAAAGAAATCATCATGGAAAACATTTGCGAGCGGCCATCAATTCTTTGGCTTCCACAAGAAAAAAGATGGTTGGTTCTATCGTGAGTGGGCGCCGAATGCGGATGCTTTATTTTTAATGGGGGATTTTAATGAGTGGAATGGCGAATCACATCCACTTACCAAAATCGATAATGGATGCTGGGAAATTTTCTTGCCAGGCACAAAAGCTCTGCAACATCAGCAATTAATCAAAGTCCGCATCGTTGCCGATGGCATCGTACGTGACCGGATTCCATTATATATCCGTCGTGCCGTACAAGATTCGAATAATCATGATTTTTGCGGTCAAATTTGGGAACCCACAAAAAAGTTCAAATGGTCAGATGAAGAATTCCGTGCGAATGCGAACCCGCTATTAATTTATGAAGCACATGTTGGAATGGCTCAGGACAAAGAAGCTCTTGGTACGTATAAAGAGTTTACGGATATTATTTTACCACGTGTCAAAGCTGGTGGTTACAACGCAATTCAATTGATGGCGATTATGGAGCATCCATATTACGCATCATTTGGTTATCAAGTTTCTAACTTCTTTGCCGTGTCATCACGTTTCGGAACGCCAGAAGAATTGAAAGAATTAATTAATACGGCACATTCGATGGGCATTACCGTTTTGCTTGACCTCGTTCACTCTCATGCTGTAAAGAACATTAACGAAGGCATTAACGAATTTGATGGGTCAGATCATCAGTTTTTCCATGGCGGCGACCGCGGAAATCATCCGGCTTGGGATTCAAAGTTATTCAATTACGGCAAACACGAAGTGATTCACTTCTTACTTTCAAATATTAAATTTTGGTTGGAAGAATATCATTTTGATGGCTTCCGTTTCGACGGGGTTACCTCAATGTTGTACCACCACAGTGGCTTAGGCGTTGCATTTGACGGGTATGATAAATACTTCAGCATGGATACAGACCTTGACGCAGTAACTTATTTGCAATTTGCCAATGAGTTAATCCGTGAAGTTCGTCCGGATGCAATTACAGTTGCCGAAGATATGAGCGGTATGCCAGGGATGTGCTTACCAATTCAAGTTGGTGGTGTCGGTTTTGACTTCCGTTTGTCAATGGGTGTTCCTGATATGTGGATCAAATCGTTGAAAGAATGTTCAGATGAACAATGGGATATGTGGAAAATCTGGCACGAGCTTACGACGCGCCGTCCACAGGAAAAAAGCATCGGTTACGCAGAGTCGCATGACCAAGCACTCGTCGGAGACAAAACAATTATTTTTTGGCTCGCAGACAAAGAAATGTATTGGCACATGAACAAAGGTGATTTGAACGTTGAAATAGCGCGTGCGGTTGCATTGCATAAAATGATTCGTCTGATTTCGGGTACACTTGCAGGCGAAGGCTATTTGAACTTCTTCGGAAACGAATTTGGTCATCCAGAATGGATTGACTTCCCACGTGCAGGTAATAACAACAGCTACAAATATGCTCGTCGTCAATGGAATCTTGCGGACAACACGATGCTTCAATACGATTACTTAAACCAATTCGACCGCGGAATGACCCATCTTTGGACTTCCCGTCATATTTTTGGTGCGTCTGATTTACAAAGCTTGTGGATCGGCCAAGACGAGAAAGTACTTGCGTTCCGTAAAGGTGGTCTTGTATTCTTATTCAACTTCCACCCAACACACTCATACCATGATTTCTTATTGCCAGTTAGTGAACACGGATCATACCGCGTGATTTTCAGCTCCGACGATGAACAATACGGTGGCCAATCACGTATTTCACAAGATTACGTGTACCACACTGGTACGCTAGAAGCACGTAACCATATGATCGGATTTGGTATCTATTCACCAAGCCGCACTGTGCTCGTCCTCGAAAAAATTAACGGATAATGACAACGAAAAACCCGCTGAATTAGCGGGTTTTTTTGTTTCCGATATTAGTGTGAAGATAATTTAATTTCATATTTACCACGACATACTTTTTCGCAATTGCAATCACAAACAATCATCAACTTTGCAATTTCTGGAACGAGAAACGAAACATCTTGACCTTGAAGTACCGTTTCCGAAATTTCCTTATGTTTAGAATGGATGATCACAATCATTTCACAGGAACCTTCGTTTTTAATTTTTACAACGGCAAACGGACGCACATCGACGGAGCGAAAATACACACAGGGACCTGATTCACTCGTCTGAAAAATTTCACCTTGTACACATTCTACAAACGCACATCTTTTTTTTTGAACACATCGTTTTTTTGCTCGAACGGGTGCACAACCACAATTCGTTTTTACATTTACGACAGAATGTAACTTATTCGATTGAACAGGTTTGCTCATTAAACATACCTCACTTTCTGATTTTAATTCCCCCTTTTAATGTATGTAACGATTGTTCATTTGGTTTATTGAAATCCCCCATACAAACTTACATGCTGTTGCGTACGATACAGGGAATTCAAATTACAGGAGGAGATTAAAAATGAGTTGTTCCGCTTCAAATGTTCACAGTCCGATGGTGGCCGCTAGTAATTTTGCATGTTGTGCACAGTCAACGTATGTTCAAGACCAAGTGTGTACACAAATAAATATTACGCCGGTCGCACCAACGACTACTACTCAAGATTTGTATGTTATTGATATTAATCCAGCAAAATTGTACGTTACAGGTACCCTTTCCATTAGTTCCGCACCAGTTGGCAGCACATTGAGAGTCAATTACTTGTTAGGTAGCGTACTCGTGGAAACGGATACGATTATCCCAGGTACTGCTCTTGCCTTTACGAAATCCGGGTTCGATACGATTCAACTTTCCTATACAACGATTTCTGGCAGCGCTACCCCAAACATTGTAGGCGAACTTTGCTTAACCATTCGTTACCCTGTTTCTTAAGCGATACATCAATTCCAAATTCCCTACTCTCCAAACATCGTTTGGCGGGCGGGGATTTTTTTTGTCATTTGTGATAGACTAAAGCAACAATCTTCATCTACCAAAGGAGACATCCATTATGTCACGCGCTTTTTTTATCCCTCTTAAAGGCAAGTCTGAATTGAAAAGTTTTTCACAAGACCATGCCACTCGCGATTTTCAAATCAATCAAATGCTCGGCGGATTCTATGAATTCGTACCTGTGGAAGGCAGCGATAACATCGTACTCGTCCTGAACGAAGAACGATATATTCGAAATATGCACCAAAACAAACACATCACCAAAATTGATGCGGAAGGTCCGGTCATCGTAATGAAATTGAATGAAGACGGCGAACATGCGGAATTGACTGAAGAATTACTTGTTCAATTTAAAGAAATCTCCGGTTTTTTTGAGTAGATGTAATTACTCTCAACATCAAATCAAGAAAAAAAGCCCTGCACGATTGAACGTTGAAATCATTCAACGTTTTCAACCTGCAGGGCTTTTGCATGTACAGACTACGATCTATTTAATTACCTTCTTGCAATACAAAATACTCATATGGTTTTAATGTTATTTTATCACCTTTGAGTCGAACAGCTTTACCTGTAAACAAATCGGAAAGTTTTTTGCCATTACATTTATTGATCGTCGTTTGTTCAATTGCACTGGTGTTCATCATGATGAGCACATTTCCCTCAACCGATTTCTTGCGATAAATCACAACTGGCGATTGATCCGCCTTGATCCATTCGAATTCTGCTGAACGAAGTGCATGTACAGATTTACGAAGTTGGATCAATTTTCGCATAAATTGATTGAATTTTGAGGGTTTGTCCACTTCGTCCCAAGGCATGGCACGACGGCAATCCGGATCTGCCCCGCCGTCAAGACCAATTTCAGCCCCGTAATAGAGTGATAATGAACCCGTATAACTGAACAATAAAATATAACAAAGTCGCGTTAAGTCTAAATTTCCTTTGGCACGATAAACGATTCGCTCCGTATCATGACTATCCAGCAAAGCGAACGTTACTTCATTAATATTACGCGGATACCGTATGAGTGCCTCGTTAATCGCATATTTGAAATGTTCAGCATCGAATCGATTGCGGCAAGCAAAATCGCAAATCGCGTCATGAATCGGATAATCCATTACCGCATCAAATTGATCCCCACGCAACCACGGTTTCGCATCATGCCAAATTTCACCGAGGATATACACATCGGACTTTATCGCTTTGGCACGTTTTCGGAATTCACGCCAAAATGAATGATCCACTTCATTGGCAACATCCAAACGCCAGCCGTCAATATCGAACTCTTGAATCCAATACGTGAGCATGTTCAGTAAATATTCACGGCATGCCTCGTTCTCTGTATTAAATTTCGGCATCCCCGCTGAAAACGCGAACGTCTCAAAATTTTTCTTTTCCAAAGATACCGGAAACTCTTTAATATGGAACCATTCTTTGTATTGTGATTGCTCTTGATGATCAATGACATCTTGGAAAAACGGTGACTTGCTACCTGCATGGTTGATTACCGCATCTAACATCACTCGAATTCCGCGAGCATGTGCTTCTTCAACAAGTCGCTTAAATGTTGTTTTATCTCCAAAATGCGGATCAATTTCCATATAGTCAATCGTATCGTATTTATGATTACTCGGCGCTTTAAAAATCGGACAAAAATACAATCCGTTAATCCCAAGGTCTTGTAAATAATCCAACTTACTGATGACACCCTCAAGGTCTCCGCCCATAAAATTAGCATACTCCGGCTTACTACCCCATGGCATTACATTTTCCGGAGAAATCGCAGGGTTACCATTTGCGAACCGGTCTGGGAAAATTTGATACCAAATCGTCGACTTCACCCAGGTCGGTGCTTTTGCCAAGTCAATCTTGTTCAAATATGGCATACAAAAGAAATTTCCCATATCCTGCAATGATGCTTCTTCATTATCTTCCGTTAAGGTAACGATGCGTTTCTCACCAAAAATAATCCGTTCATTAATTCCTTCGATTACGAAGGCATAACGAAACCGCTTGGATTCATTCATAAAGTTTGCAATCCAATATTCATGTTCTGCAGTTTCTACTTCTTTTTGCATTGGAATTGTTGTTCCGCCAACCCACCCCCATGCACCTTCCGCATTCAAATTACCGCCGCCGCCGCCGCGTTCCCAGTGATAAGGATCGCCGATACGTAAATGAACTGACTTCGCTTCGTTTTTTGCTAAACGCAAACGAATTTGTAGTGTATTCTCATCATATCCGTAACAATCAATTAGTTTCCCATTATGATCCAGTGCTGACTTCGTAATCATCGCTATGCCCCTTAATTCTAAAAAATGTTCGGATCACCATATATCCTGCAACTATTTTACCACTACAATCAATACATTGGTTACTATTTTAGATGATTATTTTGGTGCAAATTTGTTGTAATTCAAGTAAACTAATAAAAATTACATATTAATTCCAATAAAAAAAGGAGAATTCCTTTGAATTTACAACAAATACTTGATGAAGATTTACGAAGGAAAAATCTTTTGGCGCTCCGATCATGTTTTATTTTATTTTCCCTTGCGCTACCAGCAGGCATTATTGAACTCATTACGGGCAGAAAAACAACCTACTTTGCAATTAGTGGACTCTTAATTTCATTCGCGATTACTATTCTTTGTTTTTATTTTCATAGAAAACAAAAATATGCAACGTTGATTCCATATGTGATTATCGCGAATTTAACGCTATGTGTATTAATGGTGCTTGTTGGTGGAATCAAAATCATTGCATTACTAGGACTTTATGTCCTTCTCGCTGGTAGCGCGATTTATAGCCATCGAAAATTACTACTATCTAGTTACGCGTTAGGTGTACTCGGGCATTTTTTCTATCTACCGAGAATGGGAATTACACTCACATCTCCGCCAATGGATTTCTTTTTTTACATTTTGTATTACACCTTAACCTTTTTACTTTTGTACAGTTCGCAACGAATTTCATCCTACTATGTAAACGATTTGCGCAAATCTCAATTGCAAACGATTCAACTAAATGAACAACTTTCATTGCATGCAAATGAACTCGCCAGCAAAAATGAACAACTCACGGAATTGAATAAGTTAAAAGATCAAATTCTCGCGAATACATCACACGAATTACGTACTCCGTTAAACGGAATGATCGGTCTGTCCGAAGCATTGATTGAAGGTTCAACTGGTAAGTTATCGAAACCAACCATAGAAAATTTGGATATTATTATTGCATGTGGTAAACGCTTAAATCGTTTGATCAACGATATTCTTGACTTCTCCAAAATGAAACATCATGATCTGCAAATTGCACAACAATTTGTACAAATTAACGAAGTATTACAACCTGTTTTGGATATCGTTAGGCCGATCATTGGCAAAAAGAAATTGAATATCATTAATGGCTTTAATTTACCTCCAAATGAAAACGAAATGTGGCCACTTGTGTATGCTGATGCTACACGTTTAGAACAAATCTTTCAAAATTTGCTCTCCAATGCAATTAAATTCTCCAAAGAAGGTACAATTACTATTTTTGGTCGAACCGTCAATGACATGTTCGAATTTCAGATTGAGGATAGTGGCATTGGCATTCCGAACGAAAAATTACATGATGTATTCAACTCATTTGAACAATTAGACGGTGCAACAAACCGACAAGTTGGTGGTACAGGTCTTGGTTTAGCCATTACGAAAAAACTCGTAGAATTACACGGTGGCACCATACATGTAGAATCAGAAATCGGGAAAGGGTCTCGGTTCATTTTTACGATTCCGCTGAATAAAATTCAACCAATCACATCGGAACAACTGGTTGACAATTCTAAGAATACATCTATTCATATGAATATAGACGAAACCAACGACATACCGAAATATGTGACGAGTACTTCCGATGATCAAGCTGCTCATGTGTTAATTATTGATGACGATCCACTCAATTTACAAGTTTTAATTAATATTTTAGTTCCGAACGGATACCATGTTTCCACAGCCCAAAACGGCAATGAGGCACTTCAATTTTTGAATGATGGCAATAAACCAGATATGATTTTAATGGATGTGATGATGCCGGGGATTTCAGGTATTGAAACACTTTCAATCATTCGTGAGCAGTTCCCACTTACTACGTTACCGATCATCCTCTTATCGGCAAAAGGATTTTCTGAAGACATTTATAAAGGCTTTCAAACCGGAGCAAACGATTATATCGTCAAACCATTTGAAAAAACACATCTCCTTGCCAGAATGAGTATACAATTGCAGTGGCTAAAAAACATAAAACCTAACGTATGACAAAAAGACTGTTCCTCATGAGGGACAGTCTTTTTACTCCATCGCTCAATATAAAAATCGCTGGCGTTGTTCCAAACTCAATAGCATACAAGATGGATTTTTGAAAAATCGTTTTCGGTTTTTAGCGACAACTCCATATCCCCAATCACCAAGTGGTTTAGGCACGACCCACATGAACATGCTAAGTAACCCCCAAGATCGACCAAGCACGCCTAACATCGCTCGAACGGCACCAAAACCATAATATAATGACCCGTCCTTCACAAATCCAACTGCATTCCACGTTGACGCTTCCGGAAAGTGCTTGGATACCCATTCACCTTGCTGCGGTGCAAACATCATTTGACTGTCGCGATCTTCTTTCATTAACCACTGTACGACAAAATTACACATCCCACATTCACCGTCATAGAGCACGACATGTTTTTCCAAAAACACTCACCTACTCGATTTAAATTGAAACAAAAAAGGCACTTCCTCTTACTCGCAACATACCGCACGAGTCGTAAGAACCGCCTTTTTCGTAGTAATCTATTTTACTGGCATGAATAATTACGCGTCATATGCTCACGACCGCGCCAATGTAAGCGCTCACTTTCAACGTGATAAATAAGCCTTGTCGCACTTTTTTTGGCCATTTCATTTAATTTTGTTTCTGCTTCTAGCTCTGCGCCATCTTTGTTTTGAGCATTCAAATAGATTTCATTCGCGCCTCCGCCTTGACTTTCAAACGAATAAATAGCTTTAAACATGATTTTCACGTCAACCGCCCCTTTCAAAAATCCATTCAATAATGTTAAAACAAAAAGGCACAGACAGAATTCATCTATGCCTTATATATTCGATAAGAAAAAAGGGTAATCCTCTTTTTAAATTGTGAATTATGAACCGGATGATTGGATTTTATTCCAACGGGTAAATCCAAACCCAGCGATGCGATCTACGATCGTTTGAGCAGCGCTGCCATGATTCATTTTGCCCATTGCCTGTTTCATATACAATAGGCGGTCTCGATCCGATAACAAATTAATAATTTGGTGTTGTAATTCTTTTGGACTATGCGCAATTAATGCTGCACCATTCGCTTGGAAAAAATGAGCATTTCCGCTTTCTTGTCCGGCAAATGGTTTGAATATTAAAATTGGCAGTTTCGTGAGCAATGATTCCGTCAATGTAATTCCACCAGCTTTTGTAACAATACAAGAGGCGATACTCATTAATTCATGGATATTTTCAACGAATCCAAAGATGTGAACCGTAGGTTGAGATGCGAATTGCGCGCTTAATTTACGCTTCAACTTTTCATTGCGACCACAAACAACAACAATTTCCATTTGACCTTGACCAATTAACCCACGCACCATTGAACTAATTTTGCCAAGCACTCCGTATGAACCCGCAACAATTAATAAAATATCTTTGTTTTGCGAAAAAAGCTTGGCATATTGATTGTCCGTTACAGCCGTTTGCAGTTGTTCAAATGCCTTACGCACAGGTATTCCACTTACCGTCACATGATCCGGTTTCACCGCATGCGTCACACATTCATGTTTCAATTGATCAGAAGCAACAAAGTAGTGCGACGTATCTGGGTGCATCCATAGTGAATGCATGACATAATCAGTAACCACCGTATAGACTGGGATATCAAACCGCTTCCCAATTGCCGATGCTGCAGCGAACGGAAATGTATTAATGATCACGTCCGGTCGACACTTACGGATCGTTCGCACCAATTCTTTCTTACCAATTTCATCTAAATATTTCTTCCATGTTGCATCGGCATCTGAATTTTTCGTGGCAGCATAGCCCCACCCATAATAATCTAAGCCCAACCTTGCGGAATTTGGGCTTCTCAAATAAATTTTTGAAGCGATCGAGTGGATGACCGGATACGCATTTTTAATTAAATCAACGACTTCAACATGTTTATAACCCTGTGATACAAACTGTTGATGAAGTGCTCGTGCGGCCTGAACATGTCCTTCTCCATAACTGGCCGTCAAAATCAATATGGACGGTTCACGATGCATAATGGTTCCTCCCGAATCGAATGACTATTTTTATATTGTAAACTGTTACATCAAGAAAATCATCAACGCTATATTTAACAAACGACTTTTTTTGTAAAATGTACGCGAAGTATTTCCGTATGTTAAGCAGTTCCGCAAAAATATCATCCGACTTGAGCCGTCCAAAACGTCCACGGAATCATTTCAGTAATATATGTGTCATTGTTGAATTTCATGCACATTTCATCGATCCAAGAAGAATCCGAACATTCCATCGCTCGTTTTTTCAACTCTAGACGAACCGCCTCAACCCCATGATATACGCGCACTGGCTCCCAATATGGTAATTCTTGTACACATACAAATCCACTTCCGCGAAGCGTTGTTTGTACATCTTGTGAACTCGTATGATGCAATATATCTTGTTCTGCCAATTGCGGAAACTGCTCAAATAAATATCCATTAAAATGCCTCTGATTCCCCTTTGCAAGAACATCTTCAGGTGTTCGATCCTGAATCACAATCGTTCCGTTCGGTTTAAGGACGCGAAACGCTTCGTCAATCCATTCTGACAACGTCGTCATCTGATGTAGCATCGCACGCATGACCACGAGATCAAACGTGTTTTCACAAAATTGAATATCTCGCGCATCCCCTTGCACAAACTGCAAATTTATCGTTCGACCAGTTCGATTTAACGCACCTAAAAGCGATGGGATTGAATAATCCAAACCGGTAACCATTTGCGCGCCACCAATCGCCATTAGCTGTGAAAATGTTCCGTTACCACAACCGATATCGAGAACATTAGCTCCTAATAATGGCGTATTATCTTTCATAAATGCTAACCAAGACGCTTCCGACTGTTGATTTCCTGCAATAAACGATGAATCTTCAACATCATAAAATATAGAAAACATGCGAATCGCCTCCGCGCTTGGATCATTTGGTATCACTCATTTACTTTTTCATTATATACTTAATTTCCAATCACCACGCAAACGTTTTTTCGTCTTAACCAAATCTTCAGTCTGGTTGCTTATGTTCAAAAAATCATCTAATCTAGTTATGAAATTCGATTCAATGGGGGTCAGAAAAGCCATGGAAATCACGCATTCTAAGACAAAACCAAATGCTTTAGCCATTGAAGGCACGTGCAATTTCCGTGATCTTGGCGGGTATCGTACGGAAGACGGCATGCATTTTAGAGATCACATTTGTTTTCGATCCGACAATTTACACCGCGTAGCAGCGGCCGGGATCGAACAAATCAAATCACTCGGCGTGACCAAAGTGATCGATTTGCGCCGAATCGATGAAACGAATCGTGAACCAAATGTATTTTCAGTTCATTCCATCGATCAAATCGAATACGTGCACATCCCCCTCAAATTCGTCCCTATGCCTGAAACGACTGCTCCATTCACACTTGGCGATTTATATCGCGCCATCGCCGAAGCGAATCAATACGAAATCGGGAATATCATCCGGCACATCATCTCGAATTCAACCGGAGCAACCATTTTTCATTGCAAAGCAGGTAAAGATCGCACTGGAATTATCGCAGCACTAGTTCTCGGAATCGCAAATGTGATCAAACAAGATATCATCGATGACTATCAAATAACAAGTTCATTCATCTCACCGATCATGGCCGATCTACGCGCCGAGCGCCCAGAAGCAATTTCTGTTGACCATTACGATCAATTGCTAACCACAGACCCAGCTTATATGGAACAGTTTTTACAGTTGCTAGAGGATAAATACGGCGGAGTGAAACTGTATTTGAAAACATGTGGAATTACTGAAGAAGAATTCATTCGTTTCGAATCGAGAGTTAAAAAATAAATGAATAGTGGTAATGACATGATTTCACTACATGCTTTCTTGTAAAACCCTTGAAAACATGATCTTAAACGGATTACAATACGATCATTGAGTCGTATTCCACTGGAGGGTAACATCTTGAATCAAGCCGTTTCTTCTGCTGTCCGTGAGGAATTGTTACAACATCCTCTTTATAAACAAATGAATAATCCGGAACGAATTCGAGTTCTGATGAAGCATCATGTATTCGCGGTTTGGGATTTTATGAGTTTACTTAAAAGGTTGCAACAACAAGTAACATGCGTCAATATTCCATGGGTACCCGTACCGTCTGCGGCCTACGCACGATTTATCAATGAGATTGTTTTAGGTGAAGAAACCGATGAAGATGGCAATGGAGGATTCATTAGCCATTACGAGTTGTATGTAAAAGCGATGCGCGAAGTCGGTGCGGACGCATCTCTGATCGATGATTTTATGGAACGTGTTCGTTCTGGCATCGATCCTAGGCTTGCGTTGAATTTACCCGGCATTCCCGAAAGCGTACGCACATTTGTCAAAACAACGCTCGAAATCGTCATGCACGGTCAACCACATGAGGTAGCTTCCGCATTTTTCTTTGGACGGGAAGATTTAATCCCTGAAATGTTTCAATTGCTTGTAGATGAAGTCGAATCGAACGGTTTAAATGCCCAAGGATTAAAATATTATTTACACCGCCACATTGAGGTCGACGGGAATGAACATGGGCCACTCGCTCAAAAGTTACTTTCATCTTTATGTGAAGATGATCCCGTCAAGTTTAAGGAAGCTGATCGGGTTGCCGAAATTTGTTTACGTGCTCGAATTAAACTGTGGGACGGCGTACTCGCAGAAATAAACGAAAGCGCGATTTAAAATGATAAAGTGCATGTATCGGAGTGAGTCCGTACATGCACTTCTTTTATTCCAATCCATGATGTCGAATTACGCGTTGGTACCAAGAAAAACTTGCTTTTGGTGTGCGAATGAGTGTCTGAAAATCTACATGGACTAACCCAAATGGTTTACAATATCCGAACGACCATTCAAAGTTATCCATGAGTGACCAGCACATGTAGCCCTGCACGTTCACACCCGCTTGGACTGACCGATGAAGCGCGTCAAGATGTGATTCCAAATACGCTATTCGCCGCTTATCCTGTACTTGACCATCTACTATTGGGTCAATAAAACAAGCACCATTTTCCGTAATATAAATTGGAATGTTTCCAAATTTTTCTTTCAAATCGGTCAACACATGATAGAATCCATCAGGATAAATATTCCAGTGAAAATCTGTTTTGTCCATTGGCGTAAACGTTTCCTGCAATTCGAGGATACCTTCCCCTGGCGTAGAACGAACACGTCCACCGGTATAGTAATTGATTCCAAGAAAGTCAATCGGGAGCGAAATCAACTCAAAATCACCGTCTTTGATTGGAACCGTATAACCGCCTTGATTGTACTTTTCAATTACCCGAGCTGGATATATCCCTTTCAGCACCGGTGCAATAAACCAATCGGTAATAAATTCATTTCTTCGCAACGCCGCTTCCCGATCGTCTATCGAATCCGTCTCTGGCTCAAACCATTCTGTATTTGGTGCAATTCCGATTTGGCCGGGCATATTCATTGCACGAAATAACTTGACCCCTAGACCATGGGCCAATAACGTATGATGCGCCGCTTCCAAAGCTGCTTGTAAATCAGTTAGTCCCGGTGCGTGTTGCCCGAGCGCATAAGATAAAAATGATACACACCACGGTTCGTTGATCGTGATCCAGTGCATGATCCTTCCGCGAAAATGCTCAAATACGATCCCGGCGTAATGTTCAAATGCAAAGGCAGTTTGACGATTCGCCCATCCGCCTTTTTCCTGCAAAGATTGTGGTAAATCCCAATGGTATAACGTACATAATGGCAATATTCCTTTTGCCAGCAATCCGTCAACTAATTGATCATAATATGCTAAACCCAAACGATTAATTTCACCTGAACCATCCGGAATAATCCGTGGCCACGCGATGGAGAAACGGTACATTCCAACGCCAAGTGTATCAAGTAAATCAAGATCTTCTTCAACCCGATGATAACTGTCACATGCGATATCACCTGTATCACCGCCAACCACTTTACCTGGTTGGTGTGAAAAAACATCCCAAATCGATGCGCCGCGGCCATCTTCTTCAGAAGCACCTTCGATTTGATATGCCGAGGTTGATACACCCCAATAAAACGATTTTGGAAACTGCATTTGAGTCAATATCATCTACTCCTACGTGCGATGGTATTTCGCTGTTATTGTTAGTATACTGAACATATTATGAAACAAAGGGGACGATTGGTTTTATGAACCGCAAACCGCTTGTCATGGCATTCGTAACCGCGAATGTGCTAATTGGTTTAGGAATATTACTTTTTGCAATCATGAATTCGCATTGGTGGCTAGTATCCGCACCTTTGATCTTATTTGGATATACGTTTTTCATGCTCCGAAAGTTTGAAAAAATATCAAAGACAATTTTCGAATCCGAAATCGAGGAAGAAGAATCACAGCAATTCCGCTTAATGCTGCTTGCGATCAATTTTGTGTTGATGCTGTTTGTTCTCATTTTATTTTTTATCGGATTAAGAGATTCCATCGAGTCTTATATGTTCAACAAAGGACAAGTAGGTACCTGCATTGCTGGTGAAGGTTGTACACCTGATCAATTCAAATAATCAGTAGAACATAGTAAACCTGGAATGCGCTCACCGAGACATTCTGGGTTTATCACAATTTTGTCATTTGAACAACTTACAGAGATCTGTTAAAATTATTCATACAAACGATTGCGCTTTATTTGATAGCAATCGAAACCCTCATCTTAAGGAGTTATCCCCTGTGAATCCCACATTCCGCCTCTTAGGCAACCGAGCTGTCACAATGACAATACTAATTATCTGTTTTTTTAGTTATTTACTAAGCTTTTTTCCGACTTCACAAGCATTTGCTGCAACAGATAATTCGGTCACCATTTATTACAAGCAAGGTTTTACAACTCCTTATTTCCACTATAAACAATCATCAGGTGCTTGGACGACTGCTCCAGGTACAAAAATGATCCCTTCCGAAGTTTCTGGTTATTCCAAACTTACAATTTCAATCGGTACGGCAACGACACTCATTGGTTGTTTCAATGATGGTACAACGCAATGGGATAGCCGTAACGGACAAAACTATACATTTAATGTAGGCACATCTACCGTGAATAATGGTGTGATTACAACGGGCTTTCCAACAGGCGGATTGACACCTACTCCCGCGATTACAGCTTTACCTACTGCAACGATTACACCAACATCGACTCCTAGTAATTCAAATGTCGTCAGCGCAACATTTATCATTGATAAATGCTTAACATCATTCGGTCAGTCATGCTGGATCGTAGGAGATTTCAGCAATTGGACGACAACTGGTGCGATTAAATTAACATCTGGCACTACTGGTTATGTCTATCCAAAATGGATTGGTAGTAAGTCTTTTGCTCAAGGCAAAGCAATAACGTTTAAGACGGTCGTCGCTCCTGATAACGGAGGTACGATTGTTTCGTGGGAAGGTGGAAATAATCGCTCCGTAACTGTCGATACAATCAAAACCTATGAAAGTGCATGGGGCAGTTCGATCATTCAAATTGCTTCTGGATCGACTCCGACAATTGCACCAACACCGACGCCAGTGATCACGGCAACGCCAGCAATTACCGCTACCGCTGCACCTACACCGACACCTGGATATCAACAAGTCATCATTTACTACAAAGCAACGAAAGCAACAAATATTCATTATAAAATTGACAATAGCACGTGGACCACGTCACCTGGCATACCTATGAATGCATCTGAATACTTCGGATACCAACAAATGTCATATACATCAACCAACTCTTTTACGATGACTGCCGCATTCAATGACGGAACAACGTGGGATAATAAAAAAGGAGCTAATTACACATTTAGCCCTGGCGTATTCACTGTCGAAAATGGAATTGTCCGCACAGGGCTTCCTTTTACCGGTGGAAATATTGTGACGATTTATTATCCGCATGTTCTTTATGATTACGGGAAACGTTATCAATTCGAGTATGTTCATTTTCGTCCAGATGGTTCTACAAGTTGGACGGTATTACCCGGTGTTTCGATGACATATAAAGCAAATGACACAACCAATTTTAGTCGTGCAGATTTGCATATTGGAGCAGCAGCAAAAGTTGCAGATCTTGCCATCCAAGTTCGAGATTATGGCGGTTCAACTTGGATAAATAATAACGGCTTAAATTATCACGATTTAACCCCAGGTACTTACGTGCTCTATGCAGGGAAACTTCTGAAAACGAATAATCCAGATGAACTTCCTGCTACAGCAATTGGACTTTTAGAAGCGCATCGAGGTGTTGGTCACGGTTGTTATGATCAATGTGCATATTTGAACGGTACATTACGAGTCGTTCCACTTGGTACCACACAAAAAGTATATGTAAATTATCAAATTCCTAGCGGCGCTTGGAAAACGGTGGATGCCACACCATCTCTCGAAAAAACGCTTCTAAATCAAAACTATACCTTTGCCACATCCGCAATGTATATGGAATCACCCGTTCAATTCTATTATCAATACATTGTAGACGGCCAAATGATTTATCAATCCGAAATGATCGATGCCCAATCCGCAACGATTCTTGGTGAAACGAAAATCACAGCCGATTGCGGAATCGGGTTTGGCTCGAACTGTGGGTATAATACAGGCACAACATTCCAAGCAGGCATCGTGGTCAACAAAAACTGGAACAACGGGGTCGCACCAACGGTTGAAGTCGTTTATGTCATTGATAACAAGACAAACAATCCGCAAGTGGTTACGGCGACGGCAAATGGAACATCATCTTTGAATGGTGCGCTAGCATCAAATTACGAAGCGTATACGTATTCGATCCCAATCGTTACTGGTAAAATAACCAGTTATTATTTCCGTACTACGATGGGCGGGACGGCTTACACAACCAATTCAAATGGAACTTGGTACCACGTACAATAATTTCTGAACTAAAAAAAGCGATGATCTCAAGACGTAATGTCTAGAAATCATCGCTTTTGCTGTATCGCTATTCTTCATCATCGATCACGGATGCTTCCGCGGTCATCACCGAATTTGCGACCAATTCATGTATAGTCAGCAACTCTTCTTTCGTAAAATACCGCCACTGCCCTTCTTGCAATCCATCCAAATGAATGTTCATAATTCGCACCCGCACTAGCTTGGTTACTTGATAACCAAGCGTCTTACACATTCTACGAATTTGTCGATTTAAACCTTGTGTCAAAATGATCCGAAAGCGATAATTCGATTCACGTGTTACCTTGCATTTGCGCGTCACAGTATCCATAATCGCAACACCGTTACTCATCCGCTGTATAAAATCGTCTGTAATCGGCCGATCTACAGTAACCACATATTCTTTCTCATGCTGATTGCCAGCACGCAATATTTTATTAACAATATCTCCGTCTGTCGTCAAAAAGATTAAACCTTCAGAAGGTTTGTCCAATCGTCCAACCGGAAAAATTCGCTCGGGATGATTAATGTACTCGACGATATTATCCGGCACCGTGCGCAGTGTTGTACATGTAATGCCGATTGGTTTATGAAAAGCGATATACAACGGTTCTTTTTGAATGCTGACCAGCTGGTTATTTACACGAACTTCATCTCCAGTAGCGACTTTTGTGCCTAGACTGGCAATCACACCATTCACAGTTACTTTACCCGCCTCTACAAGTCGATCAGCCTCGCGACGCGAACAATATCCCGTTTCACTGATATATTTATTAATCCGTTTTGCAGATGTTTCTTCTGACATATGTCGTGCCTCTTTCGTTTGAGTAATATCATAATATCCATTACGAAGTATATCATATCTGCATAAAAAACGCGCCCGCAGCGAAACATTCGCTCGGAACGCGTTTAGGTGTCGTAACCATTTTAATTGTTCAAAACAACAAATCCTAAGGAAATCGGACCGAACTGTGTTTCGATTGTTGCAATCCACATTTGTCCATCTGGATAGCGTAATTCCACGCCGGGTGCATTTGTCGTAATCGGTGTCGCCATACGCAACCACTCTTCGGAATCAGCCCGAAGGTGTGAAATGCCGCCCATCATTAAGTTTGAACATTCCCCGATGACATCCAATAAATAACCTTGTAGTTCCTCTTCACTCATACTTCCAACAACATATTGTCTGACCATATGTTCTGCCGCCAATTGATCGACAGATAACATAAAAATGCCCTCCACCAATCCGCGGATATGCAATAATGATGTGTAATCACGCAACCTCAACGATTGAACCGCTTCAAGTTCGACGGAATTCACATTCAAACCAAATGACCCTTCTAATAATGCGCTTGAACATTCAACCGTCGGATGCAGAAGCTCATCCATCTCTAGCTCTTCAATATGGAATGATTTTGGACCAGGCATATGGAATACGAACGTTGTCCCATGACCTTCATCCGTTTTCACACCGCACATTCCGCCAGCTTTCGTAACAATACCTTTCACGGAAGCGAGGCCCATTCCGTGACCAGAAAATTCGTTTTCAACCATGCGAGTTGTGAATCCATCAATAAATACCGATTCAATGATCGCTTCGTTCGGAATCAAATCAATTTGGTCCGCTTCAATGATTTTACGGTTTACACATTGCTGGCGAATTTTTGCAAAATCAAGACCACGTCCATCGTCGATTATCGTTACCTCAACCCATTCACCAGAACGATCTACAATTAACGTGACGCGTCCAAACTCATCTTTTCCTGCAAGGATACGTTCCTCTGGTGTCTCAATGCCGTGATCAATCATATTGCGTAAAACGTGTAATAGGGATCTTGAAAAGTCGTAATACTCGTCCAAATCGACCATAAATTCACCGCCTTGAATGTCCAAGGGATGAACTTGTTTCCCGAGCTTCTGTGCAATTTGATTCATATAACTCGGAAATGAGACGAGCAATTCTTTAAATGGTTTGTAATGGAGCCGATCGACTGCTTGCAACATTTTTGAGGTCTCGTAAGGATTCAACAATTGAACGATTTGCTCTCTCAATTCTTGCAAACGTGAAACGTGAATGGAAATATGCTCCCTACGAGCAAAAAATGCGGAACCGAGAATCGTCTCGATCGTTCCTACATCATCTCGCAACCACGACATCAATTCTTGTCTTGCAAGAAATGCTTCGACGTGATCTATCGAAGCATGTTCCATTGACAAAAACTCATTTAACGAAATTTCGAGTTCATTTAAGTGATTCGCAATATTCGTCATACTCATTTGACTAAAGTTTCCCTTAAATGTATGCGTACTTCGCAATATTTCCATCAGTTTATATCGCATTGGCATTTCTGAATCAATGATTTGACGAATTCCTTGCTCCGAAAATTTCTTGAAATCATTTATCGTTTCATCAAAATCATGGGTCTGCGTCATCACATGAATAAGCATACGCAATACGGATCGATCATGTTCAATCTGTGATTCAAGACGCCGTCGATCCGTAATATCAGTAATAATAACCATCATTTGTTTTTCTGAGGATTCCAGGTCACCAATCACGCGATAATCAAGCGAAATGATCCGTTCAGAGATGGTCACTTCCGATAGAAGCAACGTGAGTTTAACTTCCTGACGTTCAGATTTTGATTCCGTAAAAATCGAACGCAGCATATTCCGCATTACCGTTTGTTCCGCTGCCTGCGTACTTAGCACCAACTCAGGAAATGATACACCTACGATTTCTTTGCCAAAAATGCGTATACATTCTGTACTGTAAACTTCATTAATTTGCAAATCATCTCCGAACGAAAGGAATCCTTGACCTGCGTTGTTTAACAATTGTTTAACTTGGTTTGTTTTTTCGTGTATTTGATCGACCATCATGCGTAAATTTTCATTCATTGTATTGATAGACCGACCAAGTTGACCCACTTCATGTTGATCATGTTCTTGCACCGGTACCGTTGACAAATTTCCACCTGCAATTTGATTCGCAGTTTCAATGATGTGTTCAATTGGTCCTGTGACTCCCCGCGTATAAAAATACAACACCGTTAGAGCGACCGCATTAAACACAAGCACTAGTCCTAGCCCGAATAGCCAATGGTTTTCAACGATGTTTTCCATTCCAATTTGTACAACCACGGAGATCGTATTTACCGCACAAAAAATCAGTCCAAGCGAGATAAACATCGATTTAAATAATCGTTTTTTATGCATACGGATCCCCCTTTCTGTACGAAATTGATTTATCAATGAAAATTCGACATTTATTTTCATTTTCCTTTTTCAAACCCATAATTTGTTGGTTTTCTTAAAACAAAAAAACACGAAATTTCACAAAAGATTGCGTGAAATAACGTGTCATTCAAACTTATATTATACAAAACGTTCGATATCCCAATAATTAAAAACCAATTCTCCTACGGTTAGCGGTCGCCAGCGGCGAATGCATGCTCGTTCCGTTTCTGGTAGCGCTACGAGCCAATCCACTGTCACTTCTAATTGCAAATGTTCTGGTTCAAGTGCCATTCCATTCATACTCATCGGTGAAAATGGTGTCCAAATTTCCGGCCATGCATGCCAAGTCATGGAAAACGGTGCAATTTTACTTGCGCAGGCAATGAGCGGATACATGACATTTTGCACCACATATAGAGCTTGACCATCCGGGAACGTTATTTTCGCAAATCCGAAACTTTTATTCCGAACATCGGTGTCGATCTCACTGACCGCACCTTCACATCGCTCCGCTAACCAGAATGCTTGTTCATTAAATGCATGCTCACTAAAGCCTGGAGCAGCACCACGTTTGGCAAGCCTCAACCCAGTTACACCAGGCCGAAGCAACGCGTGATGTTCTTTCTCAAAATATTTATGATATCTTCGCTTCTGTTCCGGCAATAATTCTTCGGGATCTACAAAGAAAAACCACGGCAATCCATGCATTCTTAATTGATCATCTGCAGGTTCGTAAAAATCCTTGTCACCTTGGCCTGAAGGACTTCGCGTACAATCTCCCCATTCACAAGCACACCGGCCGCGAACTTGGTTTCCCCAGCGCGCCTCTACCCAATGCCTACAAAACGTTTTGGGACACTCATGAAGCAACGGTTTTTTCAACACAGACGCACGAGATTGTGGCTCAGTCATGGTAGATGTCCCCTTCAGGATTTTATCTCATCATACCAAAAATTCTAGAACAATCAATCATTTCCCTCTTCGTCTTCATACTCATCATCATACTCATCGTCACCATAATCTTCTTCATGTTCGTACTCGTGTTCGCGATTTTTTTGTTCATCCTTTTGTTCAAAATTTTGGTTCTGTGAATCGATCGTATTTGATTCTGTATTGGATTTATTGATACTACTGACCAATGCCGGGGAAGCTGCCTTTACTGGTTTGAGCACTACTTTTTTAGCTGGTGTTCCGAGTGGTTTACTGACAATTTTGGACGCTACGTTCACTTTCGGTGTTACGACTTTTTTCAAAGCATTTTTTTTCTGAACATTCGCTTGTTTCGTTAACGAGGCTAAAATGACTTGCAATGTTTTCTTTTGCGTGGGATTCGCGGTTGTGATCATTTTTTTAACAATAGTAATTTTTGTTTGGATCGATCCTGAATTCCAATTTTTCGCTGAAACCGTTTGTTTTCCAGTATTCGCAGCATACGATGTTGCACCTAAAAAAAGTTGTGAAATGATACTCAGTACCGCAACCAAAACTAAAATATTTTTTTTCATCTTAACATCCTCCAAATAACGAATTGTCTTTATTCCATACCATTCGCATGGTTGTTTAATTTTTAGAGGGGATTTTAAAAAAACAGCCGCTCGAGTGAACGACTGCTTTTACATTTAATGAACTCCTGCACCGTATTCTCGCAAAACAACGCGTATGTCGTCCTGTTCATGACGTTCAACCATATCCCATGCCGTAATACCAGCATCCGAACGATATGCTGGATCTGCGCCATGTTCCAATAAAAATTCAACCAATTCGGTCATTTCATTCGCACAAGCGAGCATAAGCGGTGTAAATCCATTCGCTTCGATATTCACCGGAGCTCCCGCACAAATTAAATCGATCGCAATTTGCGCGTGACGCGCTGCTACCGCGGCATGTAATGGCTGATTCGTTTGATTATTTCGTGAGAACAAATTTAGCGGAGCTCCATGATTAATTAACCATGTAACAACTTCATCATGTCCGAAAAATGCGGCAAGATGCAGTAAAGTCCAGCCATCAACAGAAAATGAACATAAGGCCTCATCATGTTTCGACTGTTGATTCATCCATTTTGTGAGAGTAATCACATCACCCAGCGCTGCCGCTGCATATCCGTCCAATTCACAACCATTAGATTGAAACCAGTTTACGACATCACGTTGATGATAATAAACTGCGATCATAATCACCGGCAAAAATTCATCCGTGATGCCATTTACATTTAATTTTCCAGCCGATAATTCCTGTTGTAATTGCAATACATTACCGTGTTTAACCGCTTCTATCTGTTCATTTGACCAAATTCCCATCACTCGATTCTCCTATACCAGCGTATGTTATAATCCGAGATCAATATCGGTATATTTCGATAAAACCGACTTATTCATCTATTTTTGCAACCGTATTTTTGCGTAACACTTGTAAAAACACTTGCTTAACTCCATATTTTTTACCCCAATTACGTAATGCATGTAACTTCCAATGACCATGAAATTGGTTATACCAAATTCGCGGGTTTAGTATACCCTCCGCTCATCGAAAGTTACTCCGCATCTCGAAGAACCAAATCAATCCCTACTCTTGGATTATTTCAACATGATCATATCCCACGCATTCAATTTTGGCACGACCATATCTACGACATAACCGGAACCGCGTGAATTCACCGTAAATGGAATTTCACGAGTCCGTAAATCTTGGTCAGGTGATGCCATGAGCACTTGCTGAGGACGAATCGGAACGGACATCGACAGATGCAGTTGATTCATTTCTCTTGGACGTGTCACCGAGTTGGCATAATCATCACGCCAGTTCACCGATTGATTGCCTGTTAAATTGATCAAATGTACCATATATTGTCCTTGCCGTTCACGGGCAAACGTCCAGACCGAACCCGATGCCGGCGAGTTGGATGAACTAATGCGCACATCACTCGAGTCGACCTGAATATCGACTGGACGAACTCCATCGCGCAACCAATTTTGGTAGGCGACCGAAAAATCATAATAATGTTTCAACTGCTCATCCAAATTCGAAGAAATCTTTAAGTTTTTATTTGGAAAATATTCTTTTCCAAGCATTCCCGTATCACCAAGTTCCAAATGCGAACCGCCTGCTGCCATAATGGTTGCATCTGTCAACAATACGGAATACTCGTTGAACATCCCAGGTTGTTCTGCTGCCTGATAGTTCATGTACGCAGCAATCACTTGACCCTTTCGACCATTACCCAGGGATAATCCGGTTTCGACTGCACGCTTCAACTGATTGTAACTAGAATCTCCTCCATTTGTCGGCGGCCACACTTCGGTATATAACACATCCACCGGAGAATTCGCGATACTATTTACACCGTATTCACTAACCGCATTCATGACCAATCGGGTATTCAATTGCTGTTTAATATTTTGAATCATAGGGCCATACGTTTGATCCAATTGTACTTGGTTTCCGTTTGCATCATATAACTGACCACGATCACCAAGTTGATCGATATGCCAACCGTCAAACGCAATATAACGTAGTGCATCACGCTCACCATTGATAATATAATTTTGCCAACTAGTGTTCGATGGATTTTCTAGTAAAATCCGATTGCTTGCCCATGAATCTGGAAGTGGATGTGCATCTTGCTGATTACGGTTGCGGTCCTTAAATAATCCCCAATCGCGAGAAACGCCATCGACCGAACTGTTAATATAAGAACCAAACATTAAATTGTAATTAAACGCAAGCATATTTCGATCATGTGCAGATGCAACATAGCTTTTAATCGTAGTCAAATACACTTCCCGATTCGCAATATCTTTCCATTGACTTGCCGGCATACCTCCGTCCATTTTGATTGGCAAATGATGTTTCCATTGCCAGTCATAAAATTGCAATGAATTAATATGGAATCGATTTAAACGAGAAATGATTTGAGACGTTTGAGAATCAGACATATACGGATAATCTGTAATATATCCATATCTCGGAAAACGCGACCAATCGCTTGATACATCGAAAGCTCCGCTACGTTGATCGAGCACTTCATGATTCGAGATAAAATACGCATCGATTAAATAGCCTTTATAATCATCTCGCGGGGCATCAAAACTTAAGGTGATGTATGATTTTTGACCTGCACGTAAACTTATCGGATCACTGACCAACGTAGCGACGGATTGATCCAAATGTTTAACGATCGCTTGAACTTCACCGTTCCTATCACTTCCATCTGGATTTGAAAGCGTCACTTCAATCCGCACGGCTTGTCCAGGTTTATAACGAGATTGATTGACGGCAACATCATTAATCCATTTTCCGCTCTGCAAAATCGTTGTTTTCACACCAAGCACAATTGGTGTTGCTGTGGGTGTTGCTGTCGGCGTTACGAATGGTGTCGGCGTAGGCGTAGGCGCCTGAGTATTCGTCGGTTGCGGCGTATCGGTATTGTACGGTTGTGGTGTCAAATAAGGTGTTGGTTTCACAGTCGGAATGAAAAATGGTGTCGGAGTCGAAACATTACCTGTTGGAATTGGCGTCATCATGATGATGGTTGGTACTCGATTTGCATCAACTGAAACTTTTACGAGATCCTTTAATGAGTGTCGAATCTCGGCTTGGATGATGGGACCAGAATCATTTTTTTGAGAAAATATTAATTTATGATCCAAATATTGATAGGTATAATAACTTGTACCATTCAAAACAGATTGAGCATCGGGATTTCCATATAATGAAATCATTTGATTATACGTAGTTTTGCCGACGATTAAATTGCGAGCAGTCGTACAACTTTGGCATGTAACAGAAAGTATAAATGATTCTGCTTTGACCGGAGAATCATAAATATACATTCGCAATTTGGGTTGCTCGGCTGGAAACGCATAAATCTTACCTGGATAAACCAGTCCATTATCTTGATATTGCGATGTTTCTCGTTGTTGTAACGTTTGAATCGTCGTATCCAATTGTTGTTCTGGTAAAAACATGGAAATATAATATCCGCGATCGTTGATCACAAAGTCTTTAGAAGAAATTGCACCACTTACCATAGGGTTCGTCGGTTTCGTAATTGGTGTTGCGATCGGGCGAATAGTCTTGTCAGGTATCGTTGTAAAAATATCAGATTCCGAATCCGTGTTTTTTGTGTTTAACAATACAACAGATTTATTCGAAATCGCACCTGTGCTGTTGCGTTGGATTTGTGCGTCCAAACCAAATAAAGCTGCGATATCTTTTAATGGAACATACAACGTGTTGGAAAGTACTTGAGCGGGTTGGCTTAACCAGACATCTTGAGGGTCATTGCCGAGTTCATAAATGCGGGCTTTTGCAGAGGAAATCGTAAAACGGTATTTTGTCGTGCCATGTAGCACCCACACATATTTCACTGTACCGCTGGAGATCGATCTCAACTGATCATCAAATGCTAACGCAAGTGATTTTAGCGAAGTCATCACCGATCCATTCACTATTTTAAGCGGTAACATCACGGAACTTTGTTCACCATCGATCACTAAATATACAGAAACAAACGAAGGTTTAACAGATGTAGCAGAAAATGCGAAAGAACCGAACGATTGGATCACCATTGTAAATACGAGTGCGAAAGCAATCAACATTCGCCTCATTAAACGATCTTTATAAACAAACATGCGTGCAGAACCCCTTTTCTGAACAAACGATTTACCTTATCAAAACACATCATATCATATCTCATTCCGAATATGTAAGCGCTCTAATTAAAAAACAACCGACAAAATCCTTCGCCGGTTGTTTCATTTCCCCCATATTTCCAACAACTGATCAGCAACCCGTTGCCACGAAAATTGTTGCTGTGCTTTCGTCCTTCCGCTTGCACCCATACGCTGCCTTAGCCCTTCACTCGCTAATAATTTCCCTAAACTGCTCGCCATTTCTTCCGTAGAATCTGGTTCAGCGATGACAATTCCATTTGCTGAATCCATGACTTCAGCATTTCCACCGCGAGCAGTTGTAACGATCGGAAGTCCTGCCGCCATCGCCTCATAATGTACTCTTGCGAGCGGTTCATTCCATTGCGACGGACAAATGAATACATCAGCAGCCCAAAACCACTCATGAATTTGTTCCCCTGCCACATATCCCGTCAAAATAACCGGAATCGGTGACCGCTCCGCCAAACATTTTAAGTAAGCAATATAATCACTAATTTTATTCGAGCTGTACCATGCTCCGCCAACGACGACCAGCACCGCATCTTTATGATAAGCCTTCAATTGATAAAGCGAACGAATGAGCACATCTGCGCCTTTTTTGACGGACAATCTGCCAGCAAATAAAATCACCGTCTTATTCACCAACTTGAATTCCCGTCGTAACCGTTCACGGCATTGTGTTGCAGTTTTCGACGATTTCCATGGCACAAATCGGGCCAAATCAACACCAGAATAAACGGTCGTCCATTTTGATGCAACGATCGGATAAAATTGTTCAATTCGTTCACCAACATAATTACTTACCGTTACAATGGAATCACATTGCTCGATAATTTTTACACCTTCGCGCGGTGACAATTTTAATGGATCAAACATATCGTTGTGCATGCTTAGAACAATACGTGAATCTGGTGCCGCACTTCGGACCGGAAGCACCATTTTCGGACGATTGAAAATATGAATAAGATCAAATACATTATTTTTCAAAAACGATACGATATGCCCTGCATATTCCGTAATCGTTTCTGAACGAGGAACTCGGATAAAACGAATCGAATTTCTTGTTTCCTCACTTGGTAAATCGACATCTTCAATACCTATAATCGTAAGTTCATGATGTTTCGCCAAAATCAGACTGACATTGTGTATATAGGTTTGAATTGCGCCGCCGCGAATCGGTGGGACGGGTAATTTTTCTGTGCAAATCATTAAAATTCTCATCGCGATTCCTTCTTTGCAGGTTTAAATGTCTGTTGATACTGCTTTTTGGACATCGTTTTGGACGTGACGAGGCTAGACCCTTGATACAATTTCACGCGTACCTTAGATACTGCCTTGGACTTGCTTTTGATCACGGGGAGTTCCTTCAATAATTTTATCATTGGTTTCAACTCACGTTGTTTCACTTTAATTTTGAACACCGGAAGCTTCTTTTTGCTGCGTTTTTTCGGAGAAACAACAAGCGCGGTTTGAGCAACGTTTTCTTTGTAAGCCGGAACAACATGAACTTTACTCTTGCGCTCCGTTTGCGCCGGATCCACAACGAGTTCCGTTTCGGTTGGTTCATAATTTTCACGTTTATAGTTTGTCATGTCTTTACGAAGTTCAGCGATTGCAATCCATTTGGACTGCTCCGTTAGCATAATCCGATCAAGAATTGGACCCAATTCACGCGTGAAAAACGGCACAGGATCGAACACCATTTCTTTGACATGTTTATAAAACTCATTGGGAAACGCCAAATCAATCACCAAAAGTTCATACATTTGCTGTGACAACGGATTGCCCTGATGATACGCCTGAATCATTCCACGTATCCATTGCAAATCCCACACGCCCATATCATCCATCGTACTCGAAATCAATTTACGCAAATCGCGAAATGGAAAATCAAACGCCACGCCGTCCAAATCGATGATCCAAAGTCCTCCGTCTCCAAGCTGTCCATTGGACCAACCGAAATCTTGATGCGCGAGGCCCCAGAAAGAATCTCCCATGCGAACCATCACATCATAGTCAGAGGCTTGTAGTAATTTCAATTGTTCATCCGCTTGTTTTTCAAAACGACCAACAAGTTCTAATAATCGAGGCGCATTGGGTAAATCCCGATAAATGGTTGCGATTTCACGAAACCAGGCCATTTTGGTTTTCATTTTTGCGTAATGTTTTGGCCATTTGGCGACACGAGAGGAAAAAGCAGCTTCTGACGGCGGTGCATATTTTTTAGAATGATGATGAAACTCGCCAAGTCCAAAACAAAGTGCTTTTGCACCACTCAAATCAATTTTCGTAGCTGGCACAAGAGAATCAATCCAATCAGAAACGATCCATACTTTTCCTCCAAACTCACAATAGAGTTCACCTTTTTTATTGCGAATCAATTGAGGAATTCTTGCACCCTGTGATACTAAGTATTGCTGCGCCTCCACTGAAAATAAACTTCGTTTCGGTGTACGATGCAGCACCTTCAAACTGCGTGTACCATGATTCGTATTCAACTTCCAGATTGCGCCGCCCTTATCTGATTTAGACGTAATCATCGTTTTATCGCGTACAACCATGTCATACTGTTTCAAACATAGTTCAGCCAAACGATCCATTTCAGGTGGAATATAGAATTCTGAAATCACTTTACCATCCAACCCTAATCCCGTTGCCGTATCAATCCACGGTACAATGACATAATCGACCATGACGGTCCCCCTAACCAACCAGATTACAACTGATGCTGTTACCATATGTAACTGTTGGACCAGACGATTAGGCTAAAATAAAAAAACTGCCGCGCTTTTGACAGCGTCAGCAGTTTGATGATTAATAATTGCGGATATCATATTCTCCATTTCGATTCCAAACATGGATTATCTGTAACGTTATTACGGAATGTTAACAACAAAAGGCACGACAATTACTTTACCCGAACGTTGGAATTGACCCCATAGTTTATAAACGCCAGATTCAGGAAATGTCACTTCAAATGTTGCTTCGGGTCCCGTAGTTGCGCCGTCAAGTGGATGCGTATGCAAATATACGGATAACGATGGATTTACAATCACAACATGACCGACCGCTCCGAGATACGGTTCTAGATTGGTCACATCGTCACCACTTGCAGCATCACTAAAGCGGAAGGTAAGTGGAATATTTTCTTTGGATTTAGCAAATGGAATTGTAAGTTTAACGCGTAATCCATCGACGGTGTGATCGTACACCTGGTCAGCAGTTAAAATGGTTGGATCGTTAGGCACATTAGGGTCATCCCACCAATCCATTTTTGGCATTTGCATGCCACCTTTTGGAATATAATCAGCAATTAAGCGATAATCTCCGCTTTGTGGCAATATCGTTTCCGCAGAAAAACTTCCATCTGCAGATTGCATTGGATGCAAGTGCTGAAATACGTTCAAATCCCGACTAATCAAAATCATATGCACTTTTTTTTCGTGATTTATATCAAAATCTTTCATCACTTTGTTCGACGAGTCCAATACCGTTAATCCGATCGTCACTTTCGAATTTGCCACAGGCACAGCTGGATTTGGATTCCAAACGGCAGTCGTCTCGATCATTTTGCCGCCCATTTGCATTTGACTATGATCCATATTTAAATGATCATCCGTTGAACTGCTCGAACATCCCGTAAGCAATATTGTTAACACAAATGAAACGGTGAGAAAAATCTTCTTATTGTAATTCATTTTTTTCTCCTTTTAGTTACTTGAACTTATTTCATCAATAAATTACTCGAATGGGATTCCATTTGTTTGTAGATGCGGCGAATGAGTCGATCATTGCTACCCAGATCTCCCATGAAAAAAAATGAATCTTGCGAAGCAGAGTAAATATCAACCGCTGTTTTCAGTGGGTTCATTTGGATCACCGTAACGGTGACGTCTTGAATCCGTCCAGTAAACGTACGCCGTTGAAGTAAAATTTCTCCCGCCGATTTCACTTCATGTGTTAATGTTACGTCCGTTAACTCTGCAAGAGCGTTGAGCACAATCCCCCACATTTGTTCTTTATTTGTCCTAAAATATCTTGTACGCAACCGAAGATCACGCGTGCGGTCTGATGTTTGTGCCACACTACGATATAATCCTTGAAAAAAACCAGCCATTCCTAACACTCCCCTCAACTCAGATTTTAACACGTTCTGAATCGGGAAGAAAAGTAAAACCACACCGCGAATTCTGCGATGTGGTCTAAATACCTACTTTGTAAAAATATGATCACCAATTTTCTTCACTTGCGGTCTCGACCAAATCCATTTTGATGTAGCTGTCTTTGGATTAAAATAATACAAAGATTGTTCTGAAGGATCCCAACCGCTTAATGCATCGAGTGCTGCTTGCTTCGCGCGATCATTCGGTTCCATCCAAATTTGTCTGTCCGTTACAGCAGTAAAAGCTCCTGGTTGAAATATAACCCCTGATATCGTGTCCGGAAATAACGGATTCGTAATTCGATTTAAGATGACTGCGGCGATCGCCACTTGCCCTTCATATGGTTCGCCACGACCCTCTCCATATATTATTCTAGTTAATAACTTCAAATCACTTGCACTGATCGTATTGGCATTCATCACTGGTATCGTTTTTGTGCTTTTGGTAGACATTGCTTGCGCTTCTTCCACGCCTGGTCGATACGTTTTAGTTGCTTCCCATAGTCTTACTTTTGATAATGAATCCGCGACTCCCGTTGGTTTAAGTACCCACGCTTTTTGAAAATTCGACAGTGCACCGTACGTTCCCCATCCGAATTGACCATCGATATTTCCTTTATGAAATCCTAATGCTTTCAATCGACCTTGCAATTCCACGACATCTTTTCCTTTTGATCCCATCTTTAATGGTGTTGTACCAAATGCGTTAGCCTGCTGCGGTGGCACTTGATCCGACCAGCGACCTACAACATTCGTTAACATCATCAAAACCATAAACATCATGACAAATAGAAAGCGACCTAAGTTCATTTCTTATCCCCCATTCAGAATTGATTCCACTGTGTTCATCATCTTTTCCTGAATACGGTTTATTTATACCGACAAAAACAAAAACGCCTGATTTTCGGTAAATTACCGAAAATCAGGCGAACAATTGTATTAAAAGAACCCGCATTTGCCGTCCGATGTTGCGTTTTCGAACCTGCTCTCGCAGGTGGGTGCCCTCTGGCCCGGTTTTGAAGTCCCCGTTCGTGGGGCATGTCAGCTGCGTTCCAAGTTAGACTCCCGTTACACAACTTAAGGTTCAAAACATGTAAAATCGTAACGAACATCGCAGGAACATTATCATTATATGCGCGTTCCTTACCGTTTGTAAACGGGAAGAAATTAGTTATTTGATGATGGGCGACGATCTCCGCCACCACTGCGGCCACCACGATCATAACCGCTTCCGCCACCACGGCGCTCGCCATTCCCGCCACCGCTACCTGAACCACCACGATTGCCGCGATCGAAACCAAAACCGCTTCCGCCACCGGAACCGCCTGATTGACCATCACGTCTCCAACTACGACCACCATGTGCTTTACCGTGACCATCAGGTCCATGGCTCGCTGTACCATGTCCACCATATCCGCCACCAGTTCCGTGCATTTTACGATTACGATCTGGTTGACGACGTTTCACGCGTACTGGTTCTTCCGGCGTCAATTCAATGTTATCGGATTCTTTACGATCACCTGCGATCAAATGGAATGCAGCCGCAAGCAAAGGTACGGAATCATGCTCATCAATCATACGAGCAACAATGCGTTTATAATTATTGATTTTGTCACTTTCCATCAATTCAATTAAACGTTCAGCGATAATTTGTTGTTTTCCTTCTAACGCTTCCGCAATTGAAGGCAATGGTTTTTTTGCAATTTTTTGGCGCGTTACTTTCTCGATAAAATGTAAGTGATCTGCTTCACGTGGTGTCACGAAACTCCAAGCCGTTCCTTCTTTTCCTGCACGGCCGGTACGACCGATCCGGTGTACATATGATTCAGGATCTTGCGGAAGGTCAAAGTTAATAACGTGAGTAACACCACTTACATCCAAACCACGAGCTGCAACGTCAGTCGCAACAAGCACGTCAATGCTGTTATCGCGGAATTTACGCATTACAGTATCACGTTGATATTGGGAAAGGTCACCATGCAACCCATCTGCAGAGTAGCCGCGTTTTTGTAATGCTTCTGTCAATTCGGACACACGACGTTTTGTCCGTCCGAAAATGATCGCAAGTTCAGGTGCTTCCATATCAACCAAACGGCATAGCGCTTCGAATTTTTGACGCTCGTGGACTTCTACGTACGCTTGATCAATCAATGGTACGGTTACTTGTTTCGGAACAACACTGATGTGTTCAGGGTTACGTAAAAATTGTTGCGCTAATTTTTGGATATTTGGTGGCATTGTTGCGGAAAATAGCATCGTTTGACGATCATCCGGGACTTGTTTCAAAATGGATTGAATGTCTTCCATGAAACCCATGTCCAACATTTCATCCGCTTCATCCAAAACAACCATACGAACATCTTCTAGTTTGATTGTTTTGCGTTCAATATGATCAAGCAAACGTCCTGGTGTACCAATGATGATATGTGGTTTCGTCCGAAGTGAACGAATTTGTTTTGAAATATCTTGACCGCCATAAATTGCCAATGAGCGCAATCCTTTGAATTTGGATAATTTCGCAATTTCCTCAGAAACTTGAATCGCCAATTCGCGGGTTGGAGTCATAATCAATGCAGCGATTTTATCTTCTTTAATATTGATACGGTGAATCAAAGGAATCGAAAATGCTGCAGTTTTTCCTGTTCCTGTTTGTGCTTGACCGATCAAATCAGTTCCAGCCATACCAACTGGAATCGTTTTTTCTTGGATCGGAGTCGCTTCCTCGTATCCTAATTCTGTAATTGCTTTAATAATTGTTGCATCTAATTCAAACTCTTGAAATGTTTTCAATTGGTTCATATCCCTTCGGTCGACACGTGATATCCCTTTATTATATCACAAACGAATGCACGTAAGACGCTTATATTTTACATTTTTTGTTAGATTTTAAATTGTGAAATCATAAAAGTTACCTATTCGAGTGTGTGAAACTATGATATAATACGCTCAAATAGATAAAACAATACTTCGCCTCCACGAAGAACATCATCGCTCTTTCGTCGTCACTGCTTGGTCGTCACAAGAAAATTCGTTTCATGTAGTTCCACCACCACAAACCTGAACTGGAGAGTGATTCAAGTGGAAACGATCAAACTGTCACAAATCGTGATGAAATTCAACCCTGAGCTAGTATCTACGCTCACAAATCCGGAACTAGATTCCAGTATTGTACTGCGTAATGGCTTCCAAGCACTTGAAGCGGATGATGCGCTTGAAATCATTCAATTCAGCATTTGCGAACATCAGAAGGACACAATTCTCCATTGAATGTCCGTAAGATGATTATTCCGCGCTGGTGAGAATGTATCCGCGGCCACGTTCCAACGGTAATTTTGCAGTAATGTAACACTCAGAAATCACAGGCAATTTTAACAATCGGCGTTCCAAGTGCTGCTCAGCATATTGGAACGCTTTTTCGTCGTTTTCGGCAATTACAATCGCATGAGCAGATCCTTCAATCCACTCAAATTGAATATGATACATCATCATGTCGATTATTCATCCTTTGTATAAAACGGGTTGTTATTGAGACAAACGCAGCGCCAATTGGTATAGGTCCATATCGAACGCTTTTTTCGATGTAACAACGGTTGTCAAATCGGTTGTCGTTAACTCACCCTTCAAAATCCCGCACGCCTTGCCGCTTTCGCCTTCCAACAACTTACGAATTGCAAAGTCACCCAATTGACTTGCCAAAATCCGGTCGTTATGTGTTGGAGACCCTCCGCGCTGAATGTGTCCTAGAACCGTAACTCGAGGCTCAAGACCACTCATTTCTTGCAATTGATTTCCGATATCGTTGCCGCTACCAACACCTTCAGCGACGATGATGATACTGTGACGTTTGCCCTTTTGAAAGTTCTCTTTCAACCGGTTTGCTACTTCTTTTAGTTCAAAAGGAACCTCTGGAACCAAAATGGTCTCCGCTCCACTTGCTAATCCCGCATGAAGTGCAATATCTCCACAATGACGCCCCATAACTTCAACGATGGATGCGCGCTCATGGGAACTCATCGTATCGCGAAGTTTATTGATTGCATCAACAACAATACTTACTGCTGTATCGAAACCGATCGTACGGTCTGTAAACGAAATATCATTATCAATTGTGCCAGGCAATCCCATAGTACGGATGCCTAAATGGTGAAGTTTCTCTGCACCTTGGTATGAACCATCGCCACCGATGACAATCAATGCGTCAATTCCACGGTCTTTCAGTACATTAGCGCCTTGTTGTTGACCTTCCGGTGTAAGGAACTCTAAACAACGAGCAGATTGCAGAATCGTGCCTCCACGCTGAATGATGTCGCCTACGCTTCGAAGATCCATATGACGAATTTCATTTTGGATCAATCCTTTATATCCGCGTTGCACCCCAAAAACATCCAACCCATAAAAAACAGCACTACGCACAACCGCTCTTACTGCAGCGTTCATCCCTTGTGAGTCTCCACCACTCGTTAACACTGCTACCGACCGAATCGACATTTCAATACTCCTCCTAAATACATTCGTGATCAACGAAACCTAATTTGCGGTCGCGTCCAACGGACCCAATGACTGTTCAGCCAAAAAAACAATCTGATCAGTGGACGTCCGTTCATAAGTTGTTCCGTCACCAGACGGACAGAAGGTTGTGTTGCCACTTTGGAATCTGATAAATAAACCGCCATCAACCCTTCAATTACCATCCGGTTGAACTTTGCCAAGTTCCCCTCAGAGATCGTTTTTGTTGCGGTTTCAAGCATCCAGCGAATCCGTTCCCCGACCTGTTCGGGTGAATCATAATACGAACAAAAATTCAGGTCGCCTCCGAGGCGGTCTTCTTCCTGATCGATGAAATAATCTAATAAAATGTGCAGGCCGCAGATCCAAGGGAAATATAATGACGCATTCGAACGTACTGTTTCTGGTGAAGTATCAGTATCGCTCGCGATTGCGAACATTAAAAACACCCCGAGTGTCGAACCGGCCGCAGCAGCAAATTCATTCCAACGTAATTCCGGCCATTCGCTTTGGTGTTCGTTCCACCACGACAGCAAGCGTTGTTCCCGCTCCGACCAATCCAGATGCTTAAAAACTTGTAAATCAGCGTACAAGGCAATCCAACGTTGCGCATATTCAGCGACAATTCCGTATTTAGGGAATGTGCGTAAAATGCGTTGACACGTTTGCACGAGAGCACATAGATATCCCTCGTCGTCCCGGTCATCACGGAATTGATAGTAATCGCAATCTATCGTCCGTTCCGGTGTCGCTGCATCAATCATCGCCTGGTGCAATTGACGGAAATCACGCTCATCCATAGAGGTGCTCCGGTCACACAAGTTGTCCAAGTAATCGCTAATCGTCTGAAATGCAACAATCAGTTCGACTAGATCAGGACATCTGGAAGGGTTCAGGGTGGCAAAAACTGCCCCGCCTTGGCAATGAAACGTCTTGGTGCTGATGCTTGCAATGGCTTGTGTGCGTAATTCGTCGTTCGGGATCTGTTTAATCCGCTCCCGCCACTTCTGTAACGCTCGATCCACAAGCGGTAATCCATTGCGGTACATCCGCCACATTAAGCGAAGCGGTCCGCTCGGTACCGATAACCCGGGCCGATGCTTAACTGACCGCATCATTCGCTCGCCTCCGTCCGCTCAATCAGTCTTCATTCTACATCATATTGTGGTTTTACTCAATCATATGTATCCCATGTGATTTGTATAATTTGTGATACAATTTAACGAAATGCAAAAAAAAATTGGGAGGCGTTCCATTTGACGATCATAAGCAAACACAATATGTTTTGGTTACGCGCCTTCAGCTTTATGTTTTATATGATTCCTGCACTAATTGTGTCCAGTTTTCCACTATATTTTACCGAATTAGGATTTACACATGCAGAAATTGGATTTTTATTTTCAATCGGACCACTAACTGGAATTGCCGCTGGTTCAATTTGGGGGTTTTTTAGCGACCGCCTTCAACGTGTGAAGGTTTTGTTACAAATTTTAATGATAGGACAATTGATATGCATGATTGGGATGTTTCAGACCAATTCAATTCATTTCATAACGATTTGGCTCATCGGATTCTATTTTTTCCAATCTGCAATGATTCCACTTAGCGACACCATGACGTTGTTTTTGCTTGGCAGAAATCGCTCTAGTTATGGAAGCATTCGCATCATGGGCTCTTTCGGATTTGCACTTGCGGCTGTCGTCGTCGGAATTTGGGTTCAGGTCTTTGGACTTAATGTGTTGCAATGGATCAGTTATGGTATCATCGGATTATCATTACTATGTCTTTTCCCTTTACCAGAACAGCATGATCATGTACAACGCCCGAGTTGGGAATTGGTGGGGGAAACTGTTTCGAATCGCAAGCTTTGGTATTTTCTTGGCCTCGTGTTTATTTTGGCAGTTGCACACCGCAGTAATGACGCCTTTCTAGCTTTATATGTCACCGAACTGGGTGGTTCCTCTTCATGGATCGGTTGGTCCTGGGCGGCGGCTGCGGTAAGCGAAGTGCCATTCTTACTTTGGACATCTCGCGCAAGTAATCGCGTCGGCCCACTAGCAATTTTAACCATTTGCGCAATCATGTACGCGATACGATTTGTGTTGATGAGTCATGCAACTACTGCCGATGAAATTTTTTGGATTCAATGGATGCATAGTGTCACCTTCGGTTTATTCCTAGTTACAGCAATCCAAGCGATGATGCGCTGGATTCCAGATTCTCTTCGCGCGAGTGGTCAAGCATTGTTGTTAACGGTTTGGATCAATATTTCCGGCGTTTTCACTGGCAATGTCGGAGGATGGTTGGAACATTTGATCGGTTTTCATGGGATCTATGCAATCGCCTCATTGTTCTCACTAATTTCAGCAATTGGTTTTGGATGGATGCATTGGACCGGGCGTATCCGAGGAGTTAAACGTTAAGTAATTTAATAATGGCTAGTTTTCATTACTATTTCTGGAAAATTGGTGATTCCAACCGAATAAAGGACTTTAGTTCCCCTTCTCGATGTGAAATCCTAGGAAATCGTCAACTCAATTAGTATCATTGGAATATTTTTAAATTAATTACATAAAAAATCATTCAAACTTGATATTCGAGGTGCTAACCATGTCCAAATTGATATTCATTCTAAAAATAATGATCACACTATTTATTGCTCTGATCCTTGCAGCATGTGCATCGAAACCAGAGCAAACATTAGACAAACAAATCCAACCCTTTGCTTACAATGATCTGAATAAGGCTACATATGGACTCGAACAATTAAAAGGTAATGTTTGGATCGCCGATTTCATCTTCACGGAATGTGAGACACTTTGTCCGATGCAGACCGAGAACATGCGTATGCTCCAAACCTATTTGAAAGAAAGAAACATTCCTGTTCAATTTGTATCGTTTAGCGTAGATCCCGAACACGACACCACCGAGGAACTGAATAAATTCGTCAAAAAACACCGCGCTGATACAAGTAATTGGCATTTTTTGAACGGCTATTCCTTTGAATCCATCCAAAAATTCGCCAAAGATTCGTTTTTAACTACAGTAGATAAACCAGTTGTCAACGACGTCATGCATAGCACTTCGTTTTTCTTGGTAAACAAACAAGGATTTCTCACCCAAAAGTTTAGTGGTACGTCTACTATGCCACTAAACGATATCGCGGATGCCGTGAAAGCATGGAATGAAGTAAACGAATAACTCAGACAGGCACAAATGCATTGACATATGATACATCGAATCCAAAATACAGGAGGAGATCATCATGAGTTGCACTGGTTCATCGTCTCAAAGTCCATCTGTCGCATTTAGTAATTTTTCTTGTTGCAGTCAAAGCACGTACGTCCAAGACCAAACATGTAAGTTATTTGACATTGCCGCACCAATACTTGGTGTTAATCCAGTCATTTTCGTCAGCAATTTTAACACATCTAGACTTTACGCATCTGGTACTATTACGATTACTACTGCACCTACAGACAGAGTAATCGAAGTTCTTTTCCTTCTAGGTGGCCCGACAGGCACAATTATCGAAACAGATACGATTGTTGTTGGCGGCGTATTAACGTTTATGAAAACTGGATTTGACACGATCCAACTTACAATTGGACCTGGTGCGCTTTTAACACCAAATGTTACCGGTGAAATTTGCATGAATGTCCGTTATCCAGTTGCCTAAATTTTATTTATGACAATTAGCTGACTCCATAAATTGTTGACCTTCTTTTGTGATATCACTCGTCGTATGACGTTTACTTACAGCCATATCCTGTAACTGTAAACCAATTCAGTGAGCATATCATATAAGGGAGGTCTTTTTTATCGAAGTGTACCAATGATCGGTTCCCCGTAAATCGCCTGCACAAACAGAACAATTGTGAATAAGCAATATAAGATTACCCATCCGATTAAAGCAAATCGAGAGCGCATTGCGAAACGTCCCCTTAAAAGCCATGCCAATATCGGGAGTACTTGCAATGCATGTAAACCGAAAAAGTGAGCAATTCGGAGATCTCCGAATTCCGTTGACCATTTGAGTAG
>CANHGK010000014.1 GCA_947460235.1 Paenibacillaceae bacterium | reverse complement strand
TTTTCTTTCATAATTTCAACTGTGCTACTATCCTCAGTCAAGCCGACAAACAGCATTAAATGCTCAGTTAAAATTTTGGATCCCAAGCTAACTGCTTCATCTGGACGAATGCTACCATCTGTCCAAACTTCGATTGTTAACTTGTCATAATTTGTCATTTGACCTACACGCGTATTTTCGATACCAAAGTTTACACGGCTGATAGGACTGTAGATTGAATCAATCGGGATGACACCAATTGGTAGATCATCACGTTTGTTTACATCCGCTTTAACATAACCGCGACCACGACCGGAGTAAATGCGCATATTTAATCTCGCATCCGCCGCTAAAGTTGCGATATGCAAATCAGGATTTAGGATTTCAACGTCGGAATCTGCACGGATATCTCCTGCAGTCACAACGCCTGGTCCATCTGCTTCAATCTCCAAAACTTTCTCTTCGTCTGAATGAATTTTCAATGCTAACCCTTTAAGGTTTAGAATGATTTCTGTCGTGTCTTCGACTACTCCAGGAACCGTTGAAAATTCATGCAATACGCCATCAATTTGGACAGAACGGACAGCTGCTCCTGGCAATGATGACAGTAGAATACGTCTTAAGGAGTTTCCAAGCGTTAACCCGTATCCCCGTTCAAGTGGTTCTACGACAAATTTGCCATATGATCCATCATCCGATAAAGTAACCGCGTCGATCTTCGGTTTTTCGATTTCGATCATGTATCCGTGCCTCCTTACAGGTTCGGCTATATGGTTTCCGATTGATACTATACGCGACGGCGTTTTGGTGGACGGCAACCATTATGTGGAATTGGCGTGCAGTCTTTGATCATACTAATCTCAAGTCCTGCAGCTTGCAATGAACGAATCGCAGCTTCACGACCTGAACCTGGTCCTTTAACCATTACTTCTACCGAGCGCAGACCATGTTCCATCGCAGCTTTCGCAGCGTTTTCTGCTGCCATTTGGGCTGCAAACGGCGTGCTTTTACGGGAACCTTTGAATCCGAGATTACCTGAGGAAGCCCAGGAAAGCGCGTTGCCATGCGGGTCGGTGATCGTCACGATCGTATTATTGAATGTCGAGCGGATGTGCGCTACGCCAGTTTCAATATTTTTCCGGTCACGGCGTTTTGTACGAACAACCTTCTTAGGTTTTGCCATGTGAACGTCTCACCCCTTATTATTTCTTCTTGTTCGCTACCGTACGGCGTGGGCCCTTACGAGTACGCGCGTTTGTTTTAGTGCGTTGACCACGGACTGGAAGTCCTTTACGGTGACGCACACCACGATAACAACCAATTTCAATCAGGCGTTTAATATTTAGTGAAATTTCGCGACGTAAATCGCCTTCCACTTTTACTGTTTTGTCAATTACTTCACGAAGTTTACTAACTTCGTCTTCAGTCAATGCTTTGACGCGAGTATCTGGATTAATTGCTGCTTCCTCCAAGATACGGGAAGACGTCGTGCGGCCGATTCCGAAGATATAAGTAAGTGCGATTTCAACCCGCTTTTCACGCGGCAGGTCAACTCCTGCAATACGAGCCATGTTAACCCTCCTTTTTACCCTTGACGTTGCTTATGTTTGGGATTCTCACAAATCACCATAACTGTGCCTCTGCGTTTAATGACTTTGCATTTTTCGCAGATTTGCTTTACCGATGGTCTCACTTTCATCGTTTAAAACCTCCTTAGATCATTTGAACCGGTAGGTTATGCGACCCCGTGTTAGATCGTAAGGCGACAATTCCACCGTAACTCGATCCCCCGGTAAAATACGAATAAAGTGCATCCGAATCTTACCTGAGACGTGCGCCAAAACTTTGTGTCCGTTCACTAATTCTACTTTAAACATTGCGTTCGGCAGCGGTTCAATGACCGTGCCCTCGACCTCAATTACATCTTCTTTGGCCAACTTGAACGCTCCCTTCTACTGTACTTCTCTTGTACGCTCGTTCTCCCATAACTGCAATCCGTAGCGGATTTTAACGTTTGGTACTTTACCCATTTGGATTAATAAGTCAGCAACTTCAGCACATATGAAAGGCTGCGGGTCCAGATGCATGCGGTTCTTTTTCTTTGATCGGTCAAATTTGCGAATGTCTCCATCTGCAATCCATACAAACTTATCTTCCATTCTTACTATTACGGAAAATCGATTTGCGCCGCGTCCTTTAAGGATTTTAACGACTTGACCAATTTGAAATTCCTTCGCTTCTTTCATCCTCGTTCACCTTCTTCGATTAAAGCTGCGTCAATATTTCATAACCATCAGGGGTAATGGCGATCGTGTGTTCAAAATGAGCACACAATGATCCGTCAACGGTCACCACTGTCCAACCATCAGCGAGTGTTTTTACAAAACGCTCTCCGATATTAACCATCGGTTCGATCGCTAAAACCATTCCCGCTTTCAGTTTTGGTCCTCGATCGCGTACTCCATAATTCGGAATTTGAGGTTCTTCATGTAAATCTTTTCCGATACCGTGTCCGACATATTCTCGAACTACCGAATACCCTGCAGATTCAATGACAAGTTGGATTTCATTCGATAAAGTATACAACTTAACGTCAGGTTTCGCTAATGCGAGTCCTTGCATTAATGATTGTTCTGTTATCTGCAATAGATGTTGCGCTGCTTCGGATATTTCACCGACTGCATACGTCCAAGCTGAGTCTCCATGAAATCCATCAAATTTAGCCCCGATGTCAATGCTGATGATGTCTCCATCCTTAAGCTTGCGCTCACCAGGAATTCCATGCACCAGTTCTTCATTGACTGAAGCACAGATTGAAGCCGGGAACCCGCTGTAACCTTTGAAAGATGGAATTGCACCCTGACTGCGAATGTACTTCTCAGCGATTTGATCAAGCTCACGCGTGGTCACGCCTGGTCGTACGGCTTCTTTCATCAGGCGGTGCGTTTCGGCGACGATTTGACCTGCCCGACGCATCCGTTTTATTTCATCTTCGGTCTTACAAATAATCATTGATTCGTTCCCCGCAACGTGTTCATGATTTCCTCAGTAACTGCATCAATTGCTTGTTCTCCGTTGACTGATTTCACAAGTTCACGCTCAGAATAGTAAGCGAGCAATGGTGCTGTTTTTGAAATGTACTCATCTAATCTAGTTCCGACTTTCTCTTCGTGGTCATCTGCTCTTTGATATAAATCACCAGAACATTTGTCACATTTACCTTCGACTTTTGTAGGATTGAAAATCAAATGGAACGTTGCTCCACATGACTTGCATATTCTACGGCCAGTTAAACGAGCGAGTAATCGGTCACGATCAACGGCCAAATCCAAAACGACATCGATTGAACGATTCATTTCATTTAAGATCGACCCTAACGCATCGGCTTGGACAACAGTTCTTGGAAAACCATCGAGGAGGAACCCCTTTGTACAATCTGGTTGTTCCAAACGTTCTTTAACGATACCCACCGTAATTTCGTCTGGCACTAGTAAGCCTTGATCAACAAACGATTTCGCTTGAATCCCAAGCGCTGTGCCTTCCTTCATTGCTGCGCGAAAAGCGTCTCCCGTCGAAATATGTGGAACATTTAATGTTTCAACAATACGTTCGGCTTGTGTACCTTTTCCCGCACCCGGTGGACCCATAAAGATTAAATTCACGATCGTTACCTCCTGTAGTTCCTGTTATCCAAGTTCGAATGATTAGCAGAAAATTATTATTTAATAAAGCCTTTGTAATGACGTTTAATCAACTGGCTTTCAACTTGTTTCATTGTATCCAGTCCAACACCAATTACAATCAACAAAGAAGTTCCACCAATACTAACAGATGACGGAAGATCTAAACCAGATGCAATTAACATTGGCAAGATTGAAATGACTGCTAAGAATAAAGCGCCTGTCAAAGTAATTCTAGTCATTACTCGAGTAAGATAAGTTGAAGTTGTTTTACCAGGTCGAATACCAGGAATATAACCACCATTTTTCTTCATGTTATCTGCCATTTGTACAGGATTAATCTGTACAAATGTATAGAAGAACGTGAAAGCAATGATTAAGATAACATAAAACACCATTCCAAAAGGAGCCGTATAATTCATGTTATTAATTATCCAGTTGGCAATACCTGTGCCATCAGCACTTCTAAAAAAGCTTGCAATCGTAGGTGGAAATACCAATAACGATAATGCAAAAATGACTGGAATAACACCTGCTGCATTTACTTTTAAAGGAATGTGTGTAGACTGACCACCATACATTTTGCGACCAACAACGCGTTTCGCATACTGGACAGGTATTTTACGTACTCCTTGCTGAACAAAAATAACTCCAGCAATTAACACGATAACCCCAATCACGAGTAATACCGCTTCTATCGCACGAAGGAATATTGCATCAGAAGGTGCATTGACAAATAATGATTCATAGATTTGACCGATTCCGTTTGGAATACCCGCAACAATCCCGGCGAAGATGATAACAGAGATTCCATTACCAATTCCATATTCATTAATTTGTTCACCTAGCCACATCAAAAATGCCGTTCCTGCAGTAAGTACAATAGCGATCATCGCATATGTCGAAAATGATGAGTTCATAATCAACTGAGAACCATACATTCGATTAAAACCTATTGCTAGACCTGTAGCTTGAACTAAACCAAGCACTATAGTTCCATATCGAGTAAACTGTGCTAATTTACGTCGACCATTCTCTCCCTCTTTAGCCCATTCCGTAAATTTAGGAATGACATCCATCGTAAGGAGTTGAACAATAATCGATGCTGTAATGTACGGCATAATCCCCATCGCAAAGATCGAGAATTGACTTAATGCACCTCCGGAGAAAGTGTTCAACAAGCCAAATACATCATTTCCCTTTGCAAAGTTACCTAAAACGCTGACATCAACATTAGGTACCGGTATAAAACTACCCAAACGATAAATTATCAAAATACCGAGGGTAAAGAAAATCCGATTCCGCAAATCGCTGACCTTCAAGATGTTGGCTATTGTCGTGAACATTAGATCACCTCGGCTTTACCACCGACTGCTTGGATTTTTTCAATCGCACTTTGAGAGAACTTATTAGCTTTGATGACCAATGCAACTTCGAGTGCACCATCACCCAAAACTTTGATACCCGCTTTAACGTCTTTAACCAAACCTGTTTCAATTAAAAGTTCTGCTGTAACTTCAGTACCTTTTTCGAAACTGTTCAATTGTTCCAAATTCACAATCGCGTATTCAACACGAGCGAAGTTTTTGAAACCACGTTTAGGTAAACGACGGAACAATGGGTTTTGACCACCCTCGAAACCAGGACGAACGCCGCCACCAGAACGAGCCCATTGACCTTTATGACCTTTACCTGCTGTTTTACCATGTCCGCTACCGATACCACGACCGATACGTTTCTTAACATGTCTTGAACCTTCTGCAGGTTTAAGTTCATGTAATTTCATACGTGCACCTCCTCACCCAAACGGTTTATTATGCTTGGATTTCTTTCACTTCAACGAGATGTTTGACTTTTTCAACCATACCACGAATCGAAGCGTTGTCCAATTGCTCTACGGATGAGTTTATTTTACGCAATCCGAGAGTACGAACTGTAACGCGTTGTTCTTCGGTACGACCGATTAAACTCCGTTTGAGGGTGATCTGTAGTTTGTTTGCCATCTGGATACCCTCCTTAGTTTGTCAGTTCTTCAACTGTTTTACCGCGAAGTTTTGCAACCTCTTCAACGCGTTTCAAACGGCTAAGACCTTCAAGTGTAGCACGAACCATATTTGTGGAGTTCGACGAACCCAACGATTTAGTTAAGATATTACCAACTCCGGCAAGTTCAAGTACCGCACGAACAGGTCCGCCAGCGATAACTCCTGTACCTTTGGATGCTGGTTTCAAAAGAACTTCTCCAGCACCGAACTCCCCAATGATTAGGTGAGGAATGGAAGTCGATACGATTGGAACATGAATCAAGTTCTTCTTCGCATCTTCGATCCCTTTACGGATCGCGTCTGGAACTTCAGAAGCTTTGCCGATACCAGCGCCTACCCAACCGTTACCGTCGCCGACAACTACAAGTGCACTAAAGCTAAACCGACGTCCACCTTTTACAACTTTCGCAACACGGGCAATGTTTACGACTTTTTCTGTCAATGTTAAGGTATTTGGATCAATCCGCAACGTTTTTACCTCCTTTTTCTGCCGTCAATTAGAATTCCAAGCCAGCTTCGCGCGCAGCGTCTGCTAATGCTTGAATTCGACCATGATAAAGGTATCCCCCGCGGTCAAAAACCACTTTATTGATCCCTTTTTCGACTGCTTTAGTAGCAATCAATTTTCCTACTTCTTTAGCTGCTTCGATGTTCCCACCGTTTTTAAGAGTTGCTAAAGCTTTCTCTTTAGTTGATGCAGCTACAATAGTAATAGCTTTTGTATCGTCGATGATTTGAGCGTACGTGTTCTTTCCTGAGCGGTAAACGCTCAAACGCGGACGGTCAGGCGTACCTTTAACCACCTTACGAATACGATAATGTCTTTTCAGACGCGCTTTATTTTTATCGCCTTTCGAAATCACGCGTTTCACATCCTTTTCTGCCTGTTAAGCGGCATTATTTCTTTTTACCTGCTTTACCTTCTTTACGAAGGATGCGTTCGCCTTCATACTTGATTCCTTTACCTTTATACGGTTCAGGTTCACGGTATGAACGGATTTTTGCAGCCACAGCACCAACAAGTTCTTTGTCGATCCCTTTAATTGAAATCTTCGTGTTAGCAGGGACTTCGAACTCGATGCCATCTGCAGGAATGACTTCAACTGGGTGTGAAAAACCTAAGCTAAGATTGAGTTTGTCGCCTGTTTTATTAACGCGGTAACCAACCCCTACTAACTCAAGGTTTTTCACATATCCTGCTGTAACGCCTTGAATCATATTTGCAATAACGCTTCGGGTTGTACCGTGTAATGCGCGGTGCAACTTATGGTCCGAAGGACGTTCTACGGAAATTGTTTTTTCGTCGATCACAATCTTCATATCTTTGTGAAGACCTTTCGTCAACGTTCCTTTAGGTCCTACAACCGTAATTGATTGTTCAGCGATCGTTACATTAACGCCAGCTGGAACGTCAATCGGTTTTCTACCAATACGTGACATGTGTACACCTCCACTTGCTTAAATTGATTACCAAATGTAACAGATAACTTCTCCGCCAGCATTCTGTTGACGAGCTTCTTTGTCAGTGATTACACCTTTTGAAGTCGAAAGAATAGCGATCCCGAGGCCACCTAATACTTTCGGCACTTCTTGGCTTTTTGCGTATACACGCAGACCTGGTTTACTTATGCGTTTCAAACCAGTGATAACGCGCTCTTGGTTTTGTCCATATTTCAAGAAAATACGGATAATCCCACGATGTTCGTCTTGGACAAATTCTGCGTCGCGGATAAAACCTTCGCGTTTCAAAATTTCTGCGATTTGCTTTTTCGTTTTTGATGCAGGAATTTCAACTTTCTCATGCTTAACAACGTTAGCATTGCGAATGCGCGTAAGCATATCTGCAATCGGGTCGGACATTACCATTAGGTGCCCCTCCTTCCTAAATTACCTTACCAACTTGCTTTTCTTACGCCAGGGATTTGCCCTTTATACGCGAGTTCGCGGAAGCAAATACGGCATAATTTGAATTTACGCAATACTGAATGTGGACGTCCGCAACGTTCACAACGCGTATATTCTTGAACCTTAAATTTTTGCGGTCTATTGCACTTAATAATCATCGATTTTTTTGCCACGGCTTTCGTACACCTCCGTTTTTAGGCCGTCTCTGTTACTTTACAAACGGCATTCCCATTTGTGAAAGTAATTCAAGTGCCTCTTCGTCCGTTTTAGCTGTTGTCACGATAACAATATCCATACCGCGAACCTTATCAATCTTGTCATACTCGATCTCTGGAAAGATTAATTGTTCTTTCAATCCAAGCGTATAATTACCACGGCCATCAAACGATTTGCTTGATACCCCGCGGAAGTCACGTACCCGTGGAAGTGAAACGTTGAACAACTTATCTAAGAAATAATACATGCGGTCTCCACGCAATGTAACTTTCGCTCCGATTGGCATTCCTTCACGAAGTTTGAAACCTGCGATGGACTTTTTCGCGCGAGTTACTACTGGTTTTTGACCAGATATTTTCTTCAAATCTTCTACTGCTGTATCGATAATTTTTGCATTACCAACAGCTTCTCCAATACCCATATTGATAACAACTTTCTCAATTTTAGGTAATTGCATGACAGTAGTATAAGAGAATTTTTTCATCAAAGTAGATGATACTTCTTTTTCATATCGTTCTTTCAAACGAGATGCCATGGGTGGAAACCTCCTTTCCAATATCAATGGCTTAATCGATCACTTCACCGGATCGACGAGCAATGCGAACTTTTGTACCGTCAGCTTGCACAAGATAACCAATACGTGTTGGCAATCCGGATTTCGGGTCTAGCAACATCACGTTAGAAGCATGAATCGGAGCTTCTTTGTTGATGATACCACCTTGTGGGTTAGCTTGGCTTGGTTTTGTGTGTCGTTTCACGAGGTTAACACCTTCAATAAGAACTCGGTTCTCACGAGGGAACGCTGCGATTACGCGACCTTTTTTACCTTTATCTTTTCCCGTAATAATGATTACTTTATCGTCTTTTTTGACGTGTAGTTTATGATTAGTAGGGAGTAATGGTTTTTTCTGCTTCATATAGACACCTCCTTCGGTTAGATCACTTCAGGAGCCAACGAGATGATTTTCATGAAATCTTTTTCCCGCAACTCACGTGCAACCGGTCCAAAAATCCGCGTTCCACGCGGGCTTTTATCGTCTTTTACAATAACCGCTGCATTTTCATCGAAACGGATGTAGGAACCGTCTTTACGACGTGATGCGCTGCGCGTACGAACGACAACAGCCTTCACTACATCACCTTTCTTGACAACGCCACCTGGTGTTGCTTGTTTTACTGAACATATAATCAAATCTCCGATCAGCCCAACGCGGCGACCTGTACCACCTAAAACGCGGATACACATTAATGATTTCGCGCCGGAGTTATCGGCAACCGCTAATCGTGTAAATGGTTGGATCATCGATGCCCCTCCTTCCGTTCCTGCTTAATTCTTATAGAATTACTGCTACTTCGACGATTTCAACCAAACGCCAATTTTTGTCTTTCGACAATGGACGAGTTTCCATGATTTTCACAGTATCCCCTGTTTTTGCTTGGTTGTCTTCATCATGAGCCTTAAATTTCTTCGTGTGTTTAATGCGTTTATGGTACAATTCGTGCTTTTTGTATGTTTCAACAGCAACTACGATTGTTTTATCCATTTTATCGCTAACCACTTTGCCGATTTGGACACGGCGATCGTTACGTTCGCTCATTACTGTTCCTCCTTTCGCTGCTTATGAGCGTATTCCGAGTTCCCGTTCACGTAAAATCGTTTTTGCACGCGCGATTTCTTTGCGCACTTGACCGATTCGGTTCGGGTTATCCAATTGGCCTGTAGCCGATTGAAAGCGGAGGTTGAACAACTCTTCCTTGTAGCCGTTCACTTTTTGCTCGATTTCTGCAGTGGTTAAGTTACGAAACTCAATGACTTTCATGGACTTCACCGCCTACTTCTTGTTTAACAATAAATTTTGTTTTAATCGGTAGTTTGTGGGCAGCAAGACGCATCGCTTCACGAGCGATCTCTTCAGTAACTCCGTCCATTTCGAACAAGATACGTCCCGGACGAACAACTGCAACCCATTTCTCTACGTTACCTTTACCGCTACCCATCCGAACTTCAAGAGGCTTTTGCGTTACAGGTTTACTTGGGAAGATTTTAATCCAAACTTGGCCACCACGTTTGATGTAACGTGTCATCGCAATACGAGCAGCTTCGATTTGGCGGTTAGTGATCCATGCTGGTTCCAATGCCTGAAGACCGAAAGTACCGAATGCAACTTCAGTACCGGCTCTGGAGTAACCTCTCATGTTCCCGCGGTGTTCTTTGCGGTGTTTTACGCGTTTAGGCAGTAACATGTCAGTTTCCTCCTTCCTCAGAACCTTTTTTCTTGACTGTCGGCAATACTTCTCCGCGATAGATCCATACTTTCACGCCGATGCGGCCATATGTTGTGTGCGCTTCAGCTGTACCGTAATCGATATCTGCACGAAGTGTATGCAATGGAACTGTTCCTTCGCTATAACCTTCGCTACGCGCGATCTCAGCGCCGCCAAGACGACCACTTACAAGTGTTTTGATACCTTTTGCGCCTGAGCGCATCGTACGTTGAATCACTTGTTTCATTGCACGGCGGAACGATACGCGGCGTTCCAATTGTTGTGCGACATTTTCAGCAACTAATGTTGCATCAAGGTCAGCATTTTTGATTTCGGAAATATTGATGTGTACTTTCTTATTCGAAATTTTCGCTAGTGCTGTGCGAATGTTTTCAACTTCAGTACCACCTTTACCAATTACCATTCCTGGTTTCGCAGTATGGATTGTTACATTAACACGGTTTGCAGCGCGTTCGATTTCGATCTTCGAAACGCTAGCATCTTTAAGTTTCTTTTTCAAAAACTCACGGATTTTAATGTCTTCATGTAAAAGGTCTGCGAAATCTTTCTCGGCATACCATTTGGATTCCCAATCACGAATGATTCCGAGACGCAGTCCAGCGGGATTGACTTTTTGACCCACGATTATCCCTCCTTATTCCCGGTTTTCGCGCCAGCCGCTTTAGGCTGAACTTGTTTTTCTGTTACGACAACTGTGATATGGCTAGTGCGTTTATGGATTTTGCTTGCGCGACCCATAGCACGCGGCATAAAACGTTTTAAAGTTGGACCTTGGTCAACGAAAACCTCGGAAACAACTAATGTTTCAACATTCATTGAGTAGTTATGTTCAGCATTTGCAATTGCTGAGTTCAAAACTTTCTCAACTAGTGGAGATGCCGCTCTCGGCGTGTTGCGCAAAATCGAAATTGCCTCGCCTACCCCTTTACCACGAATCAAGTCGACAACCAATCGCACTTTGCGTGGTGCAACTCGTACGTAGCGGGCAATCGATTTGGATTGTTGCATGGCAGTTCCTCCTTCCGTTCAATCTTATCGTTTACCTGATTTCTTATCGTCGTCGGTATGTCCTTTGTAAGTACGCGATGGAGCGAACTCACCTAATTTGTGGCCGACCATATCTTCGGTTACATATACCGGAACGTGTTTCTTTCCGTCATATACACCGAATGTGTGACCTACGAATTCAGGGAATATCGTAGAACGGCGCGACCATGTTTTAATAACCGCTTTTTTGCTCGCTGTATTTAACACTTCAACTTTTTTGTATAAATGATCATCAACAAACGGACCTTTTTTCAAACTGCGACCCATGATCTGATCCTCCTTTCAGGCAACCTGATTATTTCGAACGAGGACGAACGATAAATTGACTCGAAGCTTTCTTCTTCTTGCGAGTTTTGTAGCCAAGTGTTGGTTTACCCCAAGGTGATAATGGTGATTTGCGTCCGATTGGAGCGCGGCCTTCACCACCACCGTGTGGATGGTCAACAGGGTTCATTACTACCCCACGGACAACTGGGCGTTTACCCAACCAACGGTTACGACCGGCTTTACCGATGCTCACCAATTCATGATCTTCGTTACCAACGGAACCGATTGTAGCACGGCAAACTTTCAAAACTTTACGAACTTCACCGGAATTCAAACGGATGATGACATACTCTTGCTCTTTACCAAGAAGTTGAGCTTGTGTTCCAGCTGCTCGAACCAATTGTGCGCCTTTACCCGGTTTTAATTCGATATTGTGAATAACTGTACCCACTGGAATGTTCTCCAAAGGAAGGGCGTTACCAATTTTAATATCTGATTCCGGTCCGGAAACGACTTGATCTCCGACTTTCAAACCTTTTGGAGCAATGATATAGCGTTTTTCACCATCAACATAGTTGATCAATGCGATGTTCGCTGAACGGTTCGGATCGTACTCGATTGTGGCAACTTTACCTGGAATTCCATCTTTGTTGCGTTTGAAGTCGATAATACGATATTTACGTTTATGTCCGCCGCCATGGTGACGAACAGTAATTTTACCTTGGTTATTCCGACCTGCTTTTTTAGGCAGTGGAGCGAGCAACGATTTTTCAGGTGTTGAAGTAGTTACTTCAGCAAATGAAAGAACGGATTGTGAGCGACGCCCCGGTGAGGTCGGCTTATACGTTTTGATCGGCATTCCTTTTCCTCCTCACTCTGCCATTAAACCGTTTCAAAAAACTCTAACGGTTTGCTGTCTTTCGCTAATGATACGATCGCTTTTTTCCACTCGGATGTATATCCGGAATGACGGCCATAACGCTTTGGTTTAGCCGGCATGTTGATTGTGTTAACACTCAACACTTTTACTTTGAAAATTTCTTGAACTGCATTTTTGATTTCGATTTTGTTGGCATGTTTGTCAACTTCGAATACATATTGCAAGTTCGACATTAATTCACTGGTGCGCTCGGTAATGACCGGACGCTTGATAATATCACGAGCGTTTTTCATTACGCGAACACCTCCTCAACCTTAGCTACTGCTGCTTGTGTAAAGATTACACGGTCGTGGTTCAACAAATCCAACACGTTGATGCCATCCGCGGCAACGTATTTCACACCTGGGATGTTACGTGAGGACAATTGAACTGCTTCATTGATATCAGCTGAAACGATCAAAGCCTTACGAGTTACGTTCAAGTTTGACAAGTATTGTGCAAACTCTTTCGTTTTAGGTTGTTGCATTTCCAATTGATCAAGAATGATTACTTCTTGGTCTTGTACTTTTGCTGACAACGCTGATTTCAACGCCAAACGACGCACTTTCTTGTTGAGCTTGTATGCGTAACTGCGTGGCGTTGGTCCAAACACAATTCCGCCGCCCTTCCATTGTGGTGCACGGATGGAGCCTTGACGAGCACGGCCTGTACCTTTTTGTTTCCAAGGTTTGCGACCGCCACCGCTTACTTCTGTACGTGTTTTCGTTTTATGTGTTCCACTGCGAAGCGATGCCAATTGCATTACTACTGCGTCATGCAATACGCTTGTATGTGGTTCTATTCCGAATACGGAATCTGCCAATTGAATTTCTCCAACTTGCTTGCCGCTCACGTTATAAACTGAAACTTTCGGCATAATTGTTCCTCCTTTCCTTACATATCTTACTTCTTAACGGAATTACGAATCGTAACGTATGATTTGTTCGGGCCCGGAATGGAACCTTTCACAACGATCAAGTTTTTGGCTTCGTCGATTTTAATGATTGGCAGGTTCTGAATTGTGATCGTATCAGCACCCATGCGACCTGGTAACAATTTACCTGGAGCAACACGGTTAGCTTGAATGGATCCCATTGAACCTGGACTGCGGTGATAACGTGAACCGTGACTCATAGGTCCGCGAGTTTGACCATGGCGTTTAATTACACCTTGGAACCCTTTACCTTTGGATGTACCGGTTACATCAACAATCTCACCCTCAGCAAACACGTTTGCATTAATTGACTGCCCTACTTCATAAATTCCGAGGTCTATACCGCGAATTTCTTTAATGAAGCGCTTGGGAGCAGCCGACGCTTTTTTCGCGTGACCAATTTCTGGACGCGTAGAGCGGGAGTCTTTCTTATCGTCAAACCCCAATTGGATTGCTTCGTAACCATCATTTTCTTGATCCTTCTTTTGCAATACTACGCAAGGACCTGCTTCAATGACAGTTACAGGAATTACAGTGCCATCAGCTGTGAACACTTGTGTCATCCCTAGTTTTCTACCCAAGATTCCTTTAGACATGTTTACACCTCGTTTCTTTAATGAAATAGAATTACAATTTGATTTCGATATCGACACCGGATGGCAGATCCAAGCTCATCAATGCATCGACGGTTTGACGCGTAGGATTGACAATGTCAATCAAACGTTTGTGTGTGCGCATCTCGAACTGCTCGCGAGAATCCTTGTATTTGTGAACCGCGCGCAATACAGTGTAGATCGCTTTATCCGTCGGCAATGGAATCGGGCCGGAAACTTCTGCTCCGGAACGCTTTGCTGTTTCTACGATTTTCTCAGCGGATTGATCCAACACGCGATGATCATATGCCTTGAGACGGATACGAATTTTTTGTTTTGCCATAATAATTTCCCTCCTTAATTTCGCCCAATTCGTAATGGACATACTCCGCGAAAATAACCTGACAGCCGATCCATGGCAAAGGGGCCGGGTGTGTCAGCAACCTCTCGCATCATTGCTAAAAAACAGACCAACAGACAAGATTATATAATAAAAACCCACCCTTTTACAAGAGTGGGTTAAAACTTTTTCGAAGTTTTTTTTGAACGTTTTAAGAATTACTTCTTAATAGAAGCAACTGCGCCTGCACCAACGGTACGGCCGCCTTCACGAATCGCGAAACGAGTTCCTTCTTCGATAGCGATCGGGTTGATCAATTCAACAGTTACAGTGATGTTGTCGCCTGGCATAACCATCTCAACACCTGCTGGCAAGTTGATGATACCTGTAACGTCAGTTGTACGGAAGTAGAACTGTGGACGGTATCCAGCAAAGAATGGCTTATGACGTCCACCCTCTTCTTTTGTCAAAACGTAGATTTGAGCTTCAAAATCTGTGTGTGGTTTTACTGAACCAGTTTTCGCCAACACTTGACCACGCTCGATATCTTTACGGTCAACACCGCGTAACAATGCTCCAACGTTATCCCCAGCTTGCGCTTGATCTAACAATTTACGGAACATTTCAACGCCTGTTACGATACATTTACGAGTATCTTCTTTGATTCCGACGATTTCAACTTCGTCGCCGACTTTAACTACACCACGCTCAACGCGTCCTGTAGCAACTGTTCCACGACCAGTGATTGTAAATACGTCTTCAATTGGCATCAAGAAAGGTTTTGCAACATCGCGCTCTGGAGTTGGAATAAAAGTGTCGATTTGCTCAAACAATTCAACAATTTTAGCAGCCCAAGGACCATCTGGATTTTGCAACGCTTCACGAGCTGAACCACGGATTACTGGAGTGTCGTCGCCTGGGAATTCGTATTCGTTCAACAAATCACGAATTTCCATTTCAACTAATTCTAATAATTCTTCGTCTTCAACTACATCACATTTGTTCATGAAAACTACGATGTAAGGAACCCCTACTTGGCGGGACAACAAGATGTGCTCACGAGTTTGTGGCATAGGACCATCTGTTGCGGATACTACCAAGATAGCTCCGTCCATTTGTGCAGCACCAGTGATCATGTTTTTAACATAGTCAGCGTGGCCTGGGCAGTCTACGTGTGCATAGTGACGGTTTGCAGTTTCGTACTCAACGTGTGCTGTTGAAATTGTGATACCGCGCTCGCGCTCTTCTGGAGCTTTGTCGATTTGGTCAAAAGCAACTGCTGCTCCGCCGTATTTTTTTGATAATACTGTAGTGATTGCTGCTGTTAACGTTGTTTTACCGTGGTCAACGTGACCAATTGTTCCGATGTTAACGTGTGGTTTTGAACGATCGAATTTTGCCTTACCCATGGAAAGATTCCTCCTTAAATTGTATGTTAAGCACCTTTGTGCTTAGCGATAATTTCTTCTGAAATTGATTTAGGCACTTCTTCATAGTGCGAAATTTCCATCGCATATGTTCCGCGGCCTTGTGTACGCGAACGTAAAGTAGTCGAGTAACCAAACATTTCTGAAAGTGGTACAAGTGAACGGATGATTTGAGCTCCGCTACGTGAATCCATACCTTCGATACGACCACGGCGTGAGTTAAGGTCACCCATAACATCTCCCATGTAATCTTCAGGTACGTTAACTTCAACTTTCATGATTGGTTCCATGATCACTGGTTTACATTTTTCTTTAGCAGCTTTCAAAGACAATGATCCTGCAATTTTGAACGCCATCTCACTGGAGTCAACATCATGATAAGAACCGTCAACAACGGTTGCTTTAATGTCAACAAGTGGAAAACCTGCCAAAACCCCATTTTTCATTGATTCTTCGATACCGGATTGAATTGCAGGGATGTATTCACGAGGAATTGATCCACCAACAATTTTGCTAACGAATTCAAAGCCTTTACCAGCCTCTTGTGGTTCATATTCAACCCACACATGACCGTATTGACCTTTACCACCGGATTGTTTAATATGCTTACCTTCAACTTTAGCAGGAAGACGGAATGTTTCACGGTATGCTACTTGTGGTTTACCCACATTCGCTTCTACCTTGAACTCACGAAGCATACGGTCAACGATAATCTCAAGGTGAAGTTCACCCATACCAGAAATAATCGTTTGATTCGTTTCTTCATCAGTGTGCGTTTTGAACGTTGGATCTTCTTCAGCCAATTTGTGCAAAGCGACACCCATTTTGTCTTGATCTGCCTTTGTTTTCGGTTCAATTGCAACTGAGATAACTGGATCTGGGAACGTCATGGATTCCAAAATTACGAGATTGTTCTCGTCGCACAAAGTATCACCTGTAGTAGTATCTTTCAATCCTACTGCTGCTGCGATATCTCCTGCATATACTTCCGAAATCTCTTGACGCGTATTAGCATGCATCTGCAAAATACGGCCAATACGTTCACGTTTACCTTTTGTTGAATTATATACGTAAGACCCAGAAGACAATACGCCCGAATAAACTCGGAAGAATGTCAACTTACCGACGTAAGGGTCTGTCATGATCTTGAATGCTAATGCTGAGAAAGGCTCGGTATCAGAAGATTTACGAACTGTTTCTTCACCATCTTCCAATACGCCCTTAATATCTGGAACGTCGATTGGAGCAGGCAAGTAATCAACTACAGCATCTAACATTAACTGAACACCTTTATTACGGTATGAAGATCCGCAAAGAACTGGAGTGATTTTGACTTCGCAAACTCCTTTACGAAGTACAGCTTTCAATTCTTCTTTGGAAATTTCTTCACCTTCAAGGTATTTCATTGTTAATTCTTCATCAAGTTCGCAAATTTTCTCAATCATTTCAGCACGCAATTCATCAGCTTTTGCTTGGTAATCGGCTGGAATGTCAGTAAGATCGATTTGTTTCCCAAGATCGTCACGGTACATATATGCAACGTTTTCGATCAAATCAATAATACCTTTGAAGTCATTTTCTGCACCAATTGGAAATTGAATTGGTACTGCATTCGCACGAAGACGATCACGCATTTGGTGAACCGCTCCTTCGAAGTCTGCACCGATAATGTCCATTTTGTTGACGTAAGCAATACGTGGAACGTTATAACGATCCGCTTGGCGCCATACGGTTTCGGATTGTGGTTCTACTCCACCTTTCGCACAGAAAACACCAACAGCTCCATCCAATACCCGAAGTGAACGTTCAACTTCAACTGTGAAGTCTACGTGACCTGGTGTATCAATGATGTTAACGCGTTTGTTTTTCCATTGCGTCGTTGTTGCAGCAGAAGTAATCGTAATTCCGCGTTCTTGTTCCTGTTCCATCCAGTCCATCGTAGCTGCACCTTCGTGCACTTCTCCGATTTTGTGAACGCGACCAGTGTAGAACAAAACACGCTCAGTGGTAGTCGTTTTACCGGCATCGATGTGGGCCATGATCCCGATATTCCGAGTATTGGCCAAGGTAAACTCTCTTGGCATGTTTCACACCTCGCTTGTTCTTTTTCTTTTAATTGAAGTCGTTTAATTCTAGAAGCGATAATGAGCAAAAGCTTTGTTAGCTTCAGCCATTTTGTGTGTATCTTCGCGTTTCTTAACAGAAGCACCAGTGTTATTGCTAGCATCTAAGATTTCAGCTGCTAAACGCTCTTCCATTGTTTTCTCCCCACGTAGACGTGAGTAGTTAACTAACCAACGAAGACCAAGCGTATAACGACGTTCTGGTTTCACTTCAATCGGAACTTGATAGTTCGCACCACCAACACGACGAGCTTTAACTTCAAGTAACGGCATGATGTTTTTCATTGCGGATTCGAACACATCCATCGGTTCTTTACCTGATTTCGTTTGAATCATTTCAAACGCGGAATAAAGAAGACGTTGGGAAGTTCCACGTTTACCGTCGATCATAATACGATTGATTAAACGTGTAACCAATTTGCTATTGTAAATCGGGTCTGGCAATACATCCCGACGAGTAACTGGACCTTTACGAGGCATTCTAATTTCCTCCTTTCAACTGAATATCAACGTTTAAGAAAAATTACTTCTTCTTCGCTGCTGCTGCTGCACCTTTTTTACCACGTTTCGTACCATATTTGGAACGAGATTGTTTACGGTTGTTAACACCTGCTGTATCGAGAGCTCCACGAACGATGTGGTAACGTACCCCCGGTAAGTCTTTAACCCGACCACCACGAACGAGAACAACGCTGTGTTCTTGTAAGTTGTGACCTACGCCCGGAATGTATGCTGTAACTTCTACACGGTTCGTTAAACGAACACGGGCATATTTACGCAACGCCGAGTTTGGTTTTTTCGGAGTCATTGTACCGACACGAGTACACACGCCACGTTTTTGTGGTGCGCTAAGGTCAGTCTCTTCACGTTTAAGTGCGTTGAATCCTTTTTGCAACGCTGGCGATTTGGATTTATCCACTTTCGCAATACGTCCTTTACGGACCAACTGATTAATTGTTGGCATTCTTGCACCCCCTTCCAATTTTAAGTCCACAGATCCAGGTGGTTCATTCGCGGCCAAATAAAATCTTCTCAATATGCTGATGATCCGAAGATATTCCAGCATATTGAAAAGTGTTATTCATGCTTTATGGCTACCACTGCGGCACCAACTTCAATCCCGCAAGCTTTACCGAGTGATTTCATAGAATCTACATAGGTAACGCGAACGCCCATTTTATTACAAAGCGACACGATGCGGATAGAAATACTACTATCCGCATCGTTCGCAATGAATACTTCAGATGCTACACCTTGTTCAATCATCTTTACTGCTTGTTTCGTACCGATCGTTACGGATTCGGACGACTTGATTTTATCATAAGTCACTGTCTTGCCTCCAAGAACAAACGGAAATACTGCTCAACACGCACTATGATATAGTATCACCGCTGAAATTGCAGTGTCAAGTTAATACATCACTTAAAAGTTACACTTTTGCTTCAATTGCATTAGCACTAGTGGTTGTAAATTCTTCTTGATCTTCTTCATCAACGTATGGAGTTACCGTAATGTTACGATACTTCGGCATGCCTGTTCCCGCGGGGATCAATTTACCGATGATAACATTTTCCTTCAATCCAAGCAGTTGGTCGATCTTTCCTTTGATTGCTGCATCCGTTAAGACGCGAGTAGTTTCTTGGAAAGAGGCTGCAGATAGGAATGAATCTGTCTCCAGTGATGCTTTTGTGATACCAAGTAGTACTGGTCTAGCTACTGCAGGTTCATTTCCATCAAGCAATGAAACTAAGTTTGCTTGTTCGTATTCATGAATGTCCACGAATGCACCCGGCAATAATGTAGTATCCCCTGCATCAACTATACGGATTTTACGTAACATTTGGCGAACCATAACCTCAATGTGTTTATCGTTAATTTCTACCCCTTGCATCCGATATACACGTTGTACTTCTTGAAGAATATAGTTCTGCACGCCACGTATTCCTTTGATCTTAAGCATTTCCTTAGGATCAATAGAACCGTCCGTTAGTTCATCACCAGCTTCGATTTGTTGTCCAATATGAACACGAACACGGGAACCATATGGTACGCCATATGTCTTCGATTCAGCTTCACCTTTTACAACAATCTCGCGTTTATCTTTTACTTCACGGATTTCTTCTACTACTCCATCCAGTTCTGAGATAATCGCTTGACCTTTCGGGTTACGCGCTTCAAATAATTCTTGAATCCGCGGTAAACCTTGAGTGATATCATCTCCAGCAACCCCGCCGGTATGGAAAGTACGCATCGTTAATTGCGTTCCAGGTTCACCAATCGATTGAGCTGCGATAATCCCTACCGCTTCACCAATCTCTACGAATTTACCTGTCGCTAAATTACGACCGTAACATTTTTTACAAACACCGTGACGCGTGCGGCAACTTAATACAGAACGAATTACGAGTTTCTCGATACCTGCATCAATAATTGCATCAGCTGTTTGAGATTCAATTAATTCATTTTTATTGCAAATAATTTCACCCGTTTGAGGATTGCGTAAAGTTTCGAAGCAATAACGACCTTCGATTCGGTCGTACAAAACTTCAATCACTTCTTTACCATCTTGGATTTTCGACACGACAAAACCTTTATCAGTACCGCAATCATCCTCACGAACAATAACATCCTGTGCAACGTCAACCAAACGACGGGTCAAGTATCCTGAGTCAGCTGTACGCAATGCTGTATCTGCTAAGCCTTTACGAGCACCGTGTGTAGAAATAAAGTACTCCAAGACTGTTAAGCCTTCACGGAAATTTGATTTAATTGGCAACTCGATAATACGACCTGATGGGTTGGCCATCAATCCACGCATACCTGCCAATTGTGTAATTTGTGATTTATTACCACGCGCTTTAGATTCCTGCATCATGTTGATCGAATTGAATTTATGCAATGATTTCATTAGAATCTCAGTAATTTGATCTTTCGCTTTACCCCAGATTCCAATAACTCTATCATAGCGCTCTTCATCCGTGATCAAACCGCGACGGAATTGTTTTGTTACAATCGCAACTTTATCTTCCGCTTGGCTTAATACTTCGACTTTTTCAGGTGGTACATTTACGTCTGAAACCGCAATTGTAATCCCCGCACGTGTTGAATATGTGAAACCAAGTTCTTTGATTTTATCAAGAATCATAGAAGTTTTTGTTGTTTCATAGGCACGGAAACATTCTGCAATGATAATTCCCAAGAAATCTTTCCCAACCGCACCCTTTACACTACGCTCTTCCATCTCTTTACGGATGTTCGCACCGCGCTCATAGATGAAGTATTTGTCAGGAGTACCATTCTTAAGGTTATCTTTTGTTGGTTCATTCATAAACGGCAGATCTGCAGGGAAGATTTCATTGAATATGATTTTGCCTACAGTTGTTACAAGCAAGGCATTCTGTTGTTTCGCTGTGAAACATGTTTTTTTCAATGCGCTTACTCGAATTGCAACACGGGAATGCATGGATGTTTCTCCACGATAGTAGGAAGAAACTGCATCATTTACGGAACGGAAGATCATCCCTGACCCTTTCGCTTCCATGTCGTCCATCGTTAAGTAGAAAATACCAAGAACCATATCCTGTGAAGGTGTAACAACTGGTTTACCGTCTTTAGGATTCAAAATGTTACCAGACGCAAGCATCAGAATTCGCGCTTCCGCTTGTGCTTCTGCAGATAATGGTACGTGAACCGCCATTTGGTCACCGTCGAAGTCTGCGTTATACGCAGTACAAACGAGTGGGTGCAATTTGATGGCACGACCTTCAACGAGAATCGGTTCGAACGCCTGAATACCAAGTCTGTGCAATGTTGGTGCACGGTTCAAAAGTACAGGATGTTCTTTAATGACACCCTCTAGTACATCCCAAACTTCTGCACTCACACGCTCAACTTTGCGTTTTGCACTCTTGATATTATGAGCAAGACCTTGTTTCACAAGTTCCTTCATGACAAACGGTTTGAACAATTCTAGTGCCATTTCTTTCGGAAGACCGCATTGGTACATTTTTAAGTTCGGCCCAACAACGATAACTGAACGACCGGAGTAGTCAACACGTTTTCCGAGTAGATTTTGACGGAAACGTCCTTGTTTACCTTTTAACATATGACTTAATGATTTTAATGGACGGTTACCTGGTCCCGTTACTGGACGACCACGACGACCATTGTCAATTAAAGCATCTACCGCTTCTTGCAACATCCGTTTTTCGTTCTGAACAATAATATCAGGTGCACCGAGATCCAATAAACGCTTCAATCGATTATTTCGGTTGATTACACGGCGGTATAAATCATTTAAGTCTGATGTCGCAAAACGCCCTCCGTCCAATTGAACCATCGGACGCAACTCTGGTGGAATGACAGGTAATACATCTAAAACCATCCACTCTGGCATATTTCCAGACATACGGAACGCCTCAATGACTTCCAAGCGTTTAATCGCACGGTTACGACGTTGACCTTGAGCTGTTTTTAAATCTTCTTTTAACTGTTCGCATTCTGCATCGACATCAAGATCCTGAAGCAATTTTTTAATCGCCTCAGCACCCATTCCCGCCGAAAATTCGTAACCGAATTTTTCGCGATGACTCCGGAATTCTTTTTCAGTTAAAAGTTGTTTTTTCTCAAGTGGCGTATCACCCGGTTCCGTCACTACGTATGAAGCAAAATAAATTACTTCTTCAAGTGAACGAGGTGACATATCAAGTACAAGTCCCATACGGCTTGGTATTCCTTTGAAATACCAAATATGTGATACCGGTGCTGCGAGTTCAATATGACCCATGCGCTCACGGCGCACTTTTTGGCGTGTTACTTCTACGCCGCAACGGTCACATACAACGCCTTTATAACGAACACGTTTATATTTTCCACAATGACATTCCCAATCTTTTGTTGGTCCAAAAATCTTTTCGCAGAACAATCCTTCTTTTTCAGGTTTGAGCGTACGATAGTTGATCGTTTCAGGCTTTTTTACTTCGCCTCTTGACCATGATCGAATCTTTTCAGGGGAAGCCAATCCGATCTTCATAAATTCAAAATTGTTTACATCTAGCAAGGGGCAACCCTCCTTATGATTGATGGTTGCGCATTATTCCGCGCCGGTCTCTAAGGCTTCCAAGTTGAGTGAAGCAGTGTCATCGTCATCGTCGTCTCGCAATTCGATCTCCTGTTTATCGCCGCCTAAGATTTTCACGTCCATCCCTAAGCTTTGTAATTCTTTGATCAAAACTTTGAACGACTCAGGTACACCTGGTTCAGGAACATTTTCGCCTTTGACGATCGCTTCATATGTTTTAACGCGACCGACAACATCATCGGATTTGACCGTAAGAATTTCTTGTAATGTGTATGCAGCGCCATATGCTTCAAGTGCCCAAACCTCCATCTCCCCGAAACGCTGACCACCGAATTGAGCTTTACCGCCCAATGGCTGTTGTGTAACGAGTGAGTAAGGACCTGTAGAACGGGCATGGATTTTATCATCAACCATGTGTGCAAGTTTGATCATATACAACACGCCAACGGTTACTTCGCGTTCGAACATCTCTCCCGAGCGTCCATCGTAAAGTACGGTTTTAGCATTGCTTTGCATTCCAGCTTCTTTGACCGTGTCAAATACGTCGTACTCACGCGCACCATCAAAAACCGGTGAAGCAACATGAATACCGAGAATTTTTGCCGCCATCCCTAAATGAACTTCAAGTACTTGACCGATGTTCATCCGAGAAGGAACCCCTAGTGGGTTCAATACAACTTCTACTGGGGTACCGTCGGGTAAGAACGGCATATCTTCTTCTGGTAAAATGCGGGCAATAACCCCTTTGTTACCATGACGTCCCGCCATTTTATCGCCCTCAGAAATTTTACGTTTCTGAGCAATATATACACGCACGAGTTGATTCACGCCCGGCGGCAATTCGTCGCCATTCTCACGCGTGAATACTTTTACATCCACAACGATACCATCAGTACCATGTGGAACGCGCAATGAAGTATCACGAACTTCACGAGCTTTCTCACCAAAGATCGCGTGTAATAAACGTTCTTCAGCAGTCAACTCCGTTACGCCTTTCGGTGTAACTTTACCAACTAAAATATCTCCCGCGTTGATCTCAGCACCAATGCGAATGATTCCGCGATCATCAAGATTGCGAAGTGCTTCTTCACCGACATTCGGTATATCACGAGTGATCTCTTCTGGCCCAAGCTTTGTATCACGCGCTTCGGATTCGTATTCCTCAATGTGAATTGAAGTAAAGACGTCTTCTTTAACGAGGCGCTCACTCAACAAAATTGCATCCTCGTAGTTATAACCTTCCCAAGGCATATATGCTACGACGACATTTCTACCTAATGCCAATTCACCTTGTTCTGTAGATGGTCCGTCCCCAAGGATATCTCCTTTTTTGACGATCTCACCTTCACGAACTAAAGGTCGTTGGTTAATACATGTCCCTTGATTGGAACGAATAAATTTATGCATTCTGTATTTCGTGATATCGCCTTTCACCAATTTACCATCGATGACTTTCGTTTCACGAACACGAATTTCGTTAGCAGAAACATATTCAACGATTCCGTCTGTTTTGGACACAGCACATACGCCGGAATCCTTAGCAGCTTTATGCTCCATTCCTGTTCCTACTAATGGGGAACGCGGAATTAGCAATGGAACCGCTTGTCGTTGCATGTTTGAACCCATGAGCGCACGGTTGGAGTCATCGTTCTCAAGGAACGGAATCATCGCTGTCGCAACAGAAACTACCTGTTTCGCGGATACGTCCATGTAATCAACATTACTTCTCGCTTCTTCGTAGATTTCGTCTTCAGCACGAACGATAACATTTTCTGCAGTAAATGTCCCATCAGGACTAAGTGCTGCATTCGCTTGTGCGATGATGTAATTATCTTCTTCATCAGCGGTTAAATAATCAATTTTCTCAGAAACAACCCCTGTTTTTGGGTCTACCCAGCGATACGGGGTCTCAATGAATCCATATTCATTAATACGTGCATAACTTGATAATGAGTTGATCAAACCAATATTTGGACCCTCTGGAGTCTCGATCGGACACATCCGCCCATAGTGAGAATGATGCACGTCACGAACTTCGAATCCCGCCCGCTCACGGGTCAAACCACCCGGTCCGAGTGCAGACAATCTTCGTTTATGAGTTAATTCCGCAAGTGGATTTGTTTGGTCCATAAATTGTGATAACTGAGAACTACCAAAGAATTCTTTAATTGATGCAATAACAGGACGGATATTTATCAACGCTTGTGGAGTAATCATATTCGTGTCTTGAATGGACATACGTTCGCGAACGACACGTTCCATACGAGACAATCCAATACGGAATTGATTTTGCAACAATTCACCGACTGAACGTAAACGACGGTTACCCAAGTGATCGATATCATCTGTGTGCCCAATACCATGCAACAAGTTTATAAAGTAGTTAATAGATGCAATAATATCTTCTGCAGTCACGTTCTTTACAGCTTTATCAACATGCCCGTTCGAAATAATAGGAATAATTTTCCCTTCTTCTCCTGGTGCGTATACATTGATACGTTGTAAGCGAATCGAATCTGTCGGTATTACACCCGTTCGAATATTAAAAGTATTAAACCCTACAGACTTCTCTAATTGAACTATAATCTCATCTAACAAACGACGGTCCATCATTCGTCCTGCATCGGCCAATACTTCTCCGGTCGTTTGATCGATCAATGGTTCAGCAAGTCTGATTGGCGTCAAATGATTGAATAATCTGTTCTTAATGTGTAGTTTCTTATTGATTTTATATCGGCCTACGTTCGCAAGATCATAGCGTTTCGGGTCGAAGAAGCGTGCAATCAAGAGATTTTTCGCATTCTCAATCGTTGGCGGCTCACCTGGACGAAGCCGTTCATAAATCTCCAACAGCGCTTTATCTGTGGAGTCCGTGTTGTCTTTGTCTAACGTATTGCGGATATAATCATTATCGCCAAGTAGATCGATAATTTCTTGATCGGATCCAAAACCGAGTGCGCGCAACAAAACCGTTACCGGAATTTTGCGGGTACGATCAATCCGAACATAAATGATATCCTTAACATCGGTTTCCAACTCTAACCAAGCTCCGCGATTCGGGATCACAGTAGCAGAGAAAGATCTTTTACCGTTCTTATCAATCTTTTTGCTAAAATAAACACTTGGCGAACGCACTAATTGGCTGACAATAACACGTTCAGCACCATTAATGATAAACGTACCCGTATCAGTCATTAACGGGAAATCGCCCATAAATACTTCTTGCTCTTTGACTTCACCAGTCTCATTATTGATTAAACGAACTTTAACCCGTAACGGTGCCGCATATGTTACGTCGCGTTCTTTCGATTCGTCGACGTCATACTTCGGCTCGCCCAGGCTGTAATCAATAAATTCCAATATTAGATTCCCAGTAAAATCTTGAATGGGTGAAATATCCTGAAATAACTCGTGAAGACCTTCCTCTAAAAACCATTGATAGGATTTCTGTTGAATCTCGATCAAATTAGGGACATCCAGAACCTCACGAATACGTGCGTACGATCTTCTAGTTCTCCGTCCAAATTGAACATTATGACCTGCCAATTTGTTCACCCCTCATGCGAATTAGCAAATAACGATAAATATAGCAATGCTTTAAGCTGACAATTGATTATGTTACTACAAATCGCGTGCAAACGCAACAATTTATTAGAAATTATTTGATTGCCCGATAGATAAAGTAACCTTTATCTCGTTCCATCTCGTCAACCGATGAATAACACACTTCTAATTTCTCAAGTGCAGATGGTGCACCTTGTTTCTTTTGAATCACAATCCATAATTGCCCATCTGTCTCAAGATGACTCACAGCTTCTTCAAACCAGCGATGAATCATTTGTTTCCCGGCACGAATTGGTGGATTCGTAAAAATCTTATGATACTTTCGCTCATTGACATTTTTCAATCCATCCGATTGAAAAACATCAACATTCGAAAGCCCAAATTTATTAGCATTTTTGCGTGATAACTCAACTGCACGCTCGTTAATATCTACCAATGTAAAATCGCTCTCTTGAAAATACTTTGCGAGCGATAATCCCATCGCACCATATCCACAACCAAGGTCTAACCATTTTTGATTGAGAGACTCGCCCTTAATAGAAGTTCTTATTATTGTTTCGACGAGTAATCTGGAGCCGAAATCTATTCCGTTTTTTGAAAAAACACCTTGATCCGAAGTAAATGAAAGCGACATCCCGCAAATGCTTGCTTCGATCACGGACTCTTTCGAAGCAATGGTTGGTTTTGCTGAATAATAATGCTCTGTCATGCGTTCCTCCGTGAAACAAAACACCCCCAGATTGTTATGTTCTGGGGGTGTGATTGTTCAAAAAATTACTTAACTTCAATAGTAGCGCCAGCTTCTGTCAATTTAGCTTTGATTGCATCAGCGTCAGCTTTTGAGATTTTTTCTTTAACTGCTTTTGGTGCCGCATCAACAAGATCTTTAGCTTCTTTCAAGCCAAGGCCTGTGATTTCGCGAACAACTTTAATTACGCCAATTTTGGAAGCGCCTGCGTTTGTAAGGATTACATCAAACTCAGTTTGCTCTTCTTCAACTACTGCTGCAACCGCACCAGATGCTGCTACTGGAGCTGCTGCTGTTACTCCGAATTTCTCTTCGATTGCTTTTACAAGATCGTTCAATTCAAGAACGGTCATTTTCTCGATTGCATCAAGAATTAATTGTGTTGACATTTTGAATTACCTCCATAAGGTTATATGTTTTATTAAAAATTGTTTTGGATGCTTATGCTTCTTTTTGTTCTGCAACGGCTTTGACTGCCAATGCAAAGTTGCGCATTGGAGCTTGCAACACGCTGAGCAACATGGACAACATGCCATCGCGGTTCGGCAATTCTGCCAACGCCTTGATTTGCGCTTCGTCAACTACACGACCTTCAACAACGCCGCCTTTTACATTAAGCTTGTCGAATTTTTTCGCGTAATCCATCATGATTTTTGCTGGAGCAATAATATCTTCTTTACCAAAAATGATAGCTGTAGGACCAACAAGATATTGATCCAAATCCGACAAGTTTGCTTGTGCTGTCGCACGGCGAGTTAATGAATTTTTTAACACTTTCATCTCAACGCCAGCTTCACGCAATGTTTTACGAAGTTCAGTTACTTGCTTCACATTCAAACCGCGGTAGTCAGCCAATACAGTACAATTACTTGCTTCAAGTTTCGTACGGATCTCAGCAACCACGCCAGCTTTCTCTGCGATAATCTTTGGATTTGCCACTAATTACACCTCCTGTACTTCGAGATCGGAACCCCGGTTCACTCATACATCCATCTCTTGCTTCCGTTGCGGAGACAGAGGATCGGGCATACTTCATCTATCGTATATCCGAACACCTCGGCGGGAAATTAAGCCTCTCGGCACCAGCTGTCTGTGGTGAACACGTTCATAGGTCGGGTCTTACTTGGATTGGATCGAAACACGTACAGATGGTCCCATTGTCGATGAAATCGAAATGTTTTTCATATATACGCCTTTCGCTGCTGCCGGTTTTGCTTTTTGCAACGCATCGATTAACGTCGCAAGGTTTTCTTTCAATTTGTCAGCTTCAAATGACACTTTACCAATTGGAGCATGAACTTGGCCGGCTTTATCAAGACGATACTCAATTTTACCAGCTTTGATCTCACCAATTGCTTTGGTAACGTCAGGAGTCACTGTGCCAGCTTTCGGGTTAGGCATCAAACCTTTACCCCCGAGAATACGACCCAATTTACCGACTTCAGCCATCATGTCAGGTGTCGCTACACATACATCGAAATCCAACCATCCTTGTTGGATTTTCGCGATAACATCGCTATCTCCAACAAAGTCAGCGCCTGCTGCTTCAGCTTCTTTCGCTTTTTCGCCACGCGCAAATACCAAAACGCGTTTTGTTTTACCAGTTCCATGTGGCAATACTACTACGCCACGAACTTGCTGGTCTTGTTTCTTAGGGTCAACACCCAAACGAACCGCTACTTCAACTGTTTCGTTAAACTTTGCAGTTGAAACTTTTTTTACTAATTCGATCGCATCGATCATTTCGTAGGAAGCCGTTGCATCAACTTGTTTGCGAGCCTCCAAGTACTTCTTACCATGTTTAGCCATTATAATATCCTCCTAAATGTGGTGTGACGGGGAACCCTCCCACAGTGGCACCGGACTAGTCTTTAACGACTACACCCATACTGCGTGCCGTGCCTTCGATCATTCTCATTGCTGATTCAACGCTAGCTGCGTTAAGATCGGGCATTTTTTCTACCGCAATTTTGCGAACAGTTTCTTTCGTCACTGTAGCAACCTTTTTACGGTTTGGTTCGCCTGAACCCTTCGGAATTCCAGCTGCTACGCGGAGCAATACTGCTGCCGGTGGCGTCTTACAGATGAATGTAAATGAACGGTCTTCGAAAACAGAAATTTCAACCGGAATGATCAAACCAACTTGGTCTGCTGTCCGTGCGTTGAACTCTTTAACGAAAGACATGATGTTTACACCAGCTTGACCGAGCGCCGGACCAATTGGAGGTGCTGGATTCGCTTTACCTGCAGGAACTTGAAGTTTAATTACTTTCGTAATCTTTTTTGCCATTTGTATTCACCTCCTTACAAAATAAATCGAAAAACTAAATTTTCTCTACTTGATCAAATTCAAGTTCAAGTGGAGTTTCGCGTCCAAACATATTCACGAGTACGCGAAGTTTACCTTTGTCTAACAAAATCTCCTCAATGATCCCAACGAAGTCGATAAACGGTTTCACGAGTACGCGAACCGATGATCCAATTTCGAAGTCCACTTTTGGTTTTGGCATTTCCATGCCCATGTGCTTAAGAATTTGCTCAACTTCATCCGGCAACAACGGAGTCGGTTTGGACCCTGCGCCTGTTGAACCAACAAACCCTGTCACACCAGGTGTGTTGCGCACGACATACCAAGAGTCATCGGTTTGGACCATTTCGACCAAAACGTACCCTGGATAGACTTTCCGCATCACCGTTTTTTTCTTGCCATCCTTGTTCACGGTCTCTTCTTCCATCGGAACGAGGACACGAAAAATCTTGTCCTCCATCGCCATGGATTCAACTCGCTTCTCCAAGTTGGCTTTCACTTTGTTCTCATACCCTGAATAGGTATGCACGACGTACCATCTTTTTTCCATAAAAACAGGGCCGCTTCTCGGCCCCTCTCCCCCCTCAGGAAGGCGACTATTTCTTCAATACTACGTCTACTAGACGCGAAAATCCGAGATCCAATCCCCAAAAATAGATTGTTACAATCGCTACTGTAATAACGACAACAACCGTATATGAGGTAAGTTCAGCGCGATTAGGCCAACGAACTTTCTTCAACTCAGACCAACTCTCCGAAAAGAAAGTTGCGATTCCGCCGAAACTGTCTTTCAGCACGCTACCAATCTTGGTAATAACGGGCACAAAATCACCTCCAGCAATTAACGCGTTTCGCGATGTGGCGTATGGTCGTTACAAAACTTGCAAAACTTCTTAAACTCCATCCGATCAGCATGAGTACGTTTGTTCTTCGTGCTGGTGTAGTTTCTTTGTTTGCAAACCGTGCAAGCGAGTGTAATAATTACACGCATGGTGACACCTCCTATAATAAGCCAAAATGGCGTCAATTCCTCCAAGGGCGCAAGGTCACTCGAATACTATATCAAACCAAAATATTCATGTCAAGAAATATCAAATTAAAGAAAAAAACCTGCCAATTTGCATCGGCAGGTTTTTTGAAATTGTCTGACACATCGCGTTGTAAGCGTAACCAATTCATTGCGCAACTACTAAACATTTTTTGATCTTAAGCCATTTTACAATCGGTAAGCCACATCTCTGAATTCTAGGTATTTTTCCAACTTCCGCTTCACGCGCTGTAGAGCGTTATCGATGGATTTCACATGGCGATCCAAATCAACAGCAATCTCTTGATATGAACGGCCATCTAGGTAAAGCATCAAAACTCTGCGTTCCAAATCACTAAGTAATTCGGCCATCTTGTCTTCCAAACCGCTAAACTCTTCACGATGAATAATTAATTCTTCTGGATCACCACTGCGTGTACCGCTTATCACGTCCAGCAATGTGCGATCAGAATCCTCATCATATATTGGCTTGTCCAACGATATGTAGGAATTGAGCGGAATATGCTTCTGACGAGTTGCCGTTTTTATTGCGGTAATAATTTGACGAGTAATACATAATTCCGCAAACGCACGGAACGTCGTTAATTTGTCGCCTCGAAAATCTCGAATTGACTTGTAAAGCCCAATCATACCTTCTTGAATAATGTCCTCACGATCAGCACCGATCAAAAAATATGATCTCGCTTTTGCACGTACAAAAGCCCGGTACTTGTAGATCAAGTATTCAAGCGCGTCTCCGTTGCCGGCACGTACGAGTTCTAGTATTTCTTCATCTGTTTGTGTGTCTAGGATATTGCCGTTCGTCTCTTGTAAGTCGACCTTCATCGTTTCAACCCCTTCGAGAGCAGTTTGAGACAGCGCGATGAACATAGTATATCTCATTGTTCAAAATTTCGTCAACTATTCAATTTTTTTGACTATTAAAAAAGAAGGAATATAGACGCGAACGTCATATGTCCTCCTTTTTTCCGTATCCTTTTCTCATTTGGTCCAATTTCTCAAAGATATGTTGATCAATTCGCTCGTCTACTCGCTTACGCGAAGGCTGTTGATTTTGGATCTGTTTGCGGGCTTGTCCTTTTGCTAGACGAATTCGTTCGACCAATTCCCACGCTGGCAAGCGCAAGCCGCCAACCCCAAAAATTATATTCTGTTCCGTTTGATCTGATGTTGCGACTTCAACCTTAAATGGCTTATTCGGGGCAGCATACATCTCCGAAATGAGCCGTTCAATGAACTCGTCCGCAGATTCGTTTTCACGCGTAAAGCGAACCTCAACTTTTGCGCTATCGTATCTTCCGCCAATCCCTTTTACATAATGTGCATCAAATACGACAATAACTTGTTGGTTCGCATGACCTTGGTAATCCGCAAGCCAATCAATAAGCAAATCTCGCGCCGCATCAAAATCTTTACGCGCCATTTCAGATAACTCACCGGTTGCCCCAATTACATTGTAACCATCTACAATTAAATATGAATCTGCGATAAATGACTCTGCTAAGTTTCGGTGGTACTTCTTTTTACCCACGAGTGCCCACTTCACGTTGGCGAACGACTTCATACATAACCACTGACGCAGCTACGGCAGCATTCAATGAATTTAATTGACCACGCATTGGTAGCTTAACCAACCAGTCGCAATGCGATTTTACGAGCCTACTGATACCATGCCCTTCATTTCCGACCACGATCACAAGTGGCAACTTGCCATCGATCTGATAAACGGTTTGCTTCGTTTGGCCGTCTGTTCCAACGATCCAGAATCCTGCTTTCTTAAGCGCTTCGATTGCCTGCGATAAATTACTTACACGAGCAACCGGAACATAAGACACCGCGCCTGCAGACGTTTTTGACACCGTTGAAGTTAACCCTGCTGCACGACGCTTTGGAATAATCACACCATGAACTCCAGTGCATTCTGCAGTCCTTAAAATCGCACCCAAATTATGCGGATCCTCGACTTCATCAAGTAGCAAAATGAATCCTGGTTGCTCTGGGTCAGTGAGCGCGCGTTCGATTAAATCGTCCAATTCAATATAATCTTGGGCAGCAACTTGTGCAACGATCCCCTGATGATTTTTCGCGGGCGCAAAAGACTCTAATTTTTTGCGGTCAACTTGCTGAATGACAATTCCTTTTTCTTTTGCGAGATCTATGATTTCTTTCGCACCGGACACCGTCGTAAATTCGCCCATAAAAATTTTATGAATGGCACGACCCGATCGCAGCGCCTCGTATACAGCATTACGACCAATTAAAAAATCTTCCATGGTTGATCACTCCTCCTTCTGAGAAGCGGGAACGATATTGTTCTCGATAATCTCGACTGTTCTTGCAAGTATTTGCATCACTCGCTCTTGATTTCCACTTGCATATACATACCCAATCATCGCCTCGAAGCCGCTACTTTGGCGATAAACATGTACGGACGCATTTTTGGGTAGATGCCCTGACTTTGCATTTCGACCGCGTTGAACAATTTCTTTCTCTTTTTCCGAGAGCTCGTTAAGCAATACGGAAAGCGCTTTGGATTGCGCTTCGGCAGAAACAAATTTCGTTGTGCTTTTGTGCAATGTGTTTGGTCGTAAATTCGCGTCTGTTAACACATGCCACCGCACATACCATTCATACACCGCGTCACCAAGATACGCCCATGCGAGCGGCGGCCAAAGTTCAACAGGACGATGGGGTAACTTTAGTGGAACTCCATCAAATCCTATCATTTACGCACCCATCGCGCGCCTTGCGCTGTATCTTCGATCATGATGTTCAATTCCGCAAGTTCTTTGCGGATTTCATCGGCACGCGCCCAGTTTTTCGTGCGACGTGCTTCTTGACGTTCTTCGAGCAACAATTCGATTCGCGCCACTTCTGGATCCGCAGATGATGCAACTTCGGGCGCCGGACAAACCCCCAACACTTCGTTGAACGCATCGAATAAATCATTGATTTTCTTTAACGAAGCTTCCAAAACATCCACTTGTTCCAAATACAAATTTGCTGCCGATACGAGTCGGAACACGCAAGTTAACGCGTCTGGCGTATTAAAATCATCGCACATAAGCGCGTGGTATTCATTCGAAATTTGTTCGATCGATTCGCTCAGCGCCGCTTCCGCTTGGTCATTGCCTAAGGAAGCAACGTGCTGCAAACGATGTTGTGCATTTATGCGAGAATTTGCAATGCGTTCAACACTTGATTTAGCCTGAACAATTGCATCGTCCGAAAAATTCAGGGGGCTGCGATAATGTGAACCGAGCATGAAATAACGAAATGCTGCAGTAGTTATGTTTTGCATCAAATCGCGGACAAATACACCATTTCCAAGCGATTTCGACATTTTTTCTTGGTTAATTTGAATGTATCCGTTATGCATCCAATAATTTGCTAACGGCTTTCCATCATGAAGTGCCTCCGATTGCGCTACCTCACACTCGTGATGAGGGAACATCAGGTCGTGACCGCCGCCGTGGATATCGATCGTTTCTCCAAGATGCTCCTTGGCCATCGCCGAACATTCGATATGCCAACCCGGACGACCATCCCCCCATGGTGTGTTCCAAAATATTTCGCCTGGTTTTGCAGCTTTCCAAAGTACAAAATCCGTTGCATTTTCTTTTCGCTCGTTCACATCGATGCGCGAGCCATGTTGCAACGACTCCAAATCCTGATTCGACAACTTTCCATAACCAACAAATCGATCCGTGCGGAAATATACATCGCCTTCTTTTACGTAGGCAAATTCTTTTTCGATCAATCCACCCACAAAATTCACAATGTTTGTCATATGCTCCGTTACGCGGGGTCTCACGTCTGCAGGTGCAACGCCCAATTTAGCAATATCTTCATAAAACGCAGTAATATATCGCTCCGCAACTTTAGGAACCGTCCATTCACCACCAAGTTGCTCAGCTTTACGAATTAATTTGTCATCAACATCAGTAAAATTGACAACATACTTCACGTCATATCCAATTGAACGCAAATATTTTTGTGCAACATCAAAAACGATTAGCGGACGCGCATTTCCAATATGAATATAATCATAAACCGTCGGGCCACACACATACATACGCACTTTGCCGTCCTGAATCGGTTTAAACAACTGTTTACATCGCTCTTGCGAATTATAAATATAAATTGACGATGGCGTCGTCATCATTAAGCGCCCCCTTGAGCGTTTGATTCATCTACTTCTTTTTTGATTTGTTGCTGAAGTTGTTCACGCGTCTGTACCAACTCTTCTTGTAATCGCTCAATTTGGCGTTGCATCGAATCGAACATATCTACCACTGGATCAGGAATATCTCCATGATTCAAACGATTCATGCGAACGCCGTCCATTTTTACGATTTTTCCTGGGATCCCAACGACCGTACAGTTGGGGGGCACTTCGTGGAGCACCACAGCATTTGCACCAATCGCAGAATTATCACCTACGGTAAAAGAACCGAGCACTTTGGCGCCAGAACTGATGACGACCCGGTTTCCAATCGTCGGATGGCGCTTTCCTTTTTCTTTACCGGTTCCCCCAAGTGTAACCCCTTGATATATGATGACATCATCACCGATTTCGCAGGTTTCGCCGATCACAACGCCAGTCCCGTGATCAATAAACAGCCGATCCCCTATTCTTGCACCTGGATGAATTTCAATCCCGGTAATAAATTTACTGATTTGCGAGATGAAGCGAGCAAGTGTAAACCATTCATTTTGGTATAGAAAATGCGCCAATCGATGTGCCCAAATCGCATGTACACCCGAATACGTCAGCACAACTTCTAAGATCGATTTTGCCGCAGGATCATTATCAAAGACAGCCCGCACGTCCGATTTCATTACGTTAATCCAATCACTCATTCCGATCACCTCCGGAAAAAATTCGTTCTGTATGTATAGACACAAAAATAGCGTCTCTGCAGCATCATGCTGCAGAGACGCTATTTGCGCGGTTCCACTCTGCTTGAATGACACACACTCCGGTCGTCCGGTCGTACGCATCCCTCTCGTAACCTTTAACGCAGGTGATTCGTCGGAATCTAACTGACGACTATATTCTTGAATCGCCGCTTCAATCCCGCAACTCCCAGGTGCACTTCCATTCGACCACGATAAACACCTTACAGCCAAGGGTGCTCTCTCTGAAAAAGTGTCCCGAATATACTTTCCTGTTCATCGTCTTTAATTTATGAGTTCAATTGTTTGCTTAAACGATTCAACACTCGATCTTTACCGAGCAACCAAATCGTTTGATTTAAATCACGGCCATGCGTTTGACCGGTAATCGCTGCTCGAATCGGCATAAATAACGCCTTACCTTTGGCGCCAGTTTCTTTCTGGACTGTCTTGATCGCCGCTTGAATGCTAGCAACATCCCATACCTCGAGCGACATAAATTGTTGCTGGATCGCCGCAAGGACTGCTGGCACTTGCTCTTCTTTTAACACATTCGTAGCTTCATCCTCAATATCCTGCACGAATTGGCGGAAAAAGTCACGACTTAGTTCCAAAATTTCGCTTACTGCCCGCATTGGCTCTTGATATAACACCACCAATGCCTTCACCCAACCATACGTCGACTCATCAAGTTCGCCTGCCGGTATATGTCCCGCCGTTTGCAAATACGGAATCGCAAGTTGCGTCAAGCGATCTGGATCTGCCAACTTAATGTATTGGTTGTTCATCCATTTCATCTTTTCAACGTCGAACACCGCAGGACTTTTGGAGATGCGTTGCATATCAAATGCTTTGATGATTTCGTCGAGGCTGAAAAGTTCTTGCTCACCGCCAGGCGACCAACCAAGTAACGCAATAAAGTTGACAACCGCTTCAGGCAAGTAACCAAGTTCACGGTATTGTTCAATAAATTGAATGATGGACTCGTCTCGTTTGGACATCTTTTTGCGATCCTGATTTAAGATCAAAGAAATATGTGCAAATTGTGGCGCTTGCCAACCTAGGGCTTCATAAATCAAGATTTGACGCGGTGTATTCGTTAAATGTTCTTCCCCGCGAATAACATGCGTAATACTCATTTGATAATCATCCATGACAACCGCAAAGTTATACATCGGAATACCATCCGGCCGAACGATAATAAAATCGCCAATTTCACTTGTATGAAACGACACATCCTCTCGGACTGCATCGGTAAACGTAATCGTACGATCTACAGGAACACGGAACCGGATGGTTGGTTTACGTCCACTATCCCGAAGTTCTTGTTTTTGATGCTCAGTTAACGAACGACAAGTTCCCGCATATCGAGGCGTCTCACCGCGCGATTGTTGCGCTTCGCGAACACGTTCAAGTTCTTCCTCGGAACAAAAGCATTCATAGGCATGCCCCGTGTTCATCAATTGTTTAGTAACCGGTTGATACAAATGAAGACGCTCGGTTTGACGGTAAGGTCCATTTGGACCGCCGATATCAGTACTTTCGTCCCATGTCACTCCAAGCCATTTAAGTCCAGATAATTGTTTCTCCTCCGCATGTTCAACATGACGGGATTGATCTGTATCTTCAAAGCGGATAATAAATTGTCCACCGCTATTTCGCGCCAATAAAAAATTGAAAAGCGCTGTTCTTGCGCCTCCAATATGTAAATGTCCGGTCGGACTTGGTGCGTAGCGTACACGCATCGTTGCAGTCATGCACGTTGCTCCTCTCATTCGGTCAATCGCTTTGATCATTTTATCAGACTTTGAAGAGGCAAACAACGGCTTGCGCCACGATCCCTTCGCCGCGACCAGTAAACCCCATCGTCTCACTCGTCGTCGCCTTGATGCTAATTTGATCTACTTGCGAATCAAGCACGCCTGAAATCTTTTCGACCATAAGCGGAATATGTGGTGCCAACTTAGGTGCTTGCGCAACAACTGTGCAGTCCAAGTTGCCAAGTTTGTATCCGCGTGTTGTAACCAGCGCCCAAACGTGGGCTAGCAACTTCAAGCTGTCCGCACCTTTATAGGCGGGATCCGTATCCGGAAAATGTTTTCCAATATCTCCAAGCGCAAGTGCACCCAAAATTGCATCCGCCACTGCATGCAGCAACACATCAGCATCTGAATGCCCGAGTAATCCTTTTTCATATGGTATATTAACACCGCCAATAATGCATGGGCGTCCCTCGACTAACTGATGCACATCGAAACCTTGTCCAACTCGAATCATTTCGTTTCTCCCTCTAATGTCCTCAGCCACATTTCGGCAATTGCCAAATCTTCTGGGGTTGTTATTTTAATATTCCGTTCTGAATCAGCAATGACGATAATCGGATCGCCGAGACGCTCAATAATTGATGCGTCATCTGTCACGCGCCAACCTTCTTTTGCTGCACGTTGTAATCCTTCTCGCAATCGTGACCGCTGAAAAATTTGCGGGGTATGTATCGCCCACAATGTTTCTCTATCCGGGGTATCTTTCACTTTTCCATCCGTTGTAACACGTTTAATTGTATCTTTAACTGGTACACCAAGCAAAGCTCCGCCATGTTTTTTTGCTGCCGCTAAACAAATTTGTACATCTTCCGCTTTTACCAATGGCCTCACCCCATCATGAACGAGCGCCCAATCCGTCGATAGCGAATCTAACCCTTGCAACACCGAATCTTGCCGCGTCGATCCCCCTGGCACTATATGTCTGACTTTACGCCAATGATAGGTTTCACCAATCAGTTTTACACGTGCCACATCTTCCGCTGCCACCACAATGACAATTTCTTGTATATCTTCCATTTGCTCAAATACATCTACTGTCCACGCCAACACCGGCTTGTCCAATAACGGTAAAAATTGTTTTTTCTCTATTGAACGCATTCTCGTTCCGTTGCCTGCAGCTACAATAAGTGCCCCTGTTGTGCCCATGAAATCAACTCCTTTATCATTGTAAAACCGCAAAGCGGACCGGCTAATTTCATAGACCGATCCACAGCGGAAAAAGAAAAATTATAATAACCTATTTTACACACAAATTTATTGCACTGCCAAATCCGCCCACAACACATCGTTAACGGGCTCTAAGGTTTTCCGCTTCGAAAACACCATTTTTCCTGCTGACGTCTGTAAAACACTCGAAACAACAACCTCTGTCATCTGACCGATTACTTCTTTTCCGCCATCGACAACAACCATCGTGCCATCTTCTAAATAGCCAACTCCTTGCCCAGGTTCTTTACCATCTCGAATAATTTGAACGCGAAGCAATTCGCCGGGAAGTACCATAGGTTTAAGTGCATTTGCCAACTCATTCAAATTCAGTACAGCGACACCATGCAACTCACAAACTTTATTCAAATTGTAGTCGTTGGTCATTACTTTAGCTTGCCAACGTTTTGCCAATTTTACCAGCCGCGTATCAACATCGCCTTGTTCCAACCGTAGTTCCCGAATTTGCAGTACATTAGGTGTTTCTCGCTGGATCTGTTGTAAAATGTCCAAGCCCCGACGGCCACGGTTTCTTTTCAGCATATCTGAAGAATCTGCAATTTGTTGTAACTCTTGAATCACAAAATCAGGCACAATGATCGGTCCATCCAAAAATCCTGACTTAGCCAAATCTGCAATCCTGCCGTCGATAATTGCGCTTGTATCTAATAATTTTACGGCTTGTTCGGATCGACTTGAATCGTCGCCAGTTGTCGACGTATTTTTTGTTTTTTTCGGATCAAGCGACCTTCGAAATAAGGCCATTTGCAATTCATTTTCTTTCATTGAACCAATTCGATAACCGATAAGCGCAAGCAAAAGATCGATCATCATTGGCACTAAACCACTTTTCGGTTCCAGCAAAGTCAATGCTGGGTACATCATCAATCCAACAAGCAAACCGGCAACCAATCCCAAATAACGAAACAATACATTTTGTACCGGTAATCCTGCAATATTCTCTTCTTGATTCGTCCACCAAAGCGAAACTTGTTGAACACACCAATTTAGCGCAACATAAAGAAGTCCTGCTGCAGGAAAAATCAACATGTACATCGGCCAAACATTCAAATCGACAATATTAAGCGCATGACCGATCCACCCTTGCCCTACCACCCATAACAAAATCCCAATAAATAAAACCAAACGAAATAAAAAATTCCTCACGATTCTACACACTCCGATCATCTTTAAAATGATTTGTTGGAGTCTAGTGTAGTCAATTCGTGAGGAACTTAAACTTGCTTATACTTCTTTTGTGATCTCTATTTGCGGATCATTACCGTTTTTTTTTAGGCCGTACATCGCATACAAAAGTAGCGGTACAAAAATAAGTTTAGATACAATTTGTGGGAATAGAACGCCGATCAATACACAGACGATAACAACGATTGGAATGATCCAAGCAGACCCGCGCGGCAACCCAATTTTCTTAAAGTTGGGATACTTGACGGTGCTGACCATTAATAACGAGAGCGCAATCGTTGCAAGCATTAACACAACTAATGGCAACTCTTTGTGGAACAAAGATAATGTTGCCAAAATACCGCCAGCTGCTGGAATCGGTAATCCGATAAAATAGCCTGGTGTTCCTGCCACAACATTGAATCTAGCCAAACGCACCGCTCCACAAATCGGGAACAACGAAGTTACCGTCCATGCGAGTGCCGGGTTTAACCCTACCGGTTGAAAAGCCACAACATAAATAATGAATGCAGGCGCTACACCAAACGATATGACGTCAGATAACGAATCCAATTCCTTACCAAATTCGCTTTGAACATTTAACGCCCGTGCTACACGGCCATCTAATCCATCCATCAACATCGCGATAATTACCATTACAGAAGCAGTTGCAGGGTCCCCATTAATTGAAATCAAAATCGCTACAATTCCTAAAAACAAATTAGCGATCGTGAAAAGGTTGGGGAGGTTTTTTTTGAACATTCGAAATCTCCTCTTTGTGAACGAGTTATCACTGTACGTTTACAATATTTTATTCTAAGTTACTTTTGGACGAGGTGTCAACACGCGTTTGCCTTGGGACGGTAGCAACGCAACATCAAGCGCTTGTGAAACGCTGCTTACTCCGATCAATTTGATTCCAAATTTCTCTTCCCAAATGCTCCATTGTTGTTTTTGCACGCCGTTTTCCGGCATGATTACACGCTGAAATCCTAACTTTGCCGCTTCCTTAATCCGTTGTTCCACTCGTGAAACGGCCCGTACTTCACCAGTTAATCCAACTTCACCTATAATTACATCATATGGTTCCGTCGGTTGATCTCGATAACTAGATGCTAAACTTACCGCTAATGCTAAATCGATGGCAGGTTCATCTAATCGGACTCCGCCAGCCGCGTTTACATATGCATCGTGACTCTGTAGCGCAAGTCCAACCCGCTTCTCCAGAACTGCCAACATCATTGCCGTTCGCTGACTATCTACGCCTGTGGCCATCCTTTTCGGCGTTACAAAATGCGTCGGTGCCACAAGTGCTTGAACCTCAACCAAAATCGGACGGGTACCTTCTAAACTCGCAACAACCGTTGACCCAGGAACTCCTAGTGGCCGCTCCGCCAAAAACAATGCCGATGGATTTCCGACCTCCGTCAAACCGCTTTCGTTCATTTCAAAAATTCCAATTTCATTTGTTGAACCGAAACGGTTTTTTACCGCCCTTAATACACGATAACTATGGTGGCGTTCTCCTTCAAAATAAAGCACACAATCCACCATATGCTCAAGCATTCTCGGACCAGCAATTGCACCTTCCTTTGTAACATGTCCAACGATGACCGTCGCGATTCCACCTACTTTTGCCATGCGCATAAAATGTCCCGTGCATTCACGAACTTGTGATACGCTTCCCGGTGCAGATGTTACTTCTGGGTGATATACAGTTTGGATGGAGTCGATGACCATAAAATCAGGCTTAACTTGCTCCACCGCTTCCTCAATGCGTTGCACGCTCGTTTCACATAGTACAAACAAACCATCCGGCAACACGCCAAGTCTTTCCGAACGTAATTTTAATTGCTTTGCCGACTCCTCTCCACTTACATACAAAACGCGGAGCTTTTGTCGCACTAATACATCCGATAACTGCAATAATAACGTCGACTTCCCAATTCCCGGATCACCGCCGACCAAAATTAAAGACCCCGGCACAATCCCACCGCCGAGGACTCGATTTAATTCTGCAATTGAAGTCACATATCGCGGATCTTCATCTGTTGCAATTTCGGAAAGTTGCATCGGTTTTTCTTTACTTCCACCAAGCGAACCAGAACTACCAGCAAACGCACCGGAAGGGCGTTTCGATTGTTCGATCCGCTCTTCCACGAATGTATTCCATGAATCACAACCCGGACATTTACCTAACCATCGTTGCGTCTCGAACGCACATGCTTGACATACAAATTTTGTTTTCGATTTCACGAAATAACCTGCCTTATTATACTTTGAATGAATCTACAGTAATACGTAATTCATCTGCCAATTTCGCAAGGAATTGAGAACTTTTTGCAATTTCTTCCGATGCGGCAGCTGAATCTTCACTGCTACGTGCCATTGAAACAACCAACTCATTCACGCTGGTCGTTTGTGATTGTTGGTGATCACTCGAGTCAGCAATTGACTCAATTTGCATTGCTGTCTGATTTACCTTTGTTACAATTCGACTAAAAGCTTCCGCGATTGTCTCTGATGTTTGAATCGCAATATCAACAGAATGCACACTGTTTGCTGTGTTGGCTTGCATTTGTTGAATAATTTCTGTAATTTGTTGCGTCGCCTCGCCGCTTCGCTCAGCTAGCTTTCGAACCTCTTCCGCCACCACCGCGAAACCTCGACCTTGTTCTCCTGCACGTCCCGCTTCAATTGCAGCATTCAATGCCAGCAAGTTCGTTTGTTCAGCAATCTCATCAATCACTTCAATAATTTCCCCGATTTGCTGTGAACCCATTTGTAATACATTCATTTGCTCGTTCAACTTGTCCATTGTTTTCTTGGAACTACGAACGACACGTTCACCTTCAACTGCATCATTTTTCATTTCAGAGGACAATATCGATGTTTGACTGGCTTTGCCCGTCACAACTTCCATACTATCCTGTAATTGTCTGACCACATGCGCAAGTTTATGTGCATTTTCACTTTGCCCGATACTTCCTGCCGCAATTTGCTCTGTGCTCGCCGAAATCTCTTCGGTAGCTGAAGATAAACTGTGTGAGGAAGTCATTACTTTACCGACCATGAAGCGAAGTTCTTCGATCATCGATTCAAATGCTTCACCTAACTCGCCCATTTCACCAGTTAAATTTCTCAAATCATTCGAAGATATCAAATTGCCCGTTGCAATCTGATTCGATCGTTTGATTACTTTACGCATCGGAATTGAAATTGCAACATTTAACCAGTTCCACATTATGCCCATTAGCAAAATAAAAATTGCCAAAATAACTACGATTGTAATGGTAAATTTCGAAAAATGGAATGTCGTAAACTTCCATGGCGTAGTTGTTACTAGATATAAATTTTGTTCCTCATTCCACGTAATTACTTTCGCAGAGGTTAGTTCAGACTCATTATTAATTTTCAAGTCCGAAACTGAAGTCGGGTCATCGACTAATTGGTTAAGCCACTCACGCTCTGACGCTGCATCAACTGCTAATTTCGGAAGTTTCGTTCCTTCCGAAAGTTTACCCGCTCCAATAATTTCTTGTTTCAAATCCTCATTACTGCTTGCAAGAACTTGTCCATTTTCGTCAATCAAATAAGACGTCGATCCCTCTGGAGTATTTTCAGCAAGTTTATTTGAGAAGGAAAGTAAATTCACTTCATAATGGATGATCCCAAGTTTTTTGCCTTGATATGGTGATACAGATTGACCAATTACTGGAGTCGCATTAGCAATTACCCAGCGTTCGCTATCTGGAGAGATATACGGAAGTGATTGATATACATCACCTTCTCCGAGTTTAATTGTAGGACCATAGAAAGAGGCACTCTTCTCGGATGAAGATAAATCTTCAACTTTAGCGACTTCATCTAAAACCACTCGCGCTGATTCCGCACCATTATGAATATTATCTAAATAGCACGCCTCATCCGTTTCTGGAATATGTTTACGCACGAATCTAAACGCTTCTTCCATCCGTTTACGCGCTGCTTCCTTTTGATCGGGTTGCGTAAAATAAACTTCCCATGCGTTGTCACTCGCCAATACGAGCACTGTATTCCGCATTAACAGTTTTTGTGCTGCGACCGCGTTATATATCTTCTCGTTAAATTCTCGATTATTTACACGCATTTTATCTTGATCGTCCATTTGGTGCATGACTGCGAACATCAACGACATCAATATTGAAACAACAGTTGCAATGACCAATATTCTGCTGCGAATCGACTTTAATCGAAACATGGTGTCACCCCTTATTTGTGGATAAAAAATATTCCCGCAAAGACCATTTTACCTGTCTTCGCGGGAATATTCGACATTTTTTTTGCTATTACCTTTTTTTGTTGAATCCGTCAGTCTTCAGTAACAAGTTCCGGTGCCTGAGCTTCTGTTCTTGTCACGTTCAATTCACCATTTAGCTCATCGATGACGAGCGAATCACCTTTTACAATATTACCTTTTAGCAATTCTTCAGAAAGTCGGTCTTCAATATGTTTCTGAATTGCACGGCGCAGTGGCCGTGCCCCATAAAGTGGATCGTAACCCACTTTAGCAAGAAAAGCTTTGGCATTCTCCGTCAAATTAAATTGAATATCATGTTCTTTCAAACGCTTCGCTAAATCATCGGCCATCAACGTAACAATATGACTAATGTGCTGTTGATCCAGAGAATGGAACACAATTACTTCATCAATCCGATTTAAGAATTCTGGACGGAAGCTGCGTTTCAATTCATCCATGACACGATTCTTCATATTATCGTATTCACGTTCCGATTGTTTGTCGGAAGTTGTGAAGCCGAGCGAAGAATTCTTCTTAATCATGTCCGCACCGACGTTCGATGTCAAAATGATTAATGTGTTGCGAAAATCAACGACGCGACCTTTTGAATCCGTCAATCGACCATCTTCCAATACTTGAAGCAAAATATTAAACACTTCTGGATGTGCTTTCTCAATTTCATCAAGTAATACAACCGAATACGGACGACGGCGAACTTTCTCCGTCAACTGACCGCCTTCTTCATACCCGACATATCCAGGAGGCGCCCCAACCAAACGCGATGTGGAATGTTTCTCCATGTACTCGGACATATCGATTCGAATGACGGCATTCTCATCGCCAAACAATGATTCCGCAAGTGCTCGTGCGAGTTCCGTTTTACCTACCCCAGTAGGACCGAGGAAAATAAATGAACCCATTGGACGCTTAGGATCTTTCAAACCCGCTCTTGAACGGCGTACAGCACGGGATACTGCTTTGACCGCTTCGTCTTGACCAATCACGCGTTGATGCAAAATGGATTCCATTTTGAGCAAACGCTCTGTCTCTTCTTCCGCCATCTTGCTAACTGGAATTCCAGTCCACGCCGAAACAACTTCTGCAATATCTTCAGGAGTAACTTCCATGTCCATACGACCTTGGCGTTCTTTCCATTCGTTTTTTGTTTGATCTAATTCTTCGCGTAATTTCTGTTCTTTATCACGCAGACTTGCCGCCTTCTCAAACTCTTGAGATTGAACGGAAGCGTCTTTTTCTTTACGGACTGAATCCAATTTTGTTTCCAATTTCTTGAGATTAGGCGGTACCGTGTATGACCGCAAGCGTACTTTCGAGCCCGCTTCATCAATCAAGTCGATCGCTTTATCTGGTAAAAAACGATCCGTGATGTAACGATCAGATAATTTCACCGCTTGCTCAATTGAATCGTCGCGGATTTTGACACGGTGATGCGCTTCATAACGGTCACGGAGTCCAAGCAAAATTTGAACGGCTTCTTCCGCCGTAGGTTCATCAACACGTATCGGTTGGAAACGACGTTCTAATGCCGCGTCTTTCTCGATGTATTTACGGAACTCATCAAGCGTTGTCGCTCCAATACATTGCAATTCACCCCGTGCTAATGCAGGTTTCAAAATGTTCGAAGCATCAATCGCACCTTCAGCACCACCTGCGCCAATTAACGTGTGCAATTCATCAATAAACAAAATCACATTGCCTGCTTGACGAATTTCATCCATGATTTTCTTCAAACGATCTTCGAATTCCCCGCGGTATTTTGTACCCGCAACTACCGAACCCATGTCAAGCGTCATCACACGCTTGTCACGAAGCGTCTCAGGAATTTCGTTATTAACAATGCGCTGCGCAAGACCTTCAGCAACTGCCGTTTTACCAACGCCAGGTTCTCCGATTAATACCGGATTATTCTTAGTACGGCGGCTAAGCACTTGAATCACGCGTTCAATTTCCTTTGCGCGTCCAATTACCGGATCAAGATTCCCTTCACGCGCCAATGCCGTCAAATCACGAGCCAAACCATCTAGCGTAGGTGTGTTCACATTCTGTGCTTGACCATGTGACGTTGAAACCGTCTCGTTACTACCTAGTAACTGAAGCACTTGACCACGCGCTTTATTCAAACTAACACCTAAATTATTTAATACACGAGCAGCAACGCCTTCTCCTTCACGAATCAAACCAAGCAAAATATGCTCTGTTCCCACATACGTGTGTCCAAGTTTGCGTGCTTCATCCATCGATAGCTCGATAACTTTCTTTGCACGTGGCGTGTAAGCAATGTTCGTTGGTTGTTCCTGACCGCGACCGATTAGCGCCTCAACTTCATCCTGAATTTTCTCCAAGCTAAGTCCAAGTGCCAATATCGCTTTCGCCGCGATGCCATCTCCCTCGCGAATTAAGCCGAGTAAAATGTGCTCCGTGCCGATGTTGTTATGCCCAAGACGAACTGCTTCCTCTTGTGCAAGAGCCAATACCTTTTGGGCGCGTTCTGTAAATCGGCCAAACATCATAAACAACACCTCCGACTAATATAAATATCAATCTTGTTTCCCTGTAGATTCCCGATTCGCCTGATCCAAACGCTGACGAATCATTTGAGCCCGGTGCATATCGCGTTCTTCCGGTGACAAGGCGGATCCGGCTTCAACTTGCAAAAAACCCGGTTGAGTCAACACCATCAGTTCCTTCAAAACGCCTGAAGATAATCCGCTAATGTATCCCATATCAACACCTAACCGTACATCCGAAAGTCGTTGCAATGCTTCCTTTGAATCAATTATATACGCATGAGACAAAATTCCCAAAGAACGAAAAATCCGATCAATTGTACGCGGATTATTTGCCTGAAGCATCCGCTCGCGAGCTTGCCGTTCATGATCAATCAACTGACTGGCAACCTGATACAAATGTTCGATGATCTCTTCTTCGGATTGCCCCAATGTGATCTGATTTGAAATTTGAAACAAATTACCAAGCGCTTCGCTGCCTTCGCCATAAATCCCACGAACTGCGAGACCGACTTGCGTCACTGCATGCACCATATGATTAATTTGTTTCATTAACACGAGCGCTGGCAAATGCATCATCACAGAAGCGCGCATCCCAGTTCCAACATTCGTCGGACAACTCGTTAAGTATCCGCACTTCTCATCGAAGGCATACTCTAATTTTGAATCGATTGCATCGTCAATGCAACTCGCCTTTTGAAATGTTTCACTCAATTGGAACCCCGAACTTAAACATTGAATCCTTAAATGGTCCTCTTCATTCACCATCACACTGATCGATTCATTGGCGCTCAAAAATACCGCACCATATCTCGCTTCGGATGCAAAATTCGGGCTGATCAAATGCTTCTCAACAAGTGCTTTCTTCTCCAGGGGATCTAAATCATTTAAAGCGACCCATTCGAACGGGCCAAGCTCCTGTAACTTAGGCAAAGAAACGGCATGTTCCACTTTTTCAAAAACATCCAGCGCCTGAAAGTTTGTACATAGCATCGGAAACGGTGCACCTGTAATATTCCGAGCAAGACGAACGCGCGTGCTGATCACGATATCTGAGTCGGGACCTTCCGCTTTCATCCAGTCACTAACTGGTTGTTTCATAAATTCGTGTGTCCCCACCCGTATCCCTCCTAGCTCATCTCACGTTTCCATTGACTTTCGATTGCACGGACTTGGTCGCGAATTTGCGCAGCCCGTTCGAATTCTTCTTGATCAATGGCTTGCATCATTAAAAGTTTCAATCGATTAATTTCCCGTTTAAACCTAAATTCTCCACCGATTCTCCGTGGAATCTTACCGTTATGAGATGTGTTGCCATGAATCCGTTTGAGTAAAGGCTCAAGTTTGTGACGAAAATTCGTGTAACAATCCGCACATCCGAAGCGTCCAAGCTTACTAAATTGTAAATAAGTCAAACCACATGTGTCGCATCGCAACTGTTGCGGCGCCTTGCTGGCTCCCTTCGTAACCGATTCAAAATCCATTAACCCAGACAATAAGTTATGAATCGAAAACCCATTCGGTGTTCCGGGAATGACATCGCCTTTCTCGCGGGCACACGCTTCACAAAGATGATATTCTGACTTTTCTCCGTTCACGATTTTCGTAAAATGTAACGTAGAAGGCCGCTTTCCACAGTCTTGGCATACCATGTCGTTCACCCCTTCAAAATCCTAACGCATTAAAGCCACCAACATCGCCTTCAAAAGCCTTGCCCGTAACAAATCACGTTGCGGCAATGGAATCTGTAACACATCTCTAGACATGGCTGAATAGATCACTTGCGCTTCGCGGTTAGAAATATGATTCCCTTTTTCGAGTTGATAAATAATGCCTTCCGCTTCAATTTGACTCAAACGGCCCTGCATTTTCTTAAAAAAATGGTCACCTGTCGTTAACACATCAGGTAATTTGACTCGTTGAATTCGAATGAATCCGCCGCCGCCGCGTTTACTCTCAACAACATAACCTTTGTCCTCGGTAAAACGAGTACTGATTACATAATTGATTTGCGATGGGACACAATTAAATTCGTCCGACAACACACTCCGCTGGATTTCTGCAATACCATCACATTCTTCCAACAACTTCATTAAGTGCTTTTCAATGACATCAGAAATGTTCTGCATGCGTAACGTCACCCCGCCTTCGAATCCGATTGGCCGAAAAAAGTTTGACTTTGACTATATTTGACCTAAACTAAGTATAAATGATTTACGCGAACTTTTTCAAGCAAAAAATAACGCCATACTATTAAAGTCAAAGGTAAATGGACCCCACTAACAATATACGCAAACCGACCCATCAAGAGTACCCAAATCGAACGATGAAAACACCAATATCCCCGTCGCAATAATCGTTACTCTTCGTCCGTTTCTTGATCATAGGAATTCACCATGTGCTGCGCTACTTGAACAAGCCTACCAAATAAGTAATCGCGTGCATTCCCATGAAAACCTACATCTTGCATTGCATCTTGCATACAGTACAACCATGCCTTTGCACGTGCCGGTGTAATTTCAAAGGGCATATGACGATAGCGCATCATCGGATGTCCAAACTCATTAGAATATAATGAAGGACCTCCAACAAACTGTGTCAAAAACATCGTCTGTTTTCGCTTCACCTCTTCAAAATCACTATTTTGAAAGAGTGGAATTAATTCTGGTCGCTGTTGAACTCGCGCATAAAAAGCATCAACCAACAATGAAATTCCATCGATTCCGCCAATTTCTGAAAATAAATCAACAGAATTCATATCTTTTTCTTCCATTTTCGAAAACTCCCCTAACTTCGAACCGATTTTAATGCTAAGATAAGTATGATTGTAGTATAACAATTGCTTGAAATCGAATGGAGTGGACGTTGGCTTATGGTTCCCGGGCAGATACGTAACGCATTAGACGCCTCAGGCGATACAACAGAGGTCCAATCAGTGGACCCTTTTATGCAAGCCGAAACGGTGACTTCCTATCGGATCACCACAAATCAAAGCTCATATTTTATTAAATGGAATCACGATGGGCCTGATGGCTTAATCCACGCTGAACAAAATGGGTTGCTTCTTCTTCGAAATCACGCTGGCGTTCCAACACCGGATATTTTTCCGCAAACTGCTGAATCCGAAGTGCTTGTGATGTCCTGGGTAAAGGGGAAATCCGATCACACAACGCCCGAGCGCCTCGGACAAGCACTCGCAAAATTACACGCGGCTACCGATCCGTTATACGGGCTGAATTTCAATAATTTTATCGGAGTCATTCCACAAGAAAACAAGCAACACGCTTCTTGGACTAACTTTTTTCGCAATCAACGCTTAGAATTCCAGTCTAATTTAATGGATAAATCGGGATGGAGCACCCCGGCACGTTTGCGCATGCTAGATAAAATTATGGGCAAACTTGATCAATGGATTGATGAAAAAACGATAAAACCTTCCCTTTTACATGGTGATTTTTGGAGTGGAAACTGGGTTGTCGGCCCTGGAGGAGAGCCGTATTGGATCGACCCTTCACCTGCTTTTGGAGATTCTGAATATGACTTAGCGTTTAGTGAGTTGTTTGGTGGTTTTCCCCCAAAAATGTACGGAGCGTATCGTGAAATCAGACCACTCCGACCCGGATATGAAGATCGCAGATACATTTATCAACTTTACTTTTTATTAGTCCATCTGAATATTTTCGGTGAATCTTATGGCCCTCAAATAGATCGTATTTTACGCCGCTTCGGTGAATAACAAAAACAACCCCTGGTCGCAATTCACATGCGCACTGGGGGTTATTTGTCTATCAAGTCAATTGTATAGCCCATATTTTTCATTCTTTTGAGAATCGCTTTGAATTGCAAATCCCCCATGCCATATTGCAACAAACGCCTACTCGTTTCATGAAAACAGGAATCCCACGAATGATTCCCCTCTAAAACAACCTGCAAAATTGTGCGCTCTACAATACCTAATCCTTGCTCATCTGGTTTTCTAAGTATATGGAATTGAAAAGCAGCGCGCGCAAATGGCAATTCGTTTGGTGAAATCCGCTCTGTGATTTCGACATTTCCGAGCGCAAAGCGTTCCCACCAATCTGCACCATTCAATGTCATCTCTCGATTCATTTGGATCCTTTTGGGAAATAAGCTCTTCAATTGGTGTGTATCCAATTGTCCTAATCCATGAAATTCGTTAATTCCATCGAACGAATCCAATGTCACCAAACTCAAATGACCTTGATCGAACCAAGAAGCTTCAAATTTATCAATCAAAACTACACATATTTCCCACAAAATTGACTGATCAAATAAATCATATTCAAACCATAGACAAAGTTCTTCTGTATCTGATACATCATCCAATAATGCCAATTGCTTACGATGGTTTATCAAGTATTCATCAGACGGAATACCCAATTCACTTGCCAACCAATGCGATCGATATTCTCTTTCACTTAGATCTCTTGGATCCAAGCAAATTGGACCTTCCGTATTGATTTCACGCCATGGTACGACGACATCATTAGGGAAAATGAGTTGTATTTTTCGCGCGACCATATCTCCATTTGTAATATGAATCACTCGGCAAACCCTCCAAAACAAAATCGTTCCAGGATACAATCATCCTGGAACGGTTCATATGCATTATTTACTCTTCAGTACCTTCTGGACGATCAACTACCTCAATTACGACTTCCTCGCCCTCCACATTTTCCAATGCTTCGAGTTCTTCCTCTTCGTCTTCTTCGCGCATGACAAGCGTCACGGTCGAAACCGCGTCTTCGTCTCGCAAATTAATCAAACGAACACCCTGCGTATTTCGTCCAACTTGAGAAATATGTTCGATCGGTGTCCGAATGACTTGTCCATCGGTCGTAATAATAATCAAATCATGATCCTCGTTTACAAGTTTCAAACCAGCAAGTGATCCGTTTTTCGATGTCACTTGAATCGTTTTAACACCTTTACCCCCACGAGTCTGAACGCGATATTCCGAAACAGGAGTCCGTTTACCATACCCTTTTTCAGTTACAATTAATACGTCGTCATCAGGTGATACAACGTCGACGTCAATGACTTCATCTTCATCATCAAGATCTATTCCTTTTACCCCAGTCGCACCACGACCCATGTCACGTGCATCGGTTTCTTCGAATCGAATCGACATTCCCAATCGCGTTCCCATGATCACTTCATGTTGACCTTCCGTTTGTAGTACTTTAATCAAATCATCATCTTCGCGCAAATTGATCGCAATCAATCCACTGCGGCGAATGTTTGAGTACTCGGAAAGTTCGGTCCGTTTGACGATTCCTTTTTTCGTTGCGAAGAATAGGAATTTCCCTTCTTCCATGTTCGGAACTGGGATGACCGCACGTATTTTCTCGCCCTGCTCAATTTGGAGCAAGTTGATGATCGGCGTGCCGCGAGCTGTTCGTCCCAAATCTGGAATTTCGTATGCTTTAAGTCGATAAGCCTTCCCTTTGTTCGTGAACATTAGCAAATAATTATGCGTGCTCGTCGTAATCAGATGCTCCACATAATCATTATCTTTCATGTCCATCCCAATCATACCTTTTCCACCGCGACGCTGGGAACGATATGTTGTTACCGGCATGCGCTTCACGTAACCAGTGTGCGTGATTGTCACGACGACGTTTTCGACTGGAATCAAGTCTTCGTCTTCGATCAAATCGTCGCTTAACCCGATTTCCGTACGGCGCTCGTCCGCAAATTTATCTTTGATTTCCAAAAGCTCTGTACGAATGACTTCGAGAATTTTCGATTCATCCGCCAAAAGACCTTGTAAATAATTGATTAAAGTCATTAACTCTCGGTATTCATTCTCGATCTTCTCGCGCTCCAAACCAGTCAAACGTTGGAGACGCATTTCGAGAATCGCTTGCGCTTGAATTTCCGTCAATTGGAACTGCGTGATTAATCCATTGCGCGCTTCCTCTGTCGTTTGCGACGCACGAATCAATGCGATGACTGCATCCAAATGATCTAATGCGATCCGCAATCCTTCCAAAATATGTGCACGCGCTTGAGCTTTCCGCAATTCAAACTCGGTACGACGACGAATCACAACTTGTTGGTGCTGCAAATAGTATTTCAAAACGTCAGATAACGTCAATACGCGCGGTTCGCCGTTTACAAGTGCAAGCATAATGATACCAAAGGATGTTTGCATTTGTGTTTGTTTGTAAAGATTATTAAGCACAACGCTTGGCGTCACATCGCGGCGAAGTTCAATTACGATCCGCATCCCATTACGGTCAGACTCATCCCGAAGATCAGTAATACCTTCTAATTTTTTCTCGCGAACAAGTTCCGCAATTTTCTCAATTAAACGCGCCTTGTTCACTTGGTATGGGAGCTCCGTCACAATAATTTTCGTGCGGTTATTCTCTTCTTCCATTTCAGCAACGGCACGAACAACAACTGAACCACGGCCAGTCATATACGCGGATCGAATCCCACTGCTGCCCATGATAATTCCGCCCGTCGGGAAATCAGGACCTTTGATAATTTGCATCAATTCAGCTGACGTTACATCCGGCTGGTCAATCATACGAATGACGCCATCAATTACCTCGCCTAAGTGATGCGGGGGAATATTCGTCGCCATACCAACCGCGATTCCTGAACTACCATTCACAAGCAAATGCGGAAAACGTGACGGCATAACCGTCGGTTCATGCTCTTCGCCGTCGTAGTTCGGAATGAAATCAATTGTATCTTTACCGATATCACGCAATAATTCCATTGAGATCTTGGAAAGTTTCGCCTCTGTATAACGCATCGCTGCCGCAGCATCGCCATCAACCGATCCAAAGTTTCCGTGACCATCTACAAGCATATACCGATATGAAAAATCCTGTGCCATCCGAACCATCGTCTCATAAACCGCTGAGTCGCCATGCGGATGATACTTACCAATAACTTCCCCGACGATCCGGGCAGACTTCTTATATGGTTTGTCAGGAGACATGCCCAATTCGGACATTGCAAAAAGAATTCGCCGGTGAACCGGCTTCAACCCGTCACGCACATCAGGCAACGCGCGACTTACGATAACGCTCATCGCATAATCCATAAAGGAGTTACGCATCTCAGATCCAATATCTATTTCGCGAATTTGTTCCAAGACCTGTTCCGACATCTGAATCCTCCAATTGTTGCGGCTTTTCGTGAAAGAAATCCACATTTTATTATACCTTTTTCATCTCATTCCGACAATGAATTCCCTTTTATTTAATTGTAAAAAGGAGTATACTTTTTCCCATTGGAGGTGCCTAATGAATTTCCTGAATCTTAAACTACCCTCGCTATCACCGGCACAAATTTTAGTGCTCGGGTTTGGAGCGATTATTTTCTTTGGCGGATTTCTTTTAATGCTACCAATTGCTTCGCAAGATGGAATGTATACCCCTTTTGTTGACGCATTGTTTACCGCGACGTCCGCTACCTGCGTAACTGGACTTGTCGTCGTCGACACCGGCACACACTGGAATTTATTCGGCCAAATCGTCATCATGCTACTTATTCAAATTGGTGGACTCGGGTTTATGTCCATGGCATCATTGTTTGCCTTCGTATTTAAACGAAAAATCACATTAAAAGAACGCCTTGTCCTTCAGGAAGCATTAAACCAGCTCGACATCGAAGGCGTCGTCGGATTGGTCCGCAAAGTCATTTTTTATTCCTTTGCAATCGAAGGTGTCGGTGCCATTTTGTATTCGGCACGTTTTTCATTTGATATGCCGTTTGAAAAAGCAATTTATTTCGGCGTTTTCCATGCCGTATCTATGTTCAATAATGCTGGTTTTGACATTATGGGCGGATACGTAAGTCTTACAAATTATGTTGGAGATTGGGCAATCAATTTGACGACGTGTTCATTGATTGTGCTTGGTGGTATTGGATTTTTCGTTATGTCAGACTTAATTGAATATCGGAACAAAAAACGCCTTTCCCTACATACGAAAGTTGTTCTTACAACGACCGGTTTACTGATCGCAATTGGTACAATTGTTATTCTGATCTTTGAATATACGAACACCAAGACGATGGCCGGACTTGACTTTCAAGGTAAATTTTTGTCTGCATTATTCCAATCAATAACACCGCGTACAGCGGGTGCAAACACGCTGGATATTGGAAGTTTACGACAAGCCACACAGTTTTTTATTGTCATCTTAATGTTTATTGGTGCTTCCCCAGGATCTACGGGCGGCGGAATTAAGACAACAACATTCGCAACACTTTTTGGTGCCACAATTGCAATGTCACAAGGTAAACAGAATATCGTATTCTTCCGATACCGACTTGCAACAGAACGTATTTTGAAGGCCATTACCTTGACTTTGATATGTTTATTCCTCGTTGTCACCGTCACAATGATATTGTGTACGACCGAACGGCACTCTTTCTTAATGGTATTGTTTGAAGTCACCTCTGCGTTTGCGACCGTTGGACTGACCATGGGATTAACGACACAATTAACGATTGTCGGTAAAATTTTGATCATGTTTATGATGTTCATAGGTCGACTAGGTCCGCTAACACTCGCATTCGCACTTAAAATCAATAATGAGCGCGAAGTCATCCGGTATCCAGAAGGTCGCGTCATTATCGGATAATTCTTCATATTGGTCTGGGCCGCTCCACTTACAAGTGGTGGCGGTCTTTTTTATTTTAGTTTAACCGTTTTTATTTCTACTTAGAATCTGATATTCTAAATTGTATAGAAATATTACACATAGACGGATGTGCTAAGGTGAAATTTATTGAACAGATGCTTATTATACAAGCAATCGAGCAATGGTCTGATTATGAACTTGCAAAAAGAGTGCGGATTTCGCCATCTTCGCTTAAAAAAATTATTGATAACCCCAAACGAAAAAATATATTATTAATAAAAATAACTAATTTTACTATTAGTTATGAAAAATCCCAAAAACAAGAGCTTATTAAAATGAAGTTTCAGATGATCAATAACTTAAAAAAGCTTAATGTTACCAGAAACACCGTTAATGAAGTGGTAGAAGTTACTAATAATATCGAAAAAATACTACAAAACATATACAAAAAAACGTAGATTCCCTACAGAACACCTATACAAAACCTATACTTCGTTGTATAATTTCTTTATTATTACTTTTATATGGAGGCGTTGCTTTTGAAAAAACTTGATGAATTAACCATTCGTACCTTCTGCGAAAAACATTCATTAACCATTAACGAATGTGCAAAGTTAATCGGAATAAGTACACAAACCTTGTACAACGCGATGGAAGGAAAATCACTTAAACCACATACGCTCATAAAAATTCAACGATGGATCCAAAACCAAAATCGTTCACACAATGAATTTTGCATGGATCGTAATTTCGAAAATTTTACTGAAAGTTTAACTACTTATACCAATTTAGTTCAAAAAGAATGGCAACGAAAATTTATAGCTTTGACCACCGAAGAAAATCAAATACTTTCCAACAATATTAAAAAACTTGATGATTATTTTACTCAAATCAAACAAGTTCACCATTCCATTTCAAAATCATTAAGTTTAACGCAATAAAAAAAGTCCTTGCATGGAAGCAAGGACTTTTTTCTACCTACACATTAAATCGGAAATGCATGACGTCGCCATCATTTACAACGTATTCCTTGCCTTCTAAGCGCAATAATCCTTTGTCACGTGCAGCGGCCATTGAACCACTGGTGACCAATGCTTCATAGCCAACAACTTCCGCTCGAATAAACCCACGCTCAAAATCTGTATGAATGACACCTGCCGCTTGTGGAGCTTTTGTTCCATTACGAATGGTCCATGCACGCACTTCTTGAACGCCTGCTGTAAAATAGGTTTGTAACCCAAGCAATTCATAGGCCGCATTGATTAAACGATCTAGACCCGATTGTTCGAGGCCTAACTCTTCTAGGAACATTGTTTTATCTTCGCCTTCTAGTTCTGCGATTTCAGATTCCACCTTTGCACTAATTGGAACAACTTTTGCTCCTTCTTTAGCTGCAAATTCACGCACGATCTTAACAAGTGGATTATCCTCTGCATTCGCTGCTTCGGATTCCGCAACGTTCGCAGCATATAACACGGGTTTCATCGTTAACAAATGCAAATCACGAACGACTAACCGCTCTTCATCGGTCAATTCCACGGAGCGAGCCGTTTGTTCGTTCTCCAATGCGATTTTAAGCTTCTCCAGCACTTCAAGTTCCAACAATACTTTCTTGTCTCCACCTTTGGATTGCTTACGCACGCGGTCGATCTTCTTATCGACGGATTCCATATCCGCCAAAATCAATTCCATATTGATGATCTCAATATCGCTAAGCGGATTCACTTTGCCCGAAACATGTGTTATGTTTTCATCAACGAAACACCGAACGACTTGTAGAATCGCATCAACTTCACGAATGTGTGCGAGAAACTGATTTCCCAAACCTTCGCCTTTACTCGCACCTTTGACGAGTCCGGCAATGTCCACAAATTCAAAGTTCGTTGGCACAATTTTATTCGGATTCACAATTGCAGCTAATCCTTTCAATCGCGGATCGGGCACTTCGACCATCCCAACATTCGGATCAATCGTACAAAATGGGTAGTTCGCTGATTCAGCACCCGCTTGGGTGATTGCATTGAACAATGTGGATTTACCAACATTCGGTAATCCAACGATGCCACAAGATAAAGGCATGACAGACACTCCTTAATATAATATGCTTTGTAAAGTATACCGTATTTCCAGCTTCGTTCCAATCTCGCACAGCAAAAATATAAATTCATTTCGTTTTTCGATTCGAGTTGCTATAGTCATATTCAAAGAAGTTGATTATAATAGAAATGTTATACGTCTTGCAAAATTACCTCAAAGGGATGGGGTTCCTGATATGGAAACATTACAAATTAAAATCAACGAATCGTTCGAGCTGGCTTCCATCGTCGATTTGAATGGAGAATTAATGCAAGTCACAATTGCCGAGGCTCATCGAGTGAATGTTGGCGATTATTTATTGTGTATTTTTTATGGGAAAGAAGTTTACTTGCGTGTCCTTGCAATTAACGGTTCTTTTGCTTATTTATTAACACCTTACAAACAAAAAGATGTTTTTTCCGATCAAAGAAGAACAGTTCGCATTGGTACACACTTAAATGCTTTGGTATCCATTCGTTCAACGTTACCTCCGGTGCCTGCACGAATTCATGATTTTAGCCATCGCGGCATTGGATTTAGTTGTGGTAACAGTACAATGGAAGTTTTAAATAATTATCAAATGACATTCCAAACTGAGAGCGGCCAATCGTTCTCGATAACATTTCAAATTCAACATCGGAAAGAACAAGAAGATGGCGATACACGTTATGGTGCGTCTTTTGGCGAACTTGGCAAGGAAGATGTTCGAACATTACGTAGTTTGATTTTACGTGAGCAATTACGTTTAATCGGTTCCGATGAAATTGCTGAGTAATTCAGCTCCTTATTAACATGTCAATACAGTTTATCCACAGATTTATGCACAAGTTGTTCATAACGAATGTGCGTTCTGTGGACAAGTAGGTGGTTTGGTTGTTGATCTCAGATGAGTTGTGGATGACTGAAGCGATTTTAGAAGCAAATAAGGCAGCACGGATTGGCGAAGTGCCGATCGGTGCTGTTGTTGTGTATAACGATTGGATCATTGGGCGTGGACATAACCTTAGGGAAACCACATTTGATCCACTTGCACATGCAGAGATGATCGCAATGCGAGAAGCAAGCATATTTAATCAAGCGTGGCGCTTAAGCGGATGTACGCTATATGTAACTTTAGAGCCCTGTCCGATGTGCGCAGGTGCACTTATTCAGTCTCGTGTCGATCGAGTTGTATATGGCGCACGTGATCCAAAAGCCGGCTGCGTGCATAGTTTAATTCCGATTTTGAATGAGCAGCGATTTAATCATCGCGTACAAGTTACAGAAGGAATTCTACATGAACAATGCAGCGCATTGTTAACTCATTTTTTCAAACAGCTTCGTGCGAACAAAAAGAAAAATCACATCCAAGGCGTGTAATTTACACCCCGCGAATGTGATTTTTTGTTATTCTGTCATTCCTTGAAACGGCTGGTTTGCCGCATCTTTAATTGCATAATCTTTAATTTTATACCAAAATGCTCCGTCTTTTTCATGCAAGATCGTATTACCTTCACCATCTGAGTAACCTGTGTATGATTTAACATCTTTTTCTGAACCATCCGCATTTGCTTGTGTAAGCATAAACGATAAATCAGGCGCAGTCTTAGGTTCATACTGATCGATCGGAATTAGTGATTCTGCCGTACTTAAGAACGCTACTTTACCGATGATTTCCGCAGCCACGACATATTCGACGTTGGTTTGATCATTCACTTTCCATTTTGTATCAAACACACTTTTTGCATCTTTCGTTTTTTGAATTGTCCACGAAATGCCTCTCCACGATAACGATGCATTCGTTACACGTTCGAACTTCAAATGCACTGGTGCTTTATCCGATAGATCAAAGACCGACTTGTCCAATCGATGTGCATCTTTCGGACCAATCTTAAAAATACCAGGTTGTTCCGCCCATTTCGCATACATTTCCGTACTCGTAGGCAACTCATCACCCAATAACAATGTATGTTTCGTGCCATCACTTAGCGCTACATAAAACGAACCTACTGGACGTAATAACCCAAATGTTGCTAAATCTTGGTCTGTATCTGATACTTTTCCGATATTCTCGAGCCTTACATAATCGCTCAACCAATAATTAACCGCATCACTTGAAGCCGGAATCCCTTTAGGTTGATCAAATGTCCACGGTTGATCTTTAGAAGTGCGAGTCAACACGATGTCTGTTTTATTTGTTTTGATGCCTACCGACACACTCTGCTGAATATCAAAGGTAATAAGTGGTACTGGCTTCTCTTTCACTTTTCGAAAAAAATTATTATCCTTCGCATAGATGAAAGCAATTACGAGCGCAACAACACAACCTAAAGTTAAAATAAGCCGCTTCATCCGCGTTGTCTCCTCCACCAAATTACCGCCCCAATTAATAGAAGCACACCTGGGAAAATCCAAACTGTACCTGCAAAAATCCATTGTTTTTGGTTTGGTAAGAGCAATGTTGCTTGAACTCGTTCTTCATGTGGACGGATTGTAATACCGGAGGTCATTTCGTCCAACCAAGAAATACTATTCATCACAAGATCACGATTCGCAAACTGTAAAAAAACACGATCTTGAAGCATTGATGTACTACCGAACACAACGGTACGTGCACGATTCGTTTGATCACATACCGCTACCGCCATGGCGAGTTGACCACTGATATCAGTTGATCTTTGTTGGAAATTATTTTTATTTAATCCCTCTTGAATAACGTTAACTGGTTTCGCATACGCTTTTTCACCAGACATCAAAATCGCTGCAGGTGCCCAATTTGATGCAGGTTTTTCGAGTGTCATCGCCGTTGTGCGATAGCTCATTACCTGCAATGCCGCATCAACAATTGGTTTCGTGACCGGATGGGTGCTCAAATACGGAATTAAATAATACGGATTCTCGTTTACTAATCTTGTTGGTTCAAATACGATCGCATTTTGATTTACGATACCCATTTGTTTCAATAACGCATCGTAATGAACCAATGGCTTACCATCTTCAGGCGATCCAATGGAAGCAATAAGCTTTCCACTTCCTTGAATATATACCCAAAGTTTCGCGACCTCATCAATTGACAAATCTTTCGTTGGTCCAAGCAAAAATATGACTTGTGCATCTGCTGGAACTGACTCTTCACGATCCAAATTCAATTCACTGACCTCATAACCCGCAAGTCCAACTTTACTAAACATGATTGGGGCTTGTGCAGGCGTTAATTCGCCGTGACCAGTGACTAGATATGCTTTTTTCGTTTTTTGGCCATTTAATACCGCGATCGAACGTGTGTATGCTTCTTCTCCGTTAAAATAAAAAGTGTCGGAATCCGCTCCAGCCATAAACAAGTCACTTAATGTTACGGATTGACGCTGATCGCCACTTTCGAAAATAAACGTTCCCGATTGCGATACTCCATATTTACGTGCTTGCTCTGGGTCTTTCTCCGGGTCGCTCACTTGAATTGATATTTGATTGTTTTCACGTTTATATACATCCAAAAGGCTAATTGCTTGTTTCACATATGGGTCGTTTTGCGCCTGTGTTGCAATAAATGCACGAACAACCACCGGTTTCGTTAGTTGATCTACCACAGTTTTACTTTGCTCGGATAACGAAAACTTTTTCGTTGTCGTCATATCGATCTGTAAATCCGCAAACTGGCTGAAAATGATCGTCACAAATACGAACAATCCGACCAACGCCAGCGCCAGGACCGCTGCATTGGTTCCTTTTATCCATTTATTCAATGCACTCGCTCCATTCACTTATTATCGAAGTCTTTTGCGTTCAAGTACCAAAATCGTCAATACCACGAACAACAACGAAAAACTAACGTAGAACAATAAGTCAGGAATACTTAAAACCCCGACCTGAAATTTTCCGAGACGCTCAATCAATGAAAATAATCCAAGTGTATCTTTCCAATCAGTGAGCATGCTATTTCCGAGCATCCCAATCATCGATAACAGCAATAGTGATGCAAAACTAACAATTCCCGCAACCATTTGGTGAATGGTCAATGAACTTGCGAATAAACCAACCGCCATCATTGACGCGCCAAGTAAGAACACGCTGACATACGACATCCATAGCACCGGCATATCCAAATCGCCAAAACGACCCAAAATCGCCGGATACATCAAACTTCCACCAATTAACGCAAACAATACAATGATCGAAGATAAATATTTGCCAAATACAATCTCCGCCAAATTCGCTGGTGAGGTCATTAACAACTCATCCGTTCCATGCCGCAGTTCGTCACTGATCAATCGCATGGTCAAAAGTGGCACAATAAAGAGAAAGATCATACTCATATTTGAAAAAATAATTCTCACATCGACAATTTGCATCGTTGTAAACTGATTACTAAACATGTATCCTTCAATCACAAAATAAATTGCAAATGCAACATATGATACTGGTGAAAAGAAATACATTTGAAGTTCTTTGCGACAAATCGCCCATAATCTTCGCATGATTACATACCCCCTGACGTCAGTTTTAAGAAGATTTCTTCCAAACTCATCAAGCGCGTTTTCAATTCATGGACCGCCACATCTGCTTTTGCAAACGCAAAGAAAATTTGCTCGTTTAATGAATTTGATTGATTTAAATTGATTCCATTTTCGTTCGATTTTGATGAAGTAACTGTACAACGGTTAGATTCGCCATCCCAAACAATTTTGGAAATGTCCTCAATCCCATTCAATATCTCTTCCGCTTTTGTTCGTTCACAGTTGGGAACCAATTCAACTTGGACATTCCCGCCATTCATACGATGTCCGATTTGATCCGTATTCTCATCCAATACGAGTCGACCTTGATTCACGATCATGACTCGCGTACAAAGCGAATTCACTTCTTGTAAAATATGCGTGCTAAGTAAAACCGTATGCCGTTCACCCAACTCACGAATTAAATCACGAATCTCTGTAATTTGCTTTGGATCCAAACCTGACGTTGGTTCATCCAAAATGAGTAAATCCGGATTGTGTACAATTGCTTGTGCCAATCCAATCCGTTGTTTATACCCCTTAGACAAACTTCGAATAATTTGATTCTCTCGACCAATTAAACCGAGGCGATCCATTACATCACTGATGCGTTTTTTTGTTTCTCGAATCGGTATGTCACGCAAATCTGCAATCCACTTCAAATAACTATGTACGGTCATTTCCATATATAATGGAGGTGTTTCCGGTAAATATCCGATCTTTCGCTTTGCCTCACGAGGATGTTCTGCCATGATATGGCCATCCAAACTAATAATTCCTTTCGTCGGCAAAAGGTATCCGGTAATCATTCGCATGGTTGTGGTTTTTCCAGCACCGTTCGGCCCCAAAAAACCAACAATTTCGCCTCGTTGCATTGTGAAATCCATATGCTGAACGCCGCGTTGATTTTCAAATACTTTACTGACGTTACGAACTTCTAACATGTGACCTGACTCCTCTCATGCATCTCGGCATTAATAATGCCTATTAAACCTCAAACTGCGCTGAATATATGCTGAAAATCACCTTAAGATTGTAACATAAAAAGCCCCCTCTGCAACTAGCGAGGGGTTAAAAAGAATGATTATACAATTTCTTCTGCATCAACGCTTACTTTTCTAAGTTGTTCGCGAATCACATCAATATCTTGTAACGGCAATAAACTTGTTGCATCCTTTTCTTCAACAAACATAATACTAAAATCGAATTGTTCGTCACGAGGATGACCTGAAAAGCGCATAACTTTACCTTTTAATGTGTAATACGATTCATTTGATAGCTGCAAAATCACGTATAATTCTTGATTTAACCAAATCGATTTCGTTAAATCTCTGCCGGTATTGTTGTTAATATGTACTTTTACTCCGCCATCGGAGTAATCCAGAACAAGACCTTCAAGCGGATCTAACTGATGTCTACCTGTTGGTAATTCAAGATACGGGATCATCATTGCCTTCATAATAAAATTGGGTCGATAACGTTTAAACTGCCGCCGTTCATTACTCACAGATATCACACCTTTTTGGGTACATTAATAGAGAATATCGGCACAACTATATTATTATATTACCAATTTCTATTAAAATTTTCGATATTTTTTTAATATTACGCACCCGATACGATTTGAACGTACGACCTCTCGTTTAGGAAACGGTTGCTCTATCCGCTGAGCTACGGATGCAATATAAAACACGACATCCAACGAACGATAACTTCGGTCATTGAATGTCGTGCAGACATTAAAAATAGATTACGAAATTGTAAATTCTGATTTGCCACCCATATATGGAACTAAGGCCGCGGGAATTCGAATCGAACCATCCGCTTGCTGTCCATTTTCGAGAATCGCAGCGACAGTGCGTCCAATTGCCAATCCCGAACCGTTTAATGTGTGTACAAATTCTGGTTTCGCTTTCAAATCACGCCGGAATCGGATCCCTGCACGTCGAGCTTGGAAATCTTCAAAATTACTACATGAAGAAATCTCGCGATACGTACTCGCTGATGGTAACCATACTTCAAGATCATACGTTTTTGCAGATGAGAAGCCCATATCACCAGTACATAATGATAAAACACGATATGGAAGATTCAACTTCTGTAAGATACGCTCCGCATTACCTGTAAGTTGCTCTAACGCTGCATAGGATGCTTCAGGTGCTACAAGGTGTACTAATTCAACTTTGTTAAATTGATGCTGTCTTATCAATCCACGTGTATCTCGACCAGCAGCACCAGCTTCAGACCGGAAACATGCGCTATACCCAACCATTTGAACCGGCAATTGTTCTGGCGATAAAATCTGTTCACGCCAAAAGTTCGTAAGCGGAACTTCTGCTGTCGGAATCAAATAGTAAGGAGAGTTTTCTATTTTAAATAAATCCTGTTCGAACTTTGGAAGTTGGCCCGTTCCATAAAGGCTTGTTGCATTCACAAGGTATGGCGGTAAAAACTCTTCATAACCATGTTCATCACTATGCAAATCCATCATAAAATTAATCAAAGCACGTTCCAAACGAGCTCCCCATCCGCGATAAAACACGAATCTTGCACCAGAAACTACACCAGCACGCTCGAAGTCAAGAATTCCGTGCATTTCTGCAAGTTCCCAATGTGCCTTCGGTGTAAAATCATATGCAGGTTGTTCCCCAATTCGGCGAACTTCTATGTTATCTTCCTCAGAGGCCCCGATTGGAACGGTAGTGTGTGGTATATTGGGAATCCGTAACATGATGTCATTTAATTCGGTTTCAACCAGTGCAAGCTGTTCATCCACACTTTTGATTTCATCGTTTACACCGCGCATCTCATCGATCAGCGAATCCGCGTTATCACCGTTTTTTTTCAATCGAGCGACTTCTTGTGACACTGTATTCCGGCGATTCTTTAATTGTTCGGAACGTTGAATCCCTTCACGTCGCGACGTTTCCAATTCTTGAAAACGATCCATGGATGAAATATCAGCACGACGGTTTTTCAATGCTTCAAGTACCCGATCAAACTCGCTTCTTACCGTTTTCAGGTCTAGCAAAGCGATTCCTCCCGTTTCTCAACAATCATATCTACGAATAATTGATGAATTCGAATATCATCCGTTAATTCTGGATGAAAAGATGTCGCCAAATATTGACCTTGCTTCGCCGCAACAATTTGCCCTTTATATGTGCAAATCACTTCAACATCAGGACCTACAGATTCGATCAAAGGTGCGCGAATAAATACACCGCGTACATCATCGCCTACCTCATTAACAACAAGTTCAGCTTCAAAACTTTCTTTTTGACGTCCGAACGCATTGCGAACAACTTTCATATCCATTACACCAATATGTGACTCCGGTTTTCCGCCATCAATATCTTTTGCAAGTAAAATCATTCCAGCACAAGTACCAAACAATGCTTTACCATTTGCAGCAAACTCAGGAATTGCTTCATCAAATCCATAACGTTTCATTAAACGACCAATGGCAGTGCTCTCTCCGCCTGGCAAAATTAATCCATCCAGATCGTCAAGTTGTTCCGTGCGTTTTACAATGATTGCCTCTGCGCCGGATTGCTCAATCATTTTCATATGTTCAGCAACTGCACCTTGCAAGGCCAAAACACCTATTTTTTTCATAACATTAACCTCACATTCAAAAACGAAACGTGTTATTACATCAATCTTACCAACCGCGATCTTGCATCCGATCTGCTTGTTGAAGTTTTGAAATTTCGAGTCCACGCATTGGCTCACCAATACCTTTGGATAGCTCACCAATTAATTTGTAGTCGTTATAGTGCGTTGTAGCTTCTACAATTGCGCGAGCAAATTTCTCAGGATTTTCTGATTTAAACACACCAGATCCAACGAATACACCATCACAACCAAGTACCATCATTAACGCTGCATCTGCTGGCGTAGCTACACCACCCGCTGCAAAGTTAACTACTGGTAATTTACCATGTTCATGAATATAAAGCACTAAATCATATGGTGCACCTAAAATTTTTGCTTCTGTCATAAGTTCTTCTTTAGCCATGCTTTTGATTTTATTGATTTGAGAGTTTACAGTACGAATATGACGAACTGCTTCCACAACATTGCCTGTTCCTGGTTCGCCTTTTGTTCGAATCATTGATGCGCCTTCACCAATACGGCGAAGAGCTTCTCCAAGATCTTTTGCACCGCAAACGAAAGGTACTGTAAAATCAGCTTTTGCAATATGGAAGTTCTCATCTGCAGGTGTTAATACTTCACTCTCATCAATATAGTCAACGCCCATTGATTCAAGAATGCGCGCTTCAACAATGTGACCGATCCGGGCTTTTGCCATGACCGGAACTGTAACTGCTTTTAATACTTCTTCTAAAATGCTGACGTCCGTCATACGTGCGACTCCGCCAGCTTTACGAATATCTGAAGGAACTCGTTCTAAGGCCATTACTGCACATGCACCAGCTGCTTCAGCGATTCGAGCTTGTTCAGCGTTGATAACGTCCATAATGACGCCACCTTTTTGCATTTCAGCCATACCACGTTTTACTCTACTTGTGCCTAATTCCATGATCAAAATTCCTCCTGAATTCTTCCGTATACAAGGGATTTCCCCTATTTATCTATTACATAATGTATCACAAATTGACTTCTTAACCAAATAAGCTATGCCATAAATCGACAATCAATTGACCGATAGCCCGAAAAAATAATCTGAACCAACCGGCTTCATCAGTTTGTTCAGAACTCACTAAATCAACTTGTTCTGCCACCCCATTATAAGTGATTGTTGCAGAACCAAGTTTCGTTACGTTAGCAATAGGTGCAGTACGTTGTTCATCTGGTAAAATTTCAACTTTCACATCATATGGAGTTGATTGAGCTCCTTTTTTAACCATCATACGAACGTCGCTTTTTGTTACAACCGGTAAATCCGTCAATACGCCTTTTTTAACTGTAATAAATGGCATTTGAACAAGTGTTGTATTTGCAGGAACAATTGTGCGAAGTTCAAAATTGTTAAAACCATAATCCAATAATTTACGAGTCTCTTCAAAACGTTGCGGTTCTGATTCCGTACCCATAACTGTACTTATTAACCGCATTCCATTACGAACTGCAGAACCAGTAAAACAAAATCCCGCTTCTGAAGTGTGACCGGTTTTCAAACCGTCCAAGCCTTCATACGCATATTTTTTTAAGTACAAATTATCTTTATTCCCTTCAACCATCCAATCCCAATTGATCATCGGTTTATCATCACGGTCACGTAATTTGTATTCTTTCATTTTGGTAAATTCCAATGCTTCAGGATGATCATGAACAATATGCCATCCTATAATCGCAGCATCTTTAGCCGTTAGCATCGTCTCACCAGGTAAATCTAGAGAAGCATGCTCTGCCATATCCGCTCTACTCAATCCGGTTGCATTAATAAAATTAGCATCCTTGGATAATCCAAATGATCGAGCGCGCTCATTTAATAACTTTGCAAATGCATCTTCACTTCCACCGATGTATTCCGCCAATGCAATCGTAGCATCATTGGCAGAATAGATTGCCATTGCTGTAAACATTTCTTTTACTGTAAGCTGTTCTCCAACTGCTAATAACGCCTTAGATCCAACGACTTGACTTGCGTAATCACTCGTTGTAACAATATCATCCCATTTAATTTTTCCTGATTTTACTGCATCCATAACCATATATTCGGTCATCATTTTTGCCATACTCGCCGGTGGAAAAGCTTGGTTCTCATTTGTTGCGTAGATTATTTGCCCTGTCGCAGCATCTAACAAAATTGCAGATTTCACATTTAATGTAGGAAGCGCATCAAGTGATCCTGTTTTAGTTGAATCTTCAGCATTTACATGATATGGGATCCAAAGTGAAGCGAGACAAATAATCATCAAAATCCGAAAAACACGAACACGAATAAAAGTAATCGGCATTGGAATATTGTCCTTTCGTGACATAATAAAACCTTATCCGTCTTTGATTACGGATAAGGTCTTTAATTTGTTTGTCATACAGCCTAACAATTACATTGAGTAGTTCGGTGCTTCTTTAGTGATTTGAACGTCATGCGGATGGCTCTCACGTAATCCAGCATTCGTAATTCGCACAAAATAGGTTTCACTCTGAAGCTCAGCAATAGTTGATGTACCACAATAGCCCATACCAGAGCGTAAACCACCGACTAATTGATGAACGGTATCCGACATTGGTCCTTTATAAGGAACGCGTCCTTCGATTCCTTCTGGAACAAGTTTATTGGAACTATCTTGGAAGTATCTATCTTGACTTCCTTCTTTCATTGCTCCAATTGAGCCCATTCCTCGATATACTTTGAAACGTCTGCCTTGAAATATCTCTGATTCTCCAGGACTTTCTTCAGTACCTGCAAATAAGCTTCCGACCATGATTAAATCTGCACCCGCACCAATTGCTTTGACGATATCACCAGAGTATTTAATACCACCATCACCAATAATCGGCACACCATATTTACGAGCAACATTTGCACAATCATATATTGCTGTAATTTGAGGAACACCAATACCCGCGATTACACGAGTTGTACAAATAGATCCAGGACCCATACCAACTTTAATGACAGAAGCTCCGCATTTAATTAGATCTTCAGTCGCATCTCCAGTAGCAACATTACCTGCACAAATCACTAAGGCAGGATAGGATGTACGAATTTTGCGAACTGTATTCATTATATTAATATGATGTCCATGTGCTGAGTCGACAACAATCATGTCTACACCAGCATTTACAAGGGCAGCAACACGTTCATCCGTATCTTTAGAAATTCCTACTGCTGCTGCCACAACTAAACGTCCTTGTGGGTCTTTTGCAGCGTTCGGGTAACGAATCGCTTTTTCTATATCTTTAATAGTAATTAAGCCTTTTAATTCATTAGAAGAGTCAACTAATGGTAGTTTCTCAATTTTGTGTTTCTGAAGAATACCTTTAGCTTGCTCAAGCGTAGTCCCAACAGGTGCTGTCACCAATCCTTCAGTGGTCATCACTTCATAAATTGGAATAGAGTAGTCTTTTACGAAGCGTAAATCACGATTCGTCAAAATACCCACCAATTTCTTCTGTTCATTGACAATTGGAACCCCAGAAACGCGAAATTTAGACATTAATTGCTCAGCTTCCGCAACAATTCTCTCTGGAGTTAACGAAAACGGATTAGTGATTACTCCACTTTCAGATCTTTTTACTCGATCAACTTCCTCAGCCTGTGATTCAATCGACATATTCTTATGAATAACACCGATACCGCCTTCACGTGCGATTGCAATTGCTAGTGATGACTCAGTAACAGTATCCATCCCGGCACTAATCAATGGTATATTCAGTCGCAAATTCGGACTGATTTGAACTGATGTGTCGACTTCTTTCGGAAGTACTTTAGAATGACGTGGCACCAACAACACATCGTCAAATGTTAATCCTTCTTTGCCAAACTTTGTTTCCCAGCTCATGAGATCCTCCCCAAAACCATTACATACGTATAGATATTATTAGAATCTTATCAAAATGAAAATGATGTTGCAAGTTTTCAGTAAATAAAATAAAAAGAGAACTATTACCATCGGTTTTACCGAAAATAATAGTTCTCTTTAGCAAAATTGCTTGGCAACGACCTACTCTCCCAAGACCCTGCGGTCTAAGTACCATTGGCGCTGGAGGGCTTAACGGTCGTGTTCGAGATGGGAACGTGTGGTTCCCCTCCGCCATCATCACCAAACCATCTTGCTTCTTACCAGGTTCGT
>CANHGK010000013.1 GCA_947460235.1 Paenibacillaceae bacterium | reverse complement strand
TTGAAATCCCATTTGATCAATCGACAAATGTTGATAAAGTTACTGGGGTCGGTGAAACATTTACTTCGGAGCGTAAAATTACGGGTCAAGTGTTATTGTTGAATGAAAATGAAGGTACAGTCGAACAATTCCATTCCGATTCAAGTAATAAAAGTGCGAGTCTTCAGGTGAGAATGCTTGATGAACAATCGAACGTAGAAGTGAAAGTGAATTCGAATGGTACGTTTGAGATTACGGGTGTTGAAAAAGGAAAAGAATATCACATTGCAGTTCAAGTGGTTTCGCCATCTGGAGAATTATTGGCGGGAAAACCGGTCACTGTTTCGGTTAAGGAAGATGGCGAGATGTCGGTTTGTACGACATTAATTGACCCTTATGGTATCGTGACTGATTTAATCACCAAAGAACGTGTTCAAGGTGCGATCATGAAACTATGGTATGCAGATACCGAGTTGAACCGTAAAAATGGCAGAGTAGCTGGTTCGGCAGTATTGCTTCCAGAGTTGCCAGGTTTCAAACCGAACAATAATAAAATGCCACAAAACACAGATGCAAACGGCGAATACGCATGGATGGTTTTCCCAGATGCTGATTATTATCTGACAGCAGAAAAAGTGGGTTATAAATTGTACGACAGTCGTAATGAAAAGCGGAATGTTGACGTAAAACCAGGCGAAGATAGCTACATTTCAAATGGGATTATCCATGTCGGTCAAACCATTGTAAATTACGATTTGAGTATGGTTGCTGAACAATCAAAACTAGAATCTCACGGGAATTATATTGCTGGATATCCAGATGGTCTATTTAAGGCGAAGAACTTAATTACTCGTGCAGAAATGGCAGCGTTCCTTACAAGATTGATCGATCAATCTGATTACCATCTCAAACCAACGATGCCTGCTAAATCTTACCCGGATAAAAATCAGGCGAAATGGGCAGCATCCTCAATAGATGCCATTACGAAGTATGGTTTGATGACAGGATTTAATGATGGTAGCTTTAGACCGAATGCAACGATCTCCAAAAAACAAATTGATAATATTGTGATCAAGTATTTGGCACTCATGAATAAGCAATTCGCCGGAAAAATGAAAAACTACTTCTGTGCAAATTGCAGTACGAATTTCCATAGCAACGAACTTACAAAATATCTTAAAGGTCAGAAAATGGACGCAGCACCTTTCGCCTTTACTGATGCGATTTTGAATCGTGAGCAAACCGTTGTCGTGCTTAACCGACTTTTCCAACGAGGTCCAATCACGAATTCTCAAACGAAGCGTTGGTCAGATGTTCCGAAATCCAGTTGGGCTTTTGCTGAGATCGAAGAAGCTTCGCATGCTCACAACTCGGTTCGGCAAGCGAACGATTCTGAGAAATTTATTAGCAACTTAAAATGAGTTTGAAGCGGTCCGTCCCTTATAGAGGGGCGGCCGTTTTCGTTTATTTACAATGTTTCCGCAGCTTAATATTCGTTTTATCTGCTTCGCGAATCGATTTAATGAATGTTTGATACGATTTTGAAAACAATCATATTTGGTTCGGAGGCGGATGAACGAATGATGTTACAAGTAAAGTTAGCGACGACACCTGCAGATATGGAGCGTGTATATCTATTGCGTCATGACGTATTTGTGCGGGAGATGTCGGTATCAACAACCGATGTCGATCGGTGGGATGCGTGGTCGGATCATTTGATGGTTCAAGAAGTGATGACTGGAAAAGTTGTTGGTTGCTACCGCTTGTTACCGGGTCCTCGAGGAGAGGCAACCGGGTTTTATAGTGAGACGATGTTTGATTTGTCACCGATCCGTGGATGGATGGCCAAATCTGTGGAACTCGGTAGAAGTTGTATTTTGCCAGAATATCGGAACGGAAAAGTGATTCAGCTGTTATGGAAAGGCATTGCGGATTATATGCGCAACGTGAAGGCCACACGTTTGTTTGGATGTACAAGTTTGTTTACGGAAATTCACGGCATTTCCATGCAAAAGTTATATGGGTTACTCAAAGGTCAACAAGTGATTCAAACGCAGCCGATGATTCGTCCGATGTTCCCATCGGGAATTACTTATGATGAAACGACACCAGAACAAGTTGATTTGCGTATATTTTTACGACAAGTCCCACCACTCTTGAAAGGTTATTTGCAAATGGGTTGCCGCATTTACGGCGAACCAGCAAAATCTCCTGATTTTGATAGTTATGTGCTTTTTACGATGCTTGATTTAACGCAAATGGATGAACAATATGTCAGGCATTTTTTTGGAGTTAGTAATATTCGTGAAATGGAATTGGAATTACAATATTGATGATATTTACGAACATACGTTCTGTATGGTATGATATACATATGCAGAGGTATGTTGGAGGTGGACACATGTTGGCGCCAGGTGAAGCGACAGAGGCGGTGCGAGATGTGTTGAAGTGGACGGTGATACTCGACGAATTGGCGGATGATGCGGCGAAAGTGAAAGGAAGTACATTGCATCAGGCGGATGCGTTAGCGCGTCAATATGAATGCTGGATGAAGCTAGCGCATGAGTACTTGAATCGTTCGAGGAAAGAATTGCTTAGGCAGTCGGTGAAGATCAGTCGTGTGGATCCGGATGGACTTGGCGGGGTGCAGGCTGAATTTGTGCAACGCGGATATGTATATCGAATCCAACTTCGTGCGGATTGGTTTCGTTCCACATGCAAGGAAGCGATGGCGTTGGTTGTAATGGCAAAAACATGAGAGAAGTCCTCTGACATGAGTCGTTCGTGTTAGAGGGCTTTTTTCTGTTTATTCAAATATTATGTAATATAAAATAACATCAAAAACGGATGTTCAATAAAAATACAAACGAATCGTAAATTATTTGTAGTTTTTTATAGTGACAATGTGCAATTAGTTAACATATAATCTAAATATAAGTTACACGAAGCTAAAAATGTTAAATAACATAACATAACATAAGGTGGTGAGCCCGATGACCGTACCGTTGTTGCAGTGTTCAGGGATAACCAAACAGTTTGGAAGTTTTATCGCACTTGATCATGTGAACGTATCGTTTTATGCCGGTGAGATTCACGCGATCTTAGGTGAGAATGGTGCAGGCAAAAGTACCTTAATGAAGGTGTTATACGGAGTTTATGTTCCCGATGAGGGAGTATTGAAATGGGAAGGAACAAATGTTCAGTTACATCCACCTGCACAGGCACGTGCACATGGGGTTGGAATGGTGTTTCAAGATTTTCGGTTGATCCCAGCGCTGACGGTATTAGAAAATGTAGCGCTCGGTATGGATGGAATGGGCCCGCGCATTCGCCGGGAAAACATCCGAACGAAAATGTCGGAACTACAAGAACGATATGGAATTGCGGTAAATACAGCTTCGTATGTGTGGGAACTTGATTTGGGGCAACAGCAGCGTGTAGAGATTTGTAAGGCGCTACTTGGTGGACATCCCAAATTAATAATATTTGACGAACCAACGAGTGTACTTACACCGATTGAAGTGGAAGGTTTTCTCTCGATGCTTCGAAAGCTTAGAGATGATGGATTCGCAGTCGTTTTGATTACGCATAAAATTTCTGAAGTGACGGCATGTGCGGATCGTGTAACGGTGCTAAGGCAAGGGAAAGTAACGTTCCAAGCAGCGCGAGATGAGCGAGCTCCTTTCCGGGAAGACGTATTGATTCGTGAAATGATTGGCAATCAGAAGATGCCGGAACCACTTGCTCATGAAGTGAAAACGAATCAAGAGTTACCGGTGTTCCAACTTGCGGATGTGACGTTGTTAAATGATCATGGCAAACCAATATTAAGTCATATCAATTTTGAAATTCATCCCGGTGAAATTGTGGGTGTGGCTGGTATTTCCGGAAACGGACAATTGGAACTTGCGGAAAGTGCATATGGGCTTCGCGTACCAAAACAAGGCAAAGTGTTCATTGATGGAGCAGATATGACGGGAAAAGCGGTAAAAGCTTGGATTGAAAAAGGGTATTCGTATATTCCGGAAGATCCAGTTCAAGAATCGATTATTAGTGGGTTAACGATTTTGGAACATATGGTCCTAACCGGAATTGCTGTTCCCTATACGAAACTCGGCATCAATTGGCAAGCGGCCGAGCGAAGCGTACGTGCGCTTCCTGAATATCGCAGATTATCCGTTGCCGATCCGAAGCGCCGGGCGGATCAACTATCAGGTGGAAATATACAGCGTATGGTGTTAGCGCGGGCGATGTCACGCAAGCCGAAATTACTCATCGTTTCGTATCCGACGCGAGGACTTGATGTCGTCACGACGAGAGAAACACAAAATTTACTACTTGAACTTCGAAATCAAGGCACATCAATTTTACTGATCACAGAAAATTTAACGGAACTGTATGAATTGTCGGATCGCATGTACGTGCTTAGTCACCAGAAGGTGCTTGGTCCTTATGATCCAAGAGTAGTGAATGCACAGGAACTCGGTCAACTGATGCTAAAAGGTGGTGAAGCATCATGACCACACTCGTAAATACGATTCGCAAACGATTTACCTTTGGAAAGCTTGGCTATCATATCCAAACTGGTTTATGGGTCGTGCTCACTCCGCTCATTTTGTACACTTTGTTTTTAATGTCACAAAAAGCCGATCCGATTGAGGTCTATCAATCGATGCTTGATTCGATCTTTGGTGATTGGTACGGATTTGGCGAAGTGTTGATCAAGATGACACCGTTCCTTCTGACAGGTCTTGCGGTTGCGATACCTGCAAGGGTAGGACTTGTGAATGTTGGAGGAGAAGGTCAACTTACGATCGGCGCACTGGTGTCAACGGCATCTGGCGTGTATTTGTTCAATGAGATGCCTGCATGGCTCGGCATTCCGCTGATGGTCATTGCTGGAGCAATCGGTGGAGCACTATGGGCGATGTTCGCGGCAGCGATGAAACGATTTGCATCGATGAATGAAACGATTACAACCCTTTTATTGAATTATATAGCTAGTTATACACTTGCGTATTTTGTATTCGGAGCATTCAAAGATCCGAATTCCGGTAACTGGCCGTTTTCACCGCGGTTGATCGATAACTTGAGATTACCGATGATTGGAGATAGCAGGCTGCATATTGGGATTTTTATTGCGATCGCCATTACTTTTATCATCTGGTTGTTGTTCAAATTTACACGATTAGGTTTTATCACGAAGGTCGTTGGCGGAAATCCAACAGCAGCGATGCAGACTGGTTTGAATGTGAAAAGCATTCAGTTTTGGATGTTGTTGTTCGGCGGAGCGATGGCTGGAATTGCCGGGATGATCGAAATTTCTGGAATTGAAGGCCATTTAAGACCGATGACTGGGATTGGATATGGGTACTTCGGATTTTTGGCGGCATGGACCGCATGGAATCGGCCGATCTTGTTAATTTTTAGTTCGTTTTTACTGGCGGCGATCAGTGTTTCAGGCAATACACTGGAGATGATTTCGGGTTTACCTTCATCGATTGTAAATGTGTTTATGGCGCTGATCTTGTTTGCGGTGTTAGCTGCTGAAAGGAGGGCGACCAAATGATTGAGGCATTATTAACGGGTGCAGTTAGAGCAGGAACTTCTGTATTGTATGGTTCAATTGGCGAATTGGTTGGTGAGCGATCAGGTGTCATCAATCTTGGTGTTGAAGGATCGATGATTATGGGGGCATTTGCTGGATTTGCGGTAACAGCAGATACCGGAAGCGCAGCACTTGGGATTTTGGCAGCGTTACTTGCTGGAGGACTCGCAGGACTTATCCATGCATTTCTCGTTGTGACGATGGGTGCGAATCAACTTGCATCCGGACTGGCAGTGATGTTTTTTGGACTCGGGATTACAGCATATTTCGGACAAGACTATGTGACCAAACAAATTCAAGGACTGCAGGTCATTCCGATTCCTTATTTATCAGACATTCCATTTCTTGGTCCGATTTTATTTAATCATGATGTTTTAACATACGCAGCATATGTGATTGGTCCGCTCGTTGGGGTATTTTTGTTCAAAACGAGATGGGGGATACTGCTCAGAGCGGTCGGTGAACGTGAAGAGGTCGTCTATGCGATGGGACATTCACCACGGTTGATCCGTTATTTGGGTGTTACCGCAGGAGGCATGTTAGCTGGTCTCGGCGGCGCTCAATTATCGATGGCGTTTACGATGGCATGGGTCGAGAATATGACCGCTGGACGCGGGATCATCGCAGTTGCACTCGTGATTTTTGCTTCATGGAAGCCGGTTCGGGCGATGCTCGGAGCGTACTTGTTTGGCGGCGCACAGGCGCTACAACTAATTTTACAGGCTCGCGGCTATGCCGTTTCTCCCTTCATTTTATTAATGACTCCGTATTTGCTAACGTTGTTCGTCTTATTTTTGGTCGAACGACGCAAGCAAGGAATCGGTGCGATGCCTGAGGCTTTGCGACGTGTTGCAGAGCGGAGGGGGGCGGTACAAACGTGAAAGACGGTCGTTGTCGCTTAGGTTTGCAAACAAAAAAAGAGGAGTGGAACACATGAACACATTCAAGTTCAAACGTACGTTAGTTGCATCATTAATGATCGCGGTAATGGTGGTAGTCAGCGCTTGTTCGAGCGGCGCAACAAAAACAGAGGATGCAGCAAAACCTGAAGCAACGGCAGCATCAACAGCACCTGGTACTGGCGGTTCAGCAGTTGGATTCCTCTTTGTGGGAGCGAAAGACGACCATGGGTATAACCAAGCAGCATACATTGGCTCTGAAGCCGTTGAAAAAGATTTTCCAGATTTGAAAGTATTACGCAAAGAAAACGTCCCAGAAACTGCGGAAGCTGAGCGCGTGATGGAAGAGATGATTCGTAATGGCGCAAAAATTATTTTCCCTACATCTTACGGTCATCTTGACCCAGCGTTAGAAGTTGCAAAGCGTCATCCAGACGTTGTGTTCTTACATCAAGGTGGTTTGAAAACGGCTGAAAACTTAGGGACATATTTCGGAAATATCTGGGAAACAGTATATTTGACTGGTGTTACCGCAGGTAAAATGACGAAAACGAATAAACTTGGATTCGTTGTCGCTTTCCCGATTCCGCAAGTATTGTTGAACATTAATGCATTTGCTGCAGGTGCAAAATCTGTGAATCCAAATGCGACAGTTACGGCAGTATTCGCAGGCAGCTGGTGTGACCCTTCATTACAAGCAAACGCAGCGAACACATTGATCGATTCCGGTGTTGACGTACTTGCACAGCACCAAGATTGCACGAAAACAATTATTGAAACTGCTGAAAAACGCGGCGCAATGTCCGTTGGTTACCATGCAGATGCGCATGAATTGGCGCCAAAAGGTTGGTTGACAGGTTCTATTTGGAACTGGACGAAATTGTATTCCGAAATGGTGAAAACTGTTGCTGATGGAAAATTCAAAGGTAGTAAATTTGATGCACGCTTCCGTGCAGGCATTGACACTGGTGTAGTTGAGTTGGCACCATTCGGCAGTTCCGTACCTGAAGATGTTCAAACGCTCGTCACTGATTTGCACGATAAAATCGTAAAAGGTGAATTCAAACCGTTCGATGCAGGCTTGAAGGATCAAAGTGGTGCGGTCAAAATTGAAGCAGGCAAACAACCTCCAGTCGAGGAACTCGAGAAAATGGATTACCTAGCAGAGAACGTAATCGGAAGCATTCCGAAGTGATGTTTTGACACATTGAAACGTGAAGCTGGCCGGTGCTTAGCAATAGGCACTGGCTTTCGCTTAAGAAAGGAGCGTTCTTTCGATGCAAGTGAACGCAACACCTTATGTTTGGCCGTATGACGGGGCATTCGAACCGTCCAAAACTGCACTCATCGTCATTGATATGCAAATGGACTTTTGCGGAAAAGGTGGCTATGTCGATCAAATGGGCTATGACATTAGCCTTACGGCAAGAGCGATAGAGCCAATCAGTAAACTACTTGAAGCAGCAAGACAAATTCCAAAATTGACGATTATTCATACGCGAGAAGGACATAAACCCGATTTATCCGATTTGCCGCCAAATAAACGCTGGCGCAGCGAACAAATTGGTGCAGGTATTGGAAGTGCTGGACCGTGCGGTAGAATATTAGTTCGCGGCGAAAAAGGCTGGGACATCATCCCTGAACTGTATCCACTTCCTGGAGAAATGATTATTGATAAACCGGGCAAAGGTAGTTTTTACGCAACCGACCTAGAACTCGTACTTCGGAATAAAGGAATTTCGCATTTAATTTTGACTGGGATAACAACCGATGTATGCGTGCATACGACAATGCGAGAGGCGAACGACAGAGGGTTTGAATGTTTGATCTTGGAAGATTGTACGGGGGCAACCGATGAAGGTAATCATTTGGCTGCGCTCAAAATGGTGACGATGCAAGGCGGTGTGTTCGGTGCCGTTTCTTCATCAGTAGAAGTAATAAAGGTGCTGAATTCCCTCATTCCACTGACGACAGGAGGAAAATAATCATGCAACATACTGCGCCTTCAACGGCAGGAATGACACAAGTAAAAATAGGTGCAACGATGCCATGGGGCAAATTCGAAGATCATCCGGGTTTGCATCATCGCGAAGTGACCAGTGCGCAAGAAGCAGATGGAATGAATATTTTGATGAGTTCTATTTTATGGGAAAAAATCGATGTGGGCGGAGCGGTGTTGCCACATTATCATAATGTTGCAGAAATCATCCATATTACAAAGGGCAAAGTACGTTTGTATTTGAATGGGGAATGGCATAGTTTTCAAGCGGGAGACACATTTCTCGTTCCCGCAGGTGTGATTCACTCGGTACGTAATGATGACGCCGAACCGACGGAGCAATTGAGCATTTTCGTGCCAACGGTGGAAGGCAAGGTTAGTAATGAGTTTTTCAAAACGACACGCGTGGATATCCCGCTCGAAGTGCCGATTGAAGGATATTGATTATGACGGTAATTAAAGCGTTACCATACGACTTTACTTGTGATATTAAAAATACGGCATTGGTGATCATTGATATGCAGCGTGATTTTTGCGCGCCGGGTGGATTCGGTGAACGATTGGGGAATGATATTACTCCAACTCGCCGGATCATCCCGGCTATTGCCGCATTATTGAACTTGTTTCGTAAACATGGTGGGATGATTATTCATACGCGGGAAGGACATCTACCAGATTTGTCTGATTGTCCTCCAAGTAAGTTGGCTAGAAGTAAAGCAAAAGGAGCAGGCATTGGTGATGTTGGTCCGATGGGGCGAATCCTCGTGCGTGGTGAATTTGGACATGATATCGTCGAAGAACTGTATCCCATCGAAGACGAATGGATCATAGATAAACCAGGTAAGGGTGCATTTTATCGAACGGATCTTGAGGCTATTTTACAAAGGAATGGAATTACATCGCTGATCGTTACTGGCGTGACAACCCATGTATGCGTGCATACAACAGTACGAGAAGCGAATGATCGAGGTTATGAATGTTTGGTCGTTGAGGATGCAACAGCGGCATATGATATTGCGGACCATGAAGCGGCGATTCAGATGATTCACCAGCAAGGTGGGATTTTTGGTTGGACAACGAATTGCGACAAGATTATTCAAGCGATTCAATAAGTTGTGAATTGAGGTGAGCGGTGATGGGATGGAATGAAAAAGAAATGACCTGTTCTGAAGTGCTATCTTTATCACCTTTTCAGAATGCAAAATGTATTGCTGGGAACGCGGGGTTGAACCGAATTATCAATCACGTGAACGTGATGGAAGTTCCAGATGTCGCAGAATGGGTGAGACCAGGTGAGTTGTTACTGACCACTGGATATCCGTTTCGCGATCAACCGATGACGCTTATGCATTTAATCCCTGAATTGCACAAACGGGGTGTTGCGGCGTTAGCGATCAAAACAAAGCGGTTTATTCAAGAAATTCCTGAAGCAGCGATTGCCCTTGCGAATCGACTTCAATTTCCGATTTTTGAGTTACCGACGGATACGGTATTTTCCGAAATTACGCGTGATGTCATGGAACATTTGATGCACCAAGAAGTGGAGCAATTGTCCAAATTACAAGAACGTCTTCAATTGATTACGAATGGATTGCTTGAAGGCGGAGGAATAGAGAAACTGCTTGTTACGCTCGAAACCGTACTTGGAAATCCGCTGATATGGATTGAAGATGCGGAACGTTGGCGTTGGCGTGGTGTCTCGCAAGGTACTGAATCGTTTATGGAGGCACTCGCGAGTTCAAGTGGCGATTGGTTAAATGGGGTGCGCCCGGCGATTCGCCGCGGGGAAGTGGATCTTGTCAATGGCTACCCGCTACGTACCGTTTGGATTGGCGGACGACAAGTACGGATCCATTCGATCTTTATTCAATTGTCGAATCGCAAACAAGCAGCGCTCATTGCGGTTGAGTGGAATGGGCCGTTTTTACCGGTTGATTTGTTAACAATCGATCGTGTGAAATCGATAATTGCACTTGAAATGATGAATTCGGATGCGCTATATGCAATTGAAACGAAATATCGTGATCCCTTTGTTCAAGATTGGCTTTGGGGCCGCATTCCGTCAATGAATGATTTAAGATTTCGGGCGGATGCATGCGGATGTCCATTGCCAGAAGCTGCGAAGTATGTAGTGGCGATTGTTAACCTAGATGATATGCATGAAAAAATATCATATTTTCTATCCATTGAGCAGCGAAAATTAAAACCATATGAACCTTCGACATTATGGATGGTACAGATGGACGGTGAATTAACGATCGTTATGGCATATTCGGAAGATGAGCAAATCAATCGTGAAAAATGGGGGAAGTATTTGCTCTCTTGGTTAAAGGAAGCGATCGCACCCATGGCAAAAGCCGTTTGTTTTGGCAATGTCGTCAGCTCAGCTGTTGATTTGCCAATTAGTTTTCAAGAGGCAATTCGCGTCTCAAGATTGTATCCTGTAAGTCGTTTTACTGGTGAAATCGTGACGTATGATCGACTAGGAATGTTTCCGATTCTCATGCAATTGGCAGACAGTCCCGAGCGGAGAAGACTACTCAAAACCTATGTGCACCCACTCATTGAGGCGGATCAACAAAGTAATAGTCAATTAATTCAAACGATGAAAATGTTTTTTGCTCAAAATCGTAATGTTCGGCGAACGGCAGAGCAATTATTTACGCACTATAATACGGTATTGTATCGGATGGAACGTGTACAGAAAGTGCTCTGCGTAGATTTAGAGCAAGGCGAACATATTCTGATGCTTGAAGTTGCGTTAAAACTATATGATTTAGATCTTGTGAACTCAGGATGATGGGTACCGACATGTTTGAAATTCTTGTCACAGAATTTCACAATGTGTCGTTTTTTTGCGATTTATGGATTTGTTTATTGGTTACTACAAGTGATATATTAGATACCATAGCATTGCAAACGTTTGAACTGATTGTTGGGAGGTATTATCGTGAAAAAATTAATGAAAAAATGGTGGAAACGAACGTTATTTTTGACGACAGCTTTTTTAGGTATGACCATCATACATGCTAGTGCATTTGCAGCGGATGAGCCGATTGAATTGAAATATGATTCATTCAAGGATACGAATTGGGTATTGAATGGTGAGGCGACCCAGTTAAATGGAGGACCAAATGATGGGTCGATTCAATTAACGACGAGCCAACCTTATGTTTCAGGTTCAACATTTTATAAAAATCCATTGCAATTGGAGTCTAATCAATCGTTTAGTGCGTATTTTACGATGAAAATTACGAATGCAGGCAATGGCGGGGCAGATGGTATCGTGTTTGTGTTGGCCCAAAAAACAAATGTGGTTGGTAAAGATGGAGGCGGTATCGGTTACTTGGATTTGACGAATAGCATTGGTGTTGAATTCGACTCCTGGCTAAACCCGAGTGCATTTGGGGATCCAGATGGTAACCATATTGCAGTTGATGTGAATGGTGACTTAAACAAACCGCTTGTTGTCACATCAGCGGGTGCATTAGAGAAACAGGGCATTGTCCTCGATGACGGAAAAACGAAGCATGTTTGGATTGAATATAATGGTGATACAAAAAAAATGGAAGTGCGCATTTCTACAACAGCGGTTCGACCTGTTGAAGCGAATGTTAAGGCATCGAATTTAAATTTGGCGACAATGTTCCCGACAGGACCTGTCTATTTAGGATTCACTTCTGCAACGGGCGGCGCATATGCAAATCATTATATTAGTAAATTGTATTTTGATCATACATTCAGACCTGCTGGTATAGATCTTACAAAAACATATATCCAAAATCACAAACCTGAAATTGCTCCGAAAAGTTATACGATTGATGAAGATGCTGGTCCGGTTGTTGACGTGTTAAAAGGAACAGATGTAGACGGCAATACGTTAACATACAAAATCCTTGAACAGCCAGCGCATGGGAAATTGGAACCGAACGAAGTAACAGGAGCATTTTCGTATGCACCAGATAAAAATTATTCGGGTGCTGATTCATTTCAAGTTGTTGCAAATGATGGAATTGTATATTCCTTACCTGCGACGTATACGATCAAAATAAACCCGGTAAATGATGCACCAGAAGGTCAACCATTAACATTGCTTTCTGAGCTTGGAGTACCAGTAAATGCTATGATTCAGGCAACCGATGTTGAGAATGATGAATTGCAATACTTACTTCAAAGCTTCCCGCAAAAAGGGAGTATAGCTGTGGACTCAAAAACAGGTTCTTTACGTTACGTACCAAACGCAGGGAGTACTGGATCCGATTTGTTTACGGTGGTTGTCAATGATGGAAAAGAAACCTCGAAACCAATTGAAATCAAAGTATTTATTACTGCGCTTCCTCAAGCACAGAACCAACAATCGACAATCGATCAAGGGAAAACACTTGAAGGGCAACTAACGGGAACAACGACACGAGAAAATGCATCGGTTTTAAAATATGTGCTTACAAAAGCCCCGTTGAATGGAACCGTTGAACTTTTTGAAAATGGATTTTATAAGTACGTACCGAATCCAGGATTTATTGGAACCGATCGATTTGAATTTGCGGTAGATGACGGCAAAAAATTATCTAATCCTGCAGTTGTTGAAATTCAAATCAACCCTGTACTGATCAAACCTATACCCGTCAAAATTGCACATACCCTTTATTTATATGGTTATCCAGATAAAACATTTAAGCCTGAACGTGCACTAACTCGCGGCGAATTAGCAGCTGCAGTCGTTCGGATTAGTGGCGTGAAAGCTCCAAACACTTCTAAAGCGCTTGTCTTTACGGATATGAAAAATAATAATTGGTTAGTTGGTTATGCGGATATTGCGGTGCGTACGAACTTTTTGAGTGCAGTAAGTAAAGGTAAATTCGGTCCGGATCAAAAGGTATCACGCAATGATGTTCGTTTTATCCTATCGAAATTAATTGCTAAATTTTTAGTGACTTCTGCTAATGTTCAATCGGCAAAACGCGAAGTATCTTGGTTAGGTGAACCGGATACGCAGATAAAAACGACAGTGACTCGCCGAGAATTAGCGTTACTGATGAACCGATTATTTGGACGAGGGCCACTTCAAGAATACAGTGGTCAAACATGGAAAGACATGAATCCGCAAAGTGTTAATTTTACTGATATTATGGAAGCAACCGTAAATCACCAAGCAACGAAAGACCAAGGTAAAGAAACATATTTGGCAAATTAATATTTCAAAAACCCCTCTGCGAGAATTGATATGCAGAGGGGTTTGTTTAATTATTTTTTGAATAAATAATGATCTGCACGTGGTAACGAGATAATAAATTCTGACCCGACACCGAGCTTAGAATTTAGTTTGATCGTCCCATCGTGTAACTCAATCAACTGTTTAGAAATCGATAACCCGAGTCCGTTGCCACCATATCTGCGTTCAATTGTATAATCCGCTTGTTCGAAAGGTTGGAAGATTGTTTCTTGTTTTTCAGTTGCAATGCCTATGCCCGTATCTTTAATGTGTAAATGAACGGATTTTGTATCCCATGTCGTCCAAACGGATATCGAGCCGATATGTGTAAACTTCATCGCATTTCCGAATAAATTATATAAAACTTGCTGGAGTCGATTGTTGTCCCCGTATATTTCTGGCGTTCCTAATTCAATGGAATTGATCAATGTGACTTGTTCGCGCAAAACGGGTTGTAGCGCTTGCGATACGAGATCTGTAATATTTCGGATATGCAAAGGAGCACGTTTTAGTTGAATTCCTTTGATACGCATTTGAGATATGTCTAAAATATCATTGACGAGATTGGCAAGTCGTTTTCCACTGTTCATGATCATCTGTAAATTATCACGCATGACGCGATTGATCGGACCTGCTGCACCTTCGATTAGGGATTCAGACAATCCGATAATTCCGTTTAATGGCGTGCGCAATTCATGGGACGTCATCGCCAAAAATTCATCTTTAACTTTATCTAACTTAATTAGATCTTGATTTTTTTGTTCAAGTTCGATGGTTTGAGTGTTCAATGTTTTATTCAATTGTCTGGAGCGGCTTGATAGTAAATACAGTTGTGAACTAACAAATGTTAACAAAATATAAGGTCCTAATTCGAATTGATTGTTTCCCCAAACGGATTCATAAAGTCCAAGTAAACATAACAAAATGCATAATCCAAATGTACCAACGAAAAAAAGGGAATGTTCACGTTTTTTGAATGATGCAAAGATGCTAATCACGATCATCAAAAGTAAAATAAAAGCAGTTAACAGGATGACAATTGACGTATATTCATGAGGTAAATGAGAGCCAGTAATGGTTTGGATGGTAATGTACGCAATCAATAACGAATATCCCAAAGTGATACCTGTGGCCCAACGTTGTTTTGCCAAGAAAAACTCACAAAAGTATAACCAACACGATAGTGCCATCAAATCAAATGAGATGTATTCCGTAAAATCAAAAAATACCGGAGCATCGACAAACCATCGTATCAAATCAATTCGGCATATGAGATATACCGATGAAATTAGTGCAGTAATACTGAAATATAATTCAACACGTTCCCAGCGGACCGGAAAAAATACGATCAAATTATATACACTCGCAAAAAAAGTGAATGCGACAACGATTAACCAAGCCATGGTTTTACGCATATCGGTTTGGAGTAACTCATCTGCATCACCAACAAAAACGGGGCCATAAATTCCGACGTCCTTTTTCAAGCCCTTTACGACGATTAACAATTCAATCGGTGTTTGACTAGGTAGATGAAACCGCTCAATCGGATTACCTAATGAATCAGGGGTGTTCGTATTAATTGTTCCAAAGTTATGAAATAATCTCCCGTTCAAATAAATGTCGTAATTCCTGTAAATATCGTGAATTGAGATGACACATTGATCGCACATCAACGGTGGTATCGAAAGTCGATAACTAATAATACGACCGACCTCTGAAACAGCGTGGGGTGATTCTTCTAATGAGTTGATCAATTGCCATGTTGCAAGGTTCTTCGTTTCAGGGGTCACGATACCGCTCGTCCATTCCCATCGTAACTTGATTGGAGCTGCTCCTGAATTTTCAGCATATGCATGTGAAACATATGCATTACTTGCTCCTATAATTAGAATGAAAAAGACGCTAACCATCAAAATGAGGCTTTTCGAGTTTGTAAGTTTAATCAAAAGTTAAGCCTCCTAACAAAAAAAGTAACCGCTCGAAGTAATATTCGCGAGTGATTACCTTTTTCCTTTATTTACATTTTCTAGTTTGTAGCACTTTCATGGTTAATTAAACATTGCAAATGTAAATTTAAGCACCATTTCTTGATTATTTGTTTCAACCAATGTTGAACCGCCAAAACGCAATGTTAGCAATTGGATTTGTTCAAGGTTAGCGTCTGTAATTGTGAAGCCATCTAGAAGGAAGATGATATCCATAAGTTGAGATTCACGTAAGATCGTAATTCCTAATGTTAACAAAGAACGATCAAGTGTTGAACTTTCTTCCAAGATCGAATCACAAATCATACTTGCCCAAGATTCCCATGGATCCAAATCAAGTGTCCATTCTCCGCCCTGCATCGTGGCGTTTGGAAAGCGTTCAATCAAAGAAATAAATAAACTTCGATACGGAAAGTAATATAATTGCTCAATTTCACTAATTAATTCTTTTGTATCCTGAAGTGGCAAAGTATCCATAATATGTTGTTTTAATTCGAATAACGAATCGCGTTCACTATATACGACGTCATTTTGAATGGTTAATGGTTGTTCCGGTAACACCGATCGCATACGTTCTTGTTCTAATTCAAGTGGTGAAATCCAACTTAACGATTGAATACGTTCGATCCATTCAGATGATTCTTCCCCGTGAAGCTTTTTAAGTAATGGATACACATGTGCCAAATAGGGTGCGAGCATAAACGAATTTAATTTCTCAAAACCGACGCGAAAATCTGAAATTTGTGTGAGTAAATAATGCTCACTCGGTTGATCGTCAAATGTTTCTTCAGCAAGTTTAGGAAGTGTTTCATCGATAAACGTACGATAATTTTGAACGAGCGTTTCATATGCTTTGGCGTTCGAGACAATCCGAACTACCATGCGAAGTAATTTTTCTTCTTCCGCTAAATGTTGATCAAGTAGCATTTGGTCTGATAAATCACTCAGCACAACCATGATCCACATTAATTTTCCATTTGGATTACGTACAGGTTGCATTTTGACACCAATCAATTTTTCGTTAATCTCGAGTTGATCTGGGATGAGTGAAAAATACGTTTCAATATTTGGAATTGAAGTAGCTGCAAATAAGTCTTGGAACATGGAAACGAACCATTTTTGCATTTTTTCATCATTCGCAGCAAGAATGTGTTGGATTGGATAGCCATTCGGATCTTTTCCGATGATTGATTTACATATTGGGGTATATTCACCGGAAATCACAAGTGTTGAATCAAACATTAAAACCGCTTGCGCTACACTGGCGATCATTTGTTTGACCGCAGTTTCGTTTGTTTTCACTTGGTTCTCCAAATTTGCGTGTCGTTTGGATAATTGCAGATGTAATTCCATCCGTGCAAGCAATTCTGATTTGACGAAAGGCTTGATAATATAATCGTTAGCCCCCGCTGTAAAACCTTCAATAATGTCTTCGCTTTGACTTTTTGCCGTTAATATAATGATCGGTAATTCGCTAGCGTGATGTTGTTCGCGAAGTTTTCGAGTTAATTCAAATCCTGACATATAGGGCATCATGACGTCAACGATCATAAGATCAGGGAAACGTTCTGTTGTTTCCATTGCATTCAATAATTCTATGGCATCATTAAAAAGATGCGCATCGTAACCTTCCATTAATAAATGATTTTTTAATACTTGTAAGTTTACTGGTTCATCATCTACGCACCAAATGACTGCTTTCGTTTCTTGAAGAGAAATGGAATCGTCAGTTTCTTCAACAATATTCCGAATGATTTCTTGATGGACAACGGTAGATGTGTTAAAACGTTGCAGTTGTAACAATTCGAAATCAGATAATGCAGAAGATCCGGTTGAAGTTATATTATCGGTACCTTCAGTTGATGTGGTTGGGTTAATTCGTGTATCTGTCGCTCTTGGTAAAATCAATGTAAATACAGAGCCGTCTCCGACGGAAGATTTGACATCTATTGTACCTTTTTGCAGCAATGCAAGCTGTTTTGTAATGGCTAATCCCAGTCCAGTTCCACCATATTCACGGGCAATTGCACCGTCAGCCTGTTCAAATGATTCAAAAATTTGATTTATTTTATGTGCAGGTATACCAATTCCAGTATCAAGTACGGTGATCGCAACATTTTCTTCATTCCATGTTGCGGCAATCTCAATTCGTCCGGAAGTTGTGAATTTAATCGCATTACCAACGAGATTGTGTAACATTTGTTGCATCCGATTTTCATCGGCAAGAATTAATGGTGTATTCATTTGAATTCGGTTTGATAGAACAACCGGTTTGTTTCCAAGCGTTGGTTTCGCCATCGTAACGACGGAATCAATCAATTCAAAAATATGCAATGGCTGTATGACCAATTGTAGCCCATTGCTGCGAATTTTAGCGAAATCAAGTAAATCATTCACAAGATTAGTTAAGCGGCGACCACTCGCGATAATCATTTCCAAGTTCTTTTTTGCAGCAGGAGTTAAAGTGCCACTACCACCATCTAACATCGCATCTGCCAATCCGATCATTCCGTGAAGTGGGGTACGAAGTTCATGGGATGTATTTGCAATAAATTCATCTTTTAATTGATTCAAATTAGTCAACCGCTCGTTCAAGTTTTGTAGATGAATTTTTTGTTCATTTAAATGTTTGTTCAATCGTTGAACGCGGTTTAAGAATATGCAAAGTTGTGATGCAATGAAAAAAGCAGAAGAAAAGGCAGTTAAATTGATTCTTGGTAATCCGATAACGTACGTCATCGTTTCAATGATGGCGAGAAAACCGGAAATCCCAAGTAAAAGACCGATTAACCGTGCATTTTGATCACCTTTTAATCCATGAAATAGTAGCAAACTGATGATGCAGAGAAATGAAAATAATAAGATAAGTTCTCCTGTCATAACAAAATCAAACGGGGGAACCCCTTCTAATGTCCAATTGATCAGTATCCATACAATAAATAAACTCGGAATCCATAGATTTAAGCGGTGTAACCAATTTGGAGCTGATACGATCGAACGAACATAATTCCAGCACGTGATTGGCAAAAAATAGATTCCGAAATATTCAAGTATATCGCTTAGGGGAGACGATTCAAACCAAATCAAGGTGGATGTTGGTGTTCGAACAAACATGAAAATTCCAATGTTCAGTGCGGCAATCGCAAAGGTTAAATACGTATAATTTCGATTCATCGAGAAATACATAATTAATGAGATGATCGAAACCATGATCACAAATTCTGCCATACGAATTGTAAATGCATCTTCTACCATATGATTCTTGATGATATTTTCGGATTGTCCGTATTGGATGGGTAATTCAAGTACATTTTTTCGAACGGAATTATTCATTCGAATTAATATTGTTTTTCCATCTTCATTTGCATCTAAATGAACTAAATTTTGTGATTTACCCATTGGGAAATGAACTGGTTTAATTCCACCGCCGGCGGTCGCGACAAGTTTGCCATCAATTTCGATTTCATATCCGCGATTCGCAATATAGATCGCACACGATTTACAATTGGTTGTTGGAAGTGTGGTTTTGTACGTGATAATTTGATTCGCAGCTTGCAATTCGGTTTGATGATCTGAGAACTTATCTAATGGACTCCACTTGGATGAATTAATCGTAGAAGAAGTTACTGCTCCGGCGCTGAACATCCATTTTTCCATCGATTGAACGGATGACGTAGATTCAGCATAGGCAATACTTAAATAACCTGTATAAATACATAGTATCAACATGATCAGCACACGCATAAATACACCACCATCAATTGATTTTACAATTCATGTTAAAATTCGACAATTGGAGGGAGATTCCTTCCATTGTGATTTCAAATCAAACAAAAATAGCCGATTGAATCGGAATCAAATTCCGTTCATCAGCTATTAAATTATGCAGAATGCAGTTGGCTTTTGACACGTGTTAGTAAATCAGCACGTGCAAAAGGTTTCTTTAAAAAGTCATTCGCACCGACGCGTTTACTTTGGTCGATATCTTCTTGTCGATGTTTTGCGGAAACAATGACGATTGGTAAATCATTCGGGGCATATGAAATGCGAATGATCTCCGTTAATTCAAAACCAGACATTGTTGGCATCATGACATCAGCTAAAATCAGATGCGGAATGACGTTCTCGTTGCGAATCGCAAAAAGTACATCAGTTGCTGATTCAAACACACGAACCTGAAAACCGGTATTCAACATCGCAGTTTCAATGACCATTAAATTCACCGGTTCATCGTCAACTGCCCAAATTAGTAACGAATCGGATTGTTCCGGTTTCGGCAATTTAGGGAGTTCAAAGATCGGTTGGGTATGTTCATGTTGTAGAGTAGACACTAGTTGATTCAATCCGATGGAAGACGATTCTGATGGATGATCTGAAATGTTGTTCTGTTCCGTTTCCTGATTCGGTGATTGACCAATGATCGCTCGGAATACATTGAATAGCTTAGAGCTCCAAGTCATTGTACATCACCTTCATTCTTTTGAATAATAGGAATGTATTACTATTTCTATTATATATTTAATGAGAAGTAATGTAAATGTAACAATTAGGAGCGATAGTTAAAGTGAAAAATAAATTCTGTCCCGAGTTCAACGGAGGATTTGATGGTAATCGTCCCGCCAAGTACTTCAGTTTGCTCTTGAATAATATTTAGTCCATACGATTGAGTCGTCGGAAACATGCCAGGACGCAATGCTCCGCTTAGTTTCGGATCACCTTTTCCATCATTTGTAAATCGAATGATAATTTCTGAAATGCTACGTTGAATATCAATACAAAACGTTGCGCGTTCTGGTTTGTTGGCCTGTATTCGTTCTTCAGGCGTTTCAATTTGATGTTCCAATTGGCCGCGAATAATATGCACGAACGATTGAGCGAATTTTTGCCAAGAATCAATTTCCGTTTTCCATTCACCTCCGGAAATTTGAAGGGGATTGACGGATTTTTTTAATCGATCAGACCATGCATGTAGTGCAAGATCGAGTGGTTCAAACAATTGGCAAAATGGTAAATGATACATTTGTTCTACTTCTTCAATTAAAGCAACCGAACTTTTTAATGGTAAACGATCGAGTATTTGTTGTTTCAAGTGAAAAAGTGATTCTCTGCTCCGAAGCGGTCCTAAACGTCTGTCAGTTAAAATGGATTCAGGCAAAACCTTCTCGAGTCGTTCATGCTCCACTTCAATTGGGGATAACCACTGCATGCTTTGAATCCGGGAATGCCATGCTGTAACATCCTCGTCGCGGTGTTTCAAAACGGCTTTTTCCGCATGGATTAAATAAGGTACCGATAAATATGAGTTTACTGTTTCAAAGCGTTGCTTAAATTTTTCGATTTTTGACATAACAAACAAGTCAGGGGTCACATTTTCTACCAATTCTTCGGTTAACTTTGGAAGTTGTTGTTCGATAAAATGACGGAACTCTTCAATTAATTGATTATAATCGTCTGGGTTTGCCATGACTGAGACGGCCATGCGAAGTAATTGTTCTTCTGAACGCAATTTTTTCTCAAGTAATTTTTGATCGGATAAATCGGACAAGATACACATGAACATATGCACGCTACCTTCCGAATTTAATACGGGCTTAAATTGCAACCCGATAATTCGTCCATTTATCGCGATCTCATTTCGAATTAAGGTAAGATACGTTTCTAGCATGAGATGATCTTGCAGATCAAATAATCCGATTAATAATTGTTTCGTCCAATTCAACGATTGCGGATCATCAATTGTAATCAATTCTGCGATTGAGGAACCGGTTGGGTTCATGCCTAATAATTCATGACATTGTTCGCTGTGCTCAGGAGTGATCATTAATTCATTGTTGAAAAGTAAATATCCTTGCAAAGCCTGTTTCATAATATGATGCACTTGCTCAGTTTTCTTGATCAGTTTTATTTCATTTTGTGCATATTCTTTTGCCAATTGTACTTGAATGTTTAATCGGGCAAGTAATTCTGGTTTGGAAAAAGGTTTAATTAAATAATCATTTGCACCCGATTCGAATCCTTCCAAAATATCGCTGCTTTGACTGCGTGCGGTTAACATCAAAATCGGTAATTCACTGGCCGAGTGCTGTTTTCGTATAATTTGTGTTAATTCATATCCATTCATTAGCGGCATCATCACATCGACCACTAGGACATCAGGAAAAATTTCTGTTTTTTTCAATGCATCAAGCATTTCCGGCCCAGACTCGAACAACTCAACGTGATAACCTGCCATTTTTAGATGACTTAATAATACTTGAAGATTGATAGGTTCATCGTCAACACACCAAATCATGGCGGATTGATCGTTCATCTGATTGGATGTAGTGATTGCCGGCAAGTCCTTCAAAATTGGAATCGGATCGATTCGATGAACTGGAGATTCATCAATTCGTTTGCGAACTGAGACATCTTGATGAATGGAAGTTGGTAACGACAGCGTAAAAATCGAACCTTTACCGGGTACGGAAGAAACCGTTAGACTTCCATTGTGCATTTGTGCCAAATTACGAGTGATCGCCAAACCGATGCCAGTTCCGCCATACACGCGTTCGGTGCGTGTGTCCGCTTGTTCAAACAACTCAAAAATACGTTCCAAACTAGTTGGTTCAATTCCGATCCCGGTGTCTTTCACTTCGATAATCATGACATGATTTTGCTGTGCGGCAGTAATGGTAATCTCACCATTATTCGTAAATTTCATCGCATTTCCGATGAGGTGATGGAGCATTTGATGGAGTCGATTTTCATCCGCATATACATTCAAAATGTCTTCCGAAATTTGATTGGAAATGTTTACTGGTTTATTTGCTAAAATATGTTTTGTTAATTGAATAACTTCATCTACGGCAGGTTTTAATGCGATCGATTGAAGGTTCAAATTCAACTTGTTTTGCCGAATGTGGTTGAAGTCCAAAATATCTTCGATTAATTTTTGAAGGCGTCGTCCACTAGAGACGATCATTTTTAATGGATTTTTTAATTGCGTTGAAAGATCTTCAGATGTTTCGAGTAATGATTCAGCTAACCCGATCATGCCATGGAGTGGTGTTCGTAATTCATGGGATGTATTTGCCATAATGGAATCTTTGATTTGATCCATTTGTCGTAATTTTTCGTTCATCTGTTCCAAATTGTCTCCGCGCAACGTTAGTTCTTCATTTAATCGTCGGAAACGGTTCGTCAATACAAACAATTGGGATAGCATAAAAAATCCGCCGCAGTAAGGGATTAAATTTCCTGAATCGGTGACAAAGATGTCTACAACTAATTTAATCAAGGTCATTCCACATGTAATCATGAAGGATAATAAGATGAATCGTGCATCACGATTATCTTTATTTGCGGATTTTATAAGTCTCCAAAAGACCAGTACGATCGTCATCATAAAAATGTAGCGGTGATCATCTGCCCAATCAATCATTGGTTTTCCTAAAAACTGAAAAATGATTGCATTGATCATGAATACTGTTGTGCTACCAATGATTAACCAATCGACGAGTTTATTCTCTTTTACAAATCGCCGGAAGTATAACCATGCCAAAACGGGCATTATGTAAATTAAAATATATTCGGTATAATCCCAAAGGACAGGATGGTTCGAGAAAAAAATAACAATATCCGCAGAACAGATCATATATGTTCCGATATCAAGCGCGCATAAACCGAGAAATAAAAATGCATAATCACGATTTAATGAAACGAACAACATAAAGGAGATAATTCCAATTAATAAAATGAGCGCACCAATCATGAGTTTTGATTCATCATTAGCCCACAGTTGATTTAAAATTTCTTTTTCTTCCCCAAAATAAATCGGATCATAAATGGGAAATGATCGATTATAAAGATTTGTTACAATCAAAAGTTCTTGATTTTCGGAATGAGCGGGTAATTGAACAGTTAAGGCGGGTTTGCCCATCGTTAGGTTCATCAATTGATTGCCAACGTTGCTGCGATAAATTCTCTCGTTACCTAGGTATAGATCATAGGCGCGTACATAATGATTGATAAAGATTACACATGTGCTGCAGGATACTTGTGGCAATTTCGTTTTGAAGGTGATTAGTGGTGCGACCGACGTTTCTACAGGAGCATTTACATTGTTTAATGAAGAAACGGGATTCCACTTGATTCCTTTTGTTGCGTGAGGACTTACGTCTCCCCATGCGTAAGCCCAATCGGATTGTAATTGAACGATTTTATTGGATGTTGTTCCTTGCGCGTATGCAATGTATGAAAACATAAAATTCAGTAACGTAAATAACGCAAAAATAATAGACAAAATTGATTTACGTCGAAGTCGTTGATTGATAAACACATAGAGCCCTCCTTGGAAAAATGACAATTTGAGTCATTTAACTTAAATTCGAGATGCACCATAAAATACCTGTTGTCAATGGAAAGGATAACGAATTCAATCTCGATCATATCGATTGAATTACGGATGGTTTACATAAATGTTTCACCGCTTTGCCCTTGACTTTACGTGCTTCGGCATGGGATAATTTCAACAAATAAAATCGGAAACCCGCCTTTAATTTAGTCCCGAGAGACTGATAAGGAATGGTAATGTAACGTCGAAGCGACAATGAACTTTTCTTTGCTAGGTTTGTGTGAATTCGTTTGCACAACACGCGCATCGCTTCCCCGAAACCGACAACCAACCTCCTTGTCAGCATGGACAAGGAGGTTTTTTTATGCCCGCTAGTGAGCGGATTTTGCTAGATGATGCGACAATTAGGCGATCGTTAACCCGAATTGCATTTGAGATTTTGGAAAAGAATAAAGGGGTTCACGATTTGGTATTGGTAGGGATTCGCACTCGCGGCGCGTTTTTGGCGGAACGTGTTGCCAAGCGGATTCAGGAACTCGAATCGGTGCAAGTTCCAGTGTTTGATTTGGATGTTACGGCATACCGTGATGATCGCTTACACGTGGTACAACGACCGGATCTGATGTTGTCTGATTCTCAGCGAATTGATGGGAAAGTGGTTGTGTTATTTGATGATGTTTTATATACAGGGCGCACGGTTCGTGCAGCGATGGATGCATTGATGGATCTTGGACGAGCACAGTGTATACAACTTGCGGTATTAATTGACCGCGGGCATCGTGAGTTACCAATTCGGCCAGATTTTGTTGGAAAGAATGTACCAACATCACGAACAGAATCGATTATCGTACGCCTGGATGAGCGAGATGGAATTGATCAAGTGGTGATTTATCAGAGGGGGAATTCAAACGAATGAGTCAGACACCTAGACATTTGCTTGGACTTCGCGGCATATCAGCAACTCAATTACATGAATGGTTGGCGCGGGCAGCACATTGGGAGAACGAAGGGGATCAAGTACATCGCGTGCTAAACGATCGTTTTGTCGTGAACATGTTCTTTGAGAACAGTACGCGAACGCGCTTCTCGTTTGAAGTGGCGGAGAAACGTCTTGGTGCGGAAGTGATGAATTTTTCCGCGGGCGTATCTAGTGTCCAAAAGGGCGAATCGATTGAAGATACGGTTCGAACGCTGGAAGCGATGGGCGTACATGCTGGGGTTATTCGTTTGAAGCAAGAAGGTGTATTGCAAGCACTCATGAATAAAGTTCGCGTACCGCTTGTGAATGCAGGAGATGGATGTAACGAGCATCCAACACAAGGATTACTCGATTTATATACAATGAAGAAACAGTTTGGCGAAATCAAAGATTTGAATGTAACCATAATCGGAGATATTAAACATAGCCGCGTTGCTCGTTCGAACTTATGGGCATTACGTGAACTAGGTGCAAATGTCCGCTTTTGTGCGCCTTTTGAAATGCGTGCACCGGAATTGGCCGATTTTGCAGATTATATTTCGATGGACCAAGCATTACAGTCCGATGTCGTGATGATGCTACGTGTTCAACTCGAACGGCATGATCAAACGAACGCGATGTTTAGCGATACAAGTGCATACCGCGCAGCTTATGGGTTAACGGCAGAGCGATTAAGTGTAATGCAATCACATGCTATTTGTATGCATCCGGCTCCGATTAACCGAAATGTTGAAATGGATGATGAAGTAATCGATGCACCGCAATCACGCGTGTTTCCGCAAATGGCAAATGGCGTACCGGTACGTATGGCCGTACTTGAATGGGTAATGAAGAAGTAATTTCTTTCATGCCAAAGGAATTACGAATTGGAACGATGGCATTAATTTTAAGGAGGCTTTCGCTTTGAATACAAAAACATGGATTCGCAATGCATGGGTCGTTGATACCCGATCGGGTGAACAAACGAAACAAGATGTGTGGGTAGAGAATGGCGTCATTGCCAAAATCAGTTTGCCAACAACGAATGAAGCGGACGAGCAAGTTGCTGCTTTAGAAGGGTGGCATATCGTTGACGCGGAAGGGCTTTTGCTCAGCGCTGGATTTATCGATTTGCATGTACATTTGCGTGAACCGGGATTTGAACATAAAGAAACGATTGCAACGGGAACACGTGCGGCAGTTAAAGGTGGATATACAACCATTGCTTGCATGCCTAACACGCGTCCGGTGATCGATACGCCGGAGACGGTGCAATTCATTTATGAAAAAGCGAAAACAGAAGGCGTTGCGAATGTCATTCCATATGGCTGCATTACGAAGAATCAATTGGGCAAGGAATTAACAGATTTTGCTGCACTTCAAAAAGCTGGGATTATCGCATATACAGATGACGGCGTTGGCGTTCAGTCCGCCGGCATGATGCTTAAAGCGATGGAGACGGCTGTCGAACATGGGTTGCCGGTAGTTGCACATTGTGAGGACGAATCGCTCGTCGCACATGGAGCTGCGGTTTCGGAAGGTGAATTTGCCCGTAAACACGGTTTGGTCGGAATCACGAATGAATCGGAATCCATACATGTTGGTCGTGATATCCAATTGTCCGAGAAAACAGGCGCACATTATCATGTTTGCCACATTAGCACTCGTCAATCAGTGCATTTGATTCGTGAGGCAAAAACACGAGGCATTCGCGTAAGTACGGAAGTTTGTCCGCATCACTTATTACTTTGCGACGAAGATATTCCGGGTATTGACGATGCAAACTGGAAAATGAATCCGCCACTTCGGACTCCGAAAGATCGCGACGCGGTTGTCGAAGCATGGCTCGATGGTACAATCGATGTGATCGTTACGGATCATGCGCCTCATGCCGCTGAAGAAAAGGCACGTGGGCTTACCCTGGCACCATTTGGAATTGTTGGGTTAGAAACAGCATTTCCATTACTATATACACACTTTGTGAAAACAGGTCGCGTCACACTCGACTTTTTACTGAAGGCGATGACGGAAAAACCAGCAGCACTGTTCGGTTTGCCAGGTGGACGGATTGCAGTTGGTGCGCCAGCAGATTTGACGTTGATTGACTTAGAATTCGAACGAACCGTAGATCCATCAACTTTTGCGTCAAAAAGTAAAAATACGCCGTTTGGCGGTTGGAAGTTGTTCGGTTGGCCACTATTTACAATGGTTGCAGGTCATGTAGTATACACTGAAAGCAGTGCAACGCCGGAAGCGGCGATTGCGGAATGAGGGAGGATCATCAGATGAAACAAGCAAGATTAATCCTGGAAGACGGTACGGTATTTGTTGGACAAGCATTCGGAGCAACAACAGACATGGTTGGGGAAGTTGTGTTCAACACAGGAATGACCGGTTACCAAGAAGTTTTATCCGATCCATCGTATTGCGGACAAATTGTTACGATGACGTATCCTTTAATCGGAAACTACGGGATTACACGCGATGATTTTGAATCGGTTCGTCCTTACATTCACGGCTTTGTTGTACGCGAACAAGAAGTGTTACCAAGTAACTGGCGCGGTCAATATACGTTAGATCAATTATTGAAAGAATATGATATACCTGGTATCTCGGGCATTGATACACGGATGCTTACTCGTAAAATCCGTACGTTTGGAACGCTCAAAGGGATCATCAGCACATCTGATCGTCCTCTTGAATCATTAAAAGCCCAAATGGCAGTGAGCAATTTGCTTGAAGATCAAGTGCAACGTGTTAGTACCCGTTCAATGTTCCATAATCCAGGGACGAAAGAACGTGTTGTCGTTGTTGACTTCGGCGCGAAGGGCGGAATTTTACGCGAGTTGAATAAAAGAGGTTGTGATGTGGTAGTTGTACCTCACGATACGACGGCAGATCAAATTCGCCGCTTGCACCCTGATGGAATTTTATTGTCCAATGGCCCTGGGGACCCAAAAAATGTTCCGGTTGCCATTCAAATGATCAAAGATATTCTGGGTGAGATTCCATTGTTCGGGATTTGCCTCGGACATCAACTGCTCAGCCTTGCATGCGGAGCGGATTCAACGAAGTTGAAATTTGGACACCGCGGCGGAAACCATCCAGTGAAAGATTTGACGAATGGTCGTTGCCACATCACGTCTCAAAATCATGGATACACGATTTTGTCTGATTCAGTCAAAGATACACCATTAATCGTAACTCATATCAATAACAATGACGGCACAATTGAAGGCGTTCGCCATAACACATTGCCAGCATTTTCAGTCCAATATCATCCAGAAGCATCCCCTGGTCCTTGGGATTCTGGTTACTTGTTTGATGACTTCATCACGATGATTCATGAATTCAAAACATCAAATCCGAAACCGCCGCGTCAAGCTGTGTTTGCGGAACTGAACGTAAGCAAAGGAGAACTCGAGTATGCCAAAAAATAATGACCTAAAAAAAATCCTGGTGATTGGATCCGGTCCGATCGTCATTGGACAGGCGGCTGAGTTTGACTATGCCGGTACACAAGCTTGCCAGGCACTCAAAGAAGAAGGATACGAAGTCGTTTTGATTAATAGCAATCCTGCAACGATCATGACAGACACGAATATGGCGGATAAAGTGTATATCGAGCCAATTACACTTGAGTTCGTAAGTCAAATTATTCGTCAAGAACGTCCAGATGGATTGCTTCCGACTCTTGGCGGTCAAACCGGATTGAATATGGCAGTATCGCTTGCGGACGCAGGCGTTTTGGAAGCTGAAAATGTAAAATTACTCGGTACACAACTTAGTGCAATTAAACAAGCCGAGGACCGTGATTTGTTCCGTAATTTGATGCGCGAATTGGAACAACCGGTTCCCCCAAGTGTGATTGTCACAACGATTGAAGAATCGCTTGATTTTGCTAATGAAATTGGTTACCCAATTATCGTTCGTCCGGCGTACACGCTTGGCGGAACAGGCGGCGGGATTTGTAATAATGAAGAAGAAGCGCGCGAAATCGTAGCTTCCGGGTTGCTCCACAGTCCAATCACGCAATGCTTGATTGAGAAATCAATCGCAGGGATGAAAGAAATCGAATACGAAGTTATGCGCGATGCGAATGATAACTGCGTAACGATTTGTAATATGGAAAACATTGATCCAGTTGGCGTTCATACAGGCGACTCGATCGTTGTGGCACCAAGCCAAACGTTGTCTGATCGTGAATATCAAATGCTTCGCAGCGCGTCAATCAAAATCATTCGTGCACTGAAAATTGAAGGCGGATGTAACGTACAATATGCCCTTGATCCGCATTCATTCCAATACTATGTTATTGAAGTAAATCCGCGTGTGAGTCGTTCTTCCGCGCTTGCATCCAAAGCAACTGGATATCCAATTGCAAAGATGGCGGCAAAAATCGCAATCGGTTATACCCTTGATGAAATTCAAAATCCGGTTACTGGTCAAACTTATGCATGTTTCGAGCCTACACTCGACTATATCGTTACGAAAATTCCGCGCTGGCCGTTTGATAAATTTGTGAGTGCAAACCGTAAACTCGGTACGCAAATGAAAGCAACCGGTGAAGTGATGGCGATTGGCCGTACATTCGAAGAGTCCATGCACAAAGCGATTCGCTCACTCGAAATCGGAACACATCGCTTGGAATTAAAAGATCCGGAATACTTAGACGAAGCGACATTAGAATCGCGTCTTGCAAAAGCGGATGACGAGCGCATGTTCTTGCTCGCAGACGCACTTCGCCGCGGTTATTCCGTTCAAAAATTACAAGACCTCACCAAAATCGATTGGTGGTTCTTGCACAAATTTGAGGGTATGGTTGCGTTTGAGAAAACAATTCAAGAATCTGAGTTCACCCTTGAAATCTTATATAAAGCGAAACGCATGGGCTTTAGTGACCGTTCAATTGCTGAATTGCGTCGTTTGGCGAATTTGACAACATTCACGAATGAACATGATATTCGTTCACATCGAAAAGCAAACGACATCGTTCCAGTTTACAAAATGGTTGATACATGTTCCGCGGAGTTCGAAGCATCTACACCTTACTACTATTCAACATACGAGCAAGAAAATGAAGTGACGGAATCTTCGAAGGAAAAAGTGCTCGTGCTTGGTTCTGGTCCGATTCGGATCGGTCAAGGAATCGAGTTTGACTATTCGACGGTTCACGCGGTTTGGGCAATTCAAGATGCAGGCTACGAGGCTGTCATCATCAACAACAATCCAGAAACCGTTTCGACGGACTTTAACACATCTGACCGTTTGTACTTTGAACCGTTGTTCTTTGAAGATGTCATGAATGTGATCGAACAAGAAAATCCAATTGGGGTAATTGTTCAATTTGGTGGTCAAACGGCAATTAATCTTGCGGCACCATTGCAAAAAGCCGGTGTAAAAATTCTCGGTTCTAGCTTGGAAAGTATCGATACCGCAGAAGATCGCAAGAAATTCGAAGCGCTTTTGAAGCGCCTTGACATCGCACAACCAGAAGGTCATAACGTGTTTACCGTTGAAGATGCGGTAAAAGCAGCCGACGCACTCGGATATCCAGTGCTCGTCCGTCCGTCTTATGTGCTTGGTGGTCGTGCAATGGAAATCGTATATTCCGACAAAGAATTGTTAAGTTATATGGAACAAGCCGTCAAAATTAATCCAGAACATCCGGTGCTTGTTGACCGTTATATGGTCGGTAAAGAATTAGAAGTTGACGCCATTTGTGATGGAGAAACGGTATTAATTCCAGGTATTATGGAACATATTGAGCGAGCAGGAGTTCACTCCGGTGACTCGATTGCCGTATATCCGCCGCAAACCATCGCCAAAGAAATTCAAGATCAAATCGTTGAGATCACGATAAAAATTGCAAAAGAATTGAAAACGATCGGTTTGGTAAATATTCAATTCGTCATTTCCCAAGATGTTGTATACGTTATTGAAGTCAATCCGCGCTCTTCGCGGACGGTTCCATTCCTTTCCAAAGTAACAGGCGTACCGATGGCAAACGTGGCAACGAAGTTAATTATGGGTCAAACGCTTACAAGCCTTGGCTATTCAGAAGGATTATGGCCTGAAGACAAACAAATTTCGGTTAAAGTTCCTGTGTTCTCGTTTGCAAAATTGCGCCGCGTTGACACATACCTTGGACCAGAAATGAAATCAACTGGTGAAGTAATGGGCCGCGATAGCAGTTTTGCCAAAGCGCTCTACAAAGGATTAATTGGTTCTGGGATGAAAATTCCACCATCAGGTTCGATCGTTGTTACCGTTGCGGATAAAGATAAAGATGAAGCCGTTGAAATCATGCGCGGATTCTCAGAGCTTGGATACAAAATTATTGCAACTGGCGGAACTGCAGATGCATTCGAAAAAGCAGACATTTATGTGAAACGCGTGAACAAAATTACGGACGGTTCTCCAAACATCCTTGATTTGATTCGCAGCGGTGAAGCAAAATTTGTGGTTAACACACTCACGAAAGGCAAAACGCCAGAACGTGATGGTTTCCGAATTCGCCGCGAATCCGTAGAACACGGAATCATTTGTATGACGTCACTCGATACGGTAAAAGCATTATTACTCGTATTGGAACAAATGAATTTCCACGTAAAATCGATGCCGGTGATGAGTTAATATGGATTCCAAACGGATTATGATTGCACTGGATGTTCCGGATGCGCCTTCGGCTAAACCGCTGTTGGCGCAGTTTTCTGGAATTCCATTGACGATAAAAGTCGGAATGGAATTGTTTTACTCCGAAGGACCTAAGTTTATCAAACAATTACAAGAAGCGGGCCATCATATATTCCTAGATGTAAAATTGCATGATATTCCGAACACGGTACGATCAGCTGCTCGGGTGATTGCAAAATTAGGCGTATTTGTCTTTAATGTTCATGCAGCTGGCGGTGTCGAGATGATGAAGGCGGCGAAGGCGGGACTAGAAGAAGGCTGGGATGGGATTGGGATAAAACCTTTGTTAATCGCAGTAACCCAATTGACCAGTACGAATCAAGCCTGTATGAACGATGAAATCGGCATTCCAGGGGAAGTATCTGATACGGTCATTCACTATGCCAAACTAGCTAAAGAAGCAGGGCTTGATGGGGTTGTCGCTTCTGCGCAAGAAGTACAATTGATCAAAGCGATATGCGGCGATTCATTTTTAACCATTACGCCAGGGATTCGTCCTTCTGGTAGCGATATTGGAGATCAGCAGCGGGTGATGACTCCTGCGGACGCTGTTCGTCAAGGTGTAGACTTTTTGGTGATAGGACGTCCAATCACGAAAGCAAGCAATCCGCGCGAAGCGGTATTGTCGATCATAAAGGAGATGTCAGAAGCATGAGCGCAGCATTGGCACAGCAGATTGCACGTTATTTATTGCAAATTCGCGCAGTTTCACTGCGTCCAGATGAACCATTCACGTGGACATCAGGCATTAAATCACCGATCTATTGCGACAATCGTTTAACGATGTCGTTCCCAAAAATTCGCGATGCAATTGCAGAAGGTTTTTCCGAAGTGATTAAAACACACTTCCCAAATGTTGATGCGGTTGCGGGTACGGCAACTGCCGGTATTCCGCACGCGGCATGGGTCGCGCAAAAATTGGAATCGCCGATGATTTATATTCGCGATAAAGCGAAGGGTCATGGCAAACAAAATCAGATCGAAGGATTAATGAACCAGGGTGACCGCGTTGTTGTCATTGAAGATTTGATTTCTACCGGTGGAAGCTCAATTAAAGCCGCGAATGCAGTGCGTGAAGCTGGCGGTATCGTGCTGGGAATCGTAGCAATTTTTACGTATGAGTTTGATGATGCACACCAAGCATTTGCGGATGCAGGCATCCCACTTTTTACACTGTCAAATTACCGAGCGCTTATTGAAGAAGCATTACACATGGGATATATTGAAAAAGATGCAATTGAGAAGTTGGAAGCATGGCGTCTTGACCGTAAATCATTCGGTAATTAATAATTTTTCTAATCAATCAAAGCAATTTTAAAAATAAAGAACTGTCGGCGCGTGCATGTCGGCAGTTTTCTATTTTTATTTAATTGAATGCAACTTTTTGTGAAGTGAAATCGTCTTATTTGATATGAAATATGAACTTGAGGAACTGAGGCGATCGGATGATTCGTTGCACCGGCGTCGTGCGTTCATTTGAACAAGTAGGTCTAAAGATCGATGTTCTTAAGGGCGTAGACATACATATTCAAACTGGGAATTTGACAGTACTTCGCGGACGTTCGGGGTCCGGAAAAACGACATTACTTAATATTTTGGGCGGACTTGATTTACCGAGCAAAGGCACGGTTGAATTCGACGGTCAAATGATTCATCAATTGAATGATCGAGCGCGTACCGGACTGCGAAAATCGAAGTTCGGTTTTGTGTTTCAATCGTACGCGTTATTACCGCATTTGTCCGCATATGAAAATGTGGAACTTTCACTAAGACTTGCTGGTTTGCCATCACGCGAATGGAAATCTCGTGTGGGTTATTGTCTAGAGTTGGTGGGTTTAAGTAAGCGTTCCAAACATCGTCCGTATGAACTTTCAGGCGGGGAACAGCAGCGTGTTGCCATTGCCAAAGCATTCGCACATAAACCCAAAATCATCCTTGCTGATGAACCGACTGCTGAATTGGATTCGCAAATGGCAAAGCAAATATTACGCGTATTTCACGATGTAATGGAACATGAACAAATCACGATCTGTATGACGACACATGACCCGAAGATGATGGAAGGAGCGGACCAGATCTATGAAATGGTTGATGGAATTATCACAAACATCTCTTGATTTTTATTCGTTGCCATTGCGCAAGGGGAAACGGTTATTCATTTCTTTAGTTGCATTAATGGTTACTGTATCTGTTCTTAGCGGTTGTACAATATTCCCGAAAGAAGCGGAAGAAGAAGTGTTACCAACGATTCAACCGCCAAAACTATCTAAAAAACCAGTTTACACAGTTGGTACTGCAACCATAGAACAATCCGTCACTGGTGGCGGAAAAGTAATGTCATTAAATGAACAAACGATGTATTTTACAGAGGACGGCAAACGGATCAAAATGATCAATGTTCATTCAGGAGATTTGGTCAAAAAAGGTCAAGTGCTTGCGGAACTTGATATGGAAGATGCACAAAATCAATACGATCAGAAGAAGCTTGAAACTCGCAAAGATGAATTGCAAATGATCGATTTGTTGCGTAAATCAGACGAAATGGATCCTGCACAAGTTGAACAAGCAAAAATTGATTTTGAACTGAAACGCACAGAGTTGAGGAAACTCGAAAAATCACTCGCTCATGCAAAAATTATGGCACCATTTGATGGCACAGTCGTCTCGGTGACACCAAAAAATGGTGATCAAATAAATGCGTATAGTCCAGTTATGGTCGTATCTGACTTGTCCAAATTATGCGTTGCGGTGACATTTGATGCGGATGATTTAAAAAAGATTGCACCAAAGATGAAAGCGGATATTGATATTAATGGCGTTGGTAAACAAACAGGTACAGTTTTGCGTATGCCATTAAAACCAAATAATTCGAATATGTATAATCCTGGATATGATCAGTTTGGAAATCCACTCCCGGATTCTCCGGATATTTATACGCTTATATCCATTAATCCATTTCCCAAAGATGTGACACGTGACACACCGCTAAGTGCGAGTGTCGTCGTCCAACGTCATGCTAACGTTGTTGTGATTGAGCCATCTGTATTACGGACACATGCAGGACGGAATTATGTGATCGTGCAAGATGAACAAGGCAATAAACGGGAAGTGGATGTTGAAATTGGATTAGAAACAGCTACTCAGATCGAAATTGTGCGTGGATTGGACGTCGGACAGCGCGTTGTGGGGCGATAAAAGATGCGGTTGTTCAAATTATTATGGCGTAAATGGGTCAATTATAAGTGGTTGACGATAAGTACTTGGGCTGGGTTGGTGTTGGTGGTCGCGTTTACGACGAGCATTCCGATGTATGCTGACGGTGCATTAAAACGTGTCATTACAAAGACGTTGTTCGCAGTGCAAAATGGAATGCCTGCTGGGTCCGTGTTGATTCGGTATCAGCGCACCGCAACAGATCCGATTAAACAAGAATCGTGGTCGCAAGTGAATCAATACATCAATCAAACCTTCTCAGATGATTTGGGATTGCCCAAAACGATATCGATTCGGACGTTGGCACTTCGTTCTACGGCTTTACAGGTTGTTGATTTTGACAAAACCGATGCTAGTAAACGCAGACAAATGGCAATGATGGCAATGAGTGATTTTGCAAATCACATCGATGTGGTTCAAGGTGCTTTTTCGAAACCAAAATCATTATCAACGATCATCCCTGTCATGGTGTTGGAAGATGCAATCGATCGTTATAATTTAAGAATTGGCGATCAGTTTGATTATAAAGTACCCGGCAAGAAAAAATTGCGTGTCCAAATAACCGGTGTATTCAAACCGAAAAACGAAAATGATCCGTATTGGTATGAGGGAATGTCAGCGCTGCTTAATGGGTTGTTTGTCGATGAATCGTGGTTAGAAAACACACTTATTATCCAGAAAGAATATCCGCTCAACCTTGGATACTGGTTTACAGTTTATGATTTGCAGTCGATTCAATCGACTCAAATCGCAGGGGTATCTCGAACGCTTCAGCGCTTAGATCGTGAAGTATTTGACAGATTACCAGATACGCATGTGGATATTTCATTTCAAGGATTGTTAGATACATTCCGAGAACGTAGTAATGCGCTACAGGCGCTGCTACTCGCACTCGCATTACCGATGATTATGTTAATTCTTGTCTTTATCGTGATCAGCGCGCAACAATCAGCGGAAAGGCAACGCACCGAATTTGCGGTGCTTCAAAGCAGGGGTGCGAGTTTTAGGCAATTGACTGCATATGTATTGCTTGATGCTGCCGGATTAGGCGTCCTTGCGCTTATCGCAGGGATCCCACTTGGATTCGTGATGGCGAAAAGCATTGGTGCAGCCAACGGATTTTTGGAATTCGTGCAAAGGCAGTCGATCCCGGTTGGCATTGGATCGGACACGATTTTTTATGGAACGATTGCAGTGGTGATTGCAGTACTTGCATACTCAATTCCGGTCATTTTGAATGCGAAAACGTCTATTGTACGCTTAAAGCAGCAAACATCACGCAACGCGTCCAATCCGTTTTGGCATCGCTTTGGAATTGATATTATTTTCATGGGCGTTGCAGGATATGGATATTACATGATGCAGAATCAACAATGGCTAACCGAGCAGACAGGCCTATCGGGTGCTGAATTACAGCTGCAACCCGTGTTGTTTATGGTTCCCGCACTTGCGATTGCGGGTATGGGATTATTTACACTTCGCTTATTGCCTTATCTTTTGAGATTATTAACGAAACTGAATCATCGTTGGTTGCCTGTTAGTTTTTATTTGACAAGCACTCAATTATCTCGTTCAACGGCTGTGTATTATCCGGTGATGCTGTTGTTGATGTTGACGATCGGACTTGGTATTTATAATGCAGCGGCCGCACGAACGATGGATACGAATAGTGAAGATCGTGTTCGTTATCAATATGGAACGGATGTCCAAATGACAGCAGTTTGGGAAAGTGTTGCGGATTCATTTGTTCCGAATCAACCCAAACCGACAAAAAAACCATCTGGTTCCGCAAACGGGGCGTCTCCGTCTCAAACCGCCAAGCCGGACAAACCAGACATTCAACCAGTTTCCTATAACGAACCGCCATACGAAGTGTTCGGTACTTTGCAGGGCGTTGAAGCTACCGCGCGTGTTTTGAAACAAAAAACGAACGCGATTATTGCTGGAAGATCGACTGGTGAAGCGAATTTGATGGCACTCGACAATGTCGATTTTGCGAAAGTTGCTTGGTTCCGCCGAGATTTGTATCCGGTACATCCTTTTTATTATTTAAAGATGTTGGGTGATATGGAGGAGGCAGTAATCGTTTCTTCCAAATGGGCACATGACGAACAGGTGAACTTAGGGGATACGGTAACCTTAATTGTCGATGACCAACCAGTTGAATTGGTCGTTAGTGCGATGGTTGATTATTGGCCATCGTTAGATCCAAGAGAGCGACCGTTTTTTATTGCGAATTTGGATTATGTGTACGATCAGGTAGGCACGATACCTTATACGGTCTGGATGAAAATGAAAACAGGTGCTCCGTTAACTCCGATCATCGAACAATTACAGCAAAAGCAAATTATACTCGCTGATGTGTTGGATGTGCGAAATGCACTCATTACTCAACAAAAACTACCGTCTCGTGGTGGTGTATTTGGAATTTTGAGTATGGGATTTTTATTGACCGTGATTGTGTCATTTCTTGGTTATATCTTGTTTTGGGTATTTGCACTATCAAAACGAGTTGTTCAACTAGGGATTTTGCGCGCATCTGGATTATCGAAATCTCAGTTGACCGGAATGTTGCTGTTCGAGCAATTGCTAACATCTGGAACATCAATTGGCCTTGGCTTATTATTTGGACAACTTGTGAGTAAATGGTTTTTACCGTTTTTACAAACGACAGAACAAGCCGATGCTCAATTGCCACCGTTCCGAATTGTATTTGAAGCGCAAGATACGATTGAATTAATGTCCGTTGTGCTGGTGATGATTCTCGTTGGATTTATGATCTTAAATTTATTTATTCGCAGATTACGCATTCATCAAGCGGTGAAACTCGGAGAGGAGCGATAATCATGATTACGTGTGAAGGTTTGGTTAAAATTTTCAAATCATCAGATGTGGAAGTTGTCGCACTTCAGGGGCTAAATTTGCAGGTGGATGATGGTGAAATGATTGCCATTATTGGTAATAGTGGAAGTGGTAAATCAACCTTAATGAATATATTGGGCGGTTTGGATCGTCCAAGTGCGGGTACGGTGCTCGTCAATGGTTGGAATTTGCTTACGGTGAAAGAACAGCAACTTGTCGAATATAAACGCAATACCGTCGGTTTCGTGTGGCAAAATAATGCGAGAAATTTAATGCCTTATTTATCTGCTCTAGAAAATATTGAATTACCGATGATTTTGAATGGAACGAGTGACCGCGCGTATGCACTTGAGTTACTCGAGGCGGTCGGGCTTACTCATCGGATGCACCAAAAACTCGTCCAATTGTCTGGCGGGGAACAACAACGTGTTGCCATTGCGATTTCACTCGCGAACCATCCAAAATTGTTACTGGCCGATGAACCTACTGGGTCCGTCGACACGCAAACTTCCGCACAAATTATGGATATTTTTCGCGGACTAAATAAACAGTTTGGCGTCACGATTGTTATTGTTACGCATGATTTGGCACTCGCTCAGCAGGTAGACCGTGTTGTATCGATCCGAGATGGACTCACAAGTAGTGAATGGCTAAAAAAACAAGATGAACATACACATGAAGAGTTTGTGGTTGTCGACCGAAATGGTCGTTTACAGGCTCCAGCAGGTTGGTTTACGGATTTAAACATTAACGATAAAGCGCGAATGGAATGGCACGGAGATCATATTCGCATTTATCCGCCAAATTATTTGAAACCTACGGAAGGATGAACTTAAAATGCAAAAATGGGTAAGAATAGTTAGTGTAGCGACAATTGTATCGCTTGTTTTAACGGCAACTGCATGTAAGAAAACCGATGATCCTAACGCGGACAAAGAACAAATTATCCGAATTGCTGATGATACCGGAATGGGAGAAGATTATACGCGTCAACAATTTACGGATTTGTTTGAGTACTCTCATCCAAAAACAAAAATCGAATACACGATGGCAACGGATGATGGAATGTATCGCTACAATAATGATCCGCAGACGATTGTGGATCCACTTGAGAACTTAAAAAAAATAATGACCGGCTCTAATCCACCTGATTTGGTGCATATTAGTCCGAACGATATTCCAAATTTGATTGATGAAAACTTGCTTGCACCACTTGATCCACTTGCGCAGCGTGATCAATTTGATTTGAATAAAATTGTTCCTTCTGTTCGTGAAGGTTTGAAAACGATGGGTGACGGCAAATTATATGCGCTCGCACCTACATTTACAGGGAATGCACTCGCTTTTAATAAAAAAATATTTACCGATGCAGGCGTTCCGTTTCCGAAAGACGGGATGACGTGGGATGATATTTTTAATTTGGCTCGCCGCGTTGCGCATGGAGACGGAAAAGAGCGCACATTCGGGTTGGCACTGGGACGTTCTGGTGAGATTTTTTATGATATGAATGCATACACCTCTTCATTAGGTTTGAATATGGTCGATGACACAGCTACAACGATGACTGTTGATTCAAGTGATTGGGAAAATGTATGGAAAACATTAATTAAGAATCAAAAAGATAAAATTATGACTGGGCCAATGGATTATTCACAAATGAATCCAAATCCTTTTTTTGGAGATCCGTTTATGTCTGGGCAAGCGGCGATGATGGTCGTCAGCAATGCGGACATTAACAATATTGTTGATGCAAACAAAAACGCATCAAAAATCAAAAATTTCAAACCGTTTGATTGGGATGTCGTGACGTTACCAACCCATCCGGATGCGCCTGGAATTGGTAGTCCAATTTATTTAGATGGGATTTTTGCGATCAATGTAAAAGCCCAAAACCAAGAAGGCGCATGGCAATTGCTGAAATTTATTAATGGTGATGATTGGGCAAAACTTCGCTCCCGTAATTTATATCAACTTGTTTCGCGTCAAGAATTTATTAAACCGATTAGTGGTGCAAATTATAATGTGAAAGCCTTTTACACGTTGACGCCGTCTTTTGAGCAAAATAATGATCGTCTTTCAGTAAAATATCCAAACATCTATTCCATCTTTGATATTGGCCGTCAAAAATTACAACTTGTCATTGAAGGAAAAAAAGAAGTCCGACAAGCGCTAAAGGAATGGCAAACGGAAGGCAATCAACAATTAAAAACAATAAAAACCAACACACCTAATAATCCAATGTTGCGTGCGGATTAATAAATGAAGACCGGCAAGCAATTGTGAAATTCGGAAAAGGAGGGGAATCATGCAACGCGCAAATACCAATCCATTTAAATTATTTGTCTCGATATGCATTATTGCATCTCTAGTAATTGTTTGTGCACTCCAAGCCGGTGTGGCTGCAACGGTGAAAAAGCCAACGATTGCCCCTGTTACTCCGAAAGTGATTCTCCCGGCAGGAACCGTTGCCGATTCGAATGGGATGAAATTTGTTTGGAAGGAAGCATACGAGATGCCGGGGGATCTCGGCAATGTGTTGCGTTTTGCTGTTTCGTTTAAGAATGAAGGCAAAAAAGATGTTGATATGATGGATTACTGGGTAAAACTATCCACGTTAAAGGGTTCATCGTTCTCGGTTCAATTGATGCCTTCAGATCGGAATCGCACGCGTATCTCGGTTGGGGAAACCATTGTATTAAGTTACTATGCGGTTGTACCTGCTGAACTTGGTTGGAATAACCTTCAAGTACAAATCGTTCGTTGGGATTTTAGTAACAAACTTTTTCAACGAAGCATTGGTTTGATCAAAAAAGCAGGTCCAATTGCGAATTCGGTGCTTCCAGTAAATACAACTGGCAAACTGTTATCACAAGGTGTCCCACTTAATTTATCGTTAAAAAAATTAAACATTTCTACGAATGATGCGGGAGAGCGAATTGCTCAAATCGAGGTTGTGATCGAAAACAAAGGCATCCGCGCCGTTGAGCTTCCATCATTTGGTTATTATTTGAGGTCAAACGAAGGATTGTTTTTCCCGTTAGACGGTGCAAGCAATGATAAAGGTCCTGCGAATCCGCGTTCACCTAGAACGTTCAGCTTATTATCAACGATTCCAGAAGAATTAAATGAAAAGCAATTGCAACTTTGGGTGACACAGGTTGTAACATCAAGTAGTTCGTCATCACTTGCGTCGTTATCGGTTCCGGTAATGACGATGATGTGTCCTCTTCCAAGTACTTCAATGTCTTCTAGTATTGGTCTCACTTCGATTGGACAAGCTGCGATGTGGAAGTGGAATTTGCAACCACTTCGGATGACCGTAGCGAAATATACATTTACGACTAGCGATGAAACGGTAACTCCGCAAGTGACATGGACGATGGAACAACGTGGAACCGTAGATGTTCCAGTACCACAGTATTCATATGTGTTACAAACGGCCAGCGGGGTTCAATATCCATTAACTGTGGCACCTGTAATCGACAATCAAGATTCGATTTGGTTGCCACAAACCGTTCGAGATTACAAAGGTAAAATAAGCGTTCCAAGCGGTGCTTCCATGACCAATGCGCAATTATGGGTTTTTTCTGGTCCTGCTCGAGATGCAAAAGGGGTTGCAAACAAACCAATTGCGATGTTTGCACTTCCGCCAATTACTGAAGAAGTAGCTGCACCAGTTACTAAAGTTATTAATGGGGAAACATGGTCTTATGCGTCAAACGGAAAAGCAACGCTTAAAATCGTAGGTTTCAGCCGTTTGCCATGGGATGAAACTGATGAGTTGGTATTGCGGGTTCTTGTCACAAATACAGATACAAAACCGATTTCATTGCCTACATTCACGCCTCAAATTTGGCTAGATGATGCACTGAAATTAGATGCAAAATGGGTAAATCCGCAAGGGATTGCGACGATCTCTGCGGGGGCTTCTGGTACAGTAATGGTTCTGACCAAACTACCATATACTTCGAATTTTCAAAATGTACAATTGCGATTGCTTGACAAATCGTCTGAAATTGTTCGGATGGATGCTGCGTCGAAAGCGGATGTGATGAAGCAGTTGTCTGCAAACGAAACAATGTCAATTAATCAAGCTGGGAAACGGGTAGATCTTCAATACAAAAATGCGATTCGTTTTGAGTCCGATTCAGGTACATCTGTATTGGTTGCTTGGTTGAATCTCACCAATAAAGAATCTCGTTATGTAACACCGGGTAAATTTTTTGGTTACTTGCGTAATGTGAATGGTAATTTGTATCCTGCAAGCATTTCAAATGTACCTGTAAGCGGAGGGAAATTAGCTCCATTTTCAGATGCGTTATTGACCATTTCAGCATCGATCCCAAAGGGAATTGATGTAAATACTTTGCAATTATGGATTGGTGAAGGTGTTGCCGATGATAAGGCAGCTACTTCAGATCAAACGCCAGATGCATGGGTAAATGATTTTGCGTGGTCAATTCATGATACGACATTCCCATCAAAATCCGTTCAATCGATGAACGCATATCCATACACCATTTCTTTTAATGAGCTGCATCCATTGTTTATTGAATCGGAAATGACGTTGCAATTGGATTACCAATTAACCCGTAATTCTGATGCTGCTTATTCCAATGAAGACAGTAAAGTAATCATTGAATATGCAACGGAAGCAGGGAAATCGATTTGGTCTGATGAACTTGATTTGGACCGAAGCGGAGCCACTGTAACGGATGGTGCATTTGCACTAGGCGTACACTCCTTGACGATTCATAAACCGTATTCGATGATGTCAGAATCGATCAATTACGGAAAATCGATCCGCTTGAATGTATACTACAAAGTTAAAGGTGCAAAGCGCTTACTCGCAAGTAGACCGATTTTATGGGTTACTGGCAATTTGACTGAATAATTTTATTTCATATAACGCAAACGAACCTATTGCATATTACGTTTATATTCGTTATATTAAAGAGGTTCGTTTTTGACGTCGCGGGGTGGAGCAGCCCGGTAGCTCGTCGGGCTCATAACCCGAAGGCCGCAGGTTCAAATCCTGCCCCCGCAATTTCGTTTTTTAGTAGGGCCCTTAGCTCAGTTGGTTAGAGCGGTCGGCTCATAACCGATTGGTCGTGGGTTCGAGTCCCTCAGGGCCCATCAATACTACAACCTAACATGTTAGATAAACCATAACGCGTGTTCTCATTGGAGCGATCCAAGGGAATACGCGTTAATTTTTTACAGGCCTAATTAGTAATGCAGCGAGAAAAGAAAACACAATCGCGCACGAGATCCCAGCGCTTGTGACTTCGAAAATTCCAGTTAACAGTCCAATCCAGCCGTCGCGATGATATTCGCTCATTGCGCCGTGAAATAACGCATTTCCGAAACTCGTGATTGGCACCGTTGCTCCGGCCCCGGCAAAATCAATAAGCGGTTCATACCAATTTAAGGCATCGAGTGCAACTCCAGCAACGACCAATGTCGTCATCGCATGTGCCGGAGTTAATCGTGCTACATCAATTAAAATTTGGCCAATCAAACAAATTGCTCCGCCAACTACGAATGCAAGTACGAACATTAACCACATCGGTTTATTGGCCAGTAAGTCTAGCCACTGTTCCCATCGTGTCATTACACATTTCCTCCTTCCAGAATAACGGCATGCGCAATGCATGGAATTGTTTCATCTTGTTGATACGATACCGGTGAGAGTAGTGCCCCTGTTGCCACAACCAGAATTCGCTTCCATGTTCCTTTGCGCATTTCATTAAGTAAATATCCATAGGCTGTCGTTGCCACACAACCACAACCGCTTCCTCCAGACCAGACTTGCTGTTTTTGCTGATCAAAAATAAGCATACCGCAGTCCATAAACGCATTCGATTTGAACGTTACACCTTGTTCGTTCAACAGTTCTTTTGCAATGATGTGACCGATATTCCCGAGGTCGCCGGTGAAGATGACATCATAATCTTCTGCCGTTCGACCGAAGTCACGCAAATGGGCCTGAATCGTATCGACAGCAGCTGGTGCCATCGCAGCGCCCATGTTATATGGATCATCGACGCCCATATCTACGACGCGTCCAATGGTTGCACCCGTGACACGAATTGGAGGCGGGATTTCAGGTTGTCTGCTGGCAATTTCATCGTAGTCACTTGAGGAAACGATCAACCCAACGCCGGCTCCTGTTACCGTAAATTGAGCGGTTGGTGGTTTTTGTGCGCCGTATTCAGTGGGGTTTCGAAATTGTCGCTCGGCCGTTGCGCGGTGACTGCATGCGCCTGCCAAAATCCGTTTTGCTGCACCGCTTTCGATCAATAGTCCGGACAGTGCTAAACTTTGCATCGCCGTAGAACAAGCCCCGAATACACCAAGATAAGGGATCCCTAGCGTACGAGCCGCAAAACTGCTACTAATGATTTGATTCATTAAATCTCCTGCAATCCAAAAATCGACATCTTCTTCACGTAACTTCACCTTGCCGATGGCGATCGTGGCGGCCTCTTCAAGTAACGCGCGCTCAGCTTTTTCCCAGCTTTCTTGATTCAAACGCAAATCACCGTGAATTCGATCAAAGTGTCTTGCTAACGGACCAAGTCCTTCATCCGGGCCAACGACGGTACCACTAGAAATAATGGTTGGAGAACTATAGAATTCCCACGATTGATGTCCTTTTTTCATGCATGACCTCCAAAAAGTGGCATAATCAGCACGCGTAATAATGCGAATATAAACGCCGCAGTTGTTCCAAAGACGATCACAGGACCAGCTACCTTAAATAGTTGACCCCCAACACCGAGTACCAATCCTTCGCTGCGATGTTCTAATGCTGCAGAGCACATGGCATTTGCGAACCCTGTTACTGGAACCGCACTGCCGGCTCCGGCCTTTTGTGCGAAGCGGTCATATACACCTAGGCATGTGAATGTGATTGATAGCAAAATCATCACTGCGACCGTCGGATTTCCCGCCGTTTTTTGATCGAATCCAGCCCAGTGCATAAATGCAAATTGGATACCTTGACCAATCGCACAAATGCCACCACCAGTTCCAAAAGCCCATAACATATTTCGTGCAATACGCCGGCGTGGTTCGTGCCGGGCAGCAAGTCTTAAATAGTTGCGTTGTACTGGTGTTAATCGATTACGCTGTGTTCGCGATAATTCCATTATGTTCGCCTCCTATGGTTATCGTTTGAGAACTGGTTCCATAATTGTTAAGACTCGGTCCATCGTCATCACCGATTCGGAATAAGCTAGTTTCGCTTGTTTATTGTTTGTACCTAGTGCAAAAAGTTCAAGATCGGCTGCACATTTTTTTAGTGTAGTAAATACAAGTAACTTTGTTTGCGGAAGCGGGATGGACAATTTATCATCGAAAACGTCGATATATAATTGTTGATAACCGTCTACTTGTGCCAAATACACATTGTCTACTGTTACACCTACCGAATTAAGTTCTGTTAATAACCAGTCACGCGAAAGACCAGCGGTGGCGAGCGGTTCATCCAAAATCATCCCGTCCATGATTACCGTTTGGGGAGCCATCACAGGGGCTACGGTGATCCCTAAATGTTTCGGTGTGAGTGGTTGTTGGTCGGATTTAAGGAGGACACTTAGTTCACCGTTCGCTTCGAGTACAGCGAATTCAACGTCGGCGGCAACGAAGGCATTTTTACTTCGAAGTTGTGACATTAACTCATCGCTGTTTAAGCGTTCTTTTTTCATGTTATCTTCGAGTATTTTTCCGTCTTTAATAATCACGGTGCCTCGGCCTTCAAAAAAATCACGGGCCCATTTGCTTTTTAGCGTTAACCATTCAACACCAAATGGGATTAGCGTCCAAACGCCAAGTGCGATCAACCCATGCCCATAATTTTTCTCAACATCTGTCGAAATAAATCCGGCAATATCGCCAAGTGTAATCCCCACCATATATTCGAATAGTGTCAGTTGTGCGATTTGCTTTTTGCCAAGCATTTTTGTAAGCAAAAATAACGCCGTAATTGCACCTAATGCGCGAAATACGATATGCCAATTGTCCATTGGTAGCGCTCCTTTTTTGCCCGTAGTATGTTCCGATATGCGAGTTGAACATACATTGAATAATTTGTATGGCAAAAGGGCAGATTGGTTTGTGAAGACCATTCCACTAATCGAAAGAGGGACATCGCAATGACAGTAGCAACACAAGTAAAAACGACGCTCGCATCATTAAAAAGTGCACAAGCAAGTTTGGAATCATTCGCACTGAACACTCAAAATCAAGAAGCAAAACAATTATTCACAAATGCGGCAACTCAAACTCAGCAAATCGTTGATCAAGTTGCAACGCGAGTTCAACAATTAGAGCAAGAAGAACCTCAATATAAAGGTTTCTAAGTAATGTGAGCATCATTGGCCCGCCTAAACCGTACACTAGACACGGGTTGGGCGGGTTCTTTTTACCCTTAACTCCGAATAATGTGAGGAATCACATGTGAAAACGGGGGCGGTTGTGATGTGGTGGCGTGATCAGCCGCATGTTTGGGCGATGAGTGAACAATTGGTCTATGTTCATGATGTAAAACGCATTCGTGCGTTCGGTCCAGACCGGATAGAGTTATTGGCGGAACGAGTCAAAATGATGATTACTGGTAAGGATTTAGAAATCTCAAAATGGGACGGAAATTTATTGGAAATCCGAGGTCATGTACACCGAGTGGAGTGGGGTACATGAAGCGCGTTGTAAGGCTGCGGGCAAGCGGTCCATTGGAAGTCTTGTCGGACTGGGTAACAGAATGTCAAAACGATGGTTTGCGTCTCACACGAATAGTCGTTGTTAACGATTCGTTCATGCTCTCGCTGGATGTTGCGGACTGCAAAAGGCTTTTCATGAACTGGAAACGTGTAAGAAGACGTTCGCGTGCGAACGGAATTAAAGGATTGCGTCTGCAAAAAGTGATGGATGATGACTGGTTTAGCAGAATGTATCGATTGGTTCGAAATCCATTTCTTATCGCAATAATTACCATGTGCTTGGTCATTCAGTATTATTGTTTTCATATTGTATGGGATGTACGTATTCAAGGCGGAACTGTGGAACGAAAAGTGTACGTTAACGAGGCACTTCGTTCGATTGGTTTAGAAAAGTGGGCATGGATGGATGGATTGCCAGATACCGAAATGATCTCACGTCAGGTGATGCAGCGAGTTCCAGGGTTAACATGGGTCGGTGTGCGGCGCGAGGGGACGGCATATTCAATCGAACTGCAGGAGCAAGTAGTGCCGCAAAAAAGCAATGATACATCCACAGGATTAAATCCAACAAATTTAATTGCGACGACAGAGGCAACGGTAAGTCGTTTTGAAGTGAATGCGGGTAAAGAAATTGTGATGCGGCATCAACGCGTAAAAACAGGTGATGTATTGGTTAGCGGTGTCCTTGGTGAACCGCCTGACCAAGTTTTACTTCATGCGGCAGGGCAAGTATTCGGAACCGTATGGTACGAACTTCGTCTACGAGTACCATATCGGCAAACCTATCAAGTGATGACCGGCGAACGTAATGATGAATTGTATTTTTCGATCCCCAAAATACAGTTTCGTATGCCATTATTTTATGGCAAACAAAAACCGTTTCCGACACAAATGCTTCGTACGATCCATACGCCGTGGCAATTCGGACCGTGGTCATTGCCGTTTGGGATTTCGATTGATCAGCAGTGGGAAACGAAAAGCGTCATGGAACAATTAACGCCAAGTCAGTCAACGCAGCGTGCGCTTGAGTTGGCAAGGCAAAACGTTAGACAACGCGCAGGTCCTTCTTCCAAAATGATTACCGAAAAGATTTTGCAAGTACAAAACGATCATGATAAAGTGAATTTGACAGTGTTGTACGAAATGGAAGAAGTTATAAGCCGAGAGGAGCCTGTCACGATCAATGAAAAATGCCCAAGTGATTCGGTTGGAATTACAAAATGCAAATGAAGCGATGGCACTTTTCGGCCCGCGTGATTTACTGTTGCAATTGCTTCAAGAACAGTCGACAGCGGCAGTAACTACTCGCGACAATGCAATTGTTATTCAAGGAAGCGATAAAGATGTCAGTTGGTTGGAGCATTTGTTTCACGTGCTCTTGGAATTAATACGATCTGGGCATGTGCTTAGTGAACGTGATCTGCGCTATGCCATTGAACTTGCGGTTGATCACCGAGCAGACCAACTGTTGAATTTGTATAAAAAAGTGATTGCAACCACACAAAAAGGCAAACCTGTCTATTTAAAAACCATTGGTCAGAAACATTATGTTTCCACGATTCAAAAGAAAGATATTGTCTTTGGGATCGGTCCTGCGGGTACTGGTAAAACATATCTTGCGGTTGTGCTTGCGGTTGTTGCACTTCGAGAAGGAAAAGTGAAACGCATCGTGTTGACACGTCCCGCCGTTGAGGCTGGAGAAAATCTTGGGTTTTTACCGGGTGATTTACAAGAAAAGGTGGATCCGTATTTACGTCCTCTCTATGATGCGTTGCATGATATGCTCGGCCTAGAACAAACAACGAAATACATCGAGCGTGGTTTAATCGAAGTAGCGCCGCTTGCATACATGAGAGGAAGAACGCTTGATGATGCCTTTGTTATTTTGGATGAGGCACAAAATACGACACCAGAACAGATGAAAATGGTGCTTACCCGTCTTGGTCAAAGTGCAAAAATGGTCCTCACCGGAGATATCACCCAAGTCGATTTGCCGCGCGGAAAAAAGAGCGGACTTCGCGAAGCGGAGCGGATCTTGAAGGGGATCGAAGAGATCGGCTTTATTCATTTGACGGAACATGATGTTGTTCGTCATCCACTTGTACAGAAAATCATTACCGCATATAGCCAAGCGAGTGCCACAAAAGAAGGGGATGCGATGTATGGCAATGCACCTAGTATGGAATGATGAACAAACAATTTGGCCGATTCAGCCAGAATTGATTACGGTACTTGAAAAATTACTTGATGTGGCCGCAAGCTCGGAAGAATGGGAAGATGGCGAAGTCGCGCTTACGTTTGTCGACGATAAACAAATTCATGAGATGAACAAAGAATATCGCGGGATCGATCGGCCAACGGATGTACTTTCGTTTTCGATGCTTGAAGGAGATGACGCGGAAGGCGATTGGTTGGATGAGGAGGAAGTACCGATTCTCGGAGATATTATTATCTCAGTCCCAAAAGCGATCGCACAAAGTGAAGAATACGGCCACTCCATTGAACGGGAAATTGGATTTTTATTCGTTCATGGATTTTTACATTTGATTGGATATGATCATGAATCAGAAGCGGACGAGCAAGAAATGTTCGCCAAACAGGAAGCGATATTAGCTCAAATCGGGTTAATCCGATCATGAACATTCGCGGATTGTTGCGCAGTTTTCGATTTGCTTATGAAGGTCTAATTTATGTGCTTTTAACGCAGCGCAATATGCGAATTCACTTCGTGCTTGCGCTCCTAGCGCTAGGCCTCGCCTTTATTTTTCAATTATCGAAAACAGATATTTTATTCTTAATGTTTGCAATTATGATGGTCGTTGTGACCGAATTAATGAATACCGCTATAGAAAAGGCAGTTGATCTGGCATCTCCAGAATGGCATAAACTTGCCAAGATCGCTAAAGATGTCGCTGCTGGCGCAGTACTTATTACATCGTTTTTTGCCGTTGTTGTGGGCATGGTAATTTTTTTCCCAGCAATCGATACGTGGTTGCACAAAGAGCGGATGCAAGGTTGGATGGTTACAAATCCTGATAATGTGTGGTTATTGTGGGTAATTGTAACGGCTGTCATGATTTTGGTTATCGGGATGCAAGCTCTATTTGCACGTAAAAATCCGTGGATCCGTCCAAGCTTAATCTCTTCAGTCATGTTTTCGATGGCGGTGCTCGTTGGATTATTGACATGGGATACACGTGTGCTATTAATTGGCATGACGATGGCGGTATTAAGTGCGATTGTGCTGATGGACCGTGCGAGAAGTCAACTTGCATCGATTACGCTGGGTGCTTGTATTGGCGTTTTGGTACCGATTTTTCTTTTATTGGTTGGAAAGATGTTGGCGTGGTTATAAATAGTTATAGAAATCATCAAGTCTGTCGGTTATAATGTAAAAGCGAGATTTCCTACGACCGAGAGGAGCGTTCTGAATCATGAATTTAGCCAACTGTAAGTTGTGCGGTGGCATGTTTTCAAAGTCATTAAGTTCATATTGCCCTACTTGTCAGAGTAAATTAGATGATCGTTATGATGAATATCGTGAATACGTGAAAAATCATCCAGGGTGCAATATGATGGAAGTTGCAAACACGACAGGTATTCCGATTAATTACGTGCAACAATATATTAAGGATGTTTTTTCACCTTCTTTGAATCGCAAGAAAAAGTCATTTTAATGTAATAAGTAGTTGGACAAGCGCAGTTGCTCGCGCCCGCCGTTTTTGGTGTGGCTGAGTAGCGGCGCTTTTTGGTTGAATAACGTCGTCTAAATTATTGGAGGATTCAAATATGGCACGTGTATTATCTGGGATTCAGCCGAGTGGTCAATTGACGCTCGGGAATTACATCGGCGCAATGCTGAATTTTGTTAAATTGCAACATGAGAATGATTGTTATTTTATGGTGGTAGATTTGCATGCAATTACTGTTCCACAAGAACCAGAGGCGCTATTGGAGCAAACTGAATCGGTTGCTGCATTGTATTTGGCCTGCGGAATCGACCCAAAACTTGCAACAGTGTTTATCCAATCTCATGTTCGTGCACACGCAGAACTCGGATGGTTACTCACTACGATGACGTATATGGGTGAACTTGAGCGGATGACCCAGTTTAAAGATAAGGCGATGGGGAAAGATTCCGTTGGAGCGGGATTGTTTGTGTATCCGTCATTAATGGCTGCCGATATTTTGTTATACCAAGCAGGACTTGTTCCAGTCGGTGACGATCAAAGGCAACATTTGGAGTTAACGCGCGATCTTGCGATTCGAATGAATAATCGGTTCGGTGAGCTTTTCACAGTCCCAGACGGATATATTCCTCCAGTCGGCAAACGTGTCATGTCATTAGATGATGCGAGTAAGAAAATGAGCAAAAGCAATCCGAATCCGGGCAGTTATATTGCGTTACTTGATTCTCCAGATGTTCTTCGCAAAAAACTAAGCCGAGCAGTTACTGATTCGGGTCGTGAGGTGCAGTATCATCCGGAAGAGAAACCCGAAGTGAGCAATTTGATTAGCATTTATGCGGCATGTGCTGGCGTATCAATCGAAGATGTCGTGCGTCGTTTTGAAGGACAAGGTTATGGTAACTTTAAGAAAGAACTGGCCGATGTAGTTGTCACGTTGCTCGAACCGATTCAGAAAAAATACCGCGACATCCGTGAGTCCAATGACCTTCGAGTAATTTTGCGCGATGGTGCAGCGCGAGCTTCTGAAGTGGCGGACAAAACATTGAATCAATTGAAAGAACGCATGGGATTTTTGATGCCTTAACATGTTACGGAATAACCATGTATAGTTCTCGTGCTTTGGTCACATACTGTTTGAGCAAGCTTGCAAAACTTGCATTGCCACCGGTAGGCACCAATAAAAGGAGCGATTCAGATGGCCCGTAACAGTAAAGTACCTGTGGTTCCACAAGCGATGGCAGCACTCGAGAAGTTGAAGTACGAAGTAGCTGGTGAGTTGGGTATTCAATTACCTGCGAATGGTGATTACGGCAGTATGACTTCTCGTGAGAATGGATCCATTGGTGGCGGTATGACGCGCAAATTGGTTCAATTGGCTGAACAATCAATGGGTACAACAGGTGGCGTAAAGCCAAATCCGAATCCGAATCCGAATCCGAATCAGTTTCGATGAAGTAACATCCCGTACCCGTGTGCAGGATGCAAAAGAAAACAGGACCTTTCATTTCGCGGGCACGTCGTGCTTAGCGAATGGAATGGTCCTGTTTTTGTTTTTTGATTCGTAATAAATGGGTGCGGTTATGTTTTTTATGCAATTGACGTTCATTCATCCAACCGACATTGCCGGAAATGGGTTGCAAATTTCGATCCATCATCACCGATGCAACGAGCGGGAAGTTTTTACGGTACGTGTATCGTACGTCAAACCAGCGTACTTCTGTGCCCCAATCATGGTCATATACATGAACGACTTGATCATTACTAAATTCAATGAGTGCTTTTACCGTGTCATGGGTTGTCGAATTCAAAATGGCCGGATGTTTGTCACTGACCCATTGATGAAGCCATGTGATGTTATGATACGAAAGGGTACCCGTATGGAACGTATGTTTAGAAGTTCGTTTGCCTATTTCAAAACGGAACGGATTGGCAGTAGGGAGCGCCCAATAATGGTCAGCGCGAGCGTAATTCTTATCAATATGAGGTAAATTCCGGATGACATTACGCTGTTTAAGGAATCGCCAACCAATATAAACTCCAATCATCACATACGAAATACTTGCGATTACATGCACTGGAGCAATTGATTGAACCCAACCGATGATTCCAATTAAATGAATTGTAAAAATAAATGGATCGAACGTTGGTAGCACGTTCCAAGCGTATCGCTTTTTGGAAAATGGAATGAATACTTGTGTGCCATATGGATTTAGTACATCAGTTAGTACATGAAGGATAAGTGCAATGGACGTCCAAATGAAAAGGATTATAAAATTCGCCGCATTGGGAATCAGCGAAACGGCACCTGCGATCCCAAAAGCCCAAACGAGTAAAAACGGTAAAGAGTGAGTAATTCCGCGATGTTGTCGTAAAAAGTTCGCGTTTCCACCCAAACGGAATATGGTATCACAGTCCGGTATTACAGATCCGGCAACGGTGGCAATCGCAATGGATTGAAATGCTGCGGGTGATGTTGCTAGCGTAGGATCCCAATGAGCTAATGCTGCAAGACCTATTCCGAAACAGACATGCGTAACGCTATCCATTTTCCACCTCCTTGCGGTAAAAAGTTGTTTTCTTATTGCCTACTTGTTATGATATCATGTGTTAGCGAATGCGACTAGAGAAAGAGGTGCGGGAAAAAATGCAAAATACATGGTTTCAACTAACGTTGCTGATTTCGGTTTTGCTTTACGTTGCCGCTGAATTTTTTTCAGTATGGCGTGTTCGAAAATCGAAACAGATAGGCAATGAAGTAGTACGCTGGGACTGGGCTTGGTTTTGTTATCCAGGCGTAACGCTCGGATTGCTGATTGTTTTAGCTTGGTATGGGTGGGGAATGAATCCATGACAAGTGTGCAGAAGGAGGCGGACGACTTGACCGAATCGGTCATGGCGGGGCAAATAAATCAATCGATATGGCGTGATTTAATCACGTTGACGAAACCACGGATTATTATGTCGAATTTGGTCACAGCTTGGGCTGGATTTTTCTTGGCAGTCAAACATGATGCCGCTGGTTGGACTTGGATCGAATGGTTATTGATGACGTTGGGAAGTGCGCTGGTAATGGCATCCGGCTGCGTATTTAATAATATTTTGGATCGAGAAATGGATCAACGCATGGCCCGAACGCAACATCGCGCATTGCCAATGCAACGGATGAGTGTGACGTTCGTACTAACCTATGGCATTTTACTTGGACTTGCTGGAGTTAGTTCATTATATTTAGTGAATTCACTTAGTGCGATTCTTGGGTTAACCGGTTGGTTAAGTTATGTTTGGCTATATACGTACTGGTTGAAACGTACATCGACACTAAGTACGGTATGGGGCGGAATTGCAGGTTCAATTCCTCCAGTGATCGGATATTGTGCAGTAACGAATTCATTTGATATGGGTGCGTTGTTGTTATTTAGCTTTTTATACTTGTGGCAACCACCGCACTTTTTGGCGCTTGCCATTCGTAGACGCGAAGAATATCGGGCAGCGGGTTTTCCGCTTTTACCGGTTGTACATGGGGTTGAGGCGACGAAAATCCAAATGGTTCGCTACTTAGCTGCATTGATTCCAGTGACTTTATTATTTTATGGTTGTAATTTTGCAGGACCTGTATTCTTGGTTACTTCGATCGTACTAGGATTATATTGGATGTATGGGCTTGTCCGCGGGTTTGGACCGATCGAAGAAGAGAAATGGGCAAAACGTTGGTTTTTCTATTCGATTTGGTATTTGACGGCGCTCTCCGTATTGTTAATGCTTGGTTGGTAATCGAATTTCATCTAGATTGTATAAAATTAAAGCCTTCTTTGTGGTAAGATACAAAGAGGCTTTTTTGTTCCAAATTAACGGTCTTCGGCATATTTTTGCTTCATAAAAAGCAGATGTAGGGGGAGTTCGGATGAGAGACGAACAAACGGTAATGATCTCACAAATTGCTGCGCGGGATGGCCAAACGGTGCGTCTTGGTGCATGGATGGCACATAAACGCTCCAGTGGTAAAATTATATTTTTACAACTTCGTGATGGTAGTGGCCGCATACAGGCGGTACTATCGAAGGCACAAGTGTCCGCATTAGTATGGGAAAAGGCTTCGTCGCTTACTCAGGAAAGTTCACTGTGGTGCATTGGCTCCGTTCGTGCGGAACCGAGAAGTCCTAGTGGCTACGAGCTTGATGTAATCGAGATTGAGGTCATTCAGGTTGCTCAAGGATATCCGATCACACCGAAGGAACATGGTACGGATTTTCTGATGGACCATCGCCATTTATGGTTACGCACGCCACGTCAAACGGCGATTATGCGCATTCGCGCTGTTTTGATGGAGTCAATTCAATCGTTTCTGAATTCAGATGGTTTTACTCGTGTGGATCCGCCAATTTTGACTCCGTCGGCATGCGAAGGAACGTCAGATTTGTTTCATACGAATTATTTTGATCAGGACGCGTATTTGACGCAAAGCGGTCAGTTATATATGGAAGCGGCGGCGATGGCGCTTGGACGCGTATATTCATTTGGTCCAACGTTTCGTGCCGAAAAATCCAAAACACGCAGACATTTGTTAGAATTTTGGATGTTAGAACCAGAGATGGCATTTATTGATTTGGACGATAATTTGTTGCTACAAGAACGACTTGTACAACATGCAGTGCGCACAATTTTAGAGAATTGCACGGATGAGCTATCCAAATTGGAACGGGATCGCACGAAGTTAGAGGCGGTGTTACAGCCGTTCCCAAGAATTACGTACGATGATGCTATCGCTTGGTTGCAATCGCAAGGACATGAAATCTCATGGGGTGATGATTTTGGTTCACCGCATGAAACGGCGATTGCCGATCATCATTCCAGTCCGGTATTTATTACACATTATCCCGCGGGGATTAAAGCTTTTTATATGAAACCAAAGCCGGATCGGCCAGAAGTTGTTGAATGTGCGGATTTACTTGCGCCAGAAGGATACGGCGAAATTATCGGCGGATCACAGCGGATTGATGACCCAGAATTGTTGGCAGCAAGATTCGAAGAACATGGAATGCCGGTTGCAGATTATGCATGGTACTTGGATTTGCGTAAGTATGGTACCGTTCCGCATGGTGGATTTGGACTTGGCCTCGAACGTTTGGTTGCATGGATTTGTGGGTTAGATCACGTGCGTGAAACGATTGCGTTTCCACGCATGTTATATCGTTTCTATCCGTAATGAATTGGCATTGATATTGTGAACGCAAAGAGGTGAGGGAGTTCATGTTTGATGATCAAATTGAAGATCAGACAGCGACCGGATTTGCATCCGCTCTGACGTCGGGTATTGTAAGTGTTCCATTTCCACTGTTAAAATGGTATACCAAATTATCCTTAAACGACACTGAATTGGTGTTGTTATTGCAGTTGATTGCATTTCAACAAATCGACCGCACGGACTTGCCAAGTATGGAGCAATTGCAAGCGAGGACTGCGTTGAAGCCGGATGTACTTGCGTCCACCTTGCATAAATTAATGAAAAATGGCTGGATCAAGTTGGAGAGCGGTGTCGACGGTCAAAGTGGGATGCACACGGATCGTTATGATTTAGGGCCTTTATGGAATCGGATCGGTCAGGCTTGGGCTGCGGACAATATGATGCAACAGTTCAAACAAAATGCTGCAGACAACCCTGTTCCCAAGGTGGCTGCATCTGGGTTTTCTACCTCAGCGGAGAAAATAGTTCCTATACCACAAGTTAATGTAACTCCCGGTAGAACGAATCAAATGCCACAATCCAAAACTCCGCCAAACAGACCCGCTGGTGCGCCGATTGTACTTCCGCCACCTCGTTTGGGACCTTCACTTGGGGGAATTAATCATTCCGGAGTTACGAAACCAGCAGGGATGCCTGATATTTTCAGTGTGTTCGAAGAAGAATTTGCTCGACCAATTACACCGATGGAACGCGAAACAATTAGTCAATGGTTAGATAAAGATAAAGTAGGCGAAACATTGGTAATGATGGCACTTCGCGAAGCCGTGTTTAATAACAAACTTAATTTCCGTTATATCGATAAAATTTTACTGGATTGGCGTACGAATAATTTGCGTACGAAAGAAGACGTTAAACGATTTCAACAAAACAACAAAGAATAGAATGACCGATCATGGAACAACAAAAAAAGGTTAACTGAACTGCTTCGGCAGCAAAGTTAACCTTTTTTTGTTTTAAATTGGATTTGGCATCTCGATCGCGGAACGTTACAATCCTTTAGTTACTTTCGCCACTTGTAACGCTCAATTGATTTTCAATCATAGTACCAAGTTCACGAGAACGCTCAGTTGCACGGGTGATCGCTTTCAAAATCATTTCTTCATAGCCAAGACCTTGCATCGTTTCAATGGCTGCTTGGGTAGTACCGTTAGGGGACGTTACTTTTTTTCGCAAAACATCGGGTTGTTCAGCAGTTGTCTTGACCATATTAGCAGCGCCTAGAACGGTTTGTGTTGTTAATTGTATTGCCATTTCTTCTGATAATCCATTGGCGATTCCAGCGGAAATCATCGATTCCATCATTAAATAGATATACGCCGGTCCGCTTCCAGACATTCCAGTTACGATATGCAATTGATCTTCTTCCACGAGTGCGACTTCACCGACCGCTTCAAATAAATCAAAGGCGAGATCTTTTTGATCTTCAGTTACTTCAGTGGAATAGGCAACGCCTGTCATTCCAAGTCCGATGGTACTTGATGTATTAGGCATTGTGCGAACGACCGGAATACGTGTAGATGTCGTATGGTCTCCTTGAACGAGTTGCTGAATTGATTGAATAGAAACTCCGGCAAGAACGCTCACGATCAGCGGGTGATGGGTTAAGTGATGTCGGATCGAAGAAATTGCTACGGCCGCATCTTTCGGTTTCATCGCTAAAACGACCAAATCAGCCTCCCCCAAAAAGCTGGCAACGGAAGATTCATCAGTTCGCACTTGTACACCGTAAAATTCCTGTAAAAATTGTAACCGTTCCTGGTCCTGGCGATTAATGACTGAAATATCTGCGGGTAGTGCTACGCGTTTCTCGATCAAACCTTTCATGATCGCTTCCGCCATCGAACCTGCACCGACAAAACAAATTTTCTTATGTGTTAATCCGCTATCTAAACTCATTTGCGCACCTGACCATTTCCGTGAATACGATATTGAACCGTAGTTAATGCGGGCAAGCCCATTGGACCGCGTGCATGTAATTTCTGAGTGCTGATACCGATTTCTGCGCCAAACCCAAATTCAAAGCCATCAGTAAATCGGGTAGAAGCATTATGGTACACAGCTGCAGCATCCACTTCGTTTAAGAAGCGAATTGCATGTTCGTCATTTTCAGTTACGATACATTCCGAATGCAACGTACCATAGTTGCGGATATGTTCCATCGCCTCGTCAAGGGAATCAACGATCGCTACGCTCAAAATCAAATCCAAATATTCCGTTGACCAATCCTCATCTACTGCAGGAGTAACACCATGTGCAATTGATGCTGCGCGAGCATCTCCGCGCAATTCAACGCCTGCTTCTTGTAAATATTTTGCAAGTTCTGGCCATTCACGTGTCGCAAAATCACGGTGGATCAATAGCGTTTCTAGTGAGTTACAAACGGAGGGACGCTGTACTTTAGCATTAAGGACGATGTTGCGTGCCATTGCTGGATCAGCAGTTTCGTCAAGAAATGTATGACAAATTCCTTCGCCAGTTTCAATCGCTGGAACGGTAGCGTGTTTGACGACATGTTGAATTAATGAACGTCCGCCGCGTGGAATCACAACATCAACTAATCCGTTCGCGGTTAATAATTCATCGACTGATTTACGGTCGGGATCTTCAACATATTGAAGTGCATCTGTTGGTAAGTTACACGCTTTGAGCGCACCGTGTAACACCCCTACAAGCGCAACATTTGTATTCAATGCCGCAGTACCGCCGCGCAAAACAACCGCATTTCCTGTTTTGAGGGATAGCCCTGCAGCGTCAACGGTTACATTAGGCCGTGCTTCATAAATCATTCCGATCACACCGATTGGTACGCGCAATTGTTCGATGCGAAGTCCATTGGGACGTTCAATCTCACTTAACACGGTACCAATAGGGTCTGGTAAATCGGCAATTTGCCGCAAGCCTTCAGCCATCGCCTCAATGCGAGTTTTGTTTAATGACAATCGATCGAGTAGGGAAGTGCTCATGCCATTTGTGCGTCCATTGTCCAAATCTTTTTCGTTTGCTTCCATTAAATAAGCCTCAGCGGCAATTAAACGATCCGCCATCTCAAGCAACAATTCATTTTTTTGCATAGTTGTTGCCTGTTGTAGTTTCGCTTTTGCTTGTTTTGCGGCAAGGGCTTGTTCACGAACCGTTCTCATTGTTTAGACTCCTTCCATCGGCATCCACTCGTCGCGGTGGATGACTTCGACGCGATGTTGTTCTGGGAATTGTGTGCGTACAGCATCACTGGATAAACCATAAACGCTACGAATGCTTTCAGATGTATAATTGCAAATACCTCGGCCGATGGATATCCCATCCTCCGTATAAACTTCTAGGACATCACCTTGACGAAATACGCCTTCTGCGGATTTGACGCCGGCAGGCAATAAACTTCTTCCTTTATTCAAAAGTGCTTCAGCCGCACCAGTATCGATAACGATTTTACCTCGAGGCGTTGATAAAAATCCGACCCATTGTTTTTTACGTGATGCAGTAACCGGTTCTTTCGCGAAAATCGTACCTTTTCCTTTTCCGTCGACCGCATCGATCAATTCTCCGCGTTCGGTAACTCGACCAACAAAAACATCCGTTCCACATCGCGTTGCAGTTTGTGCAGCGAGTAATTTGGATCTCATTCCACCAGTGCCAACCGAACTTCCTGTTCCCCCAGCCATTGCAAGAAAGTCATCATCAATGCGTTCGACTTTCTCGATACGTGTTGCGGTGGGATCTTTGCGCGGATCTGCCGTATATAATCCATCGGTATCGGTCAAAATAAAAAGTCGATCTGCATTTACCAATTGGCTAACCAGCGCGGATAACAAATCATTATCTCCGAATTTCAATTCATCGATCGAAACACAGTCATTTTCATTAATAATGGGGATCGCACCTCGATTTAATAATGTCTCAAGGGTCATCGATGCATAATGAGTTCGTCTTCTCGAGGCAAAATCTCCGCGCGTCAATAAGAGTTGACCACCGATAAGTTGATGCGTGGCTAGTGCCTCTTGATACGCTTGCATTAACAGCGCTTGGCCAACAGCAGCGCTTGCTTGTTTATCATGAACTTCTTTCGGTCGTTGCGGATACCCGAGAACGCTAAATCCTGCGGCAACAGCTCCTGATGTTACCAATACGACTTCATAACCACGTTGTTTCACAGCGGCGATTTCTGCTGTGTAAAACGCAATCCGTTCGCGATGTAGGCCGCCGTTCGCTGAAGTTAACGAACTGCTCCCGATTTTTACCACGATCCGGTTGCCCATGGTCAAGCACCTCCAATGAAATGAAAAGATTTATCTATTTAAAATACCAAATCTGCACGAGGTTAGGCAATTTATTCGCATATAAAATGTACTCATTATACACGTCACATGAAAGACACAATGAAAACGGAAACATCATTGAAAACATTTTCATAATCTTTCATATTTAATGAAAATGTAGTATGATTTTTTCAGAAAGAAAAAACATGTTACAATTAAAAGGAGAGAGAAAGATGAAAACAATGTTCAAAGCAATGTTAGTTGCTATGCTTGTATTCACAATGGTTCAACCAGTTGTGTTTGCAGCAGAACCAACGCAAGAAGAAGTCGTTGCATCGTCACCCGTAAAATTGATTAAAGCTCAGTTGATCGACAATCATTATTATTACACATTATCTGGGCAAGTCGAAATTATAAACATCGCATTCAAAAAACAAGTTGCAATTACTTGGAATGGTGATGCTGCAGGTGGTTTGATTGAAGCAAACTACAAAATGCCACTCGAAAACGGACATGAATTGTGGACCTTCAAAACGAATATCAACAAAGTAAATGTTGGTGAAAAAGGATTAACGTTCGCGATTCGTTTCAAAACGGCAGGTAAAACATTTTGGGATAATAACAACTACGCAGATTACACGTTGGATGCAGACATGAACAATGTTGTACTCGGTAATCGCAATGTCGCAGTCGAAGCTTCAACATTTGATTGGACGGAAAATGCAGTAAATGGCACTGTGATAGTTCGTAATCTTGGATATCCTAAAACCGTTAAAATTACGTACACAACAGATCGTTGGATCACGAAAAAAGTCGCATTCGCTAAATTTACAGAGACGCTTGGTGATGCGAATAATTCGGATAATGTGGAACGTTGGACATTCAAACTTCCAGTCGACACAAATGCCAAAAATGTTGAATATGCAGTAGCATATACGGTAAACAAAAAAACGTACTGGGATAATAATAACTTAATAAACTATATTGATCATCGATAACCGTAATGCACATGAAAATGTTGCTGCCGGTTATTTTTTGTTTTGTTTGTGCTAAGTTAACAGAAAATTCTCTATTGACTGTAAATGCAAATGCATTGTATAAAAGTAGAGAGAAGTAAACGCTTACAATTGAGGAGGGAAGTCAATGGTCTGGCAAAATGTACGATGGATGTGGCGCGGAGCGCAAATAATGCTCTTATTAATCGTGATTGTTCGGATGTGGCTTTTACCTCAAGCGGGTACGGATTGGTTAGCACCATTGAAACAAACGACTCAAACTATTGTTTCTACCGTACTTCAATGGAAATCAAATGAGAAGATGAGTAATTTTGTCTCAATGAATTGGGAACGTCTTCAATATACCGCAAAGACGATGATGAAAACGGTACAAGTCCCTGCAAGTTCACCAAGTGTTATATCAAATTTGCAATCGACAACTGATCAAAATCAAAAAAATGTTGACGAACATGCAGCACAATCAAATGATGAAAAAAACAGCCCGTAAATCAAAGGACGCCATTTGCATCCAAGATTTTGGGCTGAATTTGTATTATGAGAATAAATTCAATTTACCAATTCTTGCAATCGCTTCTCGAATTCGATGTTCTTCGGCTAATAGGGCACAGCGGACGAATCCTTCGCCATACGAACCAAAACCGATCCCTGGTGCGAACATGACATTGGCTTCGCGAAGAACATATTCAGTAAAATAAGTTGAGGTCATGCCTTTAGGAGTCGGTAACCAAGCAAAAAATGAACCTGCAGGTGGTTTCGCATGCCAACCGATTTCGTTTAATGCATCAGATAATACCTGGCGTCTTTTTTCATAGATCGAATTCAAATTGCGTACGCATGATTGGTCATACGTTAACGCAACCGTTGCTGCTTCTTGAATTGCACCAAACAAACTGCAGTAATAATGATCTTGAATCAAATCGATCATTTCGATTAACTTGGCATTACCTACGGCAAAACCGACGCGCCATCCAGCCATATTATAGGTTTTAGACATCGTATAACATTCGATTCCAACTTCTTTTGCGCCTGGTGTTGCAAGGAAAGAAATTGGACGTTTGCCATCGAATCCAATTGCTCCATACGCGAAATCACTACAAACGGCGATGCCATGCTTCGCTGCGAATGCAACGGTTTCTTCATAAAATTCATTGGTTGCAATCGCACCAGTTGGGTTGTTCGGATAATTGACGAACATTAATTTTGCTTTGTCGACAGCTGTAGGAGATATTGCAGTGTAATCCGGCAAATAATCGTTTGATTCGCGAAGAGGCATCATTTCCATTTTTGCGCCTGCCATTACGACACCTGACCAATAGTCTGGATATCCTGGATCGGGGACGAGACATACGTCTCCTGGATCTAGTAAACATTGACTTATTTCGATTAATCCGGTTTTGCCTCCAAATAACAAGGCTACTTCCTTTTCAGGATCGAGTATGACACCATAATCTTCGAAATATCGTTTCGCGATTGCTTCTTTTAGGGACGTATGTCCGCGAAATGGTGCATAACGGTGGTGAATAGGCTTTGTAACCGCATGTTGCATCGCTTCAACAATGTGCGGGGGAGTTGGCAAGTCTGGACTGCCTTGACCTAAATTTATGACATCATGGCCAGCATTGATGGCTACCGATACCTGTTTCACCAAATTTGCAAAAAATTGCTCTGGCAATTCTTTTAACCGTTGTGACATTTCGAACATCGAACGTTCCTACTTTCATTTGTAGATTAATGTTTGCTCAAAAAGAGTTCTAAATTATTAAGTTCTTCAAAACGAGCTTCTAATTCTTCTCTTGGCCATTTCCACCATTCACTCGCCAATAATTTAGCGATGACATCGTTGGAAAACCGTTTCTTAATTGGTTTTGCGGGGATACCGACAACGACTTCATAAGGTTGTACTGATTTCGTAACGACAGCACCGGAACCGATGACTGCGCCCGTTCCGATCGTGATTCCTGGCATAATCACAACACCATGTCCAATCCATACATCGTGACCAATAATGACACGATGTGTTCGTATCCAGTTGAAAAAATCAGCATCATCAGTACCCAATTGATACATTTGCTTGCGATAGGTCATATGATGTTGCGTGACACGCCATGTTGGATGATTGCCTGGATTGATACGGACATGTGACGCAATCGAGCAATAGTTGCCGATTGTTGCATAAATAATTTGATTGTCACCGGCATTATAAGTATAGTCGCCAATGTCAGATTCTACGATCGAGCTATTTGGACCGATTTTGACCCATTCACCAAGATTTGATGCAACAACATGAGATGTAGGATCGATAAAAGGAATTTTACTTAAGAGGTTTTCTTCTGGTAGTTGTTCATAGGACTGTAACGTTTCTTTTGATTCATTCATCGCGTAATCTCCTCCGATTGTATGATTCCATTGGGAGTGGAGTTCATGCGTTCGAAGGCAATATTCGTATATTATTGTAATCGAATGAAAGTTTTATTGCCAATTCGAAAAATTATATTCACAATTTTTATGAAATATCGATATACTAAAGATACACGCTTCCCGTTTTAACGACATCCATTGGTCGGAAGGTGGTGCTCAAATGCATACGGTACAAGTTCTATACGGAGATAAAATGTGCGAAGGGCGTGTAACCTACGTAAAGACTGATTATATGGAAATCGAAGTTGATGATCCGGATCCATATGAAGTCGGAGATTATTTGATCATTTTTAATCGCAATTCCAAATCGGAATTGCGTATTTTGGAGATGAAAGATAATTTGATTTGTACGTTTCCTTCGAACTCAGATATATTTTTACTTGGTGAGCAAAAAATTCCGCTCGATCCAAATAAGTTATATCAACGGTTTCGATTTGAGACGGTAGCAGTTCTGCATCACTTACCTCAAATTCCAAAAGTTGTGATCAACACACTAGATGTGAGTCGACATGGAGTGTTTTTTTACTTGCCGCAATCCTCGATTGAAGTGAATAATGGCTTGTTAATTATGAATCACCAATACCAATCCGTTTTATTTTGCGGGGAACAAAGGATCTTACCTACGTTTATTATAAGACGTCAATTTCCAATGGAATACGGGATGAGGTACCTTGCAGAGTTTTTTGCAGTCAGTAATGAGGACATTCGCACGCTTCGCGCTTTTATTGTTTCTGAATACATAAGATCGTTATAGCGAAAAGGAGGCATCGTTATGGGAATGCCACCAGGAAAACTTCCGTCATCCGGTGGAACGCCGCGTGATGATAACCGCCGGCAACATTTTCGCGTCAAAATGCTTCAACCGGTTGAAATTTCTGTGAATGTGGTCGGTTCAAAACTTCCTGTACTTTTGTTGGACTTGAGTGCTGGTGGCATGCGGTTTTTATCCGATGTAAAATTTCCAGTCACATCATTATATGTTTATGAGGTTGAATTCAACTTAATAAATACCGTGAACAAAATATCGGGACACGTATTACGGATGATTAAAATTAGCGATGATTTATATGATTATGGGTTTATTTTCGAATCGGAAGATCGCGAACAATTCTCGAATGTTTTCCAACTCGTGAATGAATTAAGTATTTTACTGCGTCGCAATCCGCAATTTAATCATATCAATTTTCCGATTAGTCAACGATTATGGCAAAGCTTTCAAATGTTCCAAGCGAAACAAATGCAGCAACAATCCCAACAAAATGTAACGCAACATCCACATCCGAATCAACCGCCCAAACCGCCAGGAAAATGATTTCCTATTTTTGCGGAAATGGGCTTTTTTTTATGTTTACCACTCTTTGCAAACGTTTTCGTTTGGTGTATACTCAGAAGCAAGTGTTTGGATTTTCAACCAAGAGGGGGGAAAATGACGTTTTGTAAGCCTTTACAATGCGTCGTGATCAATGAAGAAAACGTTTTCAGTATGGATGGTAATTAGTCTTTTATTTGGGATGATTCCTTGGACATCAACAGCTGCTACGCCGGTTTTACCGGAAGCAATGGCTACGAAGAACGAAACGATGATGCAATATTTCGAATGGAATTTACCAAATGATGGTCAATTCTGGACTCAAATGGGACAGAACGCAGCGGCACTTTCACAAGTGGGAATTACATCACTTTGGATTCCGCCATTTACGAAAGGTGTTAAGCAGGAAGACGTTGGTTATGGCGCATACGATCTTTGGGATTTGGGTGAGTTTAACCAAAAAGGTACGATTCGCACGAAATACGGCACAAAAGATGAATTGAAATCAGCGATCACTGCATTGCATACAAGCAACATTAAAGTGTATGGCGATATCGTTTTGAATCATAAAGGTGGTTCGGAAGGGACGGAATCGTCACAAGTAATTGAAGTCGATCCTGCAAATCGTTTACGTGAAATTTCTGGTACATTTGCATATAATACGCCAACTGTATTTACGTATCCTGGTCGTGCAGGGAAGTATTCTGCATTCAAATGGAGTAGCAAAAATTTCACGGGTGTAGACGAAGAGAAACCGAAGAAAATTTTCAAAATTGCCGGAGCAGGAAAAGGCTGGAATAATGAAGTTGATACCGAAAACGGAAACTATGATTTCTTATTGTACTCAGATGTTGATTTGCAAAATCAAGAAGTAATTGATGAATACAATAAATGGGGCGAGTGGGTTGTTAATGAACTTGACCTCGACGGTTTCCGAATCGATGCTGCGAAACATATGCGCTTTGATTTTGTGAAAGACTGGTTAACAACGATGCGTTCAAAAACAGGTAAACCATTATTCGCGGTTGCCGAATATTTGTCCGGTAACACATCACTACTTGAACATTATCTTGAGAAAACAGCATATACAACAGATGTTTTTGACGTGAAGTTACATTACTCATTCAAAGAAGCCGGTGATTCCAATGGTGGATATGATTTGCGTCATTTGCTAGATGGATCTACGGTCGTGAAACAACCGAAGTATACGGTAACATATGTTGACTCACACGATTCCCAGCCAGGTCAATTGTTGGAATCGTTTATTGCTTCATGGTTTAAGCCCCTTGCGTATGCAACGATTTTAACGCGAGATCAAGGAACACCATGTTTGTTCTACGGTGATTACTATGGGATTGCGAAAAACGGAATCGCACCAATGAAATCGAAGTTAGATCCATTAATTAAAGCACGCGCTGATTATGCATATGGAAAACAAAACGATTATATGGACGACGGTGATGTTGTTGGATGGACTCGAGAAGGGGATTCAGCTCACCCGGGTTCAGGTCTTGCGACTGTCATGTCAGACAATGGTGGCAATACAAAGCGGATGTTGGTTGGTACTGCTCATGCTGGAGAAGTGTGGGAAGATTTAACTGGTAATCAATCAGAGAAAGTGACGATTGGAACTGACGGATTCGGAACATTCCGCGTCGGCGAAAAATCGGTATCTGTCTATGTAAATAAAAATGGAAAAACGTCTCCAACAACGACGACAACAACAACGAAAGAAGCAACACCAATTCCTACTACTATAACTACTACGCCAAAAACGGATATCGTCGTAACACCAGAGACAACAGCAGATCAATTTGTTATTTATTATAAAAATGGATTTGCAGCACCTAACATTTATTACCATGTTGACGCAGGGAAATGGTCAACTGGTAACGGTACAAAAATGGAACCAAGTGAATTTCCTGGTTTCTCAAAAGTAGTCATTGAAGCGAATGGCGGAACAACGCTAGAATTTGTATTGAATGACGATGGGAAAACGTGGGAAAACAATGACAAGAAAAATTTCAAAGTTACCAAAGGCGTTTGGACATTTATCGATAAAACAAGTTTGACTCAAGTGTATCCAGGCCCGACGGCAACGCCAGCACCAACAGAAGCTCCAACAGCGACACCAGCACCGACAGAAGTTCCGACATTGTCACCAACAGAAACACCTGAAGTGACTGCAACTCCAACACCAGTGATCACACCGGTCGTTACTGCAACACCTAAGGTTGTTGCAACTGCAACGCCAAAGGCAACGCCTGTTACTCAATCCACGGCTACTCCAGTACCAACGAATACGGTAGATTCAGGGAACTCAGTAACAACTGCTTCAATTGCACATGTATTTTATCAATCAAATGCGAATCAAATGACGATGGTGGTTCGTAAAACGACTTCAACGGGCATGCGGTTCGTTAAAGTCAAAATGACAAAATCAGCATTTCCAGGCTTTTATTATGCAAAGACAGCACCAGGACAAACTGGAATCGATGTTACCTTTACGGATGGCAAGCGATTCATCGATACGAATAAAGGTGCAAAATATAAAGTGAAGTCAGGAATAAATATTATTTCCAAAAATAAAGTTACATGGACGGATAACGAAGAGTAAATTCCGTGAAATGCCCCATCTGTTCCTTCGTTGGAACGGATGGGTTTTTTAATTGGAGGAAGCACATGAATATGAACATGTCGATGGCGTTAAAAGGGGTTCACGTTTATCTTGGAATTGAAACGGATACGGGATTACCTACAAATTCGGAGGAATTGTATAATCTTGAAGTTTTTGATGGCGTGATCAAACGAATTGAAAAGTCTCATTCAAATGCGTGCGGCATATGGATCGCCCCCGGACTACTTGACGTCCAAGTAAACGGCGGTGGAGGCGCACATTTTACCGACAATCCATCAATTGATTCAATCAAAAACATTATTCATACCCATCAAAAATTAGGGACGACAAATTTGTATCCGACAATGCTTAGTTGTTCTGATCAATTGATGTTGAATGCTGTAGATTCACTCTTGGAATGTTTTCGTACTGGGAATGATTGTGGGATCTTAGGATTACATTTAGAGGGGCCATTTTTTGCACCGACTCGCCACGGAGCACATCATACATCTTATATTAGAGCGTACGATCAACAATTGATGAACCAGATCGTTGACCGGATCGGCGGAGCATTTTCGTTGATGGTGACATTGGCTCCAGAATTAATTACGTCCGACCAAATCGAATGTTTAAAAACAAACAAAATAATTTTGTTTGGAGGACATACCGAAGCGAATACAGCAGAAATGCAAATAGCGCTAAAATCAGGTTTAGATGGAGTAACACATTTGCATAATGCGATGCCTCCAATGACTGGCCGAAACCCTGGGCCGATCGGTGTTGCGTTAGATTCAAAGAAATTATATGCAACGATCATTGCTGATGGGTTCCATGTTGATCCAATTCATTTGCGAATCGCTGCAACCATGTTAGGACAGCGGCTCTTACTGATCTCTGATGCAATGGCTCCGTGCGGGACGAATGAAAACAAGTTTGATTTAGACGGCCGAACGGTTACGCATCACGATGGGCGATTATTGGATGAACGCGGTGTTCTGTGCGGAACGGTTGTACCGTTGTTTACGATGGTGCGGAGAATGCACGAACTTGGTGAGGTTACGTTTGAACATGCGCTCGCCATGGCATCGCGAAATGTAGCAAAAATGCTAGGTATCCAAGATCGTTTTGGGACAATTGCATCTGATAGAATCGCAGATATGATCATTGGGAATATTGAAAATGAACTGGTCGGAGTCATTTCAAATGGGAAATGGATACGCTGTGAAAAGAATATCGAAGAAATGTTGAAAAAAAATGATTTGCGTTGAAGGAATCGTACTAGGAACAGGCGAAATAGTAGTTATCAAATTACTATACAGAAGGGGGAAAGGAAACGGTGGAACGAATTACAATGCGCTATCGCGACCAAGTGATTCCTTTTTCTTTTATAAGCTACGAGCAAGAAACATTACGCATTCAAGTTGAAGATGCGAGTGATTTCTTAGTGACGGACTCCGTTGACATGGCTTGTCAGGGACATACTGCTAAATTACAAATCATTCGTAAGGAAGAAAATATCGTTTGTCTATTCCTTTCATTGATTGGAAACAACTTTTTGGTTGACCGCCGCAAATTTAATCGCTACAACACGAGTTTTTTCGCGAAAGTAACGATTTTCGTCAATGATTTTATTAATCATGCCGATGCAACGGTGAAAGATGTAAGTTTGGATGGTTTCGGTGTCGTGTTTCATGATCCAACGATTGTACCTTCTCAAATCATCAAAATTGTGATTGACGGTGAAACACTGAATTTGATTGCAAAAGTTCGTATGGTGAATAACCGCGATACGGAAGATGGCATTAAATACGGTGTGAAAATTACGAATATCGAACAACACAATTTTAATCGGTTACGAGAGTTTATTTTGCCGAAACAATTTGCGCGCATTAAACGCTTAGATGATCCTCAAAAAATCGAAGTGTTTTTAACGTACTATATTCAATCGCTTGAAATTGCATAATCATTTTGTAAACTTAGACTGTTTTGACTGCGGATGATCGCGTCGGAACAGTCTTTTTGATTGAAAATATTTTCTGGGAAATCGCGCAAAATGACATGGCACTCGATTTTTGGTGAAATGTAAGGTAAACTCTTGGAAAACATACTATTTTGGGGGAACAAGCGATGAATCCATGGGATCAATTGTTGATAAAATATTCGGAGCTTTTATCCGGCGAAAGTGATTCTGAATGGGTATCCCAAATTGAAAAATGGGCTGTGTATTCACAAATTCAGCGGACAATGCCTGCGTTAACGTCACACTGGTTAAGTGAATTTCCCGAAATGAAAGCAGAAATGCGTACATTATTTGAGCAAGTTAAAGCAAAAAATGAAGCGTACCGTGCTCGTAATAAATCGGAAGAAGCTGCTTCAACACCGAGTGAACAAGCCTAAAGATGCTGTTTTTCATTTGCGCTTACGTTTGATATAATTAGATCCAAGTACAAAATTTGAGGAGGTATTTTTCCATTATGATGTCATTTGAACAATACATGAAAGATGTGATTCAACCGATGCGCGAAGATTTAACGAGCGCAGGGATCGTTGAACTTCGTACGCCGGAAGAAGTTGAAGCATTAATGGCAGGCGATGCGCAAAGTGGCACGACATTGCTTGTGATTAATTCAGTTTGTGGTTGTGCTGCAGGTCAAGCACGTCCAGGCGTTCGTAAAGCGCTTGAAGCAGCTGTGAAGCCCGACCGAGTGTATACGGTATTTGCAGGTCAAGACAAAGAAGCAACCGCGAAAGCTCGTGAATTCTTGCTTCCATATCCTCCTTCATCACCATCCGTTGCATTATTGAAAGATGGTAAATTGGTATACATGATCGAGCGTTTCCAAATTGAAGACCGCAGTGCAGGCGAGATTGCCGCGGACTTAACGGGCGCATTTGAATTTCACTGCGTATAATTGCGTAGGTTTACCGAGCCCCTTTGCACGTTGCAGAGGGGTTTTTCATATTCAACCGTTGAATATAACATAGGGGGAGCAGCAATGGATCGTCGATTGTTGATACTGTGTACGTTCATGATGTTCGTTGCGATGATAGGTGCCTACTATGATATGTGGTGGCATGTCGCTGGATTGGTCGATACATTTTTTACGGCAGCCCACTCATTGATCTATACAGCGATTTTAATCATTGGTTTTAGTGTACTTGGTACGGTTATCATGCAAATGGTGCGGTTGCGAACATGGCGTCCATTAGACATTCCGATGCACCGTGAATTGGCGCTGACGGGCGCAGGATCGACATTACAATTGTTTTCTGGTGTGTTTGACGGGTTTTATCATACGTTTTTCGGTTTTGATATTACAATTTGGAGTCCACCGCACCTCGGCGCGATCTATGGTGGATTGTTGATCGGTATTGGATTAACATCAATGTGGTTTCAGCAAGCACTAGGCTGGGTACGGAGAATTGGTGCGATGCTGACGATGAGTGTATCCATGGGTGTTTTGCAGTTTGCGATAGCCGAGTACAATGTGATGGATCGTTTTGGACAATATCCAGCATGGTTCGCATTGTTCGAAGCATTATTTTTTGGATTTTTGATGATTTGGGCATATCGGCGCGTGGGTCATTGGTATGCGACACCTCTTGGTATCGGATTTTGGATCATTCAGTTGATCATTTGCAAGATGTGGCAACCTTTCCAATCCCTTAATGATGGCGTCGTGCACATGTATGATTTTCCGTATGCACTGGTTGGCGGAGCCATCCTATTTGATCTGATCAATTGGTTTTGGTCGAGAGCAGGGAACGATCGATCGCTTTGGGCACTTTTCGTTGCTGCAATTTATTTTGGGGGATTAACGTCTGAGATTTTGTGGCAGACGGGTCGCAATGTAACGAACGAGGTAATGATATTGAGCATCCTGGCAGCAGTTGTTGGTGCGAGCTTTGCGTATGCATTAGTTCGCTTGATTGAAGGCTATGGTCAATTGCCTTGGTGGAAATGGTTCAAAATGAGCGCGATGAGTCGTGTGAAAATATCCTCAGTAGTTATATTAACGGTGTGCATGTGCTTCGGCCCAGGTGCGGTACAGTCCTTCGCTCACGCACTAGATGGCGATGTGATCAAATTAGCCAAAGATTTAGAACCGTGGGTTGTTGCACTGCAGTTTTTCCTGCAAATTTGGCTTGGGTATAGCTTAGCGGAATTAATTTTACAATGGAATCGCAAGAAGGGAGTAAGTCGATGAGTTTACAACAGGAAATTATCGCTAGACTTGGGGTTAAACCAGTGATCAATGTAAAAGAAGAAATTCACAAACGCGTCGACTTTTTGAAGCAGTGCGTTTTGAATGCTAGGATGAAGGGCTTATTAATTGCCATAAGCGGTGGTGTAGATAGTGCGCTTGTGTGTGCATTGTGTAAGAAAGCAACCGATGAATTAACGGCCGAAACGGGCAACGCGTATCGTACCATCGGTGTTTTTCAACCTTATGGTGAACAAGAAGACATTGCAGATAGTTATGCGGTCGCTGAAGCAGTAGGTTTTTCGAAAAATGATTTGATGGAAACGAATATCGAAGAGACGGTCGACGAAGCAGCCATCGAGATTGAAGCAGCGTATCGATCGATTGGGATTCATCAGCATGTTGGACGCGTGGCAAAAGGGAATATGAAAGCAAGAACACGCATGGTTGTTCAATATGCGATTGCCTTTGATCAGCAATTGTTAGTTGTTGGGACAGACCATGCCTCAGAAGCGATTACTGGCTTTTATACGAAATGGGGCGATGGTGCCGTCGACATTACTCCGATTAGCACGCTTAATAAACGCCAAGTCAGACTTCTCGCTGCAGCGATGGGTGTGCCAGATCGTGTCGTACACAAGGTGCCGACCGCAGGATTATGGTCCGGTCAAACGGATGAAGGTGAACTTGGAATCACCTATGAGCATAATAGTGATTATCTTGAAGGTAAAGAAATCCCTGCGGATATTCAAGCAAAATTAGAAGCGCAATATGCGAAAACAGAACATAAACGTTCACCGATACCAGGGATTTGAGTGTCTAAAAGAAAATGAAGATTGACCTGTAGTATAAGAAAATCATTTCTTTTACAACAGGTTTTTTTGTGGAAAAATTGTAAAAAAAGGAATAACGCTATTCAAAATAGAATAAGTATATATTATATTAGGTGAATAATTTGTGACGGGATAGGTGACGAACATGACGTATAAAGCAAGCGATTTCAGTGGTACGCAAGTGAAAGTGTCGGTGGAAGGTAAATCTTTTGTATGTGAAAAAGAGGAGTTTGATGACCGAACAACGCTTTCCGATATGCTTCAATCCATTATTGGAATGACTACACCAGAGGCCGTAAAGACTGCAAAAAAACTTCAAGAGGTATATGACCGAAATTAAATTCGGACGACAACTTCAGAAAGCAATCTCAAGAGGACATAGTTCATGTTCTAGAGATTGCTTTTTTTGTTGCTTGTTTTTAAATTCAATTTACAAAAAAACATAATGTAATCCCGAACATTAACGTAAACTTATCATTCGTTTGTTATTGGGATGATGTCGACAAGTTAGATTCAAATAGGGAGTGGAGAATATCATGCGGGAGGTGACTTGATGCAACGAGGATCCGAGTCGAGAGGTACTTTACCAGTTCATGCACAAATTGCAAGTGTATTGCAAGAGGAAATACGTTCAAAACATCATGCACGAGGTGAAAAGTTACCTTCGGAGGCGCAGTTGTGCGAACGTTTTCACGTAAATCGTTACACGATTCGGTTGGCACTTGATCGATTGATTCAATCCGGTTTGGTGAGAGCGCATCATGGGAAAGGCCATTTTGTAAATATCCAGCCGCTAGTAATCAATTATCCATTATCACCGGTGATGCGGTTTTCGGAAGCAGTGCGCCAAAACGGTTGTAAGCCCTCTTCGAAGTTACTGTCAGTCCTATATGGGACGACTTCGGAACTTGTTGCACAGCAGCTGGGAATTGACCCGGCAACAATGACGTATCGATTGGATATTTTGCGAATGGCAGACGGAATCCCAGTTTCACTTAATGAAACATGGATTCCTGCACAACGAGTTCCGAATTTGGAGCACCACTTGGAACCATTCGATTCGTTGTACAGTGTTCTAGAAAAAAGATATGACATCACTTTACAACGAGAATTTTCGACTTTTGAATCTACGTATCCGACGCCGCAAATGATGAACCAGCTAAACGTCACACCAAACACGACCATTCTTCGCATTGAAAGTGTTACCCGCGACCAAAACGGCGAGCGGGTAGAGTATACGGCTGCACATTATCGAGGCGATTTGTGCAGAGTTTCCGTCAGTTATTAATAAGCGAATAGGAGAGATTATGATCATGCAAAAATGGTTAAATCGTTTGAAACGTAGTTTGAAGCCAGTATCTCTTGCAATCATCATTGCAATAATGGGGACATTGCTTGCTGCATGTAACGGAACAGGTGCGAGTGACTTAAACGCTCAAGAAATTGAGAAACAACGCATTGAAGCATTATCAAAAGAAGCAGATGCA
>CANHGK010000012.1 GCA_947460235.1 Paenibacillaceae bacterium | reverse complement strand
TTCTAACCCGGCACCGGTATCAATATTTTTATTTGGAAGTGGTGTATAAGAACCGTCTGGATTATGATTAAATTGACTAAATACCAAGTTCCACACTTCTAAAAACCGCTCATTTTCACCACCCGGATTACATTCTGGATCACTTAGATCACCATATTTATCGCCGCGGTCATAAAAAATTTCCGTACATGGTCCGCAAGGACCTTCTCCAATGTCCCAGAAATTATCTTTTAAACGATAGATACGCTCATCCGGCAAATTCGCGGTTTGTTTCCAAAAATCAACGGCTTCCGTATCTTCCGGATAAACAGTCACAGACAAACGATTGGGATCAAATCCAATCCACTTCTTGTCCGTCAAAAACTCCCATGCCCATTCAATTGCTTCTTTCTTGAAGTAATCTCCGATTGAGAAGTTACCAAGCATTTCAAAAAACGTATGGTGACGGCGTGTTTTACCGACATTTTCGATATCATTGGTGCGGATACATTTCTGTGCATTCGTCAACCGCGGATTATCCGGAATTTCACGTCCATCAAAATACGATTTTAACGGTGCCATCCCCGCGTTAATCCATAATAATGAAGGATCGTTATGCGGCACTAATGACGCACTTGGAACGATTGCATGTTGTTTGCTCGCAAAAAAATCGAGCCATTTTTGACGAATTTCACTTGCTTTCATTGTTCTAATCGTCCTCCCCGGCATGAAACAAAAAACGCCCCTGGATCAGAGGGGCATAATGTCATTTAGTGATTTTCGATTTTGATTATATCGATACGGTCGTGTGAAGTCAAACAAAACCTAACACATCCTGTAACGATATAACTATTCTACCCCATCATTTTTAATTGCTGCATCACGATAAAATAACGTAGTGCATGCAATTCATTGGGATCGATAAAAATAATTTCTGCACCATAACGCGATTCAAACTCCATTGGAATGCGGTTGCGAATCACAACACGTGGATGAATCACTTCACCCTGGCAAATTAAATCGACATCAAATTCCATCGTCTGAGCAAGGTCTTGCCGATTGGACACGAATCCAATCCCTTGACGACTAATATCAACGACATGAACATGAAAGTCTTCTGACATTTCATGCAATCTCGCAGAAGTATCTACATTAAAACGAATGTATTTACGTCGTTCATCTTGTGACATGCTTGACAATGTAGAAGTTGGCGTTGCCGTATTAATCAAAAAGATGTCTGAGTTTGATGGATATAAAGACAGCGTACTTCCCTCCATGTGGATGATACGCATTTCTAATTTTCGATTTAAATCAAGAAACGAAATATAATCACCCAACTTAAATTGCTCGGGTTCTTTTACTAACAATTCTACATACTCGGCCTTCGCTTGGGTCACTTGTGCTGGGAATATTTTTCCATTATAAATCAAATGAACCGAATACATGTTTGTCACACCCCTACCTGTAGGATAAACCTTTCACTGTTAAATTAATTTTTTCGACATAAGAAAGCGATTTCCTTCTTTTTTTCTATTTCCACTTGTCATTTCGTCATTTTTTTTCCATTTTAAAATGGAAAATACTTATTTTAAATAAAATTAACAATGGAATCGCCATGATCAATCCGAAAATCCCACCAAACTCTGCACTAACCAATAATGCAATCATTATGGCTAATGGATGAATTTCAATACTTTTGCTTAAGATCCAAGGCGAAACAATATACCCCTCTATCATTTGGCAAATAAAATTCACGATCGTCACAGACAATACCATTGACCAAGAATGATTCATTGCAACCATCCATGCCGGTACTAGTGCGATCAACGGTCCGACGTATGGGATGACATTTAATACCGCAACAAAAATTGCCAACAATAACGCATCAGGTGTTCCCGTTATAATATATCCAACATATGAAGTTACACCGACGAGCACACAAACGAGGGACTGACCGCGAATATAATCCCCCATTTTTAGATCGAGTTCAATAAAAAAATTCTCCAATCGTTCTTTCCAACGTAGTGGAAACAAACTCGAAAATCGCTTTGACCATAATCCCCGATCTCTGACAAAATAATAAATTAAAAACGGAATCATAAATAGCAATAAAAAAACATTGATCGTTTCCGGAATATTCATAATGACACGATTGATTTCATCACCAATCTTTGTTTCCATTTTCATCATTAATTGATCCATTAATCTTTTGGTCATATTCGTGGAATTTGATTGATCCCGAAAATCATTAATGAACGATTGGGCACGATAACTCCAATCGGGCATTTGCGTTTGCCATTCGTTCCACTGCTTAATCACAATTGGCAATACATTTACAACCGTAATCATAAAGCATAATGAAATTGTTAAAAACACAATGCCAGTTGCCCACCCCGCAGATACATTTCGTTTTTTCATTTGTTCAATAAGCGGCACGAACAGATAATGAAGCAACCATGCTGCAATGACTGGCCATAATATATGTGATATGATCAATAACATCGTACCGAACCATTTTTGAACATAAAAAAACAGCAATAAATTTATTAATATTAAGCAGCTAATCGTAAGTCTAACCATCCATGTACCATTCATCTCATATCCACACTTTCGTATGATTTCCACTTTGATTAGTTTATGGAAATATGAGGTTTCTCATACATCTTATTTATAATGCAAAAAGCCGTTATTCTGATCTCTCTCATCAGAACAACGGCATGCATTTTCCATTTAAACTACGCGATATAATGACTGTGAATTGCAGCAGCAGCCGCAACTTCATCATCAACAAACAAATCATCCAAAGAGCTCAATGTACCATCTTCTTCCACTTGGAAAATGGACATTTTATTTCCGACAACACTCAGTTCAATATAACAACCCCAACAATAAAACTGATGTGTCCCGATTTTTCCGATATCTCTTGAATTGCAGTTTGGACAGCGCATGTAAAACCCTCCCCATCGTATGTCTCTCTTATTTGTTTGAACTCACAGCAATCTGCTCTCTCAGACGCTGCGTATGTTGATCATTGCGCGCTGCAATAACGCCACCGCCAATGACGACATCACCTTGATAAAATACCACTGCTTGCCCTGGAGTTACCGCACGTTCAGGTTCATCGAACGTTACATGTACCGTTTCGTCATCAAACGGTGTCAATGTTGCCAAAGCGGCTTTCGATGTAGAACGAATTTTAACGGATACACGAAGCGTTTCTTTCAATTCTGGAATGGCAACCCAATTCAAGGAATCGGCAATCAAACCTTCACAGAATACTTCATCCGCACCACCTAAGATCACTGCGTTTCGCTCCGGAATAATATCTACCACGAACAGCGGTCTGCCTATCGTGATCCCTAACCCTTTGCGTTGGCCAATTGTATAGTAAGGGATGCCTTGGTGTTTTCCAAGAATATTCCCTTTGGTGTCGTAATAATTACCTTCACTGATCTCGTAATCCGCACGCTTCTTGATGAATGCTTTGTAATCATTGTTCGGGATAAAACAAATTTCTTGACTATCCGGTTTATTCGCTACTCGAACGAGACCAAACTGTCTTGCGATTTCACGAACTTCCGTTTTCAAATATCCACCGAGTGGAAACATCGTTTGTTTCAATTGCTCTTGCGTCAAATTATAAAGAACATAAGACTGATCTTTATTTGGATCAACAGCACGTAACAATTCCATTCTGCCGCTTTCAACGTTAGCTGCGATCTTTGCGTAATGACCAGTTGCTAGATAAGCAGCACCAAGGTCCATTGCCTTCTCAAGCAGTAAATCGTACTTCATATAAATATTACACGCAATACATGGATTAGGCGTTCGCCCGCGTTTGTACTCCCGCTCAAAGTATGAAATCACTTTGTCATTGAATTCATGCTTAAAATTTACGGCATAATGCGGAATTCCCATCTGTTCGCACACCCTACGAGCGTCATTCACTTCATCTAGCGAACAACATCCTCCCGTGTGATTAGCTTCTTCAAGGGGATCGTCTGGTTGATACAAACGCATGGTAATACCGATTACTTCATGCCCCTGTGACTTCAATAACGCAGCAGTAACTGAACTATCAACTCCGCCGCTCATTGCGACCACAATTTTTTCCGGCAATCGGATCACCCCTTTCTAACTCGTTGCTTGCAACGTTCATAAATCGAAGCAATAACTTGCACGACTTGGTCAATTTCTTCCGTCGTATTCGATTCAGCAAAACTAAACCGAATTGCAGAATTCATGATGTGTTTTTCGAGATTCATTGCTTTAAGCACATGTGATGGTTCAAATGATCCAGAAGAACACGCTGAACCGCTTGCGACGGCTATTCCAGCCAAATCCAAATTCATCAGCATCGTTTCCGTTTCCATCCAAGGAAAACTAACATTCAAAATATGTGGCAATGTATTGGTCGAATGACCATTATATATAACATCTGCACTTCCTATTTTGTCTTTCAACTTTTGTAACAATTCATCTCTTAACGCTTTCACATAAGAAGTTCGTTGTTCACGTTGTTGTATAACCATTTGGACTGCAGTAGAAAAACCAACAATGGAAGGTACATTTTCGGTGCCTGCACGGCGTTTCCGTTCTTGTGAACCACCATACAAATGAGGTAATAATTTTACGTTTCGACTCAAGTACAATAAACCGATTCCTTTAGGCCCATGTATCTTATGTGCCGAAAATGCCATCATATCTACCGGTAATTGATCGATCTCAATCGGAATCCAACCAAGCGCTTGAACTGCGTCAACAAGAAAATAAATCCCTTTTTCACGAGCGAAATGTCCAATTTGTGCAATGGATTGCAATGTTCCGACTTCGTTATTACCTGCCATCACACAAATCATCAACGTACGGTCCGTAACCGCTTGTTTTAATTGTTCCAACTCAACAAAACCTTGAGAATTGACTGGAATTACAGTTATCGTTGCACCTAACCGTGATAATTGTGCGGCAGTTTGAATCACTGCTTGATGTTCAATTGCTGAAATGATGATATGCGGTTTTTGATCCATGTGTGCAAACGCAACACCAAATAACGATGAATTGATACTCTCCGTTGCACCTGATGTAAAAATCAACGAAGATGTATCACATTTTAAGCATTGTGCGATTGATTCACGCGCATTTTCTACGGTTAATCTCGCAGACCGACCAAACTGGTGAATACTTGATGCATTTCCAAAGTGATCCCATTGATACGGCAACATTGATTCCCAAACTTCAGGATATACATAAGTTGTTGCAGCATGGTCCAAATAAATTGATTTCATGATTTTCACCTATCAAATGTAAAACATATATCCGTCGTCAGGAATTTGACCGCCTTCGAACGTAATCAAATCGTAAAGCGTTACAGAATTAAGCACTTCAGCGATGCTATCACGGATTTTAACCCACAAAAAACGTTTCGCAGGATCATCTTCTTCCGTAAAATCAACTGGGCTTAACGGACCTTCAAGCGCCTTTATGATTTCTCCGCTTGTAATTTCTTGTGGCGACTTTAATAAGATGTAACCACCGTGAGCGCCTCTCACACTACGAACTAAACCATTGTGGCGTAAGGACGTAACCAACTGCTCTAAATAATGTTCAGAAAGTTGATGCTTTTCGGCAATACTTTTCAGCGTTGCCGGTCCTTCCCCAAAGCGACGGGCTAACTCCATCATCATGGTTAGACCGTATCGACCTTTGGTCGTAATTCGCATGCAAAACCGCACCCCAATCGTCAAAAATGTAAGAAAATTCTGTGGACAATCGTTTTCACAACTACCTTTGCTCAATATACCACATCTAAATTCGTTTGAGTTTAAAAAATCAAGCGAAAAAGAGCTTAATATTGAACAAATTGCGACAATCAATTGTGTGTCAATTTGACTAGTGGTTAATTACTTTTTTATTATATTTAGACGTATAGATATTGTATACATGTATTTTTTGTGTTTACTGCGTATTTTAGCGTTTCTTGTTACGTTGTTCACGAATTTGACGGATTTTAAGCTCGCTTCCCTGATCAGAAGGCTTAAAAACTGGTTCATCCTTCCATCCAATCGGTGTATAACTTTGTTCGACAAAATGGTCAGGATAATCGTGTGGATATTTATACACTGAATCTTTTGGACGATCAGACCCTTGAACTTTTGTAAACTTCTCCAACGGTTGATTTCTCAAATGATGCGGCACATCGACTCGTGCTCGTTTTGCAGTTAATTCCGATATGGTTGAGATGGTTTCTGGAATCGCATTGGACTTTGGACTTTCCACAGCAAAGATGATCGCTTGCACACAGTTGTATTTTGCTTCTGGCCAGCCAATTTTCTCAAATGCATTCCAAGCATCAAGCGCTTGCCCCATCGCCTGTGGCTGCGCCATACCAATATCTTCACTGCATGCTACCGTTAACCGGCGCAGAAAAATCCGCGGATCCATCCCTAATTTGTCTACCCCATATAAAAACCAAATGACTGCCGCATCACTTGAACCGCGAACACTTTTATGAAATGCAGAAAGAACATCATATTGTGTGCTTTTATCAGCGCCTTCTGTTGGCTGACGAAGTACTTTTTCGATCAACGCCTGATTAAGTGTAATCACTTGACCAGTGACAAGCGCTTCATGTTCTGCAGCTTGAATGCCCCATTCCAACACTTGATATGCATATCGTAAATCTCCGGCAGATGCATCTGCTATTCGAACTAATGCAGTTTGATCAAACTCAACGTTCATTTTTCCAAAGCCACGTGTTTCATCGACGATTGCATTATTTAATCCGCGTATCACTTCATCATTCGTTAACGCATACAATTGAAAAACGGTAACCCGTGAAAGTAAAGCTCGCTGAATAGCAAAACCAGGATGTTCCGTCGTCGCGCCAATCAAGGTAATCGTACCTTTTTCGACAGCAGACAACAGCGCATCCTGTTGAGTCGCACTAAAGCGATGAATTTCATCTAAAAATAAAATCGTATGTTGTTGGTTTAATCTGCCGATCGCGTATGCTTGGTCGATCGTCGCACGTACATCTTTTACCGATGCATCAGAGGCATGCAATTTCACAACATGCGCCGAAGTCAGTTTACCAATCACGTGAGCGAGCGATGTTTTCCCGCACCCTGGCGGACCATATAAAATCATGGAAGGCACACGATCCTGAGTAATTGCTGTTCGAAGCGGTTGTCCTTCTCCAAGAATATGTTGCTGGCCAATCCACTCTTCTAGCGTTCTCGGACGCATCCGCTGTGCTAACCGTTCCACCTCAAACACCTCACTTGGATGGGACTGAAATACCTAACAATTCACGAATTGCAACACTTGCCATAATTAATCCGGCTACCGAAGGAACAAATGCATTACTTGATGGCGGCATTTGTGCTTTGCGAATTTCCGGTGCATTATCGGGAACAATTTTTTGCGTGACATCTTCACGAGGCTTTAAAGGGATTTCATCAGAGATGACAACTTTTACACCTTTACGAATGCCCAATTTACGCAATTTAGTACGCACGACACGTGCAATTGGATCGTAATTCGTTTTGGAAATGTCGGTGACGCGAAATCGAGTCGGGTCCATTTTATTTGCTGCACCCATGCTTGAGATCATTGGAATTTTACGATCCAAACATTGGCGAATTAAATGTATTTTGTACATGATCGTATCTGAACAATCGAGTACGTAATCGAAATTATATGCAAAAAATTGCTCGTGCGTGTCTTCGGTATAAAACATACGTAGCGCAATCGCATCACATTCCGGATTAATTGATAAACATCTCTCACGCATCAATTCGGCTTTCGGTTTACCAACCGTTTCGGGAAGCGCATGCAATTGACGATTTATATTCGTAATATCAACGACATCTTTATCGACTAACACGATCGTTCCAATACCAGAACGGCAAAGCGCTTCCGCAGCGAATGACCCTACACCACCAATCCCGAGCACAGCAACACGCGCATTACGCAACACGTCCATGCCTTCGGGACCAATGGCTAATTCAGTTCTCGAAAAAGGATGTACCATATATCGTTAGCCTTTCACAGCAGGTTGTGCTGGCGCTTGAGGTTTTTGCGGGATTGCCACTTGAATCGAAATATCACGCAATTGCTTGGAAGCAACGGGTGATGGTGCATTCGTAAGTGGACAAGACGCGTTTGCGTTTTTTGGGAACGCAATCGTGTCACGCAAATTGTTCAAGCCAGCTAGGATCATCACAATGCGGTCAAAACCGAATGCCAAACCACCATGTGGTGGCGTACCATATTCAAACGCATCAAGTAAGAACCCAAATTTTTCGCGTGCTTCCTCTGCGGTAAAACCGAGTAATTCAAACATCCGCTCTTGTACATGTCGTTGATAAATACGCATGGAACCACCACCAATTTCGTATCCATTCAATGTCAAGTCATATGCGTTTGCTCGCACTTTACCTGGGTCTGTATCAAGTAGATGTAGATCTTCTTCTAATGGACGTGTAAACGGATGGTGTTCTGCGACATAACGTTTCTCATCCTCATCATAGGCAAGCAAAGGGAATTCCGTAATCCAAGCGATCTTAAATTCCTTATCGTTAATTAAATTCAGATCTTTCGCAAGTTTAACGCGCAAGTTACCTAGTACGTCATTAACGACTTTCGTTTTATCTGCGGAGAACAAAAGTAAATCGCCTTCTTCCGCTTGGAGCACAACGCGAACGGACTCCAATTCTTCAGCGGTAAAGAACTTCACGATTGGACCTTTCATTTCTCCGTCTTTCACCGTGATCCATGCCATCCCCTTCGCTCCATAACGGGCAGCATATACACCAAGTTCATCGATTTCTTTTCGACTCCATGATGCACAACCTTTAGCATTAATTGCTTTCACTTTCCCACCGTTTTCAATTACCGTTTTAAACACATTCACGCCACTGTTGCGAACGAGATCGGACAGATCAACAATTTCAAGTTCGAAACGCAAATCAGGCTTGTCCGAACCGTATTTATCCATCGCAACTGCATACGGAATGCGCGGGAATGGACGTGGCAAATCGATCCCTAATGTCTCACGGAACAATTCAGCCATACAATCTTCCATCATTGTTTGTAATTGAACATCCGAAATAAAGGATGTCTCAATGTCGATTTGGGTAAATTCTGGTTGACGGTCTGCACGCAAATCTTCATCACGGAAACAACGTGCAATTTGGTAGTAACGTTCAAGTCCACCGACCATCAACAATTGTTTAAATAATTGCGGTGATTGCGGCAACGCATAAAACTCGCCTGGGTGGACGCGACTCGGAACTAAATAATCACGTGCACCTTCTGGTGTGCTTTTCGTCAAAATTGGTGTTTCCACTTCAATAAACCCATTGCGATCAAGATAATCACGGAAAATTTTTGCGGATTTTGAACGCAATTGAAGTGTACGTAACATTTCTGGACGGCGTAAATCCAAATAACGATATTTCATTCGAACAGACTCGTCCACTTCTGTTCCTTCTTCAAGTCCGAACGGAGGTGTTTTGGATGTATTAATCACTTCAATATTAGAAATTTGAACTTCAACTTCACCTGTTGCCAAGTTCGCGTTCACCGTCTCTGGATCACGAACGATAACAACACCCTCAACCGCAATCACGTATTCAGAACGAACTCGTTCAGCTTTTTGCAATGCTTCTCCTGAAAAATCAGGATTAAATACGATTTGAACGATTCCACTACGGTCGCGAAGATCTATGAAAATAACGCCACCCAAATCTCGGCGACGCAAAACCCAACCATTTAATACTACCTTTTGTCCTGCTTGATCTTTCGTTAATGTTCCGCATTCATGTGTACGCATCAACATTGCTTTGCGAACCCCTCTCATTTCGACTGTATCGTGGAAATCCATTCCGTCCAAGGAACCGTCTGTTGTTCTCCGGTTGATAAATATTTTAATGTTACCACTTGCTGAGCAAGTTCATCATCGCCAAGAATCGCCATCCACCGAGCGTTTTGCCGTTCTGCTGCCTTAAAAAGCGTCTTAAACTTGCGACTTTGATAATCACGTTCTGCACGAATACCTGCTTTACGGAGTTTGTGAACCCATTCAAATGTCACGAGCTCTGCTGCTTCACCAAGTCCGGCAACAAATACATCAAGCGCAGTTTCTTTCGGCAATTCAAGTTGCTGGGCCTGTGCAATCAAAATTGCACGTTCCAAGCCAAGTCCAAGACCGACACCCGATTGCTCCGGTCCGCCGACCGCTTCAACCAATCCGTTAAAACGTCCGCCGCCACCAATTGTCGTAATCGCTCCAATGCCTTCAGCCATATACTCAAATGCAGTATGCGTATAATAATCAAGTCCACGTACAAGCGATGGATTGACGACAAACGGTATGTCCAACGCCTTCAAATGCGCCTGAACGTTCTGAAAATGTTCATTCGCAGCTTCATCCAAAAATTCCAAAATACTTGGTGCACCTTCGCACGCTTGAGTATCCACTTTACAATCCAATAAACGCATCGCGTTGCGGTCAAACCGCGACTGACAATCCGGACACATCAGCGCAAGTTTTGGTGCAAAAAAATCACGTAAAGCTTGGCGGTACGCACTTCTACATTCAGGCGTGCCCACACTATTAATTTCCACACGTACATTACGGAGACCAAGCGCTTCATAAATTGAGAACCCAAGTGCAATCACTTCCGCATCAATTGCCGGATCTGACGAATTAAGTGCTTCGACACCAAACTGATGAAATTGACGGTTGCGCCCTGCCATTGGACGTTCATTGCGAAACATCGGCCCAATATAAAAAAGCTTTTGTACATCGGGTTCAGCGTATAATTTATTCTCTACATAAGCACGTACAACGCCCGCCGTACCTTCAGGACGAAGCGTTAAACTACGTTCACTTTTATCTGCAAAAGTATACATTTCCTTTTCAACAATATCGGTCGTTTCACCGACACCACGTTCAAATAATCCCGTCGATTCAAAAATCGGCGTGCGGATTTCTCGGTAACGAAAACGATCACAAACTTCGCGGGCCGTCTGTTCTACCCACCGCCAAACCACAGCTTCTTGCGGCAAAATATCATGTGTACCACGTGGTTTTTGAAACTTCATGTACTCAACTCCTGCATCAACATCTTGAAAAGTTTAATGCTTAAAGCACGCCCCTGTCAAGAATCTCGCTTGAATGGTTGTTTAATCTATAAATCATTAGGTTACAATTCAAATTCATGCCAACTAGCATCAAAGTTCTAATACGATTGTTCTTCTTTTAATGATTTGCTGAAATCTTGAAATAACAACCATTGATTACGAATTCGTTTTCTCTTTAGCGTGGACAAGTTCATGAGTCGCATCATTTCTTTCTTAACAGATACCGCATCTGTTGGAGTTAATTCTCCATCGATTTTGTTCTTTAGGTAAACAAGTAAAGTATGTATGTATGTATGTATGTATGTATTCCAATATTTTCTTTTGATATCGCTGCAATCACGCCTTCATGTTCCGTTCCGTCTACAATAAGATGATAATTATTATTATGTTTCTCAAGATCTTTCACTGGTTGCAAAGGTTGTCATCGTTCAGGAGGTCTATTAAGGGAATAGCTACTGAATTTTAAAAAATCAAAAAAGCTACCTATCACAAGCACGACTACATCCAATATCACAAAAAATTTTATTTGATATTTCATTTTCAACCCCTTCATTTAATTTATCAAAAGCATTTGGTAAATTAAACAAAAAATAAGCAATGAACACGAAGTTCATTGCTTCAAAACAAAATATATCGTAATCAAAAAGGGGGTTATGTGATTATTATACACATAACTATACAAAATGTATACATATTTTTCGTTATCACCTAAAAAATTATACATTTATTGCCCTACTTCTACAAAACCATAGATTTCATTTAAAGTAGCAATTTTCTTTTTCACATCAGACGCTATGGTCATCATATAACTTCTCGGATCTTTTGGGTTAGCGATCCGCTCAATTTTAACCGTTTTTTCGGAGTCATCACCATGGTCCTTCGGCCAAACGAGCCTGCTCACCGCACCGCAACCAAGGCCAATAATTGTCTGGTTTTCTTCCATCATCAAAATATTATACAAACTTGCACGATCAGGTTTTGAATATCCAACGTTTTCAAGATTGCCTAATATATTTTTTTGTCGATACAAATAGTATGGTACATACCCATTGGATTCCGACCATTGCTCCGTGAGTGTAACCATCTGGTGAATTTCATCACGCGTCGCAACATCATATTCTTCTCTATTTTTTGTCATCGTTGATGCCCGCTTAAACGATAACGTATGGACCGTTACCGATTCGGGTTGCCAAGGTGCGATTTGATCAAGCGTATGCTGAACGTGTTCCAAATGTTCGTTCGGCAATCCAACGATCACATCCATATTAATATTATCCATTCCGTGTTCGCGTGCCATCGTCATCGCCTGGATGGTTTCATCAACTGTGTGATGCCGACCAATGAGATCCAATGTTTCCTGAGTAAACGACTGCGGATTCACACTGATTCGATGTACATTCCATTTTTTGAGAACTTCTAATTTTTCCGTTGTAATCGTATCCGGGCGACCGGCTTCAACCGTAACTTCACGGACGAATTTAACTGCAGGAATAGCACGATGCAGTTCATCATAAAGCATATTCATTTCTTCCGCAGTAATACTTGTAGGGGTCCCTCCGCCCCAATAAACGGTAGTAATTTTCATGGGATGTTCACTAAACCATTCCCCCATTGCACGAATCTCCAATACTAATCCTTGTAAAAATCCATTTACTGAACCTTGCTGACCACGAATGTCATATGCAGGAAAAGTACAATACGCACATTTTGTTGGACAAAAAGGGATTCCAATATATAAACTTACTTCTCGGTCAAGTTCATGCCAATTTGAAAACAAACTCCGTTGTAATGTTGCAATCGAACGTATTCGTTGCGCCTTCTGATAACTAAGCGCATAATTTTCCATCAAAATTTGCATTGCATGGTCTTCCGTCGTTTGATCAAGTAATTGATGAAGTCGTTTAGTCGGCCGTATCCCAGTCAATATCCCCCAAGGCATGGACCATCCAGTCATTTGCTCCATGGCCCGAAGGACACTTCGAAGTACATTTCTTCGTTCGACAGAAGCTTCAATTTCTTGTAATCCTGTGACTCCGAACGTTTCCGTTTCAACATGTTCGATCGTAAACTGATCCGAGCTTCTTATCACGATCGTTTTTGAAGTCCATTTAATTTCGCAGGGGTCCCGATGTGAAATAATATGAATGTCATAGACCAGATCATCTATATTCGAATCAACAGTAAATTTAATCGGTTCTTCAAAGAACGCTTGAATTAAATCTTCAATCGATTTTTTGCGTTGTTCGTAACCTACAACTTGCAAACGAATGTTCATATCAATTCACCTCGTATCGGACGACCACCCGGTAATTCCTTGCTATCTATCCACAATGTCACAGGCCCCCAGTTGACCAGATGCACATCCATATCCGCACCAAACTGGCCATTTGCAACCGTTATTCCTGAATTACGTAGTACCGCATTAAATGCTTCATACATTGCCAGACCGTGCGTAGCTCCCGCCGCCTGCGTGAAACTTGGTCTACGGCCTTTACGACAATCTCCATATAACGTAAATTGTGATACCGATAATATCGCAGCATGTTCAATTTCAGAGATAGATACATTCATTTTACCTTGCTCATCCTCAAAAATGCGCAGCCCGGCAATTTTGCTTGCCAGAACCTGCGCATCTTGAATGGTATCTTCATGCGTCACGCCAAGAAAAACGGTAAAGCCGTGATTGATTTGACCAACCACGACACCACCTACTTCAACGTGAGCTTTTTTACAACGCTGTATTAAGGCGCGCATCGCGCAACCTCCCTTTCGTACGCAGACAAATTATTATTGCATGACACGTCGAACCGTAAAAATATCTTTAATTCTTTTTATTCGATCTACGACATTCCCTAAATGATCAACACTGCGAATTGAGATCGTCATATGGATCGTAGCCATTTTATTTTTATCGGCACGCCCACTAATTGCAGAAATATATGTTTTTGTTTCGGAGACCGCTTGTAGTACTTCATTCAATATTCCTCGGCGATCTTGACCCATAATTTCGATATCGACGTTGTAGTTCGCATCGCCGGTACTTTCCCATTCAACTTCAATTAATCGAGCTGTTTCTTCGTCATTACTAATAACAATATTTGCGCACGTGGTTCGATGTACAGAAACGCCTCGACCGCGAGTAATATAACCAACAATATCGTCGCCTGGCAAGGGATTACAACAACGTGAAAAACGAACCAACATATTATCTTGTCCTTTAACTTTGACCGTCTGTTTCGATTTTGAAACCTGAACTAACGAAGAAGACTTAGTTGGTGGTTTCACATCCCGAACTTCAGGCGTCAACACTTGTGAATTCGCAAGAGAATTTTCTTCCTGTTCTTTACGGATTTTCTCCGTCAAGCGTTGAACAACATTAAAAACAGTAATTGCACCAAAACCGATGGACGCGAGTAAATCTTCTGCTTCGCCCCCGCCAAGTTTACGGCCAACTTCATCTAATTTATCTTCACCCATCACAAGTTCAGGATCAAAGCCCAATCTACGAATTTCACGTTCGAGCATGTCACGGCCTTTGATAATATTTTCATCGCGTTTTTCACGCTTAAACCATTGGCGTATTTTGCTTTTCGCTTGCGGAGATTGGGCAATTTTGATCCAATCCTGACTTGGACCATATGAATGTTTAGACGTTAAAATCTCAACGATATCGCCAGTTTTCAATTTATAATCCAGCGGTACAATTCGAGAATTCACCTTTGCACCAATGGTTCTATTACCGACTTCCGTATGTATTCGATAGGCAAAATCGAGCGGTACGGAACCAGCTGGTAATTCGAACACTTCACCTTTGGGTGTAAATACAAAGACAAGATCAGAGAAAAAGTCCATTTTCATCGACTGCACAAATTCAGTTGCGTCTTGCGTATCACTATGTGAATCGAGCAATTCGCGGAACAACTTAATTTTTTCTTCAAAACTACCTTCTGGTACTACGGAACCTTCTTTGTATGCCCAGTGCGCTGCAATTCCGAATTCAGATGTTTTATGCATATCTGACGTACGAATTTGTGCTTCAAGTGGCTCGCCGCTTTGTCCAATCACTGTCGTGTGCAAGGACTGATACATATTGGCCTTAGGCATTGCGATATAATCTTTAAAACGGCCAGGCATTGGTTTCCAAAGCGTATGAATGATCCCGAGCGATGCATAGCAGTCTTTAATTGATTCAACGATGACACGAATGGCTACCAAATCATAAATTTCATTAAACTGTTTATTTTGCGTAATCATTTTTTTGTAAATACTGTAAATATGTTTCGGACGTCCATACACTTCGGAATGAATGCCCATTTCACTCAGTTTTACTTTGATCTGAGTAATCACTTCTTGAATATATTGTTCACGCTCAATGCGTTTCTTTTGCATTAAATTAACGATGCGATAATATTGCTGCGGATTCAAATAACGAAGTGCAATATCTTCCATTTCCCATTTAATCGCGGACATCCCGAGTCGATGCGCAATTGGGCAAAATATCTCTAACGTTTCCTGTGCCGTGCGCCGTTGTGACTCTTCTGACTGGTACTTTAATGTCCGCATATTATGAAGACGATCGGCTAATTTAATCATGATCACACGAATGTCTTGTGCCATCGCGATAAACATTTTACGGTAGTTTTCATTTTGCTGTTCTTCTTTGGACTTAAACTGAATTCGCTCCAATTTTGTTAATCCTTCGACCAACATCGCTACGACATCACCGAACTTTTGACGCAATTGATCAGATGTATACGTAGTATCTTCGACAACATCATGTAACAGCGCCGCCATTACGGATGTACTATCGAGTTGCATTCCGACTACAAGCTCTGCCACGGCAAGCGGATGTAAAATATATGGTTCACCAGATTTACGGGCTTGGCCATGATGTGCATGTTCAGCAAAAAGATAAGCTTGACGAATTTTTTCCATATCATTTGGACGTAAATATGTTGAAGCTTTATCAATCAACTGCTCAATACCCATTTTTCCACCCCTTCTTCGGTTAGTTTATCTATTATGAAACATCTTTGGCAAACAAGCAAGATTTGTGCATACAATATAAAACGCTGACACATGTACCTAATCGGTTCATCTTGTCAGCGATCTTTGCATTTATTCAGATTCGTACGTAATTAATGAAAATACTTCATTTAATTCCAGACGCTCACGCCCACGTAAAAATGCGAGTTCAATCAAAAATGACGCACCTACGACGTTTCCGCCCAATTTTTGTATCAAATCAATTGCAGTCGAAATCGTTCCACCCGTAGCAAGTAAATCATCAACGATTAATACGTTTTGACCAGGATGAATGGAATCGGCATGAACCGCTAGTGCATCACTTCCATATTCCAAATGATAGCTAGCCTCAACCGTTTCCCCCGGCAATTTGCCACTTTTGCGAATCGGTACGAATCCAACACCAAGTTCATATGCAAGAGGTGCTCCAAAAACAAAACCTCGCGCCTCAGGTCCAGCAATGATATCAACCGGCAAATTCCGTACTCGCTTGGCCATTTGTTCAATTGCATATTTAAAGGCATCGCCTTCTCTTAACAATGTTGTAATATCTTTAAAATTAATCCCCGGTCTCGGAAAATCAGGAATTTCACGAATGTATGAACTCAAATCCATGTTCAGTAATCTCCTTTTATACTTTCAGTTGAAAACATTCATTAAACAGTTTACGTACACGTTGCTCCGTCCATCGTAATCTGCTCGTCCCTGAACTAACAACTGTCTCTTCCAACATACGATAAATGGAGGATTCAATCAAGTTTCGCTTAAATGCAGGTAAAACAATCAATTGATCTTGTTCTTTTTTAATCCAATTCAATTCTTCAAAAACGCTGATCATGGAACGAATGAGCGTATATGTAAATCCACTGGATACCATCCAATAATTCCAAGTCTCTAAATGATTGGACCAATGTGTTCGTTCGCGGATTAACCGATATACAAAAGTCCATTGCTCGCGGTCGGGTAAAATCGGTTCTGGTTTCTGTAAATTCGTTGACATATCGAGTGCCTGTACAACGATCGTTGTAAAGGATTTTCTAAGAAATAACGTTGATATTAATTTTTCTTTTTGAAATTCCGTATATGGCAAATGTGGAATGATTAATGATTTTACGGATGTTGTCGCATTTAGAAGTTCCCAATCTTGCAAGGTTGAATTCCAAACTAATCTATTTTCTTTTTCATTTGCTGAATCGGTTAGCGCTTTGAACGACAATTTCGGCCCTAGTACTTGTGCATCTTTAATCATGATTTGCACGCTTTTTTTACCATTGTATTCATTTATCGATGGTTCTCCAACAAAAGTAATTGCTCCTTCTTTACTGATTGATGATTGCCATTCACTTGCCTGGAAACGGATCGCTTCAACCGTATTCGTCGTAATTTTGATATGTTCTTTGTTCTTACCCATCCATCGAATGTCTTTAATTTCTTCATAGGGCCACATGATAAGCGGTTTCGGATTACCAATCCCAAATGGTTCGAGCAATTCAAGTTGTTCGATTGTTTCAACGCTTATCTCGAAATCCTCAATATCCACATCAATATCCAATTCACTTCGCCACGTTAACAACGCATCTCCATATTTGGCACGGGCCGCTTGTTCAATGGCCGATTCAAACGCATCGAAATCTTCAATATGCACGGCCATTCCTGCTGCAACTGCATGACCGCCATAATGGGTAAAAAAGTGCTCCACCTCTCGCAGCAAACCAATTAAATCAACACCTTTTGGTGCTCGAGCAGAACCTTTGATTTCGCCGCTCGCCTCATCTACTCTCATCACGATAACAGGTCGTTGAACCATTTCCATTAACCTGGCAGCAACAATTCCAACAACGCCCATTGGCCATTCGTTCGATTTCACAATGATTACCGAACGTTTCTTTTTCATCTCATCTGTCATTTGGTTAATCGCTTGTACTGCGATATCTTTCACAAGCGCCTGCCGTTCAGCATTTGCTTGGTCTAATTCATATGCTAATAATACTGCTTGTGTGGGATCCTTGGACATATATAAATCGAGTGCTGGCTTTGCATTATCAAGTCTTCCACTCGCATTTATTCGCGGTCCAACTGAAAAACCAATTTCATGTGCTTTTACATTTTGATAGTTGATGTTTGCAACATTCAACAACGCCTTAATTCCAGGCAATGGATTTTTGCGCATCGATAAAAGTCCTCTATGTACGATCGTACGATTTTCATCGGTCAAAACCATCATATCTGCAATTGTACCGATTGCTGCATATTGAAAAAGTGTTTCATCAATTTTCGGCGATAATGCTTGTGCTACTTTTAACGCAACACCTACACCTGCCAACTCTCGGTACGGGTATCCACAATCGTCTACTTTCGGGTTAATGATAAAATTAGCATCGGGTAATAATGCAGGCGGTTCATGATGATCCGTTACAATTACATCAATCCCAAGTGACCTTGCACATGCGATTTCATCTACTGCACTAATTCCTGTATCTACAGTAATTATCAATTTGATCCCTTGATCTGCTGCTTTTTGGATTGCAATCTTATTTAAACCATATCCTTCTTTCATACGATGCGGAATGTATGTACTAACAGTGCCTCCGATACTTCCTACAATACTAGCCATAAGAGCTGTACTACTTACTCCATCGGCATCGTAATCACCATATACCATGATTTTTTCATGATCAGTAATGGCTTGTTTAATTCGCACAACTACCCCGATCATCGAATGAAACAAAAACGGATCATACATCTCTGGTTCAGAAAAAAACAAAAACTGTTTCCCTTGTTCGATCGTTTTTACCCCACGAAGGGTAAGTAAACGTGCAACCAAAGGATCCAGTTTTAATTCTTGAATAAATTGATTTTCAAGTTCAGGGTGGCGGCCCCGAAAACTCCATTTTGAACGTGCATTGACCATCGAGGCCACTCCTTTACCTTCAATGTAAAAATACTAGTGAATAATTCCTGGAAACTCACTTCGTTCTTGTTTATCGGTTTTGTATGGATATGACGGTCCATACGGATTGACGTGGATAAGCACATCAAGCACATATGGAAATGTTTCTATTAACTTTTGTTTACTTTGTTTGGCGATATCGTGACCCTCTTGAACGCTAATGTGAGGATTCACACTAATTTTCAAATCGACAACCACATAATGACCGTGCTCCCGCGCACGCAAATCATCCACATCAATAACACCGTTTACACTGCGCACTGCTTGAATTAATTCACGTGAATCCTCTGGATGCATGACATGATCCATTGTGTTATGGATCGCTTCCATGACTAGACGATAACCCATATTAATAATGATTAACGAAACCACACAACTTGCAACGGTATCCAACCAGTACATCCAAGTTAACCCCAAAAATTTACCCAACCAAGAACCTGTAATCCCAATAAATACTGCAATTGATGAATATACATCTGAACGATGTTCCCAAGCATGAGTCATCAACGCTTGGGAATTGTGTTTTTTACCGATATTAAATTGCACTCGAAATAATGTTTCTTTTACCAAAAACGTCAAAGCAACTGCGAACAACGCCCAAATTTGAGGAGGTCCATTTACCCCATATTGCATGGATTGAATTGCGCGAATCAATACTTCGGCACCAAAAACCATGATTAACACAGAAACAATAATGGAAGCGATCGACTCCGCTTTTCCATGTCCGTATGGATGATCGCGATCTGGAGGCATCGAAGCTGCACGAATACCGATTAAGGTAACAATGGTACCTACTAAATCAGATACCGACTCAACTGCATCAGCTAAAAGTGCACGACTATTCGCAAACCAACCTACGGTGCCTTTGACAAATACAAGTAATAAATTACAAGCAATACTCCAAATTGTAATGTTTAGCACATCACGACTTCTATCAAGTCGCATCTAGCGTTCACCATCCTGAACGGTTTCAAAAAGATTCGTTATTCGATTCACTTTGCTACCGCTTTTTGAACAGCAGTTGCATTGTTACTGTTTATGGAAGCTTTCTTTAATAAATACCAGATTGGACTCGCAATAAACACGGAAGAATAACAACCACTAACGAGTCCAAAAATCATTGCCAATGAGAACAACTTAATCGGTATTCCACCGAAGAAAAATAAAATCAATGAACAAATTAATACGGTCATTACTGTGTTAATTGAGCGGGTCATCGTTTGCCAAATGCTCTCGTTTACCAATTGTCCTAGATCATCTTCGTTGCGAATTTTCGCATATCGCATATTTGAACGAATTCTGTCGAAAATGACGATCGTATCGTTGATGGAATAACCGATGATGGTCAACACAGCAGCGATAAACGGTAAATTCACCTCAAATCGCAATAACGAGAACAATGAAATGACGATAAATGCATCGTGTAACAATGCAGCGATTCCGGCAATTGCAAAGCGCCATTCAAAGCGAATTGCAACATATACCATAATAAATACACTTGCGATTAATACTGCATATATTGCTTTTTGAGCTAATTCTTGAGCTAAATCTGGTGAAACGGTATTTTCTTCGCTATCAGGTTTTAAACCTGTACGATTTTCGATTGATGTAAGTAATGCTTCTACTTGCGTTTTGTTAATTGAATCCTTAAATCGAATGGTTGCTCGGTCAGCATTTGTTCCACCAATGGTTATAGATTCCGCTTCTAATTTCGATTCAGAAACTGCTTCTTGCACTAATGATTGTTCGACCGATTTCCCCATATTTACATCAATCGTTGTTCCCGCACGGAAATCAACACCAAGATTGAGGCCAAAGATAAGCAATATTACAATACCGAGAACCGTAATTATTCCAGAAAACATAAATGAGTGTTTTCTATTTTTGATAAAATCAATTTTCCAATTATAGCGCACTGATTTCCGACTCCTTTACACCATAATAAAACGGTTTTACGAATGCACCGCTTCTGATCAAGCACCACATTAACAAACGTGAAAAATAAACATTTGTAATGACACTCAGTACAATACTGACGATTAGCGTCAACGCGAAACCTTGAATTGCACCTGTACCAAATTGATACAATACGAGACCTGCGATAATTGTCGTTAAGTTCGCATCCATAATTGTTACCAAAGATGTTTTAGAACCTGCACGTAACGATGACATAATTGATTTACCGACTCGAATTTCTTCTTTGATCCGTTCATACGTAATTATGTTGGCATCAACGGCCATACCGACTGCCAAAACAAAAGCCGCAATTCCTGGTAATGTTAATGTCACACCCATTAAATTCATGGTCGTTAACAACAACCAAATGTATGTCACAATCGATATACTTGCAATAACTCCAGGTAAACGATAGAAAAGAATCATAAAGATGACAACGATTAGTGTTGCCACACCGCCAGCCCAAACTGTTTTTTGGAAAGATTCCTGACCTAATGTCGCACCAACACGTTGCATATAAATTTCATTTAATTTAAGTGGAAGTGCCCCAAGATTAATGGTGTCTGCGATATCTTTTGCTTCTTCAGCTGTATAACTTCCTGAAATAACAGCTTTACCAGTAGAAATAACATCTCGAATCACTGGATTCGTAAGCATTTTATCATCCAAATAGATCGCTAATTGTTTGCCATTTAACCGCTGTGTAATTTCAGTGAATTTACTTGCATCTTTCACCGTTAGCGAAATGATCGGTTCCTTCGTATTCGGATCATAATCAAGCATCGCACCTTTTTCAACGAAGTCCGTACCAATTAATTCTTTTTTCTTCCCATCATCTGAACGAAATGTCAATTCAGCTGGTTTACTTAAAATATCCCGCAACTTCGATTCATTAGAAACCCCTGCAATTCGAACACGAATTCGATCTGTTCCTTCGATTAAGACCTCAGGCTCAGCTACCCCGTAGGCGTTCACACGTTTCTCCAAACTTTGTGCTGTTTGAACGAGTGAATCACGTTCCACTGCTTTCCCATCTTCAATCGGACTCGCTTTATAAAGAATCTCAAAACCGCCTTTCAAGTCCAATCCAAGTTTCGTATGTCCAGGAATGTTGAGTGAACTACTGTATCCTCCTGTAAAAACAATGACACCGAATGTAACTGCAATAAGAAGGATAAATACGAGCAGTCTTTTGAAATCCATAAACCATTGGTCCCCCTTTTGTCTGATCAGCAACCTTGTCCACCTCTCGCGGACTGAACTAATTATAGCCATCCCCTCAAAATGAGTCAATTTAACTTCCTAAAAAAAACCGATTCCTCGGAAGGAACCGGTTTTTCAACTATTCAACCGATAATTCTAGCGCGCCTTCTTGGCCTGCCGGAACTTTTACGATAGTCACGTCACCATAAATATCTTTTGAAACGGCAACGTTCTGCACTGCCGCACCACCAAATGTTACTGATTTTCCTTTTAGGCCATGAATTTTAATTAAATATGTTTTAAGTTCAGACTTAAACGTACCTTCAACCGCATCGATTTTGAAATTTACAGTTTTACCTTCTTGTTTTAAGTGCATATTTTGTTTGAAATATATACCTTTTTCATAATCATAGGTTGCCCCATCGTCATCATAGTAACTGAATGACGTTTCACGCGTATCTGGGAACAAATCTAGCGTAATTTCAGGAACCGGTTTCTCACCAACATAGTTCATGTACGGTTGAGAAGGAATAATGGCACCTTGACGTATAAATAACGGTACATCCTGCCATGTTTTATCGTCTACTTTATATAAGAATTGTTGTTTGCCCTCATACTTTGTACCTTTGAAATAATCATACCAAGTTCCTTCAGGTAAATAGATCGGCCAGTTGGAAACCCATTCATCGGTGACCGGAGCAGCAAGCATATGATCACCAAACATCCACTCATTCGAAATATTTTGAACTTTATCATCTTTTCCGAATTCATAGAACAATGGACGTACCAATCCAATTCCGTTGTCGTACGTTTCCCGCTCATAACTATAAATATACGGAATATGCTCGTAACGCCAGTACATCATTGGTTTCACTGCTTTTTCAGCGACTTCTCCATATACCCATGGTTGACGTTGTTGATTAAGCGTACCATGCACTCGGAATACTGGTACTAATGCACTAAACTGCATCCAGCGAGTATAGGTTTCTGGATCAGGTGTACCTTGGAATCCCCCGGTATCCATGCTCCACTTATTCAAGCCTACATTTACTGCTGACAACATTTTTGTTGGTTGTTCACTCATCGCCTTTGCACTTGAACTAATATCACCTGACCAAGCACCATAACCATAGCGTTGATCACCAAGATAAAAGTTACGATTCATGGACCACACTCGTAGGGGGCTAATACTACGTTGTCCATCATAAAGTGCTTTTTGCATCATCATGAACTGTAACGCTGTTCCATCATCCGCCTCATCGTTCCACCATCCGACCAATCCACTCTTAAATGCATCTTTCGCATGATCGAAATACCATTTGCGTGCATCAGGAATTGTAAAATCAATGTCTAGGGTTAGTTTTCCTGAAAAATAGTCTGAATATGGTTGTTTTGTTTTCACGAAAAATCCGTGGTCTTTAGCATATTGTCCATGTTCTGTTTTGAAGTGAATCCTCGGCTTCCAAATACCAGTCAATTTCACCCCTAATTTTTCCATATCATCACGTAGTTTACCGCTTGAGCCATCCGGGAAATTTTTGGTGTTCCATATGAAATCACCGTAATGATCTTCACCCCACGCTTTCCAATCAAAATCAAGCGTGTAATTATCGATTGGCAATTTCTTTTGACGATAGGTATTCACGATACTTTTCAATTCCTTCTCGTCGATACCCCATTCACTATTCGTAAAGCCCATCGCCCATTTTGGGAACATTGGTGCTTTACCGCTAATCTCTGACAAACTTCCCATCAATTCATAGCTATTTCCTAATACGATAAAGTAAGTAAAAGGATAGTTTTTTGGTATTCCATTCAAACTGATTTTTTCACTACTGTTACCAGCTTTACCCGTTAATGCGTCGACTAACATCCCCCAACCACTCGGTGACCAAATCCACGGTGCTGACGGATAACCTTGCGTACCTCCTTTAAAAATACCGCCATACGGACGTACGATTCCCTCCGATGTCGATTGCCATGCATCGTATCCATGCAATCCGTACAAAATGTCATTCGACGATGCGTGCTCAAATTGGTAGTCAGACTTATCCACATCAACTTTGATTTGTTTCATCATCATCTTGTCGTTTGCGTCATATACGTCAAGCGTATTTTTTTCTGGATCGACTTTCACAGTCATCTGTTTCGTCTTTATGACAATCGGACGAGCAGTGACATCCATTTGTGCATTCACCGATTCCCATGTTCGGTCAATAATAACATCTGTATGTTTATCTTCCATCCCTTTCGGGAGGTAACGAACTTTCATAATATTATTCATGCAGATTTGAACTTGAATTTTTGTTCCTTTGTTTTCCCACTCCAACAAATCACCGGTCTGCTTAACAGTTAGCAATTGATTCTCTGTATTCGCTTGCGGCGAAGATGACGGTTGTGCATCATTTGGCGTGCTTGTACATCCTGACGCACTAAACGCCATTGCAGTCACCAACAAAATTGCAGCGATGCTGATGAGCCTGTTACGTGTACGTTTTGGATGAGTTACGTTGTCTATCAAGTTGTCGACACCTCCACCTTGGAATGTCCGTTGTTTCGACGTCGATGGCGAAAAATCCTGCTTTATTCGTAAATCGTCTCCAATCCAATCACATCGTTCCAGCATATCCACATCCGACTACCAACGCCCGTCCTAGGTTCGGCATGTTTCAAACTTCCGAATTCCAATTCCCCAGTTTCGTCTGAAACGTGTAATGACTCCAATTGTATCCGTTGCTTTGCGAAATCAACTGCACGAACATATCCGTATTTGACGATTTCCCGATGAATTTCCCATACAACAATCCGAATCACTGCGCGATTGCGAAATGATAATTCCAAACACTCCAACCAAACAGACGTTACTTGTTCATCCGGTAGCGGTTTGACCGCTTGTCCCCATTGTTTGCGCTCCGCAACAAACGCCTCGCGATGTTCAGGCAACATCATTCGGCTCGATTCCCAAAGCACATTCTTCCCTACCGATAATTTTCCGTATTGCATCCATCCACCCCCAACACTGTAACAAATTCTTTTCCTTATTCATAATGTCCGCCGATTTTGCGTGATCGCGCATCAGCTTGACCAGCCGCTAAAAATGAACTTGCACGGCGAATCACCGCACTACCAAACTTATCTTTAATATCATCTAATGTTTTCTCTAACGTTTCTTGCCGCTCGCGATCTTCAAACAATGTCATCTGCACCCACTCATTCGTCTGCAATCCACTGAGAGAAACACCCATACGTCTTACAGGTCCTTGATCCCAATAGTTGCGGAACATTCCTCGTGCAGCAGCAAACAATTCTTGGGTTATCGCCGTCGGTTCTGGTAATGTCATCTGATGATGAAACCCGCTCCGCTCATCTTGCCCGCCACCGACACAACCAACCGATAGCACGGTTCCACGGTACCCTTTTCGCCGGCATCGCCTACCTACTTCATCACATAGTTCCAACAAAACAACTTCGATTTCCTGCGGATCACGATAATCCCGCGGCAATGTCATTTGGTGACCGACCGCCTTCTGACTGTCATGCGTTCGAATCGTCACTGGTGAATCGTCGAGGCCATGTGCCGTCCGCCAAAGCACAACACCATTGACACCCCATTTTGAACGTAACAATTCTACTGGCGTATTCGCCAATTCACCAATCGTATAAATTCCGATGCGCTGCAAATGCTTCTCCATGCGCGAACCAACACCAAACATCGCCCCAATGTGTAGTGGCCATAAATCCTCGGCTAACCGTTGGCGGAGCAACGTAAAAACACCGCTCTCTCGCTTCTTCGCAAAATTATCACAGGCAAGCTTAGCAAGCATCTTATTTTCACCGATACCAACGCGAGAATATACACCAATCTCTGCAGATATCCGTTTCTGCATATCTGCAGCAATCTCTTCCGCCGATTTGCCAAAATATCGCATCACCGGCGTCATCTCACAAAACTGCTCATCAATCGAATACGGTTCAACAAGATCCGTATAATCGTGCAAAATCGTACTAATTTGAATGGAGACCTTCAAATATTCACCCATTCGCGGCCGCATCACGATCACATCCGGACATTTACGTAGCGCTTCGCCAAGACGCTGCGTCGTCTCAATTCCAAACTTCTTCGCAAGCGGACACGCAGCAAGCACAATCCCCGATCGGCGCGCCGGATCCCCCGCAACGATCAGCGGCAAATCGCGATACTGAGGATGTGCCGCTTTTTCTACACTTGCATAAAAACTTTGCATGTCAATTAAAAATACAACCCGTTCCATGTCATCACCACTCGCAATAGGAACTTATGTTCTTATTATAACACGAACTTACGTTCTTATTTCAAGCGAAAAAATAAATATTACATCTCTTTGGAGAAAAAAATCGTTATTCGATTCCTTCAGATCAACACGACCAATGACGTGATATGTAAAATTTCTAAACAACGAAATACAAAAAGACCGCCATGATGATTTGAACGGTTCCGTTCAAATCATCATGGCGGTCAAAAAACTATCTTCATCTAAAATCGAATATCAATCCGTTGCCCCAAATAAGGGTGCGTTGGAGTATTCGGGGTTTTGGGCATCGCATCCAAAATGGCTTGCGATTGTTGCTGGGCCATATCTTTCGTTCTTCGCATCAACTGAATGTCGACGGCTTGTTTCACGGGATCATTCTGAGAAATACTCGCAGGTATTTGTGACCCAATGTTCATGCCATCACCCTCCCCTGTGTCAAATGATTACACGTAACAATTCGTGTAACCACCTTACCATTGCAGGTTTCGTGCGTTCTGCAACAGCAAGAACTTGTTCGTGCGACAGCGGCTCCAAATGGTCCGCAATCGCCATATCTGTAATACACGAGAAACCTAGCACACGTAATCCAGCATGCCTCGCCGCAATCACTTCCGCAACAGTAGACATGCCAACTGCGTCTGCGCCAACACGAGCTAACAAACGTAGTTCCCCAGGCGTCAAATATGCTGGACCACTAATAGCCGCATATACACCTACCCGAAGTCGCAATTCCGGTACGGAAACGGATACTTGCGTTGCTAATGTTAACAATTCAGGATCATATGCTGCGGACATATCATGAAATCGCAGTCCTAACCGTGCATCATTTGGACCAATTAGCGGGTGGTCACCCGTCCAGTTAATGTGATCGCTGATCAACATCACATCACCTGGCTGGAACAATGGATTCATCCCACCAGCTGCATTCGTTACAATTAACGTCTTCACACCAAGTTCTTTCATCACATAAACAGGTAAAACCAAATCGCCCATTGGATAACCTTCGTAATAGTGTACCCGACCTTGCATCATGAGAACGGTATGTCCCTCAAATTGGCCGCATACGAACCGACCCGCGTGCCCTGCTACTGTGGAGGCAGGCATATGCGGGACATCAGCATATGGAATCGTGATTGGATCGATTATTTGCCGCGCTAATTCCCCCAGACCGGAACCTAATATCATTCCGATTACGGGTTGACGTCCGCCTAATCGTTGCTTCACAGCTTCCGTTGCTGAATAAACAAGGTCCGCTCGTGTCAGTGCCACGGCATCACCCCCTTAAATGAATCTTTGCGATTACATGTGAGGCAAAATTCCTAATACAAGTTTCGCGAATGAATCTTTCACACGTTCCGTTGTTTCCATCACTTCAAGATGTGATAACGGTTGTGGCAAAATGCCTGCCGCCATATTACTAATACAAGAAATTCCGAGCACTTCAATCCCCGCATGTCTAGCAATAAGTACTTCCGCTACCGTAGACATTCCAACTGCATCTGCACCTAACGTACGGAACATACGAATTTCTGCAGGTGTCTCATAAGAAGGACCCGTCAACCCAACATACACACCTTCTTGAATCCCTAAGGATTGTGCTGCTGCAACTTGTTTGGCAATCGCACGCAGACGAGGACTGTATGCGGCACTCATATCTGGAAAACGAACGCCAAAGGAATCATCATTTGGTCCGATTAATGGATGACGGAATTGCATATTCAAATGATCCGAGATAATCATCAAATCACCTGGTGAATAAGATGTATTAATACCTCCAGCCGCATTGGTTACGACGAGCGATTCAATCCCTAGTCGCTTCATCACCCGCACTGGGAACGTAATCGCTTGGGGAGTATATCCTTCATAAATGTGAAAACGACCATTCATTGCAATGACACGGCGCCCTTCAAGTGTTCCAATCACCAACTCGCCGGCATGCCCTTCAACGGTTGAACGTGGAAAATGTGGAATTTCAGCATATGGAATCACAATTGGCGATTCGATACGTTTCGCTAACATCCCCAGTCCTGACCCTAAAATCATACCGATTTGAGGAATCTCAACGATTCTCGCTTTAATAAAATCTGCCGCTTCATTTATCATGTGAAAAAAATCATGTTGAGCATGTCCCGTTCCATGTTCTGCTGCACTCATTTCTCTACCGCTCCTCTAATTTATCTGTTCCACAATTATACGATAAAAACTGTCACCAATGTCAGGCTTTTTTAAACCAAATACATCAGAAATTGTTGCAGCGATATCAGCAAAAGTTCCGCGAACACCTAAGTCAATTGACCCGATTAATTGCTTATTCCAAACAAGTAACGGCACATATTCCCGTGTATGATCGGTGCCAGGGTGATATGGGTCATTTCCATGATCAGCCGTAATGATCAACAAATCCCGCTCTGTCATTTCCGCTTGGAGCGAAGGCAACCATTCATCAAATTGAGTGAGTGCCCGAGCATATCCTTGTGCATCCCGGCGATGTCCATATTTCGCATCAAAATCGACCAAATTTGTAAACAATAAACCGCGAAACGATTCTCTTACTCGTTCTAGCGTCAATCGCATGCCATCTGCATTATCTTTTGAAGACCAAGTAGCGGTAATCCCTTGACCAGAAAAAATATCATTGATTTTGCCAACCGCTAACACATCAAGTCCTGCATCCTTCAATTCATTCAACGCCGTCCGTTTCGGCGGAACCATTGCATAATCATGCCGATTCGATGTCCGCTCAAATGCACCTGCTACCCCTTTATACGGACGGGCAATAATCCTTCCTACAGATTGAGGAGTAGCGAGCGTATACTCACGCATAAACCGGCATGCTTCATACAATTCGTCTAGCGGGATCATCTCCTCATGCGCCGCAATTTGAAATACACTGTCCGCAGACGTATACACAATCCATTTGCCAGTCCGCATTTGTTCTGGTCCAAGTTCATCCAAAATCGCCGTTCCTGATGCAACGCAATTTCCGATTACACCACGCCCAGTATGCTTCTCAAGCGCTACGATCCAATCCACAGGAAAACCTTGCGGGTACGTATCCAATGGCGTCGTCATATGAATACCGAGCAATTCCCAGTGTCCGGTCATCGTATCTTTACCATTTGAAATTTCCTGCAATCTTCCGTATGCACCTGTCGACTCTATGCGTTCTAAAGATCCTGATAGATCAGGTTTTACCTGTAATAACGCATGAAGTCCGATGCGTTCAAAATTCGGTAAACGAAATCCGGGAATTCGCGCATACAAATGCCCGAGCGTATCTGATCCAATATCACCATAGTCTTTAGCATCCGGTGCTTCTCCGATCCCAACGCTATCTAGTACAATCAAAATCACCCGATCGACCATTGATCAAGAACCACCTTTCCGTTTCGCTCGCGGATGTGCGTTGTCATACACTTTTTTAATATGCGTACGCGACACATGCGTATAGATTTGCGTAGTAGCAATGTCTGCATGTCCGAGCATTTCCTGAACAACCCGTAAATCTGCACCGTGTTCTAGCAAATGAGTAGCAAACGAATGTCTAAGCGTATGCGGTGTCAACCCGAGACCGACCCCAGCGACTACTGCCAATTTTTTAATTAACTTCCAACACCCTTGCCGAGTTAAACGGCCGCCATGATGATTCACAAACAATGCTTGTTCTGACTGATGTTTTGCAGTTAATGTTTGACGCACATCCCGTAAATAGCGTTGAATCCAGTGCGTAGCATGGGAGCCGTATGGAACCATCCTTTCTTTACTACCTTTTCCCATCGTTCGAAGCAACGGCACGCCAGGTAAAATATCTTGAACATTCAAATTAACGACTTCTGAAACGCGAAGACCAGTTGCATACATCAATTCAAGCATCGCTCGTTCTCGAATCCCAAGTACGTCTGTTGTGTCTGGAGCTTTCAATAAGCTTTCAATTTCTTGCTCAGATAATACACGCGGCAATTTCCGCGGCACCGATGGTCCTTCCAAATGTTCTGTTGGATCACTTGGGATCATTCCTTCGCGAACCAAAAATTGAAAAAAACCGCGCCACGAAACAATCATTCGTGCCACCGTTGAAGACGCCCGGCGTGCCCTGCGAAGTGCCGACAAAACACCAAGCAGCGCCGCTTCCGTCACTTCTGCACATGACGAAACACCGCGCTGCCCAAGTTGTTCTAATAAATACGTCAAATCCCGCTCGTACGCCTCTAACGTATTCGAGGATAACCCTTTCTCTACCGCTAAATAATCGGCATATTCTTTTAATGTTAAGCCCATTGCTACCGGAATGACTGAACTCATACCTACACCTGCCAATGATTATCAATGAAAAGCAACATAAGGCATACCTAAAGCTTCCGCAACAGCTGCGTGTGCAATTGCACCATCGTACGTATTTAATCCTAACCGTAGCGCCGAGTCAGTTCGCAAAGCTTCTACAACGCCCATCCCAACCATGCGTTCTAGAAAGGGAAACGTTGCATTGACAAGCGCCATCGTCGCCGTCCGAGGAACAGCACCTGGAATATTCGGAACTGCATAATGCAATACGCCAAATTTTTCAAATGTCGGATAACGATGCGATGTCACACGATCCATTGTCTCGACAGAACCGCCTTGGTCGATCGCGACATCCACGATTACTGAACCTGGTTTCATTTTCTCCACCATTTGAATTGTGATCACTTTAGGTGCCTTTGCCCCAGGAATAAGAACCGCACCAATCAGAACATCTGCATGCGAAGTGACTTCCATTACATCCGCAGGATGAGGATATCTCGTTTGCACTCGCCCACGTTCCATCACATCGATCGAACGAAGGCGATCAACGTTTCGGTCAAAAATCGTTACATTCGCACCCATCCCAAGTGCGATTTGCATCGCTTGCGTTCCAACGACACCAGCTCCGACGATAACTACATTTGCCGCAGGCACACCGGGCACCCCGCCCATCAGTTGACCGCGGCCACCATTAGGACTTTCGAGCAAATGTGCCGCAATTTGAATCGACATACGGCCGGCAACTTCACTCATCGGTGCGAGTAGCGGCAATCGGCCATCATTCATCTGAACTGTTTCATAGGCAATTCCAGTCACCCCAGAATCACATAATGCCTTTGCAAGCTCAGGAACTGCCGCCAAATGCAAAAACGTAAATAAAGCCAACCCCTTACGAAAATAATGCACTTCAGCGGCCAATGGCTCTTTCACTTTGACGATCAATTCTGATGCATTCCAAACATCGTCTGCATCGCACATGAGCGCACCCGCACACTTAAACTCATCATCAGCAAACCCGCTACCGACACCAGCACCATATTCCACACGCACAAGATGTCCACGTGATGTTAAAGCACTTACCACACTTGGTATTAACGCAACCCGCCGCTCATCCGCCTTTATTTCTTTAGGAACTCCGACGTGCATCGTGATCGCCCCCCCTAATGAAATCATCTTTGGATAAAAAAAGCACGACGTTAGGTCGGCTAACCCTGCCGAAACGATGTGCTCTTAATTGCTCAAACCTGGGTCTACACCAAGACGATCCGGACGCGATTTCCCGCTACACCGATAACAGACACCATGGAACACCAAACGGTGATCCGTAATTTGAAATTTATACTCTTTTTCAACGCGTTCTTCAATCGCCACAAGCCAATTATCCATAATCTCATCTACCGTACCACATTGGATGCAAAGCAAATGATGATGATGTCGCTCCATGTTTTCCGAACGCAAATCGTACCTCGCAACACCGTCACCAAAATTCATCTTGTGAACAATTTGCAGTTCTGCAAGCAATTCCAATGTCCGATATACCGTTGCAAGACCCGTTTCTGGCGCTTTATCCTTCACCAGCATAAAGACATCCTCTGCGCTCAAATGATCCTCTTCGTTCTCGAGGAGTACGCGTACCGTCGCCTCACGCTGCGGTGTTAGTTTATAATTGTGATTCTGCAATAATTGCTTGATCCGTTCAATTCGGTCTTCCACCGCGGATCCTCCTAAAACGAACATTTGTAATCATTATAGATTTCACCTTAATTTACTGTCAAACAAAAATGCGTAAACTAGGCCAGTGCGACCAAATCCAATCCATCCATACCGGTAGCGCATTAACTTCCACCCATGATATGCCAACTACTACTATCAAAATAGCAAATGCAATGCCTGAATGCTGTACGAGCACCGGAAAAACTGGACCGTTTTTTTGAACAAACCGCTCACGGATGACCGTTAGCGCAAAATGGATACTGCTTACGCTAATTAAAATCATCACCGGCATTAGCAATAAATTTGTTGGCAATATACTAATCGCACCTGCAAAAATGCCATGCCATGATGCAGAAACAGCAAACAACCCCATTGTAAATCCAACCATAACACCTTTGAAAAAGTTGACCAAAAGCACGAACGGAATGCCAACGACAGTCAATCCACATAACCAAATAAACAAAATCCATTTCATATGAGAAATACTCGTCTGTTGCCAAGCGTCCGTGTGATCTGCAGCAGACCACGAATCCGGTTGAGAGTACCATTGTTTCAGCCATGTCCAAAGTTCAACACGTTGGTCATTTGTTAAAACCATCATTAACCATGTTCCAAAACAAACACCGACCACAAAAATCCCAATAACAAAAACATACCAACCCATCCGTTGCATTTTCATCCCGCCCGTCCAACTGAAGTTGGTCCACCTTATGAGCAGAAGCGGAAAATTATGACTTAAATGCTACCGAGAATCGATCCAGTCATACGATAGTGTTGCCAAGCGAGCACACATAAAATCGTTTTGGCATCTGAAATCGTCCCATTTGAAATGAGTTTTATCGCTTGTTCCAATGTAATTTCAAAGCTCTCCAAAAACTCATCTTCATCCGGATCGGCATCGCCTTCAATTAAGCTTTCCGCCAAAAATAAATGGATAAATTCGTCTGCAAATCCAGGGGATGTGTAACAAGAATATAAATGCTTCCAATCGGAAGCAATATATCCAGTCTCTTCCTTCAATTCACGACACGCCGCTTCCCAAATATCTTCATTTCCATTCAACTTACCCGCGGGAACTTCAATCTGACTGCGCCCAAGTGCAACACGATATTGCTCAACAACGACCATTTTATCATCATGAATCGCCAAAACCGCAACAGCTCCGGGGTGTTTTACGACTTCACGTGTACCGGTTTCACCGTCTGGTAATCGAACGGTATCCACTTGCAATGAAATCACTTTCCCCTGAAAAATTGGTTCAATATGCTCACTCACTTCCGGCAACACTTGATTGGCAGCGATCGAATTCACTTGAAACGCATGCAAATCCTTTTTTAGTTGATTCATTTTTATGCCTCCACCGTTTGAGAGATCACCGCGAGTACGAAATCAGTTAGTGCGACCAGTTCAGTCAAAGGAATTTGTTCTTTCGTTGTATGAATATGCTCATACCCAACACCGACATTGAGCGTTGGAATCCCCTTTCCATTAAACACATTCGCATCACTTCCGCCTCCGCTAATTAACAACTGAGGTATACGACCGATTTGACGTACTGCTCGCTCCGCGATTTGGACGACGTGGTCGCTTTCCTCTAAACGATATGCCGGATACATGATTTCATCGGTCATTTTAGCTTGTGCTTGAAACGTTTCTGCAGTTTTTAACAGTGCGCTGCGCATTTGTTCAACAACCTCTTGCATCCGTTCGAGTCGGATACTACGTGCTTCTGCATCAATTTCTACGTAATCACAAACGATATTTGTTGGACCGCCTCCGGAAAATTTACCAATGTTCGCAGTGGTCTCTGCATCAATACGGCCAAGTTGCATTTGTGAGATCGCCTTGCTTGCCACTTGAATCGCACTAATTCCCGCCTCCGGATTTACACCTGCATGTGCGGAGCGACCGTATACTTCCATTTTAATTTTTGCTTGCGTTGGAGCAGCAACGATCAAATCCCCAACAGGGCCATTGGAATCAAGTGCAAAACCCATTTTTGCATGGATTAACGACGCATCCAGCACACGCGCTCCATTTAATCCGGCTTCTTCGCCAACGGTAAGCACGAATTGAATCGGACCATGTGGCAACCCTTGTTCTTGAATGACTTGAACAGCTTCAATCATCGCTGCTAAACCAGCTTTGTCGTCGGCACCCAAAATCGTCTTACCATCACTACGAATATAGCCATCTGCATCTAATCTCGGCTGAATCCCTTTGCCTGGGACAACGGTATCAAAATGGGACGTAAAGAAAATAGGCGTCACCGCTTCACATCCACTTGAAGCGTCCCAATTAATGATTAAATTTCCTGCCGTATGTTTGATTTTTGACGGCGCATCATCTTCAAATACACGAAGTCCCAGTTCCGTCCAACGCAAGGTCAAGGCAGAAGCAATTTCTGTTTCAAATGTCGTTTCGCTATCAATGCGTACCAATTCAAAAAAAGTTTGAAGTAATCGTTCCTGTTGAACCATAAATGTTGCTCCTTTCCAAAATCGGCCCCCTTCGCTAGAATAGAGTAGTATTCTAGAAAGGAGGCCGTCTGAAGTTTATGATGCCACGATGGTTAATTCGTACATTCGTTTATGCGACATTGATTGCAATGTTGTTATCCACTCTGTTATTTTCGGTTGAATTATTTCGCTAGTCGCCTCTTAGTACAACTTCGTATTGCGGTCGTAACTTTGCAAATTTTCTTTAACACGTTGCAAGAAGCGACCGCAAATTACGCCATCCAAAATCCGATGATCCAAAGACAAACATAAGTTCACCATAGAACGAACCGCAATCATATCATCAATCACAACCGGTTTTTTTACGATGGATTCGAACGTCAATATTGCTGCTTGCGGATAATTAATGATCGGATACGACAAGATGGATCCGAAGCTTCCTGTATTATTAATTGTGAAGGTTCCGCTTGTCATATCGCTTAGCGTTAATTTACCCGCTCGCGCTTTGTTGACAAGTCCATCAATTTCACGAGCAATCCCGAGTATGTTTTTTTGGTCTGCATTTTTGATGACAGGTGTTAGTACGGAGTCTTCCGTACCAACTGCAAGCGCAATATTAATTGCACGTTTTACAACAATTTTATCAACCGCCCAATGCGAATTCATGATCGGATAATCTTTAATCGCATTCACAACTGCTTGAATCAAGAAAGGTAAATACGTTAAATTGATGCCTTCTTTACGCTGGAACTCATCTCTAAACTGGTTTCGAAGTGCAACAAGCGGCGTCACATCTACTTCAATCATCGTCCATGCATGCGGAATTTCTGACACGCTTTGACGCATTTTGGATGCAATCGTATTACGAACGGGAGTTACTTCGATTTCATAACTATCAGGATCCCTTGGTGGAGGGGAATCCATTTGAACTTTTTTTATCGCTGGTTGTTCCGACAAATGCAAGCCAGAATGACGAATTTGCTGATTTGCAGACTCTGCAGGTGTCTCCATGACGATGGTTTGGCGCTTCGGTGTATTTGCAATGTGATCAAGCACATCTTTTCGCGTCACACGTCCTTCAAAACCAGAGCCTTTAATTTGGGCAGGATCTAATCGATTTTCTTGCAACAAGCGAAGTACGACTGGTGAGAAACGTCCTTCAATGACCGTACGATTCGCACCCTCGCCTGAAGTTGTTGACGATTTATCTAGATTTCCAATGTGTTCTGAGACTTGTTCATTGGATGTGTTAGGATCTTCAACCTCATTATCAACTCCATCTCGAGCAACAACACATAATGCGCCTCCGACAGGTACCGTAGATCCTTCAGGTGCGATAATTTCAGCCATAACACCCGCATACGTAGCAGGCATTTCTGCTGTTACTTTCTCAGTAATTAATTCACAAAGCACATCATACGGTTCAAACGAATCGCCTGGTTTTTTGAGCCATTTGCCAATCGTCGCTTCCGCCATCGATTCAGATAAAAGTGGAAGCGTGAGCGTTTCTCGTGCCATAAATTCGTACGACCCTCCTTAGCGGTTACAACTTACCACTCGGCAAGTTGACGCATTTTAGCAGCGATTTTATCCGGATTTAACATATAGAACTTCTCTTGAATTGGGTTAATTGGCATAGCTGGAACATCCGGAGCAGCCAATCGTTGAATCGGTGCATCGAGGTCATACAATATTTCTTCAGCAATAATTGCGGCAACCTCAGCCCCGACACCACCGGTTTTGTTATCTTCATGCACGATCAGCACTTTACCCGTTTGCTTCGCCGCTGCGATAATTGCGTCTACATCAAGCGGTTGAATCGTTCGTAAATCAAGAACAAGCGTTTCTATTCCTTCTTTTGACAATTCTTCTGCTGCACGTAGGACATAATGCACCATCAAGCCGTAGGTAATCACAGTGATATCATGACCTTCTCGTTTCACATCCGCTTTGCCAATCGGAACAATGTAATCTTCTTCTGGAACATCGCCAGTGATGGAGTGATAACATTTTTTATGTTCAAAATATAGCACCGGGTCATTGTCGCGAATCGACGCTTTAAGTAAACCTTTTGCATCATATGGTGTAGATGGGGCAACAATTTTTAGTCCAGGTGTGCCAAAGAACACCGACTCCGGACATTGAGAATGATACAGCGCACCACCAATTCCACCGCCAAACGGTGCACGGATGACGAGGGGACAATTCCAATCATTATTTGAACGATAACGAATTTTCGCTGCCTCGCTAATGATTTGATTGGTTGCCGGAAAAATAAAGTCTGCAAACTGCATTTCGGCAATCGGACGCATTCCAGCCATTGCCGCACCAATTGCAACCCCTGCGATCGCAGATTCTGCAAGCGGTGTATCGAGCGATCTCATTTCACCGAACTGCTCATAAAAACCTTTCGTTGCATGAAATACGCCGCCTTTGACCCCGACATCTTCACCCAGGACGAACACATCCGCATCTCGTTCCATTTCTTCGCGCATTGCTGAGCGAATCGCTTCTAAATAACTGATTTTAGCCATCGCTCAATCCCCCTCATAGACATGTTTTAACGTGTCTTCTGCAACTGGATATGGCGCTTTATCAGCTAGTTCAGTCGCTGCATTAATTATTTTGACGCATTCTGCTTTAAGTTCCGCTTCCTTCACATCGTCCCAAATGCCCGTCTGCATCATATACATTAACATCCGTGGTAGGGGATCGCGTTCGCGTTCTGCCTGAACTTCCGCTTTGGAGCGGTATTGGCTATCGTCATCTGACGTTGAATGCGGCATCAGCCGATACATTTGTGCTTCAATTAACGTTGGACCTTCACCGCGAAGCGCCCGTTCACGCGCCGTTTTGACAGCGGCATATACTTCGAACGGATCTGTTCCATCGACACTCACACCTGGAAACCCGTAACCAGCAGCACGATCAGAAACTTTCGCACAAGCCATTTGCTTCACATACGGCACCGATATTGCATATTGATTGTTTTCACAGAAAAAGATAACTGGCAACTTATGCACACCAGCAAAATTCAATCCTTCATGGAAGTCACCCTGATTACTCGAACCTTCACCAAACGTCACAAATGAAACGGATGGTTGGTTTCGCATTTTTGCGACAAGAGCAAATCCAGCCGCATGCGGAACTTGTGTCGTTACCGGACTAGAACCTGTAACAATCCGTTTCGCTTTGTAACCAAAATGACCAGGCATTTGACGGCCGCCGCTAAACGGATCCGCAGCTTTTGCGAACAAACTTAACATTAAGTCGCTAACTTCACATCCAACGCCAAGAACAAATGCATAATCGCGATAGTACGGGAAAAACATATCATGCGCTAAATCGAGTGCATGCGCCGCTGCCGCTTGTGCAGCTTCCTGTCCTTGACCGGAAACATGAAAAGCCACTTTCCCAGCACGCTGCAACAACTCAGAACGCTCATCAAAAAGTCGCGCCAACCTCATTGTCCGGTATATTTTTATCACATCCGCATCGGTCATCCCGAGTGAATGGTGGACATTTTTTTGTTCAATGAAAGATTGAGACATTGGTCTACCCCCTACGTGCAATCAACTTTTCTTAATGCGCTGCTTTACGACTTTCATGCCATTTGCGCATCACTTCCGGAAAACCTTCTGATAGCGTCGGATGAGGATGAATGACATGCATTAATTCTTGCGGACTGACATGTAAAGATTGTGCTAACGTGGCTTCACTGATTAATTCAGTTGCATGCGCACCGATAACATGCACACCGAGTAATTCTTCACGATCTTTATCAATAATTACTTTATACCATCCTTGTGGTTCACCAAGCACATGTGCACGGCCAATCGCTTGGAACGGGTAACGTACTACATCTATATTCTTACCAGAAGTTCTTGCATCAGATTCGGTGATACCGACCGATGCCAACTCCGGATGACTGTATACACAACGCGGAATGAGCAATTGACTAAACGGAATCGGTTTGAGTCCCGCCGCATGTTCAACTGCAATCAATCCTTGATGCGAAGCAACATGCGCAAGTTGCCAACCACCAATGACATCACCAATCGCATAAATATGCGACTCGGACGTTTGCATGAATTCATTGACGAGAATTGCACCATTCTTTAATTTCACATCCGTGTTTTCTAAACCGATTGAATCGGAATTTGGAACCCTTCCAACCGATACAAGTACAGTCGCAGCGGTAACCGAAAGCGATTCTGTCGGCAATTCTTGTCCATCGTCATTCACTATTTTACGAGAAATTCTAAGTTCCGCAGAAGCCAATGCATCGTCTGTTTGAATCGATTCAACTGTCGCATCCGTTAAAATTTTCACGCCGCGTCCCGCAAGTGCTTCGCGCATCCGCTTCGCAAGTTCATGATCTTCTTGGGGCAATAATCGTGGTCCCATCTCAATCAACGTTACATTCACGCCAAAATCGACCATCATCGAAGCCCATTCAACTCCAATGACGCCACCGCCGATAATCGCCATCGACTTCGGTAATGAGTTAAGATTTAAAGCCTCATCACTCGTTAAAACAATTTTACCGTCAACTGGTAAATGCGGCAACATACGCGGACGAGAACCTGTTGCAATAATTAATTGTCCAGGAATGATTGTATCCATTGTACCATCTGGCAACATCACAGACACAACACCACTGCGTGGTGAAAAAATCGACGCGCCCATTAAACGCCCTTCACCATAAACTACTTCAATCTTATGTTTTTTCATCAACGTCAAAATGCCTTGATGTAACGTGTCTACGACTTGTTGTTTCCGTTTCATCGCTGCCGTTAAATCAAAGCTCATTGGTGATGCCGTTACCCCATATGTATGTGCATCAGCTACTGTGCGGCACACTTCCGCACTTTTTAGCAACGCTTTGCTTGGGATACAACCACGATGCAAACAGGTTCCGCCAAGACGGTCCCGTTCAACAATCACGACTTGCTTCCCTAATTGTGCAGCACGAACTGCCGCAATATATCCACCTGTGCCGCCGCCTAAGACAACCACATCAACTAAACGTGCCACTTTTAACATCCCTCCAACTTTACTTATTGTATCACAAAGTTGAATCATGGCGAGAACCCAAGTAAGATGAATTTGGGTAAACTTTTCGAATAAAGGAGATACATCATGTCTAACGCATCTGCCACATTCGGCCGATTCATTGCCGTATTACTTTTGGTATTACCGGGATGGCTTGCCACCGCAGGATTTTTGAAAATGAAAGATTCACTCTTCGACTGGTTTGCACAACAAGACCCTGCTCAAACACAGCACGGATTCGATTGGCTCTTATTTCTGATCGGATTGATTATGTTTATCGCAGGGGTTGGCTTTATTGCAGGTTGGACCTTTTACCGCGACCGCAAACGTAATTATGTATCCCCGCGTTTCCGCGAGAAAAAACGGCCTCGTCCGCCGACCGGTTCTTAATCGGCACCGGCGGACATGCCGTTTTAGGATTGTTCAACAAATTCAAATTCAAAGTCACCGATGAGCACGTAATTCCCGTCTTCGCATCCCGCTTCACGAAGTGCTTGTTCAACACCCGTTTTTCGCATCCAAACAGAGAAACGTTGGAATTCTTGCTCGGATTCGAAACGCACACGCTTCATGCGGCGCTCAATCCAAGGACTGCGAACAACAAAACGTTCGTCCTCGCGAATGATTTCGAATGTTTCTTCTGCTTCTTTTTGATAGCGGAATTCGACTTCCGCAACTTGATCAAGTGCGGCAACTTCTTTATCTCTTGCAATTGCCGCCTGTTTGATCTCGTAAATCATATCGGCAATTTTATAAATCATCTTTTGGATGCCTTGTTGTGACGCGGCAGAAATTTCAATTATGTCCCCATCATACCCCAGTTTACGTACTTCCTCCACAAACAAAGGCAAGTTCTCTTGTGCTTCCGGCAAATCGATCTTGTTGACGACAAGTAATTGTGGTTTTTTCTCCAGTTCCATATCGTACATCATTAACTCTTGATTGATCATTTGCCAGTCTTGAATCGGGTCACGACCATCAACACTCGCCAAGTCAACAACATGAACAAGTAACCGAGTGCGCTCAACGTGGCGTAAAAATTGATGTCCGAGTCCTATCCCTTGGCTTGCTCCTTCAATCAATCCAGGCAAATCCGCCATTACGAATGAACGACCTTCTCCGCCATTCACAACCCCTAATTGAGGATGTAATGTCGTGAAGGGATACGCAGCAATTTTTGGCTTCGCCGCAGAAACAACAGAGAGAATTGTGCTTTTACCAACGCTCGGAAACCCGACTAACCCTACGTCCGCAATTACTTTCAATTCAAGAATAACCCACAATCCGATGCCTTCTTCACCTTTTTCGGCGATTTCTGGAGCAGGATTCGAAGGGGTTGCAAAATGAGCATTACCGCGTCCGCCTTTACCACCTTTAGCAATACATACTTTTTGACCGTGCACTAACAAATCAGCAAGTACCGCACCAGTATCATCAGACATCACCGTTGTTCCTGGTGGAACACGTACGATTAAATCATCAGAAGTTGCTCCATGTTGTGTTTTCGTACGACCATTTTCACCGCGATCTGCTCGAAAATGTTTCTTAAAACGAAAGTCGAGAAGCGTATTAAGTCCTTCATCGACAACAAACCACACGTTACCGCCGCGACCGCCATCGCCACCAAACGGACCGCCTTCTGCAACATATTTTTCACGTCGGAACGAGACGATTCCATCGCCGCCGTCGCCCGCTTTCACAAAAATTTTCACCTGATCAACAAACATTTTCGTTCACCTCCATGACCAACGGACAATAACAGTACCATGCTCTTGATTGTCTGTGATTTCAGGATTCCCCGAAATCGTTTGTGCAAATTCAAGTAGTTGGTCAAAACCTTCTGATTTCCATGGTTTCATTCGAATTTCCGTCAGTGTATCCAATGTGTGGATACTGACACGTAACACCTGTGGTTCCGGGGAAACACCCGCACCAGTTAATAAATTAAAACGATCAATTATTTCATAAAGTGCCTGTTCTACCCACAGACTACATTGCCAATCTTGTTCGAGTGATGCTGATGATAACTGATAAATCAGTTGTTCAAAACGCACCCGAATCCGACCAACGCCATACACGAGCGGCAATAGCCGCGCTAACCAAACAGGATCCCCGTACGATTGGATCATGCGTTCCTGATCCAATTTCTCCAGCATGAAGGCCACACACCGCTCCATTTTTTCACTGTGCTGCATTTTCGAATAACTTCGAATTAATTGAAGTTCGTTCAACTGCGCATGTCTTATACTGCGCATTGCGTCAGACCATACTTTGTTTACATCAGACGCTTGCAGTGAATGTTCCGTCATCGGAATGCCGCCTTTCTGCTGGATCAATAAAAAACTTACTCATGATCGTAAAAAACCTGGCCAGCATACGGCAGATACAAATGCGCCGAAGTGCCCGCCAGGTTTGCGGATGCATAAATTAAGCCTCTTGTGCGACTGGGTATACGCTCACTTTTTTGCGGTCACGGCCCCAACGCTCAAATTTGACAACACCAGATACAATCGCGTAAAGCGTGTCATCAGAACCAATACCGACATTATTGCCTGGGTGAATTTTCGTACCGCGTTGGCGAACGAGAATATTACCGCCCAAAACAAACTGTCCGTCAGCGCGTTTAGCGCCAAGACGTTTGGAATGGCTGTCACGTCCGTTTTTGGTCGATCCGACCCCTTTTTTCGACGCGAACAACTGTAGATTCAAACGAATCATCGTTTCCACCTCCTTGTTCTTAAGATAAATTATATTGTACTTGAACGGTTCGCCCGTTCTTGAATGCGGATAAACTTTCCCACATCTCCATATGCTTCCTGAATGGAACGCAACATGACGATCATGGATTCGAGTAATAACTGCACGCGCTCACCGGTTGCTTCATCGGCGATGTCCGGTATGGACGCCTCCAACAACCCGCTTTCAACTCGTGCGGGCAACTCAATTCTGAGCAACACTTCAATCGCGTTAACCGTACCAACGGTAACGGTAGATACTCCTGCACATACCAAGTCTTTACCAGGCTCAGCATATCCGGCATGTCCACTTACACGAAATGAAATAATGCGCCCATCTTGCTTACGGCGATCGATGATCACATTGATCATGAGTACCTCCGTGTATTACGCGTTGATCGCTTCAATCGTCACTTTCGTGTACGGTTGACGGTGACCTTGCTTACGGCGGTAGTTTTTCTTCGCTTTGTATTTATAAACGATGATTTTCTCGCCTTTAACGTGTTTATCCACTTTACCAGTTACTTTCGCACCAGCAATTAATGGAGTACCCGCTGTGAAACCTTTTGCATCGGAAACAGCAAAAACTTTATCAAACGTGACAACTTCACCTTCCGTTGCCTCCAATTTCTCAATGAAGATAACATCGCCAGTTTGAACTTTGTATTGTTTCCCGCCTGTTTCAAAAATTGCGTACATATGTGCACCTCCTCATCTACTCAGACTCGCCATGTTAGGTGGTCATCCACAAAGGACAACACTTAATAACCATTGATGTGCGGTTACAGCGTGCATTGCACACTAAAAGCCATGATACCACACCGAAAACATTAGTTCAAGGTGAATACGACATAAATCGCCGACGCAATGAACGCCATTTTAACATTTTTAAGTAATGTATATTTTGTTCAACCAAAAACAGTCCAATGATTATGATGCCAAAATGATATCCAACAAACTGAATAAACAAACCCACACCAAGAAATGTTACAAGTAATCCCCATATAACGAGTATTCGTTCCGCTTTATCATACTCAATCCACCGATACAAGATTGCTTTTACAATTTGACCGCCATCTAATGGGAAAATGGGTAACAAATTAAACAAAATCATCATCAAATTTGCACCGCTCCAAGCTTGAAAATCACCAATTAAATTACCGACTATAATAAGTAACGCATTCATAGCAGGACCGGAAAGGGCAACAAGCACCAAATCTGTCGTTCGCGAGATCCACCGCGGTTCCAACTCCAACATACCGCCGATCGGTGTCATATGAAGTGTAATGATCTTCCAATGTAGTGATTTCGCCATCCATGCATGTCCGAATTCATGTAAGAGTACAATTAATTGAATCATTAACCACCATTCCAAAAAATCATATACATAAAAATAAATCCCCGATACGAACCATAATGGATGAATTCGAATATTCATCGCTGATAAACTCCAATCAACTCACCGGTTTGAAGCTGCTGTCCAGATCGCACAAGAATCATATCTAGACCCAAATAAACGATACATTTCTTTTGGTCCAACGGCATACACACCCTAACTTTCCCCTGATACGCGTCCGAAATTACCCCATCAAAAGGGGCGTGAATTTCACGACCATCTGAAACTTGTTTAAACACGGCTACAGCTGTGACATCTTCATTCTTTAACTGTTCATGTTTTTCAGTAACCATCATTAGCGCAAATAAACAAATAGCAACCCACATCGTCCACGATTTCCCTAATGATATGCGCATGAACCCCATCCCTTCTAAAACAAAAAAGGCATGAACCCAAAAATCGGATTCATGCCTACGATATGTTCAAATTTTTTTAAAAATTACGCTTCTAAATATTCATCCAACTTCCCTTGATGCACGCCAATGCTCAGTACAAATCCAAGCGAACACATATTCATCAACAACGATGTACCACCATAGCTGATAAATGGTAACGTAATGCCTGTCAGTGGCATTAAACCGATGAGCATCCCAATGTTCTCAAACACCTGAAATACCAGCATAGACAATACGCCTACTGCAATATACGTCCCTGCATAATCAGTCGTTATCGAAGCCGTTGATAAAATTCGCGTTAGCAGCATAAAGTACAACATTAATAACGTCGCCGCTCCGGTAAATCCGAATTCTTCTGCGACAACAACAAAAATAGAATCAGAATACGGATACGGTATAAATTGCTTCTGCACTGCAGTTCCTTGCATATATCCTTCACCAGATACTCCGCCTGAACCAATTGCACGAATCGCATTATCAACCTGATACGAAGCATCTTTTGATACTTTTGTTGGGTCTAAAAAGGTATCAATTCGCTGAACCCAGTGGGGCTTTAGGTGCTGTTTGAACCATTCATGTTGTGTACTGAACAACCCGAAAAATAATCCGAGCCCAATCACGACAAGTGATGTGCCAACGATTACGTGGATCAGTCTGACGTTAGCAATCCATAACATCCCAAGTAAAATGATAATGTAAATAATAGCGTTTCCGAGATCGGGTTGAATAACAACTAATAAAAACGGCAACAACGTATATAAAATTAGTGGGATTAAATCTTCCCAAAACCGAAGTGAAAGACCACGTCTACGACTTAATCGTTCAGCAAAATATAAAATGAGTGCCAATTTCATCATTTCTGCTGGTTGAATATCAAACCCGATTCCAATTCGAAACCATCCTTTAGCCCCGTTAATTTCAGCGCCAAATGGAAACACAAGAATGAGTAAAGCGATCACAGTCCAATAAATCCATGACGCATATTTTACGAACCATCGATAATTCAAACTCATGACCACAAACAACACGATGAATGCAACTCCAAAATTCAACATGTTCTTTACACCCATCGAGACGAATTTTTCATTGGCACGCGTAGCGCTATAAACAATAAAGGTGCTTGCCACTGAAAAAACAAACAGCAGCAGCACCATCCAACGATCCATTTTTTTAATTTTATCTAACACGATACATCAACCTAAACCAAGAAATTTTTTCACGCGCTTTCCGAAGGTCGGTTTCTCTTCTAAGGATAACAATGGAACATTATCCCCCAAAATACGCCGCGCAATGTTCCGGTACGCAATCGCAGAACGTGTTTTTACGTTCAAGACCGCAGGTTCACCGCTGTTTGCCGCTTTAATTACGTTATCATCATCAGGAACAATACCTAATAAATCGATACCGAGAATATTGCAAATTTCATCAATATCGAGCATGTCCCCATTTTTGATCAAGTGAGGACGAATCCGATTCACGATCAAACTCGGGCTCGGAATATTTTGTTTTTCGAGCAAACCAACAATACGGTCTGCATCGCGAACTGCTGCCGTTTCAGGGGTTGTTACAACGATCGCACGATCAGCACCAGAAATCGCATTCCGGAAACCTTGTTCGATCCCAGCCGGGCAATCGATGATAACAAAATCATGAGTCAATTTTAATTCATCAATAATTAATTTAATCCGATCAGGTGTCACATCGTCTTTATCTTTCGTTTGTGCTGCAGCCAAAAGATATAATTCTTCACAACGTTTATCCTTAATCAACGCTTGGTTCAATCGACATTTTCCTTCGATCACGTCCACCAAATTATAAATAATTCGATTCTCGAGACCCATGACGACGTCAAGGTTTCGTAAACCGATATCCGTATCTACCATAACTACTTTTTTGCCTTGAATCGCTAATGCCGTTCCGATATTTGCAGACGTAGTCGTTTTGCCTACGCCACCCTTACCGGATGTAATGACAATCGCTTCTCCCATTCACACTCACTCCAATCCCAAGATCAAAACTAATGGATCGTTTATCGATCCGGGCGTAATCTCTTTAGTAGTTGAATTTTCTCGATATTCATTTGCCCTTCTTGTAAAAAAGCAAATTCCATATGTACATCTTCAACACTCCACTCATCCGGTGGTCGGCTAATCATGTTTGCAATTCTAAGTTGTGTCGGGCGCAAATGAGATGCCGCAATTATTGCCATTTCATTACCGGACACACCAGCATGCGCAATGCCACGCATGGAACCAAGTACATACACATCGCCATCACTAGAAATCGTACCACCAGGATTTACGTCTCCGATTAATAATACATTCGTTTTATGATGTTCTACTTGACCGGAACGAATCGTTCCCCGAATAATTTTGGCATTTGAAAGCATCACTTCGTTTATGTGAAGCTCCAATTGCGTAATGTTGTTTTCGATCGCACGTACAACGAGATTTTCATTCGTTGCAATGGTTTTCAATAATTCTTCACGTTGCTCATCACTGATGACTCGTTCACCCATTTTTATGGTGACCGGAATGGACGTTCCACTAAGCAACTTTTGGTGTGTATTTTCAAATTTATACACAAGTTCGTCCAAAATCTCTTGCCATTCACAATGGTCACTGAATTGAAAAATGAGTCCATCCTTTACGCCTTTGATTACGACGTGATGTTTCACTGGTTCGGGCTGAACCTCTTTGACTATTTCACCCGTCATTCCGCAAGCCTCCTCATTCCTAAAACCTATCATTTAAATCCCGTTAATTCGATTGGCCCGCCAAACATTGCGGATTCCAATACCGACGAACAAAATCATGACATGCAAAATCAAATTTGGCAACAGATGTTGCCCGATTATCCAAAAAAAAGATACATCCGTCTGTGAAAACATACGGTTTAAAACGTATAAGGTCAAATCACAACACAATAAACCGATCGAAAATCCGGACAACCATCGTGGTGTATCCGGATTCGGTTGCCACGCTGAATACCAGCCAATGACAATAACGGTAAGCGCATAAGCGAAAGCATGCTCTCCAAGAAGTGGCGTCCCAATTGTTAAATCTTGAAGCCAACCAGTACAAAGTGCAAACCACAACACACGCTGGCCATGTCCTTCGTATGTCCAAACAATTAACCGAATTAAAATCAAATGAGGCACGATTAGCCATTGATTACTACCGGCAAAAGGGAATACCCAATATGATAATGCACCTTCGAGACCACACAACACAAACATCCAAAAGATCCAACGGGTCATGATTCGTTACCTCATTTCCGGAACTTCAACGACAAACACTTCGTGAATTCGCCGGAAATCTTGGTTTGGCTTAACCAACGCGCGATATGTCAACCCAAATTCATCAATCGTTTTGTTTTCAAGCGTACCCACGACAAGCCCTCTCGGAAATACATCTCCAAGTCCCGACGTTACAATTTCATCACCTGGTTGGATCGGATCGGAAGGATCAATTTTTGTCATAATTAATCGATTTGTCGTCCGATCATACCCTTCAACGAGTCCAAACGATGCCGATTCCTTACCTTTGACGGTTGCGGCAATTCCTTTTGTCGTTGACTGATTGTCCATCTCTGTTAGCATTTGAACCGTCGAGGTAAACGGTGATACTCCGATAATTCGACCAAGTAAACCATCGACCGTAGTTACCGCCATATTCACCCGAACGCCATCCTTGGAACCGAGATTAATAATGATGTGATTATGGTACAAATCCGGACTACCCGCGATGACTTCGGCAATCCGATAAATGTAATTATTTAATTGTTTTTGTCGTTCTGTAAAATCAAGTGCAGTTTTTAATCGCAAATTTTGAGCTTCTAGATCGTTCAAACGTGCTGCATCCTTCGCATATTGTGCCAGAGTCTGCCGCAAAATAGCGTTTTCCTCATCTAATGTACGCATGCGGGATACTTCTTGAACAGTTTCATATACTGCAAAAATCGGCTTGAACCATAGTCGCTCGGTACCATTCACGGTATCACTGATCATTTGTCCGAGCCAGTTCTGCCCAGCTTGAGTTCGCAAACTAATCCCCATTCCCGCAATCAATACGATAAAGCCGAGCAACGTTAGAAACAGTTTACGTTGATTGAAATCTTGTCCCAACCCTGACACCTTCTTTGGTTACGGTTAGCGACGGGAACGGCTTGTCGGTCCCGATTTCATTTTGAAAAGATGTATATTTTCAAGTGCACGGCCTGTCCCGATCGCAACACAATCAAGCGGATTTTCAGCAACGTGAACAGGCATTCCAGTTTCATTCGCTAATAAACGATCCAAGTTGCGCACGAGCGCGCCGCCGCCAGTTAATACGATACCACGATCAATAATGTCTGCTGACAACTCAGGCGGACATTTCTCTAGCGTATTTTTTACTGCTTCTACAATGCTATTCAGTGTATCCGCAAGCGCCTCAACCACTTCATCGCTAGAAACCGTTATTGTTTTCGGCAAACCAGTCACCAAGTCACGTCCGCGAATTTCCATTGTTTCTTTTTTCTCAAATGGCAAAGCCGAACCGATCTGAATTTTCATTTGCTCAGACGTCCGTTCACCGATCAGTAAATTATAGTTCTTCTTAATGTATTGCATGATTGCTTCATCCATTTCATCGCCGGCAACGCGAATTGATTTTGCCGTTACAATTCCGCCGAGTGAAATGACCGCTACTTCTGTCGTACCGCCGCCGATATCTACAACCATACTACCAGTTGGCTCCCATACCGGTAAATCAGCACCAATTGCAGCAGCAAACGGTTCTTCGATCGTGTAAGCCTCACGCGCGCCAGCTTGTTTCGTCGCATCTTCTACCGCACGTTTCTCAACAGCCGTAATTCCAGATGGTACACAAACCATTACATTTGGACGAAAATGAAAAAACATGCGTTGTTTTACTGCTTTATTCATGAAATATTTAATCATAATTGCAGTTGTCTCGAAATCGGCGATCACGCCATCTTTCATTGGACGGACCGCGACAATATTACCCGGTGTTCGGCCGATCATTTTTTTTGCATCGTCTCCGACGGTAATGATCTCTTTCGTCTCAATATTCGTAGCTACGACCGAAGGTTCTCGGACCATAATCCCTTTATTTTTCAAATAAACTAGCGTATTCGCAGTCCCCAAGTCAATCCCAAGATCTTTGGCAAATCGTCCAAACATCTTAATGTCCCCTTCCGTATCAACCGTTCCCCATTGTGTTAATTAAACCTAGTTCTTTCAGACTCGCAAAACGCCCGTCACCGATAATCACATGATCCAAAAGATCGATCCCAATTAGGCTTCCTGCTTCAATTAATCGTTTCGTTAACATTACATCTTCCGAACTTGGCGTTGGATCACCACTCGGATGATTATGCACACATATAATTGATGAAGCAGAACGCTGAATCGCCGCCTTATACACTTCACGTGGGTGCACTAACGTAGCGTCTAACGTTCCAATTGACAATGTTTCTCTGCCAATGACAACATGCTTTGTATTCAAAAAGATACACACAAAGTGCTCCTTTTGTAAGAACCGCAATTCAGGCTCGAGCCAATCACTCACGTCCTGTGGACAGCGGATTTTACGCTCTGTCCTTGCATCTGTTTCCATAAACAAACGGCGTCCAAGTTCGAATGCCGCCAAAATTTGCATCGCTTTCACCGGACCAAGACCTTTCATTTGGGTCAATTGATCAATACTCCAGCGAGATAATTCTTTCATTTGACCTGCCTGACCTAACAAATGCTGCGCCATCTGAATTGCGCTACAATCAACCGTCCCATTGCGAATAATAATTGCGATCAGTTCAGCTGCGCTTAATGCATGTGGACCAAGAGATAACCAGCGTTCCCTTGGGCGTTCACAAACCGTCAATTGATGGATTGTTTGTTTCAAAATGTTCGCTCCGTTTCGCTTGAACTTGGATTACCAAGCTTCAAGTCCGAATGAAGCAAGCAGATCAGAAAATACCGAAAGCGGAAATCCGACCACGTTAAAATAACATCCCTCAATGCGGTCGATATGTGTGGATAAAAGCCCTTGAATACCATAGGCGCCTGCCTTGTCCATCGGTTCCCCGCTTCGAATATATCGTTCAATTAATGCATCCGAGAATGCCTTAAACGATACAATTGTTTCTCCATGTGAGACGACAGCTTCTCCAGTTTCCAATGAAACAATGGCAACCCCAGTCATGACCGTGTGTACATGATTTTGCAAACGTTTCAACATTTGCGCAGCATCTGCCTCATCTAATGGTTTTCCCAGAATCTCTCCATCACTCACGACAACCGTATCTGCGCCAACAATAAAAATACCGTTATAAGGTTCATCAATACTCGCCTTTGCTTGCTCCACAACCGCACGCGCTTTACGAAGTGCAAGTTGTTCAACAACCTTGTCCGCCGACCAATCAGTCGGTACCGATTCATCACAATGACTTGGCATAATCGTTGCTGGGATGCCAAACGTTTGAATTAATTCCGCACGTCTTGGTGATGCAGATGCCATCACCAATTGTTTCGGTTTTTGAATCTTTTCTGTTTGCACGATCATTCATCCACCTCATCATAAAACTGCAAGCAGTTCAGTTACCATCTACGAAACATCCAAATTCCCAATGCAATACCAGCAAAACTGCCAATATTCAGTTTCAATTCGAGATGTAAATCGTACACAAGAAATCCGAGATCACCTTTCGGTTGCCATATGAGCGGCATCCCTTGGGACATAAATCCCCATCCTGTCCAGGTGAATACTGCATGTGCAAGTAACGTTCCGATGAATAAACCGCCAACGCAAAACAAAAGTAACGTCCAATTGTTTTTTTTCATGCGGGTTCTCCTAGTGAGTTCGTTACGTTTCAATTTCCCCATCTTATCTTATCAGAGATACCCCCCCATGGACAAGAGACGAAACGATGACTCATTTCATATCATTCGTTATTATTTCAATTAATTGTTTATTGGCAAGTCGACCATATGCCAACTCCGGATGTCTGCAATTTTCTGCAATAATTTGAATTAATTCATTCAACGGTTGGTTGACAGAAACGGGTGTCACCGAATTAACGCGATAGTTTTGAATGCTTTGCGCGATTTCAGTCCATGTTTCTGATTTTGAACATGTTGCTGCTTCGAATGTCCAACATTGTGATAACGGTTTGCTAATTTTAAGAAGCAATGTACGAAATGCAACATTTGTCGATTGAACCGAAATCGCCTTTACAAAAACGTCAATGCCTTGGCTGCGAAGTATTTGTGCTGCGCGTAAAGCATCTGACTTCACTTGAAAAACCCCACTATATATAGAGAAAGGTGCTGATGTCGTGACTGTACTTGGAAACCCTTTTGTGTCTAGTGAACGTTTCATCGATTCCGCTTGTTCCATCTCACTAAACACACCACACTGAAGCACATACCAAGGTTCGTTTAATGATACCAATTGCCCTGATGTTGCTTTAATTGATGTTTCTGTTTGTACTTGTTGAACGTGTGATAAGACCGAATGTTCCGCATGTTGCATCCACTGCACACTCACATAACAAAAAAATAACCCTACAAAACCCGCACCCATTGCAGCAAGAACATTCATGGTTTGTTCGGTCCATCTTTTTGTTTTCTTCACAGGTTCGTCAATATGCATTTCAAAATCATCATTACTTTCAATCGACACTTTGTTTTGATCTGAAGTAAGCCGCGGAGGAAGCAATTGAATTGGACTTTTTTGTGATATTAAATTTTGAAAACGCAAAACCCCGTCTTCCGACGGGGTTTGTTTTCGTTGCAACAGCATACACATAGCCTCCCGACACGATCTGTTAGGAACATCATATGTATTTTTTAAAATTATAGAACTATGTTCTTTATTTTCTATAAACCGCGACCCGATTACGACCAGCTTGCTTCGCACCGACATACATTGCCCGATCAGCCAACCGAATTAACCCGTGTGCATCTTCTGCATGATCAGGAAATGTGGCAAGACCGATGCTGATCGTCACTTGTACAGGAACTGCATCTGGGTCATCAATCGTCGTAGCACCTTCGATGGAACTCGAATGTTCTGTGACATGGGGTTCCTCAATTTCTCCGGCAGGAGTTACTGTTACGGATGAAGGTTCCTCATGCAAATCTTGTCGAACCCAAAAGGTCGTGTTTTCAACTTCAACTCGAATGGATTCTGCTGCCCATGCTGCACGCCTTGCGTCCATGCCATGCAAAATGACACAGAACTCTTCTCCACCATATCTTGATACCGTATCATCTTTCCCCGTCAACGATTTTAAAATATCCGCAATTCCCTTTAGAACAACATTACCTGCTAAGTGACCGTAAGTATCATTCACTTTTTTGAAAAAATCAATATCCATCAAAAGTACACTAAACTGACGTCCAGTTTGTGCAGCAATTTGAAGTTCCTGATATAACCGCGTTTCAAAATGTCGTTGATTCACTAAACCAGTCAATTCGTCTTCCCGGCTTTTTTGCTTTGACATTTCATAGCGTTTGGAGTTATAAATCGCAACCGTTACTTGGCGAATCAAAATTTCAGCGAGTACTCGTTTCCGACCTTTAAGGTCAGAACCACGTGAATGGGCAATAACAACAAATCCGCGGATGACTCGGTTCCATGCCATCGGAAAAATCGAGATTTTCTCATGTTGCTCCAAGTGAATTTGAAATGTTTTTTTAAAACTTTGGAGTTTCTTTGAAGTGAATGGATATACAAGCGGTTCATCCATTTTCAACTGAATCGGACCGCCTTCCACTTCATCATCCTGACTACTCGAATGAATGATTTGCAATGTTTGACGATCCTCATCCAATTCGTATAAATAGACAGATTGAAACGGAATGACCCTTTGCAGGCCTTCATAGAACGCAGCCAATGCCTTGTCCATTTTTAACTCAGCAGAAAATGCATAAGATAAATCATGAATCGTTGTGAGCTGAATTTGCATATCTTCCATGTTTGCGTACAAATAAAAAATATATCCCATCGCAATTAGCGGGATGATCAAATAGATGATGGCCAATTGATCGCCTTCCGCAGCAAATGAATGCATTAAAAGCGCAAACGGCGGAATCAGAAATAACGTGAATGTCTCCCACTTCCAGTTCGGGAAAATCACAGGATCGCTCCACGGTTCATGAAAATATTGGTCAACAGAACGAAGTCCATATAAAACCACGACATATACGAGTAAATAACTCACATCATCCGCATATGGTGCGAATGATGGCAAATACATGGTCAATTTGTCATCTGCCAAATGTACCATGGTATAACCAGTTGCCGCAGCAGCAGAACACCACAACGAACCGCTTAACCACCGAATCAGCGTTTTCCATGCCCATTTCCGTTGCATAACCAGCACGAGAACTAGTGCAAGACTATGCAATATCCATTCTGTTATCATCCCACTCGTTACAAATATCGTATAGGTGATCACCGCACCAAATGTGATCATCCAACGATCTGTTCGTAAATGAAACGAATAAACAACCGCCATGACCACTAAAAAAACTGCAGAAATCGAACTCATAACCGAATCCAAATTAAATGTTTGCGTAATTACTACAAAACAAACGAGCAATAGCGTTGCGATCATCCAGCCAATTAACCATCCGCGCTCACGCGAACGTATAGGAGTTGAACTCATCGGTTATCCTTCCTTTCGGACGCGTTGCTCTATCGATGTTACAACAGTTAACGTCATATAATCATGAATAGCCAATTGACGAACATTGAAAAAGGGAACAAACAATCCAATCACGGTAACAACACTAACAAATTTACCGAGTACTTCGCGAAGGACTACGTTTCCCCAATCTAATGGAGCGCGATCAATCGTCTCAACTTTTAATTCAAATGCCATTTTCCCGAGTGACTGACCAAATCGTTTGGTCAGGACAACGACAGCTAATAGATACACTGCAATCATTACCGTTAATGACGAAATGCTTGGAAGTACCCAACAAATAATCTGGGCTAATAACCATGCTGACCAGATATCAACAAGAAACGCTAGTAAACGATATCGTCGTGATGATCGAGATCGCACTAACAAATCAAGTCGTTCACGTTCACGCTGTAGTTCTTGCCGTTCCAAAAACAAATCTTGTCGTTCCAAATCCAAGGCTTCTTGAATTTGTATATGATCTGCTGTTTGATGATCCATAACTAACCCTCCCTGCCGAATCTACGGACGGAACAAATACAGCATGCGCGGCCTTGTATCCATTGAAGAAGATACTGCACTTATCCAAGTTTGAAGCGGTGTTACTTTGACACCAATTCCAGATAAAAACTGCTCAACCAATGAAACATTTTGAACGTATTCAACAACGGAAGATGTTCCATTCGCAAATTCATTAACGGCATACTCTGTCGCATCATCAAACGTTCCGATTTGATCGATTAATCCGATTTTTTGTGCCTGTAAGCCGGAATAGACGCGTCCATCTGCAATTTTCAACACTTCTTCACGTTTGATCCCTCGGCCTTTGCTTATGACATCAACAAATGCTTGATAGCATTCATTAACCAACGTCTGAAAAATCGCCCGTTCGGAATCTGTCATTTCACGCAGCGGAGAACCGATATCTTTGAACTCACCGCTTTTGATTACATTTTCTTTATAACCGATCCAATCGGCTGCTTTGGCGTAATTGGGAACGCTAAAAATGACACCTAAGCTACCAGTTAATGTGGCAGGCATTGCGAAAATAACATCAGCTGGCGCTGACAAGTAATATCCACCAGACGCAGCCATGTTTTGCATGCTGATGACAACTTTTTTGCCTGACGATTGAACGGACTGTATAAGATCGTGCAATTCCGCAGAAGGAATTACTTCCCCGCCAGGACTGTCAACAGCAATGACGATCGCTTTTACATGATCATCTGCTTTGGCTTGCTCCAGTTCAGATTTCCAAAGAGAATATGTACTATTCCCGAATTGATCTTTTGCTGAAGAAATCTCACCTTCAAAATGTAATTGCACAACTTTATCCGGCCCGTTACCACTTACTTTAACTTCTTTCCAAGCATTCGCGGTGAACATTTCTTCTTCGTTTGTCGTAGTACCACTTACACTTGGAACAAACATCGAAACGATTACGAGCGCTGTAATAATGATTAACGAAACTGCTCTCCGACTCATAGCTGACCACCTTTAACCGTAGTTTCCGAACCGATAATCGCCCAAAATTGTTTCGCTACTTTCCATACATCACCCGCACCCATCGTAAGTACGAGATCTCCAGGTTTTGCAACCTGCTCTAACTGAACAAGTACATCTTGCAAATTTGGCGTATGAATGGCCACAACAGGTCCAGCTTGTAACTCATCCATGCGTTTGAGTAAATCAACTGAACTTACACCGTCAATTTTTTTCTCCCCAGCTGGTGAGAAAATATCCGTTAACAAAAGCACGTCCGCTTCGCGGAATGATTCTGCAAATTGATCGAACAAAAAATAGGTCCGCGTATACCGTTGCGGTTGGAAAATCGCGACAATTCTTCGCCCTGTCGCTTTTGCAGCTTTCAGTGTAGCAGAAATTTCTGTCGGGTGGTGTGCATAATCATCCACAACGAGCCAATCTTGAGTTTCACCAATGACTTGAAAGCGGCGTTTCGCACCGCCAAATGTACCCAGCGCCTCAATTACTGCATCCTTTGCAGCACCACATGCCATAGCAACGGCAATCACAGCAAGTGAATTCGATACATTGTGAATGCCTGGAACCCTTAATTTTACCTGTCCCCAAAACTCACCGCGATGGATGACATGATAGCTAGCACTTCGGTCGCCAAGTTCAATGTGATCTGCAGTCCAATCAAGTGATTCCCCGCCTGCTTTTAAACCATATAAGATAGGGTTTCCACCGGAAAATGGAATGATTTTGCATACTTCCGAATCATCCGCGCACAAAACAGAAATTCCATTTGCTTGAACTTGACCTATAAATTGTTGATAAGAATTAAATAAATTTGCATATTCGCCTTTGTAATGTTCTAAATGATCTGCTTCGATATTCGTGACAATCGCAGCCCATGGATGATAATTCAAAAATGAACCGTCGCTCTCGTCTGCTTCCGCCACCGTGAATTGTCCGCTTCCCGCCTGCGCATTTGTTCCTGCGTTAACTACTTCTCCGCCGATAATAAACGTAGGCTCCAGACCAGCTTCCCGAAGCACATGTGCAACCATCGACGATGTCGTCGTTTTGCCATGCGCACCCGCGACTGCAATTCCCTTATTCAAATGCAGCCATTCAGCCAGTTGTTCCGCACGATGTTTTAGTGGAATTCCCGCTTGTTTAGCAGCCATAACCTCCACATGATCATCAGCAATCGCTGTCGAATACACAACTTCGTCTGCACCTTCTACCCAGCGGGCATCATGCCCAATATGTAATTCCGCTCCTGCAACTTCAAGTTGAGCAGCAAGTGCGGACTTGGCAACATCTGAGCCCGTCACTCGGTACCCTTTCTCTAATGCTACACGAGCAATGGCGCTCATCCCGTAGCCACCAATACCAATATAATGGATCGTTTTCATTCGGTCACCAACCTTTGGAGGATTCCAAACCATCTTTTACCCATCTGCGCACATCAGCAATCCAATATAACGATCCACAAGCGATCCCTGTTCCACCGGAATCAGCTACTGCAAGTTTCCACTGTGAAATCGCTTCTTTCCAATCAGCGATCATGCGAACACTGACTTGACCATCAAATCCCATTCGTTCACGTTCTTTTATCATTGCATCGTTTAAAAGTTCTGCGTTCATGCCGCCGCGAACGGGTAATGTCGTCACGATCATTTCTGATGCAAGCGGCAACCATGATGGTAAAATACCTCGCACATCTTTTGTGCCCATCACAGCGATCAAAAATATAAAAGGTTTTCGATCCTCTGGCCATTGAAACAGTGTCTGCGCAAGTGCCTGTGCACCTTGCGGATTGTGCGCCCCATCGACAAGCAACGTCTGCTCTTTGTTAATCCATTCCATACGTCCAGGCCACTGCACATCAGTAATTGCCTTGATCACTTCCTCAGAATCGACCACAAGCGCGAGATACTGACGAAGGACATCAATAGTCATCAATGCGATTGAAGCATTTATTTTTTGGTATGAGCCAATCAATCCACTCACGACAGGTGTATAGGTGCTAAAAATACCTTCAAATTGGAACGTATCACCGTGCGCTGGGCCACCTGAAGCAATCTCAATCGTCTGAAAATGTTTCCCTGCTTCATACAAAGTTGCATTTTTTTCTTTTGCGATGCGGCGGATAACGTTTAGCGCTTCTGAGTCCTGAACACCTGTTACAACTGGAACGCCTGCTTTAATAATTCCCGCTTTTTCTGCAGCAATCGCTTCAATCGTATCACCAAGAAACTCCGTATGATCCATTGCGATTGACGTAATGACAGAAATTACTGGAACGACGATGTTTGTCGAATCCAGTCTACCGCCAAGTCCAGTCTCCCAGACAACGTAATCAGGATAAGCTATCGTCGCAAAATACAAAATTGAAACCACCGTCACGAGTTCAAACATCGTTGGCGCACCAAGGTCGGTTTGATTTAATTGATCTGACAAGGCATATACCTGATTAATTAATCGAAGCAAATCGACATCAGCAATCGGTTCACCATTATATGAAATCCGTTGTTGAAAAGAAGTGATGTATGGCGACGTAAACATCCCGGTATCAAACCCTCCACGACGCAGAACGGATTCAATAAATGCACATGTCGAACCTTTACCGTTCGTACCTGCAACATGTATCCATTTCAAGTTGCGATGCGGGTGACCAAGTTCTTCCATCATCCATTCCATGCGCTTTAAACCTGGTTTAATCCCATGACTCACTTGAGATTCCAACCATGCAATCGCATCATTCACGTGTGTAAATGCAACACTGAAACCCATCCATCATCTTCCTTCCCATCAACATTACATTCTTTACGTTAACTTTTTCATTTCTTCTAAACGTTCAAGGACGTGTGTGCGTTTTTGTGCGTAATCCGCGCGTTTCGTTTTTTCTTCTTCAATCACAGTCACCGGTGCTTTCGCCACAAAGCCTTCGTTGGATAATTTTTTATCGATTCGTTCAACTTCAAAGGTCAAGGTTTGCAATTCTTTGTTCAAACGTGCAACTTCTTGCGCCACATCAATCAACCCGGCAAGCGGGAAGAATAATGTTGCACCTGAAATAACCGCTGACATTGCCTGCTCAGGTGATAACACATTCGCACTCATAACACATGATTCCGTATTACAGAAGCGTTCCACAAGCGCACGTTGTCGTTCAAGAGATGCCAATATCGCATCATCGTTGGCACGAACGATCATTGTTACTTTACGCCCCATTGGAACATTCACCTCTGCACGAACATTACGTGCAGATTTGATCAACTGCATAATCAATTCCATTTCTTGAACTGCAGCATTGTCAATCGCAACATCAACGCAAGGCCATGGAGACAATCCGATTGTGTCACCTTCATGCGGCATATGTTGCCAAATTTCTTCGGTCAAGAACGGCATAAAAGGATGAATCATTTGCAAAATTGCTTCTAACGTGTAGAGTAAGACCGCTTGTGTTGTTGCTTTCGATTCTACGTCCTGACCATACAAAGGTAATTTTGCAAGTTCAATATACCAATCGCAAAAATCGTCCCAAATAAAATTATAGAGCACGCGGCCAACTTCACCGAAATCATACGTATCCATCAGGCGTGTCACTTCTTGAACTGCTGCTTTCAATCGGCTTAAAATCCATTGATCTGCAGCGCTGAGCGAACGATTCAAATGCACATCCGTACGTGTGAGACCTTGAACATTCATGAGTACAAAACGCGACGCGTTCCAAATTTTATTTGCAAAGTTTCTTGCCTGTTCTACTTTTTCCATTCGGAAACGTAAATCTTGACCTGGCGTACTACCTGTTGCAATCATAAAACGCAGTGCATCCGCACCAAATTGCTCGATCACTTCAAGCGGATCAACCCCGTTACCGAGGGATTTGGACATTTTGCGTCCTTCCGCATCGCGCACAAGACCGTGAATTAATACATCTTTGAATGGAATTTGATCGGTAAATTGGAGCGCAGAGAAAATCATCCGTGCAACCCAGAAATAAATAATATCGTAACCGGTAACTAAACAATCCGTCGGATAAAAACGTTTCATATCTTCTGTTTGATCCGGCCAGCCAAGTGTTGAGAACGGCCAGAGCGCTGAACTAAACCATGTATCAAGTACGTCATTGTCTTGCTCAACATTGGAAGAACCGCAATGTTTACAAGTGTGTGCATCTTCTCGTGCAACGGTAATTTGACCACAATCCGCACAATGCCAAGCTGGAATTCGATGTCCCCACCATAATTGTCGAGAAATACACCAGTCGCGTACATTTTCGATCCAGCGCAAATAAATTTTCTCAAAACGATCAGGCACAAAGTTGACGCCGCCCGCTTCAGAATTTTGTGTTTCGATGGCTTGTTCTGCGAGCGGTTTCATTGAAACAAACCATTGCGTCGATAAGTAAGGCTCAATGACTGCACCGCTGCGCTCACTATGCCCGACTTGATGCACATGTGTTTCAATTTTTTCAAGCAATCCCTGCGCCTCAAGATCAGCAATTAACGTCTTGCGGCATACAAAACGGTCAAGACCTTCGTATGCGCCTGCATTCGCATTCATCACACCAGTTTCGTCCATCACCAATATAATTGGCAATTCATGACGGCGACCAACTTCAAAGTCATTCGGATCATGCGCCGGCGTAATTTTCACAGCACCACTACCAAATTCTTTTTCTACATAATCATCCGCAATGATTGGAATTTGACGATTAACAAGCGGTAATGTAACCGTTTGACCAATCAAATGGGCATACCGCTCATCTTTAGGATTGACTGCAACCGCAGTATCACCTAGCATCGTTTCAGGCCGAGTCGTGGCAACGACCAAATGCCCCTGCCCATTGGACAGCGGATAACGTAAATGATACAAATTCCCTTGAACTTCTTTATATTCAACTTCAATATCCGAAAGCGCCGTGCGCGTTGCCGGATCCCAGTTAATAATCCGTTCGCCTCGGTAAATAAGTCCTTGTTCATATAAACGAACAAAAACTTCCCGAACGGCTTTGGACAATCCTTCATCTAACGTGAAACGCTCCCGTGAGTAGTCGAGTGAGAAACCCATTTTTGCCCACTGCGCACGAATCGTATTCGCATATTGATCTTTCCAGATCCATACTTGTTCCAAAAATTTCTCACGGCCTAAATCGTAACGTGTTACCCCAGTCTCACGCAATTTCTGCTCAACTTTGGTTTGCGTCGCGATTCCCGCGTGGTCCGTCCCTGGCAACCAAAGCACATCAAAGCCTTGCATCCGTTTCAACCGGACGAGAATATCTTGCAATGTAAAATCAAGCGCATGACCGATATGCAACATGCCTGTCACATTGGGCGGCGGGATTACGATCGTATATGGTTTGGCATCTGGGCGCTGACCAGCTTTAAAAAATCCACCTTCCATCCAATACGGATACCATTTGGCTTCCGCGGATTTCGGGTCGTATGTGCTCGGCATGGACGATACAGGTGTTTCATGAGTGGCAGACATCAGTTGACCTCCTAACAAAGATGAAAAGTCCCCATGCCCGAACGGATGCGGCAAAGGGACTGAAATGATTAATTCATTCGTTTTCATCTTAAACAACAAAACCTATTCAGTCAAGGAATCCAGATGAATTGTCCCACTTGTAATTGATCATTTTCCAATCGATTATGTTGCAAAATAGCGCGCGGTGAAACATCAAATCGTTTCGCCCAGTCCGTTAAACTTTCTGATTCGCGAACAATAATCATGCGCAGTGTATACGTTGATTCACTACTCAGTTTTGATTTCGTAAGCCAATTACTCCAATGGGTAGCTCGTTGCGATGGTTGCTCGATTGTGACTTCTTTTTCTGCAATTACAACTGCTTTCTCCTCGAAGATTACGGGCGTTACTTCAGTGACAATGAGATCCTCATGAATGATCACTTGTTTTTCTGCGCTCACTTGGACTTCACTTGCTACTACTTCACTTGCTACTACTTCACTTGCTACTACTTCACTTGCTACTACTTCTTGCGCTTCTAATGTCCCCGCGGCGTCGACCTTTTTTTCTTCAATCATTCCATTTAAAAATAACTTCCCAACCATACGCCATGAATGTCCATTGATTTTTTCCATTGCTAAATCAGTAACTGAAATATTCAGTTCATTTGAAGGTTCTACTCGGTCTACAGGTAATGTGATTTCAATTGGCATTTGATACGTCCACGATTCATTAATAATTGATGAAGAAGACTGATATTCTCCGAGAAATTTCAAATGACCGCGCAAATGAATTCCATGTTCTTTTGTTTCTTGTTGCAATTGCGGAATCATTTCGATCCATGCCCATTCCTGCACTTCAGGTTGTGATTGCGTCAACTGGATCATTTCAATCAACGGAAATTCCATTGTACAACACCTCTCTCATTGACCTTTTCACCACCGTATGAAACACATTCGAAAAATATACATGTTCTGATTGTTTTTCATCACAATGAACCGTAAGATCTAACAAGATTAATCAAATAAAAGCTAACTCATTGAGGTGTCGTATGAAGTTTAAACTGCTAACTACATTCATGTTTTTTTTAATTGCATCTATCCCGATCCTGCAGGCTAGCCATGCATCAACGCCATTAGTCGTTCAAACACCGACGATCAAAGGCGAGGGCGTCTTTTATGAAATTTTTGTCCGCTCATTTGCAGATTCAAATGGTGATGGTATTGGTGACTTAAAAGGAATCACCGAAAAACTTGATTACTTAAATGATGGCAATCCAAAAACAAATACGGATCTCGGAGTAACAGGGATTTGGTTGATGCCGATTTTCAAATCACCCTCTTATCACGGGTATGACACGACCGATTATTATGCGATCAATCCGAACTACGGTACAATTGATGATTTGAAAAAATTAGTGAAAGCCGCTCATAAGCGCGGCATAAAAGTCATCTTAGACATTGCGATAAACCACTCGAGTGACGAACATACATGGTTCAATCAAGCAAAAGACGCTACTAGTAACTATCATAACTGGTATGTATGGGCCGAAGATCAAGGCCTTGACACACAAACGGAGGGCGCATTCTCACAGAATGTATTTTACGAATCGAATGGAAACCATTACTTGGCAATTTTTTGGAATAAAATGCCGGACTTTAACTTCGATAACAAACAAGTGCGTAACGAATTTGTAAATATCGGCAAGTATTGGCTTCGAATCGGTGTCGATGGATTTCGGCTTGATGCCGCAAAACATGTCTACGAAAATTTTGCTTCAGATCACGGCAAAAAAGCAGTCATTGCAAAAAATGTGGCATGGTGGCAAGAATTCCGCAAAGGATTAAGTCAAATAAATAAGAATGTATATTTAATTTCGGAAATTTGGGACTCACCTCATGTGATTTCACCGCATCTGAATAAAACATTTAACGCTTCTTTCAATTTTGATCTACAAAAAAAAATAATTGGAATTTCTAATTCAGAAACATCTGAAGCGCTCGGGCAGTATCTAAATCCGATCTATTCTTCTTATTTACGCGATGCCAAAGGACCCGTATCCGATGGAACATTTATCGGAAACCATGATATGGATCGTCCGATGAGTCAATTACGTCGTGGCATTAATCCATCAAAAACAGCAATTGCGATGTTATTGACGCTGCCAGGAACACCTTATATTTACTATGGTGATGAAATTGGTATGTTTGGCCATAAACCAGACGAATTGATCCGCGAACCGTTTTTATGGTACAAAAACGGTGCAGACGGCAAATGGAAAACGCGTTGGGAATCATCCAACGTTAATACGAATAACCCACCGTCCGTCGAAGCACAAAAGAATGATCCGACATCACTTCTTTCATTGTATCGAAATTTAATCCATTTACGCCTTCGTGAACCATTGCTACAAAACGGAGCGCTTGAAGATTATAAAGTATCAAATCGATCCATTCAGGCATATACACGCTTTACCAAAAAGGATCGCTTACTAGTACTCATTAATTTATCCGCTAATACCCAATCAGTCACAATCAACGATCACTTTTCTAAACTTTTAATTAGCACAGACTCGCTAAACAAATGGAGTGGAACGTTAATCTCACTTCGACCTTACAGTACTGTTGTTTTAAAACAATAAAAAAAAGGTTCCGATTCAGGTCACAGTTCATTAACCAGTTCGGAACCATTTTTTATTTAAATTTTGAACCAATCGGGTGGATCAATGCGAACATCAACTTGCTGACCATGCCAAGGATGAGGAAAAGATAACTGCACTGCAACGAGTGACATCGGAAAATCTGGATCTGTAACATTCCCATAAAGTGAATCATTCAAAATTGGGTGCCCTAAATGCTGAAGATGTACCCGAATTTGATGCGTTCTGCCAGTATCCAAATTCAATTCGAGCAAAGAGCAACCTTTTTTTTGATCGATGACGCGGTAATGCGTCACGGCTTTCTGTCCACCCAGACTAACGCGGCGTTTTGTCGGATGGTTTCGATCACGACCAATCGGATCATCGATTGTACCTTGAACTTTTTTTGGAGTGCCCTTTACCCACGCATGATACGTACGATGAATCATGCGATCGCGCATAAACGCGTCGAGTACATGCTGCGCATAATCACACGAAGCAAATAAAACAAGTCCAGAAGTCGCTTCGTCAAGTCGATGAATATGTCGCATCCGATCCTGTTGAGCTTCAAGATATCGCATTTTGGTTACGCGATGAAGTAACGAATCATCTTCTGAACCATCATTTGGATGAACCTTCAATCCAGGCGGCTTGTTTGCAACACATAAAAATGCATCGCTCCAAATCATTTCAGCATCCGCTAACCCATCGGACAACATTTCGAATTGAGATTTTTCCGAAGGAAATAATGTCATTCTGCGGAATGGTTCATCTATCGATACCCCAAATCGTCGCAATAAATAAGAACGCCCGATAGACGGGACGCCGCATTGTTCCAGCAGCTCCCATCTCATCGGACGAGAAAAGTTCCAAAATTGATACACACGTTGTCCCGGAACCGTCATCACACGACCCCTTTTACTGATTTTCTAGATTAATGGCAATATAGAAAGGTGTGCCATTTAATTCAAATTCAAGTTTTTGTGTTTTGGACTCTTTTGTAGAGATGAAGATATGACCATCAACGACCAACGTTGGTGGCGAGAAATTTATGAGCGTTGGCGATTGCGCGTTGTTCAATCCTGTACCAACAATCATATTCCCAAGTTCACCCAGGGCACTTTGACACATTTCATCAAACGAGGGCATCTCCATGCCGCCCATCATAAATGAAACGATATTCATCGCAGTTGGCATTTTGAAACCAAAGGTCAAACTACCATGTAGTCCATCCGTTAAGCCAAATAAAACGTGGACATCCCCTAACGAAATTTCATTACCTTGAATATCAGATACGCCCTTGTATTCTGGTGCGAATCCAAACATTGATAAGTTTTGAGTTACGGAATCTACCATCGGTTGAACCAAAATCATTTTATAACAACTCCCCAAATTAAAATACGAATCAACAATTTTCGGGTTTTACTCTAATTAAAATTCTATTTCCTTTCGTGAAACCCTTTTCATAAACATAAAAATGATTAGTATTTTTTTAAGCGTTTACAAAAGGAATTTTAACCTAGATTTGCAAACGCATGCTCAACGGCAAACATTGTTTCATTTAGTGCTACTTCTCCATGAGCATTAGATATAAAATACCCTTCGAACTGCGATGGCGGGAGTAATATCCCTTGATCAAGCATCAAAGAGAAATATCGATTAAACAAAACAAGATTTGATTTTTTTGCGGAATCATAATCAGTGACCGTTTCTTCTGTGAAAAAAGGACAAATCATTGAACCGACGCGGTTGATCGTCATTGGTATACTGTACATTTTCGATAACCGCAAAAATTCCGCTTCCAATTTTGCACCTTTTTCCTCGAGTGCCTGATATACAGAACCATCTTGTAATTTTTTGAGCGTCGTCAATCCAGCAATCATTGCTAATGGATTTCCGGACAATGTTCCCGCTTGATATACAGGTCCACTAGGTGCGATCATTTGCATGATGTCTTCACGTCCGCCATATGCTCCAACTGGTAATCCGCCGCCGATCACCTTGCCAAAACAGCTTATATCCGGTTTGATTCCATATAACCCTTGAGCACCACCTGGATGTACTCGGAAACCAGTCATGACTTCATCAAACAAAAGCACACTACCATATTGTTCTGTCAGCAATCGCAATCCTTGTAAAAAACCTGTTGCCGGTGGAACGACGCCCATATTCCCTGCAATCGGCTCAACGGCAACTGCTGCAATGTCATCACCAAATTGTTTGAAGGCTGCTTCAACTGCACTTAAATCATTGTATGGCAAAATGATCGTCTGAGCCGCAATCGCTGCAGGTACACCAGGACTATCAGGCAATCCGAGCGTTGCCACACCAGAACCTGCCTTTATCAAAAGTGCGTCAACATGACCATGATAACATCCATCAAACTTAATCACTTTCGTCCTGCCAGTAAACGCACGTGCAAGTCGGATCGCGCTCATCGCTGCTTCCGTACCTGAGTTTACCATCCGTACCATTTCCATCGAAGGTACCATGGATCGAACCAATTCTGCCATTTCAATTTCTAATTCGGTCGGAACGCCGAACGAAGTTCCCAACGCCACTTTTTCGCGAACTGCTTCCACCACATCTGGATCTGCATGTCCGAAGATCAGCGGTCCCCACGACCCAATATAATCGATATATTGTTGGCCATCATTATCGTAAACATAACAACCCAGCCCACGCTCTGCAAATATTGGCACTTGCCCAACCGATTTAAATGCACGCACCGGACTATTTACACCGCCAGGGATCGTTTTTTTTGCACGTTCAAATGCAACAGAAGCATTTTTGTTGATCCGCTTTTTTTCATAGGCATTACTCATTGCGAAAATCCCCCTTCACGCAGCCATTTTGCCATTGTTTTTGCAGAGTAGGTAATGATCAAATCAACACCGGCACGTTTCATTCCAAGATGAGTTTCGATGGTTACTAACTTTTCGTTGATCCATCCATTTTGCGCGGCAGCTTTAATCATCGAATATTCCGCACTCACATGATACGCAACTAATGGTAAATCAAATCGATCTCGTAACATTCGAATAATATCCAAGTACGCAAGTGCTGGTTTGACCATCAAAAAATCCGCACCTTCATCCACATCATTTTGCGCTTCACGCAGCGCTTCACGTGCATTTGCGGGATCCATTTGATATGTTCTGCGGTCACCGAATTGCGGAGTCGAATGCGCAGCGTCGCGGAATGGACCGTAAAACGCCGATGCATATTTCACCGCATAAGACATAATCGGTATATGTTCAAAGCCGTGAATATCTAGCGCATTTCGAATAGCGCCAACAAAACCATCCATCATATTCGATGGTGCGATGATATCCGCGCCTGCTTTTGCTTGAGATACCGCCGTTTGCGCCAATAACGGTAACGTTGCATCATTATCGACGAAGGCATCGCCATCTTGCACAATTCCGCAATGGCCATGGTCCGTAAATTGACATAAACATGTATCTGCAATTACACATAATTCTGGAGCCCATTGTTTAATTTGTCTTATTGCCCGTTGAACAATTCCCTTGTTGTGATACGCCTCATGACCATGTGGATCTTTATCGTTTGGAACACCAAATACAATCACACTGCGAATGCCAAGTTCAACAATCTCTTGAATCTCAGTCTGTAGAACATCCAATGAAAAATGAAAAACATCAGGCATCGAAGAAATTTCATCTTTTCGATTTGAACCTTCCACGACAAATAAAGGATAAATAAAATCAGAAACCGATAATACCGTTTCACGCACCATCGCACGGATCGCTCCCGATTTACGCAATCTACGGTTTCGTTGAATCGGAAAACTCATTGCTATTTCTCTCCTTCCGCACGATTTAACATCACCTCTAACAGTTTTTCAATAAGTCCATCAATCCCCGTTGAATTTGCTGTATGGATCACGCCAAATCCATAAGTTATCGCTGTTTCAGCCGTTTGTGGCCCGATACAAACAAAAGGGATATCGGTGAGCAATGTTTGAACCTCATCCCCTAAAAGTCGTTTCAGTGGTTCAATAAAATGTTGTACTGTTGAGGACGAAGTAAATGTAATCGCGTTAATTCTACCAACTCGCAATTCTTGAATGATATCTGCCATAGATTCTTCTTCCGTAACGGGTTTTGTTGAATACACCGTCCAGTTTTGGATGTTTGCTCCAAATTCTTGTAATCGATCAGGCAACCAATTGCTCGCTAAATTCCCTCTAGGCAAAAGTATATTTGATCCTGGTTGAATTTGCTGTTGCAAAGCTTGCAAAAGTCCATCACGATCCTGTTGACCTGGACAAACTTCTGACAACCACCCAAAAGAAGCAAGTGCATCAGCGGTTGCTTGTCCAATCGCAGCAATCCTTGCTTTTGCGAAACGACGCGCATCGACATTTAATAATCGAATGGCTTTAAAAAAATGTTCAACTGCATTTACGCTCGTAAATACAATCCAATTAAACTTCTCAGGTTCCGACAAATCGAAACCTTGATCCGAATCAGTCACTTCAATGACCGGCAATTCGATCGCTTCTCCGCCAAGCAAGTCTATGTGATCCACCAAAGAACTGGATTGTGCTCTCGCTCTTGTGACGACAATTCGTTTACCGAATAACGGCTTTGTTTCAAACCAATTCAATGTGTTACGAAGGTTTACAACTTCACCAACAACGATAACTGCAGGAGATGTAATGCCCGATTCTTTAATGTCCTGTTCAATCGTTTGCAAATTTCCGATGATCGTTCGCTGGAACGCACTCGTTCCCCATTGCACAACAGCAACCGGTGTCGTTTCCGATCTCCCATATCGAATCATATTCGAACATAAGTACGATACGTTTTTCACACCCATTAGAAATACCATCGTACCCGTTGCTTGCGCAAGCTTTTCCCAATCAAGAGACGAATCTTCTTTCTTCGTACATTCATGTCCTGTCACAATCGCAAGCGAAGATGTAAAATCTCGGTGCGTTACAGGTATCCCTGCATATAGGGGAACCGCAATTGAGGATGTCACACCTGGAATCATATCAAAACGAATTCCATTCGCGACTAACGCTTCCGCTTCTTCCCCGACTCGGCCAAATACACTTGGATCTCCGCCTTTTAACCGGGTGACTATATGCCCTTCAAGTGCAAGATCAATAAGCAGTTGATTAATTTCATGTTGTTTCAGTGTATGTCGATCGGGTAATTTCCCAACGTAAATTTTCTTTGTGTTCGGTTTTGCCCATTGTAATAATCTAGGATTTGCTAAACGGTCATACACAAGCACATCCGCTCGCTCAATCGCTTCGCGGCCACGGATTGTAATTAACTTGGGATCGCCAGGTCCTGCACCAACTAAATATACATGTCCCTTTGCATTCATTCCACGTTCACTCCCCGTATCGCATTCCATACTGACCCTTGGTCGTGATTGCGTAATTCAGCCGCTAATTCCTCGCCCATTAGGATGACTTGTTGTTCTATATCAAGATTTGAATGTTCATTTTTTCGAACAAATCGACGAGAACCCCGTAATACATTTGAACCATCGGACATCGCAATCATCCCATTTAACAGCAATTCATTTTCAGACCACGCGGCATACCCACCGATTGGAACCTGACAGCTACCTTCCAACATTCTCAAAAAGGCCCGTTCTGCTTGAACCGCGAATCCAGTTTGAGAATCATGAATTAGGGAAATAACGTCAATTACTTGCCGATCATCGCTGCGACATTGCAGTGCCAGAGCACCTTGACCAACTGCCGGCAAACAGTTGTCGATTGGAACATACGACCGAATTCGATCTTTCCAGCCAAGTCGGTGTAACCCAGCTGCGGCTAATATAATTCCATCGTAATCACCTTGTACCATTTTCTGATAACGAGTATCGACATTACCGCGAAGCATTTTTATTGTAATTGATGGTTTCGCGGATTTCAGTGATGCACTTCTACGCAAACTACTCGTACCAACAACTGCATTTGAGTCCAAATCATCCCATGACTCGAATTTCGTACTTAACCATGCATCGCGTGCATCTTCACGTATCGGAATCGCTGCAATGCAAAATAGGTCGTCCATTTCGAACGGAACATCTTTCATGCTATGAACAGCCACATCGATTGCGCCATCTGCTAATGCCTGCTCAATTTCTTTCGTAAAAAGTCCTTTTCCGCCAACCTTAGAGAGACTAACGTCAAGAACTCGATCACCAGTCGTTTGAATGAATACCGTCTCAAACGTGACATCTAACATCTGTTCTTTGACAAGTTCTCGAAGTCGTTCAATTGTTTGTTCCGTTTGCGTTCGAGCTAACAAACTCGATCTCGTTCCTACTTTGATCGTTTGCATGAACCTCGTTCTCCTCCCGCTCCTGCACTTCAGTATGAGCGGATTTTTCTATCGTTATCTCATGGTCAAGTCCCATTTCAATCATAAAAGAGCGCATCATTTGATCAACAATGTCTTGCGGGTCATCCAAATGAGCACAAGCCAATTGAAAATCCAAAAATTGATTTGGATCGGTCAACACCCGATTGAGCGATTGACGTAATTGAGCATCTTCGACATGGTGCTTGAATTGCTTACGTAACATTTCGACAATCCGAGTATAACATCCAAACCGGTTTCCATAAAATTGTGTGAACCATTCGGTCCATTGCTCACGCGCCATTTTGGCCAAACCAGGACTAATTCCATTCGTGGAAAATGCCACCGTAAGTCCTTCAGTTTGCCATAGTGCAGGTAATGAAACATTACCTTGATCTGCTCTCCCAGCATCAAGTTGAAGCGGAATATGCATGGCATGTTCACGTATTATATCATGTGTATGATAATCATCAGTTGTCATGACAACCAAAATTGCATGGTGCCAAAACGCATCAGGTTGTTTCAAAAATTGTTCCGCAGATTTCGAAATCCAATGTACTACATGTTTTTTTGCTAATCGTTTAATAGAGTCACAAATGGTAGGACTGATTACATGTACGATTGCTTCGGCACGCAATAATAACGGAATTTTCCGAGCGGCAACAGCCCCTCCGCCAAACACCACTACATTTCGGCCGTTCAATTTCAAATTGACGGCCAACCCCTCTGACATAAATGCCACCTACCCTGTTATCTATCTCTTGGTGTGAATCACAAATTAACCTTTTATATATTCGTTATCTGTAGACATTGTCCTTTGTAAAACAGAAATCAAATCAATATTTAGTAAAAAAAAAGGATCGTTTGTTAAAAACAAACCATCCTCACACTATTAACTTTAAAACATGTTATTTTAATTTATTCAATACATTGCTCAAGTTCAGAAACATGTATTACTTGACGTTTATTAATTTGTGTAACGCGTTCTTCGAGTCCAAACAACGATTCAAACGCTATTTTGAGTGTTGTTGCATTTGCATCTCCCGATGACTCTTTCAGTCGCAAGATCGGTTCACGCAAAATTTGATTGGCAACACTTTTCGATAATTTACGAATAATTTTAACTTCGCGAATTGATAAATCTGGTAACTTCGCAGTTAAACTTTCCATCATTTCTTGATGAATTTCATTCGATTTTTCCTGTAGGGCTTGAATGAGCGGAACGACTCCCTGCAATGCGATCCATTGTTCGAATTCACAAATTTCGTCATTCAACCATCCGTCTAAACGCGCAGCAATATGCTCACGGATTGAAAGATTGGATTCAATTGATGCAGACAATGAATCCAAATCAATCAGTTTAACCTCCGAGACTTCAGTAACGGTAGGATCAATATCTCTTGGCATTGCAATATCAATTAAATAAATTGGTCGATGATTACGCTTATTCATTGCATCTTCCAAATGTTTTTTTGTTAATACCCATTCAGAAGCACCTGTTGATGATACAACGATATCTACATACTTCAATGCATTAACGCGTTGATCCCATTCCACAGGAATTCCATCAAATAATTGCGCAAGTTCCGTTGCACGATCTGACGTACGATTCGATACAAGGATTTGCTTAACGCCTTCACTTTGTAAATGTTTCGCGGTTAAAACACCCATTTTCCCGGCACCTAATATCAATACCGATTTATCTTGCAACGAACCAAACATTCGTTTGCCGACATCGAGCGCAGCATAACTCACGGATACGGGATGTTCACCAAGTTCTGTTTCTGTATGAATCCTTTTCGCCAACGTAATCGCTTGTTTGAACAATCGATTAAACCATGTGCCGGTCGCACCTTCAAGTTGAGCGGTTAAAAAAGCGCTGCGAACTTGACCCAAAATTTGCGTTTCGCCGAGTACCATAGAATCCAATCCACTGGTTACACGGAACAGATGCAGTAATGCATCTCGACCTTCAAGGATATATAAATATTCATGTAATTCTTGGTTTGAAACGCCAAACCTGTTACTTAAAAATGTTTTCAAATGTTCACGCGCTGCAGGCATATGATCCGTTAACACATAGATTTCTGTCCGATTACAGGTCGCAAGCAGAACGGTTTCAAGCACTCGCTTAGTTTTTTTGATGTGAGAAAGAACATTGGAAACTTCATCTTCACGGAACGTAAATTGTTCGCGAATTGCTATTGGTGCCGTTCTAAAATTAATGCCAATCACGATAATATTCATGCTGCGCCCTCCTCTTAAAAAGGATTATAGCACACGATTGTGATCGATTCACTTTGTGTATGTGTCGATGTATTGAAGTTCATAAAATCGACAAAAAAAGACTCTGCTTATGCAGAGTCTTTTCCTAAAACCATATTATTTTACAGTGAGCAACGTTGCAATCTCAGGTGTTTCTACCAAGATTTCGCCAACTCCACGTATCAATTTTTTAATATTAATTCTCTCTGGATTCAAAACACGAACAAGATATTCAACTGCCATTTGAGGGTCAACCGAATCACCGCAAGTGTAACAATCAATTGCTGCAAATCCTCGTTCTGGATAGGTGTGAATCGAAAGATGACTCTCAGCAAGCATAACTAAAATCGTGGCTCCTTGAGGTTGAAACTGTTTCGACTGTACGGATAGAATCGTAGCGCCACAAAATTCTGCAGCCTCAATCATTTGACATGTAAGCCATGCCTCATTGTTGATTAAATCAAATTGGACACCCCATGCATCCAAAGTAACGTGTCTCCCGAAAGTTGAATATCCCACTCTCGTTCCCCCTTCCTAGGAATAAAATGTTTCGTTTCATTCGCTAGGACCTACGTCATTCACTTTTTGAGGGATTAATTAAATCCTGATTGAGTGAATCCTGGTTCCTAATGTAGTTCGTCACGCGCTAAAGCTCTTTTTGGTGACAAAAACAAAAGTAACACCCTTGAAGATGAAATGCAATATGTTTTTAAAAATAAATACGAGCTTTCCGAAGAAAGCCCGTTAAAATGCAAATATTAAATACATTTTACAATGTAAACGTACGTTTTTTGTCGAAATCTGCGCTTAAATAGCTTCAGAAATGATTAATTCGCTAGTTAGTTTAATTAAACGGCGATCAATTGCATGAATTTGATCGGGAATTACAGAAATCTTCAATCGATTACGAATGTCTAACCATTCATCAATTTGTTTTTTCAATTCGGCGATACGAAGTTCAACATCATTGCGTTCAAAAACAGTTTGCAGACGTTCTTGAGTTGCCGTTTTTCTTGTTTCGTTTACGAATTCCCCATGTTGATGCTTTTTCTCGAAAATCATGGATTGTACATCATCATTGGACTCTACAATTTTTGTAACAGTACCGTGTTCGTAATAATAGGAGATCGTAAACTGTTGATAAATCCGATTCACAATCGCATGACCTTTGAATGTCGCAACAACTTCACGCATTGCATTCACCAAATCACGCTGTTTAACTCGGAATGTACCTTCGAATACATACTGACTTTGACGGTTCTCAAATGCCAACAATACGACTTCTTGCTCTTTCTCTAACCTTAACACGCACCATCCGACATCATCACCAGAACGTTCCACAGAAATTTGATGCGACATAAAAATGCCACAAACTTTCTGGAGATCTTGCTCAGATAATACCAGACGTGATTGGGTGTACTCGGTGGCTAGACGGTGAGCCATAAAAATCTCCTCAATTCTTCGGGCTACGTCCCGAAACGTTTTAACACATTAATTATACCATGAAATTCCGCTACCATTTCCACCTCAAAATTCTTCTAAATTTCATCATATTCGGCTGAAAATCCACAACATATAAAAAGAAACCGTGGGAAAATCCCACGATTTCATCGTTTTTACTCTGTTTTTCTCGCTTCTTCAAATTCTTTCGCCCATTTAAACAAAAGTGACCAAATTTCGTCACGTCCTTGCCCCGTTTCACTGGAGAACGTTATAAACGGACTCGTTTCAATTCCTTGTAATTCTCGGCGGATGACCGCTAAGTGTTTCGGAATTTGATTTTTGGATAATTTGTCAGCTTTCGTAGCGATAACGGCAGTATTGATATCAAAATGCCGTAACCAATTCCACATCAGCACATCTTCATTGCTAGGTGGATGTCGTAAATCAACGATCAATAACACACCACAAAGTGGTTGGCGATTCACAAAGTATTGCTCCATCATTTGGCCCCATTTGGCTTGGATGGATTTGGAAACATTTGCAAACCCGTAACCGGGTACGTCGACGATTCGGTACGAACCTTCAAACTCCCCTTTTTCCGATTTACCGAATATTTCATAAAAGTTAAGTAATTGTGTTTTACCCGGTCTCGAACTTGTACGCGCCAACGCTTTACGTGAAATAATACAATTAATTAGCGAAGACTTGCCCACATTGGATCGTCCGGCCATTGCAATTTCCGGAATTTCACCTTCCGGATATTGCTTGTCCGATGCAGCACTAATTAATAACTCGGCGGTATGAACTTGCATAACAAAATCCTCCTACTGAATCCAAACCGTCTTTACCATTGCGTGCTGAATGACATCATCCATATGATTGACAAGCAAGAATTCCATTTCATTTTTGATACTTTCTGGTAAATCCACCAAATCTTTTTCGTTATCTTTTGGAACCAATATCTTTTTGATGCCCGCACGATGTGCAGCAAGTGATTTTTCTTTCAAACCACCAATTGGCAATACGCGTCCGCGAAGTGTAATCTCACCAGTCATCGCTACTTCACGCGACACAGGACGTTTCGTTAATGCGGAAATAATGGCCGTCGCCATCGTAATTCCTGCAGACGGTCCGTCTTTTGGAATGGCGCCTTCAGGCACGTGAATATGAATATCATTTTTCTCATGGAAATCAGGATCAATAAGAAAATGTACCGCACGCGATCGAATATAACTAAACGCCGCTTGTGCGGATTCCTTCATGACATCACCTAGTTTACCTGTGAGCGTTAATTTACCTTTTCCAGGGATTACTGTGACTTCAATAACCATTGTATCTCCGCCAACTTCTGTCCATGCAAGTCCAGTCACAGCCCCGATCAAATCTTGTTCTTCGATTCGGTTTTGACGGAATTTAGCAGGACCAAGGAATGACGTCAACTTCTCTTTCGTGAGCACTACTGCAGGAGGTGGTTGATCCAACTTCCCTTCGTTTAATACGATATGTTTCGCTGTTTTACGACTAACTGCAGCAAGTAACTGCTCCAGCAAACGTACGCCGGATTCACGCGTGTATGAGCGAATCATTTGTAGCATCATATCCGGTTCGACTTGGAGTTGTTCTGGTGTAATTCCGTGTTCACGCAATTGCTTTGGCAATAAATAACGTTTCGCAATTTGTAATTTTTCAAGTTCTGTATAGCCTTGAATCGACAACAATTCCATACGGTCCAATAATGGGCGCGGAATGGTATGCGTTGTGTTCGCAGTCGTTATAAACATTACATTTGAAAGATCGAACGGAAGCTCAATAAAATGATCTGAAAACGTATGATTCTGCTCCGGATCGAGCACTTCTAAAAGTGCAGATGCAGGGTCTCCTCGGAAATCCATCGCCATCTTATCAATCTCGTCAAGTAAAATGACAGGATTATTCGTTCCTGCCGTTTTGATTCCTTGAATGATTCGTCCAGGCAATGATCCGATATACGTACGTCGGTGCCCACGAATCTCTGCTTCATCTCGGACACCACCAAGTGAAATCCGTACGAATTGACGACCGAGCGATTTCGCGATCGAACGTGCAAGTGATGTTTTACCGACACCTGGAGGCCCGACTAAACAGAGAATTGGACCTTTCATTTTCTTGACGAGTTTTTGTACGGCAAGATACTCAAGGACGCGTTCTTTGGCTTTTTCTAGTCCGAAATGATCTTCATCTAAAATTTCTAATGATTTTTCGAGGTCGATCACATCTGTACTTTGCTTTTCCCAAGGTAAGGCGATTAACCAATCAATATAATGACGAATCATTCCCGTTTCCGGAGATGCGGCAGGCACCTTGTCCAAGCGATCAATTTCTTTATTGATTTTTTCACGCACATGATCAGCCATTGGCGTTTCTCGCAGTGTATTGCGGAGTTCCTCAATTTCACCGAGACGTCCTTCTTTGTCGCCAAGTTCACGTTGGATCGCTTTCATTTGCTCGCGCAAATAATATTCCTTTTGCGTTTTTTCCATTTGTTTCTTAACGCGTTGATTAATCTGTTTTTCAAGCTCCAGCAATTCGCGTTCATTATTAAGGAATTCTAACAAGCGCTCCAAACGTTCACGAACATCAATTTTCTCGAGAATTTCTTGTTTATCACGAATTTTAAGATTCAAATGGCTTGAGACTACATCTGCAAGACGCCCCGGCTCTTGAATGTCAGTAACTGATCCAAGCACTTCAGGTGCGACCTTCTTGGTTAACGATAAATATAATTCAAATTGCGAGAGCACAGATCTCATGAGTGCCGACGTTTCCGCATCTGCGACCGTATCTTCCGTTAAAGGTTGTACTTCAACTTCAAAAAACGGCTCTTCCAACTCAAATCCTTTAATTTCAGCGCGTTGTAATCCTTCGACAAGCACACGAATTGTACCATTTGGCAATTTAAGCATTTGACGAACGTGAGAAATGGTCCCAACTGTATAGATATCCGCCTTTGACGGATCTTCCAAATTCACTTCTGTTTGCGAAGCGAGCAAAATCAAATGATCATCGACCATTGCTTTCTCGAGCGCTTTCACCGATTTTTCTCGGCCGACATCCAAATGCAAAACCATACTTGGAAATACTAATAATCCTCGTAAAGGAAGCAATGGCAAACGGCGTGGTTTCATCTTATTGGTTGACAATGTTCGCCCCTCCTTCGATGCATGGGTTTGTGCGTTCTTTCATTTTAGCAAACCATGAAGAGAAGTCCAATCGTAAGATATTGGAAACAAAAACCCCGCAGTCCGAATCCGGTGACATCGATTCAGTCTGTGGGGGTATTTTATGCAAGTGCGTGATTTCGGCCTGGTATTTCACCGGTTCGCTCGAAATGTTCAACGATAATATCGATTTCTTTTTTTAATTCATCCAAAAGTTCAGCTTCCGGAACTTTGCGAATCATTTCACCATAGCGGAAAAGCATACCTTCTCCTCGCGCACCAGCAATGCCGATGTCGGCTTCCCGAGCTTCACCAGGTCCATTGACCGCACAACCAAGTACAGAAACTTTAATTGGAACTTTGACTTTCTCGATGTATTTCTCCACTTCATTCGCAAGTGTAAACAAATCGATATCTAGACGACCACACGTTGGACAGGATACAAGTGTTGCAGCGTTCGCAATTAAACCGAAGCTTTTGAGCAATTCACGAGATACTTTAATTTCTTCAACTGGGTCTGCGCTAAGTGAAATCCGCATTGTGTTCCCAATCCCTTGAGCAAGTAATGCACCTAGTCCTGCAGCACTTTTTACCGTCCCGGAGAACAATGTACCAGCTTCTGTTATCCCTAAATGTAATGGATATCGAAATGCTGCAGCAGCTTTCGTATACGCAGCAATGGCCATCGGCACATCTGATGCTTTCAATGATACAATAATATTATGAAAATCCAATTCCTCAAGGATTCCGATATGAAACAATGCACTTTCGACCATCGCTTCTGGTGTCGGATAGCCATATTTGTCGAGCAAATGCTTCTCGAGCGAACCTGCGTTCACACCGATCCGAATTGGAATGTTGCGTTCTTTACAAGCCTTAACAACCGCTTCAATGCGATCTCGTTTTCCGATATTACCTGGATTAATCCGTACTTTATCAATCCCATTTTCAATAGCCATGAGTGCGAGACGATGATCAAAATGAATATCGGCAACGAGTGGTATTTTAATTTGTTTCTTAATTTCTTTAATTGCATCTGCAGCTTCCTTGTTATTCACCGTTACTCTCACAAGTTGGCAACCTGCTTCTTCTAAACGGTGAATCTCTGCAACAGTTGCTTTCACATCCGCTGTTTTGGTCGTACACATACTTTGCATTACGACCTGATTGTTTCCACCGATCACGAGATCACGCACGCGAACGGGCACGGTCTGTTCACGTAAATACATCGTAGTTCCTCCCAATCCTACAGAAGAAAACGCCTAATAAATTAGGCGCTTTCTCCTTTCTTTTTCGCTGTAATTGACTCTTTAATCGTCATTAATGGCGGAACTTTATCTTCCACCATTTCTTTTGTAATAACAATTTTTTGAATATCCGTACGGGACGGCGCTTCAAACATTACATCAAGCATGATGGATTCAATAATTGCACGCAAACCGCGCGCACCAGTATTCCGCTTAATTGCTTCTTTTGCAATCCAGTCCAAGGATTCAGATTGGAATTCCAAGGAAACATTATCAAGTTCAAGTAATTTTTGATACTGTTTCACTAAAGCGTTCTTCGGTTCAGTTAAAATACGGATCAACGCAGGTTCATCAAGTTGTTCCAACGTTGCAAGTACTGGTAAACGACCTACGAACTCCGGAATTAGTCCGAACTTTAATAAATCTTCCGGCAATACCATCTTCAGTGTATCGCCTTGACGCAATTCTGCACGTTGACCGTCAGATCCGAAACCGATCACTTTTTTACCGAGACGACGTTTAATAATTTGTTCCAATCCATCAAATGCACCACCGCAAATAAACAATACATTCGTGGTATCAATTTGGATGAATTCCTGATGCGGGTGTTTGCGTCCGCCTTGCGGAGGAACCGATGCAACCGTACCCTCCAAAATTTTCAATAAAGCCTGTTGAACACCTTCACCAGACACGTCGCGTGTGATCGACGGATTGTCTGACTTGCGTGCAATTTTATCAATTTCATCGATATAAATAATGCCTTTCTCAGCCTTCTCTACATCGTAATCTGCGGATTGAATTAATTTAAGCAAAATATTCTCAACATCCTCACCGACATATCCAGCTTCAGTTAGGGATGTTGCATCCGCGATAGCGAAAGGAACATTCAAGATTTTTGCCAATGTTTGTGCGAGCAATGTTTTACCAGAGCCAGTAGGTCCGACTAGTAAAATATTGCTTTTTTGCAATTCAACATCTTCGGATTTCGTTGCTGAATTCACGCGCTTGTAATGATTGTATACCGCTACAGCTAATGATTTCTTCGCAACTTCCTGTCCAATGACATACGAATCTAAAATATTTAAGACCTCTTTTGGTTTTGGAACAGATTTCATATCCAATTGTTCTTCGGAACCGAGTTCCTCTTCGACGATTTCTGTACAGAGTTCGATGCATTCATCACAAATATATACACCTGGTCCAGCGACTAATTTACGAACCTGTTCCTGTGTTTTACCACAAAAAGAGCATTTTAATTGGCCCTTTTCATCATTAAATTTGAACATCAGAACACCCCTTATTTACTCAAATCGTTACGTGTAATGACGTGATCGATTAATCCGTATGCTTTTGCATCTGCAGCGGTCATAAAATTATCGCGGTCGGTGTCATTTTCAATCTTATCGTATGGTTGACCAGTGTATTCAACATACATTTCATTGAGCTTACGTTTCGTTTTCATAATCCATTCCGCATGGATCTTAATATCCGAAGCTTGCCCGGATACGCCGCCAAGCGGCTGGTGGATCATAATTTCACTATTCGGTAAAGCGTAACGTTTCCCCTTCGTCCCTGAAGTCAATAGTAATGACCCCATACTGGCTGCCATACCGACACAAATCGTCACTACATCCGGTTTAATATAGCGCATCGTATCAAGTATTGCCAAACCTGCTGTTACTGAACCACCAGGAGAATTGATGTATATACTGATTTCTTTTTCGGAATCTTCTGCTGCTAAAAATAAAAGTTGTGCAATAATGACATTTGCCACATCATCATCAATTGCTGATCCAAGAAAAATGATTCGATCTTTCAAGAGGCGGGAATAAATATCGTAGGATCGTTCTCCCCGATTCGTTTGTTCGACCACGATCGGCACCAAATTCATTTGCGCAGCTCTCCTCATAAAATAGTCATGTCATTTTCTCATATAATACCATAGATAGCGTAAAGAAGACACGCAATCGTGTCTTCTTCCGTATAAATATTCGTAATGCTATGAGATTAGTCTTGGTGAATATGGATTAAATGAGCTGCACTACTTTTGGAAACTAGGAACTGCACAGTTTTTGAATTAATCATTTGTTCAATGTAACGTTGTGTCGTTTGGTTTTGATCGAACAACACTGCGACTTGTTCAGCTGACATATTATATTGTTTACCAATTTTAACGAACTCTTCTTCTAATTCCGCAGGTGTCACTTCAATATTTTCTGCTTTTGCAACAGCATCCAACACGAGGGTACGGCGAACGCGTTTTTCTGCTTCCGGTTTGGATTGAGCAGCAAGCGCTTCTTTCGTCATGCCTGTTAATTGCAAATACAAATCAATGTTCATGCCTTGTTGTTTCAAACGACCTTCTAAATCTTTAAGCATCGTTTCTGTTTCGTTTGCGATCATAATGTCTGGGATTTCAACCGTTGAAACAGCAACAACCGCGTCAACAACTTGACCCTCAACAAAATGGTTTTGATCGTGCAATTTGCGGTGTGCAATTTGCGCTTTCAAATCTTCTTTCCACTCTTCAAGCGTATCGTACTCACCGATATCTTGAGCGAGTTCATCGTTCAACTCCGGTAATTCTTTACGCTTAATATCATGTACGATAACATTGAAAATTGCAGCTTTCCCTGCCAACGGCTCATGATGATAGTCTTCAGGGAAAGAAACGTTAACCTTCACGTTCGCACCTTTTGTTGTTCCAATCAATTGCTCTTCAAATCCTGGAATAAAGGAATTTGATCCAAGCACAAGGTTGTGACGCTCGCCTTTACCGCCATCAAATGCGACTCCATCAACAAAGCCGTCATAGTCAATAATCGCTGTATCACCATCAATTGCTTTCTCGTTTGGTTCAAGAACGAGTAATTCCGCACGACGATCGCGGGCTTTATCCAACTCTGCTGCCACATCTTCATCCGTTGCCGAGAAATCTTTCTCTTCAACTTGGATATCTGTGTATGCGCCCAATGTTACTTCAGGACGAACAACAACTGTCGCGTTAAAAATCAATTTCGAACCACGAGCAAATTGAACAACATCTAATTTCGGGTAGTCAATCGGATCAATTCCTGTTTCTTTGACAGCTTCAAAGTAAACTTCCGGAAGAATGATATCTAACGCTTCTTGATAAAGCGATTCAACTCCGAATTTCTTTTCAAAAATCATGCGTGGAACTTTCCCTTTACGGAACCCTGCCACGTTAACGTTTTTAACAACTTTCTTAAATGCACGATCCAAACTATCTTCCACGCGTGCTTCTTCTACTTCGATCTCCAGTTTGCGTTGGTGCTGGTCGACCGTTTCAACAACTGCTTTCATCTAATAATTCCCCTCCAACAATTGGCCCTAATAACTCAAACTATTATAGCATAATCAAAATGCATTTCAACTCATACAAAATCGAAAACTTGAATGATTTGTATTAACTCCCGTAGGGCTGAAAATAAAGTCGCAACCTTTTTCGAATGATTTCACATTTTATGTGGTCCGTACGTATTCCTTCCTTTGACTCTTCTCCTGTCCAAGCCAATATCGCTTCACGGAAAATTGCCTCTGTCCAAATTGCTGATTCTGATTCTTTTAATTTGATTAAATCTTGATAAAGAGGTTCTAAATAAATACGATGAATCCATTCTTGCCAGAAGCTTTGAATGAGCGGTAAAAAGCTTGGATAATCCGATTCAAACCATTCGGATAACCCTTGTCCGATCAACCGAATGTTCCAAGGCCAATCAATGGATTCATCAGGCAGTTCAATTGGATTGATCATATGGCTTGATGAATGTCCTGGCACGACCACATCGCGATTCCAACCACGTTTTTTTAGCGCAAGTAAGACACGAAATTGAAGTTGTGTCTGACGCGCCTTTTCTGCTAACCAACGAATAAGTTCATGATCTATTGATTCATGTACCATATACGTCAGTTGATCAATTGCAATGAGCTGCGATTCCACCGAGGGGTTATTCCAAAGCACTTGAAAACATCGCTTCACGCTCGTTGGATCATATGTCGATTTATCACGCATCATTTGTGAGTACAATTCATTCTCATTTACTGGTGGTTCGTTCGTTTCTTCACTCGGCACAAGTTCAAATAGGGCTCGTTGAATTGATTTCCACTGTTCCAATTTGGCAAAATCACAATCCGGAATGGAAAGTAACCATTCCAGTTTATCTAGCGCTTCAAACCATTCTTCGTTTCTAAAATGTTCAGCCAATTGCTGCTCTACCGCATGGATTGTTTGCGGCAGTACAAATAAGTTCTCTTGTTTATGAACTGCTTTCGTTTTTCTCTTCATGAACTTATTCCACCCCGCAGACAATCTCGATTGTACTTAATGGTTTCGTATGCTATTATATACGAAGTCTTTTGGAAATCCTATACTTACCTGTTCCAGTAGCTCAGCCGGATAGAGCAACGGCCTTCTAAGCCGTCGGTCGGGGGTTCGAATCCCTCCTGGGACGCATTTTTTTAACTTGACAAAATTGAATATTCAGAAAAGTCTCATATGAAAACGTATTCACTGGTGATATACTGATCACATAAAGCTAAAACTTTCTTTTCCACCGCAGAAAGGTCGTGGTCCTCATGTTTGAACAATTAGTCGCATTGTTTATCGTCGCTCAACTTTTTTTGAACGTGCAACAAAAAATTAATCAATATCAAATCGTTGAAGATCATTTGGAAAATACATTTGAATTTAGTCAACGTAAAATCGATGCCTTTTATCGTTGGATTAGTTCCAATTAATTTTTTTTGCAAATCTCACAAATCGTTTGCGCAAAGTAGCACACGTTTTCACTTTCTTGCATATGCTATCCGTAATAAATCGTTACGGAGGGATTGAATCGAGATGTGTGGATTTTGCGGATGGATTAATTGGAATGAAAACAAAAATGATGTTTCCTTAATCGAGGCAATGACCCAAACGTTAACACCTCGTGGTCCGGACCAACAAGGGATTGCTGATTTAACGGTAGGCATGTTTGGACATCGAAGACTTTCCGTCATGGACCCATTAAACGGCATGCAACCAATGACACGCTCTAATTCCCTTCAAACGTATACGCTAATTTATAACGGTGAACTTTATAATGCGAATGAATTGAGACAGGAATTAGAGCTCGCTGGTTATTCCTTTGCCACAACATGTGATACAGAAATTGTACTTGCAGCATACATGCACTGGGAAGCTGAATGTTTGTACCGCTTTAATGGGATTTTTGCTTTCGCAGTTTGGGAATCAAAACGTGAACGTTTATTTTGTGCACGAGATCGATTAGGTGTAAAGCCATTCTTTTATAGTCACATCAATCAAACATTTGTTTTTGCGTCGGAAATCAAAGCAATCCTTACCTATCCACTCGTTCATCCAATCGTTGACGCACAGGGTGTGATGGAACTCCTATTGATCGGTCCTGCTAGAACGCCTGGAACAACTCCATTTCGTGATGTATTCGAATTGCTTCCTGGAGAATATGCCTATTTCACAAGAATTGGATTGCAAAAAAGAACGTATTGGAAATTAGCCATGGCCCCTTGCCCACAAACGACCGAAGATGCCGCTTCTGAAATCCAACGCTTACTCGAAGACATCACGTCTAGACAACTTCAATCAGATGTTCCAATTGGATTTTTTTTATCAGGCGGACTTGATTCTAGTTTATTAACCGCTTATTCCGCAATACATCTCAAAGAACAATTACATACCTTTTCGATCCATTTTGAAGAGCAAGACGAACATTTCAAAGCGACCGCTTGGGTGCCAGAAGATGACGAACCATTTGCACGTGGGATTTCAGCGTTGTTAAATACAAACCATCGTACGGTTACGCTCGAGCAAACACCTCTTTTCAATGCGTTACACGATGCGATGCAAGCAAGAGACTTACCTGGCATGGCTGACATTGACAGTTCCTTATTATTATTTTGCCGTGAAATTAAAAAACATGTCACCGTTGCCTGGTCCGGTGAAGGTGCTGACGAAATCTTCGGAGGATACCCGTGGTTTCGATTGTGGAGTCAATCCGATCTTGCAATTCATGATGCTTTTCCTTGGTCAAAAGCAATCTCTGAGCGTTCTAGCATGATTCACTCACATTGGACCGAGCAACTGAATCCTTTGAATTACGCACAAACCCGCTGGCAGCAGGCGTTGCAGTCCAGTACAAGTGAATCGATCGGAACTGAAGAAGATCAACGCATACGACAAATTACAAAGTTAAATATTGATTATTTTATGCCTGTTTTATTAGATCGTAAAGATCGCATGAGCATGGCTTGCGGCTTAGAAGTACGCGTCCCTTTCTGTGATCATCGCTTAGTAGAACTCGCCTATCGGTTACCATGGAACGTTAAAAATGCATTACAGCGCGAAAAGGGCATTTTACGATTGGCTAGCAAAAACATGTTGCCAGATGAATTTGTTTGGCGCAAAAAAAATCCATTTCCAAAAACGGTTCATCCGATCTATGAAGAATTGATTATGAACGCGATCGAAAACTTAGTTGAAATTGACGCCCCGCTCTTTCAAATTGTTGATCGAGATGCAGTAAGCAAATTAATTGAATCACACAAAAGCGGTTCCGATCTAAAGTGGTTTGGACAACTGATGAACAATGTGCAATGGTTCGGTTATTTATTGCAACTGAATGAATGGATAAAAAAATATAACGTACTTTTCTTATAAAATAGGAGCCCTTCTGATTGCATAATAAATGCGATCATGAAAGGCTCCTATTTCTTTAAGATTTTAACTTTTGAATTAATGCTTTTAATGCATTTCCGCGATGACTAATTGCATTTTTTTCGTCGATGGTTAATTGGGCCATTGTTTTTTGAAAATCAGACAACCAAAACAAGGGATCATAACCAAATCCGCCTTCTCCTTGAGGTGCAAACAAAATATGTCCTTCACATGTACCGCGCACGGTTAAGGTATACGCACTTGCGGTATCTACAACGGCTAGCGCACAAACAAAACGAGCAGCACGTTTGTCCTCAGTGTCCGCCTTTACACGTTCTAATTCAATTAATAATTTATTATTATTTTGTTCATCGGTGGCATGTTCACCCGCAAAACGCGCGGAGCGAACGCCTGGTCCTCCGTGAAATGCATCCACGCACAAACCTGAATCATCAGCAATCACTGGTGAGTTCAACCATTCGGATA
>CANHGK010000011.1 GCA_947460235.1 Paenibacillaceae bacterium | reverse complement strand
GGATGCGATCTCATTGATCGTCGCTTCTTCCCGGAGTACTTCCAGGATAACCTTACTCTTAAACTCTGCGGTATGTCGGGTTCTCTTTTTCATGGGTATATTATATCTTATTTTTCAGCCCACGTGTCTCAACCTATGGGAGCATTATAAAAGACTTAGTTGTCTCATTCATAGTTTTCAAGATTCCAGCGCTTCACTACAAATTGATTGTAATGATATTTTGAACCACTCACATGATATACATGAAAAAGCTAAATCGTATACCGTTTTATGAAAAACTAACGGAACTAGTTCTTATGGTTACTGAAGTTAGACATCAAGCCAATGTGTTTCAAGTTGATTAAACGATAAATTCATCTTCGATATGAAAAAAATAGTATTTCGTTTGTGGCGTCCATGCAGGAGAATCACGATAATCCCAATACCGATGGTGAACATTTCGAGTATGTGCGTTTACAAGAGGTTGGTGATTTCCATTAAACGCAGTTACCATCGTTGAATGATTAATTTTTTGATCTCCTGTCCAATCGAATTGTATAACATCACCGAGTTGTAATTGATCAGCTCTCTCTAAGCGGGTCGCACGCAATCCGCTTTTACTCGTGCGCAAATACCAATGTAAACTTCCTGCGACTGCCCAACTGATGCTCCAATTCGCAGAAGAATTTTGTGGATTCGTGATCCACCATCCTTTATAACGATCAATTGGAGGGGTCATCGGAGCATCTCCCGCAACTAAACACTGTGAAATAAAATTGGTGCAATCATCATTTTTAAAATCAGGGTAATTAGGATTGGCACCGTTCCACCATTGATTCGCATACTCGACCGCTTTCACACGATTATATATAAATGTGGGCATAGTTCCTCCTGTTTTTGAAATGGACAAATATAAAAGCGTAACATATAGTTAACTTGTGAACAAAATGATTAATTGGGAGGTTAATATGTTTGATTTTTCGGCACTAAATTGGTGGGCAATCCTTGGATGTATGATTGTATGTGTGATTAGTGGTTCTACATGGTTTAATCCCAAAACATTTTTTACGGTATGGTGGCGGGGAATCGGTAAATCCGAATCAGACATACCTGGTAATGGACAAAATATGGGGATCGTATTTGGATTGACATTTTTGTCATCATTTGTTCAACCATTGATCATGGCAATTGTTTTGCATTTGATGTTTCCGAATGGTGCAACGATTATTGAAGGGATCACTACTGGATGTTTGCTTTGGTTTGGATTTGTAGCTCCAACATACCTTGTTAATAAATTATTTGCAGGACATCCAATATATGTATGGGCAATTGAAGTGAGTAATCACTTAGTAAACTTTGTTTTATTTGGTTTAATTTTGAGTGCTTGGAAATAAATCGTGATTCATGGAGGAATATAAGTGGGCAGCATTTCAATTTATTTAAATTTTAATGGCCAAACAGAAGAAGCGTTTGAATTTTACAAATCTGCCTTTGGAGGCGAATTTAGAACGTTTACGCGTTTTGGAGATACTGGGCAAGCTGCTCATATTCCAGCAGATGATCATCATAAAATGATGCATGTGGCATTGCCTTTACTCGGTGGACACGTGTTGATGGGTACCGATATTTTAGAGTCGCTCGGACAATCATTAACGATTGGTAACAATTCGTATATTTGTATTTCTCCTGATTCCAAAGAAGAAGCAATGCGTCTGTTTGAATCATTATCTGACGGTGCGATCATAGAGATGCCGCTTCAAGATACGTTCTGGGGTGCATACTACGGGATTTTAAAAGATAAATTTGGAATTCAATGGATGGTTAATTATGAGGTAACGGTTTCATGATGCTTATTATAATATCTTGAACCCTTTATTTTTATGAATGAAAGATTTCTCTAAAATTTTTATATTCCAGTCTGTTCATTACTTATGGTATGGTAATGTTTAGCTGGATTTTTTTTGTTTAGTTGATTATAATGTTGAATTGAAAAAAATGTCCTAAGGAGTGTAATTATCAAATGGAAAAAGTACAATTTCAAGCGGAATCCAAACGTTTGCTAGAGATGATGATTCATTCCATCTATACGCATCGTGAAATCTTTTTGCGTGAGTTGATCTCCAATGCGAGTGATGCAATCGATAAAATGTATTACAAAGCATTAACGAGTAATGACTTAGTATTTAATAAGGAAGATTACTTCATCAAAGTTTCAATGGATGCAGATGCACGTACGTTAACGATTGTAGACACAGGGATTGGAATGAACAGCGAAGAATTGGCTGCCAACCTTGGAGTTATTGCAAAAAGTGGTTCACTTGCATTTAAAAAGAATAATGAATCCAAAGATGGTCATGATATTATCGGACAATTTGGTGTAGGGTTTTATTCTGCTTTTATGGTAGCTGATTCAGTAACTGTGATCAGTAAATCGCATGGAAGCGACCAAGCATATCGCTGGGAATCTACTGGTGCAGATGGTTATACCATTGAACCATGTGAAAAAGACACATTCGGTACTGAGATCATTTTAACCATTAAGGAATCAACTGAAGAAGAAAATTATGAAGATTATTTGAAACAATATAAGTTACAAAATATCATTAAAAAATATTCTGATTTCATTCGTTATCCGATTAAAATGGACGTTACCGAACAAAAGCCTAATGAAGGTGCAGAAACCGAATTCGAAGACATCATCGTCGAAAAAACAATCAATAGCATGGTACCAATTTGGCGTAAAAATAAATCAGAACTTACGAAAGAAGACTACAACCAATTTTACCAAGAGAAGCATTTTGGTTGGGACGAACCGCTTACACATATGCACATTCATGCGGATGGTTCTGTCGTATATGATGCCATTTTGTATATCCCTGAAAAAACTCCATATGATTTTTACTCAAAAGAATACGAAAAAGGACTTGAATTGTATTCTTCAGGCGTAATGATTATGGAAAAATGTGCTGATTTAATTCCAGACTTCTTCGGTTTCGTGAAGGGGATTGTAGATTCAGAGAATTTATCCTTAAATATTTCGCGTGAGATGTTGCAGCATGACCGTCAATTGAAAGTTATTGCAAAAAATATTAAAACAAAAATTAAAAATCAATTAAGTACTTTGCTCAAAAATGAGCGTGATAAATATGAGAAGTTTTATGAATCATTTGGTCGTCAATTAAAATTCGGTGTTTATAACGAATTTGGTACGGAAAAAGAAGTTCTCCAAGACTTACTTTTGTTCTACTCTTCCAAAGACAAAAAACAAATTACGCTCGACGAGTACATTTCACGGATGCCAGAAGAACAAAAATTTATTTATTACGCTTCCGGAGATTCCATTGCACGCATTGAAAAAATGCCACAAACGGAACGAGTAACTGACGCAGGATATGAAATGTTGTTTTTAACCGATGACATTGATGAATTTGCACTTAAAGCATTGCGCAACTATAAAGAAAAAGATTTCAAATCCGTTTCTAGTGGTGACCTTGGACTACCTGAAATCGAAGATACAACGGATGAAAAAGAAAAAGACGAACAAACTGAATTATTCAGTTTCTTAAAAACGAATTTGTCCGGAAAAGTTAAAGATGTTCGTGCATCCAAACGCTTAAAATCACATCCAGTTTGTTTGACAAGTGAAGGTGAATTGTCGATCGAAATGGAAAAAGTACTTCGCGCAATGCCAAATGCAGAGAAAGATATGTATGAAGCGTCCAAAATTTTAGAAATCAACGTGAACCATCCAGTGTATGAAACGTTGAAATCTTCATATGCGAGTGACAAAGACAAATGTAGTTTATATACGAGTTTGTTATATCATCAAGCATTGTTAATCGAAGGATTGCCAATTGCAGACCCGATTGAGTTCTCAAATGATATTTGTAAAATTATGAAATAATTACGTAAACAAATTGACCTCTACTCTCTTTCTGAGTAGAGGTCAATTTGTTTTACACAAGCACGATCTATTTTTTCTAGTGCCGCGTTAGCTACAAATCTCAGTTTTACGATAAGTAAGTTAGGCCATATTCAATATACATTTCTATGCAAAGGAAAATCATGTGTTTTTGTCGAATTTAACTGATAATTTCAATTGTCTTTTGAGGAGGTTTTTGGAGTATGAAAAAAATCACATTTTTTTTATTCTTCCTATTTATTACTTTCGAAATGTTTATGTTCTCATTTACGTATGCATCAACACCGCTACCAAAATCAGTTGTTAAACCGAATCACATTCCTTCCAAATCAACAGTTCCTTCCAAAAAGCCGAACCCAACTTCAGTGCCTAAAGCGACAATTAAACCAAAAATTACACCGAATTCGATTAAAAATATTGAAGGCACGAACAATTTACTAAACACTTCGAAACCACAAAACGCGATAACACTTCCACAACTTGCTTCATTTCCATCGAATCCAACACTTTTTACAGATGTACAAATTACGAACGGCTTAAATGTACCTATTGGTATTGAATTTTCACCGGATGGTAGAATTTTTATTACTGAAAAAGGTGGGAATATTCGTATTGTCAAAAACAACATGTTATTATCAATTCCATTTTTATCGATTCCTGTAGATGACCAAGGGGAACGGGGATTACTTGGATTTACCTTTGACCCGAATTTTACTACGAGTCCATATGTTTATGTGTATTATACGGTACCTGGAGCGATCGCGCACAATCGCGTTAGTCGGTTTACGGTTCCAAACGCAATGTCTGATACAGTAACAGTAGGTAGTGAAAAAGTTTTGTTTGAGCTTTCTGATTTATCTACTGCATTGATTCATAATGGCGGTGCAATTCATTTCGGACTAGATGGAAAATTGTATATAGCTACCGGCGAAAATGCGAATCCAAACAATGCACAAGATCTGTTCGTTACTCACGGTAAAATTCTGCGAATAAACAAAGATGGTACCATACCAATTGATAATCCGTTTTATAATTCTGCAATTGGGAATAATCGTGCAATCTGGGAATTTGGTCACCGCAATCCATTTTCTTTTGCTATTCAACCTGGATCTGGACGCATTTTTGTCAATGATGTCGGTAAAGATACATGGGAGGAAATAAATGAAACCGCAAAAGGTGGTAACTTCGGATGGCCGATTACGGAAGGTCCTACGGCGGAAACGCAGTATGAACAGCCTTTTTACGCATATGACCATGCGGTAGGACGTTGCATAGCAGGAGGGGTATTTTACAATCCAACAACATCAACATACCCATCTGATTATACAGGTGATTATTTTTTCGCAGACTATGAGTCTGGTTGGATCAATCGAATCGATCTTGCAACAAAAACGTTATCTACCTTTGCAACCGGTTTGACATATCCTGTGGATGTCGATGTTAGCAGCAATGGTGAATTGTATTATCTAGAAATTACTGGAAACTTAGGGAAATTAACATATACTCCTCCAGCATCAACTACTTCTTGGCAAGATGCTGATGTCGGTGCAGTCGGTCAAACTGGTCGATCCACAGTCAATGGATTGACGTATACTCTATTTGGTAGTGGTTCTGATATTTGGGGTACGAACGATAGTTTTCATTATTTATATCGTGCCTTAGATGGGGACGGTCAAATTACAGCGCGCGTTATATCTGTACAAAATACGGATCCTTATGCGAAAGCGGGGGTTCTGTTCCGTGAGTCGCTTTCTGATAACGCTATGAATGTAATGATGAATTTAACTGCGTTAAATGGTCCTGAATTCGGTTATCGGAATGCAACAAATACTTCTATGATTACTACGAGCTTGACAGGTGCAGCGCCGTATTGGGTTCGTTTGGTTCGAACAGGAAATAATTTCAAAGGCTTCGCATCTGCGGACGGGATAACTTGGTCATTAACTGGAGATGTCACAATTCCAATCGGTAAATTGTTACTAGTTGGTTTGGGTGTGACTGCGCATAATAATTCCGAACTCAATTCTAGCGTATTTGATAATGTTAGCATCGATCAATCAAGTGCACCTATCATTTCAATACAACCAACAAATGTAACAGTTGGGATCGGTCAAAATGCAACGTTTCGTGTGACAGCAACTGGAACTGCGCCTTTGTCGTACCAATGGCAACGTAATGGGATTAACATTAATGGGGCAACAAATTCAAGTTACGTGGTGACAAATCCTCAAGTTACAGATTCTGCAGCGAAATTTAATGTACTTGTTTCTAATGGACAAGGTACAGTATTGAGTAATGGCGCCTTTCTAACTGTAACAAATAATCAAGCACCTGTTCCAAACATTGATAATCCGCTTGCAACGTTGAGCTATAAGGGTGGCGACACGATCACCTTTACAGGGGCAGCGACCGATCCTGAGGATGGCGTATTACCGGCAAGCGCATTTACTTGGCAAGTTGATTTTCAACATGATACACATAGCCATCCAATTTTGGCCGCTACGACAGGTAGTACATCTGGTTCTTTTACCATACCATCAATAGGTGAAACATCATCAAATGTTTGGTTGAGAATTTATTTAACTGTAAAGGATTCTGGCGGTAATTCAACTCAAATATACCGTGATATACAGCCAATTAAATCAAATGTTACATTACAGACGAATCCAATCGGTTTGCAATTAGTATTAGATGGAACTCCTGTGACAGCACCAAATACGTTTACTGGCGTTGCAGGGATAACGCGTACAATCAAAGCAGTATCCCCACAAACGATCAATGGACAAAACTATGAATTTGTGAGTTGGTCGGATGGGCTTGCTCAGCAACATGACATTAGCACGCCATTTACAACGAATACGTTCACTGCAAATTACAAACTGGTACCAACTGTTTCTAATGCTGTAACTGTTTATTACAAACGAACCATAACTACGGGAACTCAGTATATTCATTATCGCCCTACCGGTGGGACATGGACAACTGCACCAGGGATCGCAATGGTCACATCTGAAGTTCCAGGTTATGCTAAAGCGACATTATCGATTGGAACAGCTATGGGTATTGAAGCTGCATTTAATGTGGATAACGGGAATTGGGATAGTAGGGGAGGACTTAACTATCAAATTCCTAATGGAATTCAAACGGTAGAAAATAATACTGTAAAAACAGGTTTACCTTCAACAATTGTATCGGATACAACACCTCCAACCGTTCCGAGCGGATTAACATCTAGCGCAAAAACAGATACAAGTGTTAGCTTGAGTTGGACGGCTTCGACGGACAATGTTGCAGTGAGTGGCTATGAGATCTATCGAAATGGATTGAAAATCGGTACAAGTTCAGCAATAACATACACTGATACAGGATTATCAGTTGCAAACACGTATTCATATTCGGTAAAAGCATATGACACTGCAAATAATCGGTCTGCTGCTAGTACAATTCTCAATGTGACGACAAATTCATCATCGACTATTCAAAACTCCGTTACCGTATATTACAAACGAATCGTTACAACTGGAACTCAGTATATTCATTATCGCCCTACAGGCGGGACATGGACAACTGCACCAGGGATCGCAATGGTCACATCAGAAGTTCCAGGTTATGTAAAATCGATATTATCTATTGGAACAGCGACAGGTATTGAAGCTGCGTTTAATGTGGATAATGGAAGTTGGGACAGTAAAGGTGGAACAAATTATATTATTTCAATGGGTATACAAACTGTTGAAAATAATTCAGTGAAAAACGGTGCACCCGTCGTTTTAGTACTGGATACAACGGCACCATCCATACCAATGAATATCGTTTCATCATCAAAAACATCAACAAATGTATCACTCAGTTGGACTGCTTCATCGGACAATATTGCAGTTACAAGTTATGATATATACCGAAATGGCACCAAAGTCGGTTCAAGCACTGTATCTTCATATGTAGATAGCGGTTTGACAGCCTCAACAACATATTCGTATACAATTAAAGCTTATGATGCCGCTGGAAACGCTTCAGCGTTAAGTAGTTCAATTAGTGTAATCACGAATGCAATTTCGACAGCCAATTCAACAACAATTTATTACAAACGAAAAATTGCGTCAGGCACTCAATATTTGCATTATCGACCGGCTGGCGGGGCATGGACAGTTGCACCAGGTATTGCAATGTCAACAGGAACGAATGGTTATGCCTATGTAACGGTATCAATTGGTAGTGCTACAGGAATTGAAGCAGTATTTAATGTAAACAATGCGAATTGGGATAATAATAATAATTTGAATTACAAATTCGGATTAGGGACTTTTACTTTAGATAATGGTGTAATCAGTAATACTTCTCCACCAGCACCGGGCGCAAAAGTAATAAAATAAAATAACGTCCTCATGAATTCGCGATCTCATTTAAGACTTAACAAACCTTGAGGTGTTAAGTCCAGTGGATTACGAAAACATAAGGACGTTTTATTATTCTAATCTTAAATTGATAAGGACAGATCCACCTTCTGGAGCGCGCACAAATGATTCAATAGAAAACTGTGCACTTCGGTTAATTGCGCGCAGTACCGCTGATAAATCCTGTTTTGCTTGATCCCCTTGTAAATAGCGAAAGGTTATCGAAGAAGTTACTTGACTACTTTTGCTTTCAATAAATTTTTCGAGCGCTTGGCGATTTTTGACGATCATTTCGGGTTGCCAATAAATAAATCCAAGCGTTCGGTATAATGATTGATAATAAATTTTTCGCGATCGGTCTCTTTCAATGCACTCAACGATTGTCCGTTCGTATGATTGAGAACAACGAGGGTAGGAAATATTTCGATTGATCGCATGTGTTCGTTCGATTTCACGATCGGTGAGTAAATAATAATCATATCCAACGATGCCTGGACGATCGGGGACAGGATCGTCCCAAGTTGCATCTAAATGATACCAAGTTCCATCAATGCGAACGATATTCCATGCGTGTTGTTGCTTTCGACCAATACCTTCAGCAATTCGCACGGCAATCCCTGCCGTGGATAATAAACGAAAAATCATAAGCGAATAACCTTCACACACGGAACGTCCGAATCTGATTCCATCATAAGCAGAATGATATTTGAGTGCAGGATCATATGCAAAATTTAAAACAACCCAGTCATGTAATGATTTTACCTTTTGGTGCTCATTCATGTCATTTGTTAAGAGTAACCGGACAACTTCCTGTGCTTTGGCAGTTACTGCTGCAGATTGTGCTTTTGATTCGCGGTAATCAACATGAAACGTAATCGTACTATTTCCGGCTTGATCAGAGATCGCATTTAATGTGTAGTTCTTTACGACATAATGGGTATAATCATCAACATTACGAATGGCTTGTTCAAATACTTTTGACATAACTGATTTCGTCAAATCTCGTGTGTTTCCAACGTAATTAACGGACCAATCTGTTGTTTGTGCAACAAACGCTTGTTCAATGACTTGTTGTAATAACTGAACATTTGAAATTGTACCATCGGTAGGAAGTGGCGCTTGGTTGTTGGGAGAAGAATTTGTATTTTTTTGATCATCAAACAGCCATTTTAACCAAGACATCATCATGCACCTCGTATATAGAATAAAATAAGAATAGCATATACATTGATCCTTTGAGAAATGATTAGGTTGGAATAAACGATTGAGTTTTGTATAATAGAAGATAATAACTATTGTAGGAGTTGAAACCATGTCAGAAGAAAATCAAACAAAATCGCTATCACAAGCTGAATTGGCAAAACAGTTCCTTGAAAAAAAGAAACAAGGAAATCTTGACGGTAAAGGTGGATCGTTCGGCGCAGCAGGTGGTGGCGGTAAATTGCAAAGTCAAAATAATAAAAAACCAAACAATCAACGACGCCGTACTGGTGGATCTTAAGTAGTTTATTTTTTATGGTTTCGTATTGATTTCAAAGCATACATGTATTGTTCTTCCGTTCTTGGATGAGCATACATGTATGCTTTTTTCGTTTTTCGGGAAAACTCGAAACATGATGTGGCCTAGGAGGCGATAAAATGTTCCGATGGATTCAATTATCAATTGTCGTTTGCCTTGTACTATCCGTATTGGTGGCAGCATGGTTTATTAAACCAAATTCACGTAATGTTCGTATTTTATCTAACGAACAAAATCAAACATTACCCATTATTTCGGATGGTTGGATTGCACGTTGGAATGCGAATGCTGCAGATATAGAGCCTAAATATTCATTGATTAAACAACAAATCACAAATAATCAGGCGATATGGTTCGATGGGGTAAACATGAAATGGACAGAGCAAGGAACAAATTATTTACAACATGTCGAACTGTCAGGTCCAATTGAAAATGAAACCGTACGATTTCGATTGTACATGGCTTGGAATATTTTATTTTCAACGCTCTTACCGAATCAATCGATTCAAACAAATGATGTGATCATGCACTGGCTTGGAATTGGAGTTAATGGAAATATAAAATCCGTAAATGGACATTCAGTTGACCGGAATCATTGGAGATTTCGAGCAGTAGTTCGAGAAAATAAGTTATTACTGACTGCGGATCATTTATGAAGATTTCATTTTTGAGATTGATGATGTCTCTATTTGGCATTTTGTTTTTTACCATGCTTATTACAAACGAAACAAATGCAACGAACAAACGCATAAGTTTAAGCTATTTATATTTTGGAAATCCTGCATCATACACTGAACAAATCGACAAGTCGACCGGGGGGATAACGACCGTATCACCAAATTATTTAAACGTAAATGAAAATGGTGAACTTGTATTATCTTGGAAAATAAGACCTGAGTTCGTAACTCAAATGCATCAACGCGGGATTCGTGTCGTTCCATTTTTAAGTAATCATTGGAATATTAAAGCTGGAGTAGCGGCATTAGCTCATCGCGAAACATTAGTTGTTGCACTAGCAAAAGCAATTAATGATTATGGTTTCGACGGTGTACACATCGATATTGAAGGTCTTAATGAAACTTATCGCGATGACTTTACTGATTTTATCAAAAAATTAAGAAGAACTGTTTCCTCCAATAAGGAAGTATCTATTGCGGTAGCGGCAAATCCGAATGGTTGGACCAAAGGTTGGCACGGTTTTTATGACGAACTTGCACTTTCTGAGTATAGTGATTATTTAATGATTATGGCCTATGACGAATCATGGGAAGGGAGTGAATCGGGACCGGTTGCGAGTATTGATTTTGTTCGTCGATCGATCGAATATTCACTTCGTCAAGGTGTACCTAAAAACAAAATTGTTATCGGCATACCATTTTACGGCCGAGTATGGGATGAGTTTGGATCCATTCAAGGGGTTGCTGGTTCAATGAACCAACTTCAAAACTTACTTCGGCAATTCGAAATCCAAGAATTGTTTGACGAGTCATCTCAATCAGCCTATTCAAAAATGATTATTCCGAGCGGATCTAACGTATATTTATCGAATCATCTTTTGAAACCTGGAACCTATTCCGTTTGGTATGAAAATGAACAATCTGTAAAAGCAAAATTACGTTTAGTTAACGAGTATAATCTCAGAGGTGCTGGAACATGGAGTTTAACGCAAGAAACGCCAGATACGTGGACATACTATGATTTGTGGTTAAATGGGCGTTTTTTTCGAGATGTACCATCACGTTTCTGGGCGACTGAAAGCATACTGCGTATGGCTGATAATGGATGGATGAATGGGAAATCATCTACGGATTTTGGACCTTTGTATGCGATGACAAGAGCACAAATTGCAAAAATGCTCGTTAACGTTTTGAAATTAAATCAAAAGAACGTGGGCCAACTATCCATTTTTAATGATACGAAAACACATCCGATGAGACGTGAAATCGCGATTATTGTAAAAAATGGATTGATGCACGGCATTGGTAACGGGAATTTTTTGCCTAACTCTCCGATGACTCGAGAACAAATGGCAGTCCTCCAAGCAAATGTGCTTCCGTTCTCCAACTCAATTGAGCCTAACTTATTTGTTGATGTGAAGAGCAATAGATGGAGTGCACAAGCCATTCATTTGCTCGCAGAACATAATGTAATGCGAGGACTCGACAATACACATTTTGCCCCATCAAAACCAATCACGCGTGCAGAAGTCGCTGTAATTATGGATCGATTATCAGAAGAATGGCGGAGGAGATCTCAATGAATTATTTTAAGTCTATTGAAATCAGCGAAAAAAAAGATGATCTTTTAATTATAGTGCATATGAATGAAGATCATGCACATGCAAAATTAATTGGCTTGGAAGATCCGATGACAGAATTTGCCTCATCTTTTTGGGAACAGGCAGGTGATCGGCTCGATGTCATTCGTGAACATGCCAAAAAATACATTCAAGAACATCCGATTGAAAAACCACTTAAACGCGCGCTCGTTGTTGTTATGCTTGGAACTGCTGTTGTCACGAGTTTTCCGCTTACGAATGAAGCATTAGCAGCAAATGATCCCTCGATCATGTCGGTATCTAATACGTATAAAGTTGTTGCCGGAGATACGCTATGGAAAATTGCAACAGCAAACAAAACAACTGTTGATGAGCTTCTGACACTCAATAAATTAAATTCAGATATGATTTACCCTGATCAACTGTTGATCCTACCGACTTTGCCAACATCAACTGAACCGCCGATAATAACATACACGACTCATGTTGTTGGAACGGGGGATAATGCATGGAATATTAGCATTAAGTACGGAATTCCGATGTCAGAATTATTAAAAGTAAATCAATTGACGATGACTAGCACCTTGAATATAAATCAAACGTTAAAAATTCCAATTCACTCCATTCCTGTTCGTCCAGTTGCCGCAATAGGAAAAGGTGAATTTTTGGATTGGAACACAGAAGCGCAGTACATTATTCCAATTGGCAAAAAAATCGTGCTTACTGATGTGAAAACTGGTGTATCTTGGAATGCGGTACGAACAATTGGCGCAGGACATGCCGATACAGAACCAGCTACTGCATCAGACGCAGCGATTATGAAATCTGTTTGGGGTGGAAAATATGCTTGGACGCCCAGAGCTGTTCTTGTGAAAGTAGATGGGAGAACAATTGCTGCTGCAGCATTATCAATGCCGCACGGCGTTGAATCCATCATGGATAATAATTACACAGGTCATTTTTGTCTTCACTTTAAAAATAGTATTAGACATAAAGATGGACTCGTCGATCCGGCATTTCAAGCACAAATTAGAATTGCAGCAGGATTAGTTTCGGTTTAAATATTGAAGGGACGAACAAAAGGGTCATGAAAAATGACCTTTTTTTCGTCCCTTTTACGCTATAAAAGTAATTATTAATAATATTTAATTTTTATTCAATGATCGGAATTTCGATGTAAAAGGTTGTACCTTCGCCGGATATGGAACGAACTTCGATTATGCCACCAAGTTTTTCAACTTCTTCTTTTACCGCATATAATCCAATGCCACGACCACTAATATCGGTGACATGTTCTTTCGTAGAAATATCTTGTTCAAAAATCATTTGCAATATTGTTTCATCGGATGGTTCTTCCCACCCAAGTCTAGATTCAATGGCAAATTGCCTTGATTTCTCACGTAATCGTTCAATATTGACCCCTTTTCCATCATCACGAATTGTGAGAGAAATTGATTGATGTGCCGTATGTGAAATGGTACATTCAATGTTTCCACATTCGTCTTTTCCCGCTTCAATTCGTTCTTCAGGGAATTCAATGCCGTGATCAATCGAATTCCTGAAAATATGAATAAGTGATTTTAAGAAGCCATCATAACGCTGCGGATCGTATAGCAATTCAAAATCATATTTACAATTAATTTGAACTTGTTTTTGAAAGCGTAATGCAAGTTCGCCAATATGCTCTGAGTACAATTGGATAATAGGTTGTATCGGTCGAAACGTTAATCGGACAAGTTTTTTGCTAATTTCATGTAATGAATCATTTGAGATCGGTGGAATTAGCTTATTGGAAAGTTGTATCAGTGTTTTTTTATCTACTTCAAGGATGTCCAATTCATCAAAAAAACGTTGGCCGAGTTTATCACGCAATATTTTTATTTCAGCAGCGATCACGTTGTCCCAATCAAAAAGCGGGGAGAGGAATGTACGCACGTTTTGCGACTCGAGATCATGAATTTCATTGGCAGTTTGCGACCAACCAAGTTGCGCAAAATTTCCTTTCAATGTGTGCAGGTGCATTTTAATCGCAGATGGATCCACTAACGTTTGATCTTTTATCATTTGAACGAAACGCTCATAACTTTGCAATAAATTCAAAATTTCATGCCGAAACATCATTGATTTAACAATCATATTCAAGTTTTGTTTTTCTTTATCATAGTTTGCTTCTAGTTGTTTTTGCTCCGTAATATCGGTTAATACGACCATTAATAAATATTGAGTTTCATCGTTCGGATCACTAATTCGTTTATATTCAGAAGTAAGTACACGACCTTGTACGTGAAATTCTTTGTAAGAATCTTCAAGTAAGGTAAGGAACGCCGGTTTCATTCCTGGAATCGTCCGCTCAGACATCGCTCGTTGTACGAGATCTTCAAAAAATGCGCGATCTATTTCATCCAATTGAATTAATTCCACAAATAAACGTCCCGTGATGTCATGACCAAATAATTCAATACATTTATGGCTGAATTCAGATCGCACGGTTAATGTGTCATCGAACATCAGAAAACCTTGATCAGCATGATCCATCAAATGCTTAATTCGGCTTGCTACCAAATTCAATTGACGTTGTTTTGATTGATTCGACTCTTCAAGCAGTCGTGTTTCAACGGCTGCTGAAATACTTGTTGCTGCTATAGATAGTACACGAACCTCATCTTCGTCTTTTACATCCGTGTTTTTCGTTGCTTGCATGAGTAGTAACCCCAAAAGATTTGTTCCTTTTTGAAGCGGAAATAAACGGAATGTTTGTAGATTGTTTTCTGACCCGATTTGAATTTCAGTCCCCGCCGCAATATGAGGAGTATTATTCAAAACGTCACGGAGCCACCCCGTTAAAACCGGTTCATGAATATCCAAATTCCACTTGGGATGATCAGAATAGATGAGTTCGAATGATTGGTCTTCACATAAAAGCATTGAAATGTTTTCAAAATGAAAATATGAATGTATTAAACGCACAAGATCTTGTCCAATTTGTACAATTAATTTATGACGGTCCATAAATATCAAATGAATTTTATTTAAAAATTGAATTTCACTTACTTTTCGATGTAACAATTGATTCATTTTTTCTTGTTTTGCCATCATGACGATCGGATCAGAATCAAAGCGTTTGGCAGAAATTTTAAGTGATGTAAGTTTCGTTTCACCATTTAGCAACGATTGGTAAACACCAGATTGAAATGAATAACCAAGTTCCAGGGAAACGGAAAATGCACGTTGAAGCAGTTCTCGATATTTAAATGGTTGTTCTTGTTGGGTGTAAAGAAACGCTCGTTCACTATAATAGAATGGTTGCAACATTTTAGTATGAGGAAATTCGAGCAGTTTTTCACATAAGAGAAACCATTGATCCGCCAATTCAAATTGATGATTTTTGCTCGCGACAACCCCTTGAAGCATAAAACCGTAAAACTGCTCATCTTCATACGGTGACTTGGGGAATTGTCTTGAAATACGTAAATGGTTGAGTGCATGGATAAATTGATCATTTTTCCAATAACACAGCCCGAGTAAACTGTGAATGCCAAATTGTGAATGGTAGGGAATCTCGTTTATATTAAGCGTATTCATAATTTTAATGATATCTTCGAAATAACGAATCGTTTCTTTATATAACCCAGCCATGAAATAGGCTAAACCAATATTAAATAAGGTGATTGCAACTTCGTTAAACATTCGAGACATTTTTAATTGATCTAACGCTTTATTAAATTGATAAATTGCCTCGCTATATTTTCCTTTTGTTAAAAAATTATAGCCCATTCCATTATAAATTTTAATGAGTTCTGCCGTTTCATCAATCGTACGATTAATTGCTTCACTTTGTTTTAAAATACGAAATGCTCGGTCATGATCACCAAAAAATATCGAAATTACATTCGCTTTAAAATGATAGGCGAGTGATAATTTCAATAAATTACGATGCTTTTTAAAAAGACGTATACTTTGGTTGCATCGTGCAAGTCTTTTTTCTTTTGATAAATTAACATTATGATCTAAATAAAAATTAAACGCATATTGTGCTAATAATGATTCTGCCTGTAACGTATTCCCGATTTTTTCGAAATCGAAAAATAACTTAAACCGAAGTGTTTGAGATTGGGAGCGATCTCGATCGATCACGATTAAATATTGATATTGAGCCATCATAATCGAATGATCATCACCACTTAATTCAGCAAATCGAAGAGATAACGCAATATGTTTTGAAGCATCAGGAATCAAATCTTTCATATAAAAACAAATGCTCATTTTGCGATGAATCATCGATTGTTGTGCGTCGGAAAATTGGAATGACTCCATTTCAAGCATTTTTTTATATTCATTTAGCGCACGATCGATTTCGTTTGAGAACATCAAACTATCCGCAAACATCATGTGCATCTTCGGATTCACATGTATATTACTTTTAAATGAGTCAGTAATGAGTTGAATTGTTTCTTCATAATGAAAAAAATGAAATAATGTTGTTGCATTTGCGCTAAGTTGTACCATAGAAAGATTATTTAAAAAGACAACTCTATCCTTTGAAGGCGGTTGAATAGAACTAAGTTGTCCCGCATCAAACGTTAAAAGTTGACCGGTTTCACGTAGCATTCGACTAAACGGTGCAAATACATGTGAAACAAACTCAGAATCAAATCGAAATATAATTGCGAAATTTGGTTGATTAAACGATTTTTTCATCCAAAATTTCATTAATTCAATGGATTGTTCCCGCATCAATTCACAGTGATCAACAAATAATACCGTTCGTTTGTCTGCAAAAATATGTTGAAGCATGACATAGATTGCATTCATAAGTTCTTTTCGCTCATATTTCATTTCATCAATCAATAATTCAAAGTCACGGCTAGCCGTTTTATCATAAAAATATTGAATAAATAAAGGGATATGTGCAGGATAAACGTGTAACCGATCTAGAACAGTTGGAATTTCATTAGACTGATAACGAGATGTATAAAGTCGTTTGAGCATAGGGAAAAAACATCCAAAAAGCTCCAACTCCATGTGCTGAAACGACAAGTACATGTATTCAAAGGCTGCTTGAGATGTTTCAATTTGTTGTTTTAATAACGAGTATGCAGAGCTTTGTTCTGATGTTTCTACCCAAATCAATTGCAATTCATCGGTAAATGATGTATTGATCTTTTCTTGAATCCATGCAATTTCTTGCAAAATCGTTGATTGATCAGGTGCGTTGTTCATCTAAAAACTCCCCTACTTCTGAGTGTTCGATTCTAACGTGAGTTTAACAATCACATCGTTTGTACCGGTCCCTCGAGGAAAGTGGTCCACGAAATATGACGCAGCACGATTTTCAAGTTTAAGCGCTTTGCGTAAATCAGACTTTGCCATAATTCCATCAATATATCGGTAGGATACAATCGTTTCTGTATCTGGCGATGTTTTTTGTATCATCGCTCGTATGTCTTCAGCCGTTCGAAATGTGTATACGTCCGATAAATAATAATTTCCGATAAGACCTTGAATTGTTTCATATAATTGCTGATTATCTTTATCTTTTACGAACAAATCATCCAAACGATCAGAATAATTTTGCGTAGCCATCGGATATTTGATATCAGTTGCTGGTTTATGACTTTTTTTCACTTGTGCATCCGTCAACATAAAATATAAATAAGAGATTTCACCCTTAATTTCAGGCGTTGGATCATCCCAAGTTGCATCGATATGATACCAATTTCCATTTAATTTTACGAGTACCCATGCATGGGATTGTGCTCTGCCGTAACCTTCGACAATTTTAGCTGGAAATCCCGCTTTTTTAAATAATTTATAAAGCATAATCGAGTATCCTTCGCATACCGTCTTGCCAGTTTTTACGCCATCATAAGCTGTGTGTCTAAACAGGGAAGTATCATACGAAAAATGTAAAACGACCCAATCATGCATTTTTTTAATTGCCTCGTCCGGATTGATCGTATCAAAATGATTGTCATTCACGACTTTAGCTACCAAATCATCAACAATTTTAGTTTGGGCAATTGATTCCCGATAAGCAAATGTAATTGTAATTGAACTATTCCCAACCGTTGGTACGAGAATGCGCATTGCATAGGAATCGACATTATAATGAACAAAATCTTCAGACGAGCGAATTGCATTTTGGATTGTTTTCTTAACATTTAATGTTGTAATATCTTTTTTATTTCCGGTATATGTAATCGTCCATTTAATTTTTTGAGAAGCTAATGCTTGCATAATATTTGTTTGTAGGGTGGAGAGTGAATTAATTTTATTCGTCTGTACATATGATGGAATTTCAAATCCAAATGAATGATTTGAAATTAAAACATATTGATAAAATGCAATTAAAATAAATAAACAAATAATTTTAGAATATTGATTCACTGATGTAATCACTCCCCATGAATGCGTTGATTTTATTATAGTTCAAACCATCTAGAACAGTTGTGTTAAAATAAAAATAGTAAATAAATATTTATCAAAGAAACAAGATTTTACCCATACTGCGTCGAATGTATTAATGTGGGGGTGTTGAAGATTGGAACTTATCGGCAATATTTCAGATTTGTTTGTCCGCCACAGTGGAAAGCCATGTCTGGAAAACATCAAGATTAACGTGTTCGATCCGAAGGTAAAAAAACACCTTAGTTGTTCAGGAAATATGCCACCGTGCGAAAAAGGTGATTTATTCCGTTTTCAACTTTCCGAAAGAAGTATGGCCTATGTAATTGAACATGCAGAACCATACGATGCTGGAGAAATCGGGTCGAAATTTGTTCTGTTGCGATGGTTTGGAGAACAAACTGCTACGAAACTAGCTGAACAATTCAAGTCTTTTGAGGGTGCTAAAACGATTTTGTATAAAAATCCACCAATTTTAGAAAAAATCAAAGGAATAGCTGCTCATGATTTGCGAGTTGGGTTGAGACGGGCAGCAACGGATTGGGCGCTTTGTGATAAATTATATCCACGGTTTGAAAAGTTAGGTGTTCGACCTGAATCGTTAATCGCTTTGGCCAAGGAAGCTGGGCCTTCTTGGGGCACTTGGTTAACCAAAAATCCATATTTCGGTATGAAGTATGGGATCGATGTAACGATTTGTGATCGATATGCGCGTGACGATTTGTCCTGGCCATCACATAATAAATATCGCGGATTTGCACTTGTGCGATCTGTCATTAATACATTGATGCAACGCGGACAAACGGTCGTATCGATTAATGATGTAACGAAAATGTGTAAGGCGCTTGATAAAGAACATCTATTTGAATTTGAATCTGTGATTGCGACGTTAGCAAGTGCGAAACGTAACCCGGAAGAACATCCAGCAATTCAATGGTGGGCAGAGTCTTACCAATTGTTAGATGGTGGCGCAAAAGGAAAAATGCTTCAATTACTCGACGTCGCAAAAGATGAAGAATCAATTGTAAGCCGGATCAAATGGAAAAAAGAATCAATTCCACACGATATTCAACTTTTACAAACCAAAATTAAAGAAATTGAAAGTATCAATAATTACTCGTTTCAACGCGAACAAATTATTGCCCTTGTATCGTTAACCCAAACGAGAATTGGACTATTAATGGGCAGAAGCGGTACAGGAAAAACATTTATCCTGCGGGCAATGATCGATCTATTGAAACGTGTTTATCAATTTAATGATGAAACGGATCCAATTATATTAGCGGTACCACACGGCAATGCTGTTAAAAGATTAGCACAGTTTACTGATCGAGAAGTTAAGACCGTTTCTGAATTAATTAATGAAACTGAAATTAACGAGAAATCAATCATCCTATTAGATGAAGCACAATTGTTGGATCGTGCTCAACTTGCTCAGTTATTAGTTAAAATTCCTGATGGAGTTCAACTAATTATGGCCGGGGACGTAGAACAACTTATTAACGGCGTCCAAAATTATCCATTCCGTGATTTGTGCATTAGCGCTGTAATTCCGATTCAAGTGTTGCGTCAAATGCATCCTGATGCAGGGTTATCGATTGATTGGGCGAATCAAGTGCTTAATCGTGTAACACCGCAATTAAGTATTGCTGGACCTGGAACAGGTACACTTCAACTTATTGATTTAAAGAATGGACAACCTGCTGCATTACCAAGAATTAAAGATAGTTATTTACAAGGTTTCCGTCAAACTGGGAAAGACGATGTTGTGATTATTACGCCCCATTCTGAAGGTATCTTCTCACCAACTCGTCTAAATTTACTAATCCAAGAAGGCGTGAATCCACAGGAAGCCGCTAAGTTTGAATGGAAAGTAGCGAATGAAATTCTACGTGTCGGCGATCGAATTCGTCAACTTGCTACCGTAACAAAGTCTATTGTTCCGACGCATTCAACCGGTTGGATTGTAAGCGGAAATGCTCAACAAATTACGATTGAATGGAATGGATATGGTTCGGTCGTTTATGGAGTCGAGGAGATTGCTCAATTTTCGTTAGCTTATGCCATTCCGATGAATCAATTGTTCGGCAGTCAATGGGCATGTGTCATTCTAGTGATGATGCCTGAACAAGAGTGGGTTGTAAATCGTAGAGCATTGTATACGACAATGGCCAAATGTAGATCTCGTCTTGTCACATGTTTCAGTCAAGAATCATTAGGGGAAGCGATCACACAATCACCAGAACAAGAAAGTTCAAGTTGGATCATTCAGCGATTTAAACAATAACATTTCCTTAAACTGTTTCTAAGGCGAAATTCGTCTCCGGAAACAGTTTTTTTGTTTTAAAAACCATTAAACTTTCTGAAAATTTACCGATATATATAACATCAAACGAAACATGTGATGGGGTGAAGACAATGAGTACAATGGACATGATGATTCGATTAGAGGATTTAATGGATAAATTCACAAGTGTTAACGATTCCAACTTTCAAGAAGAGCTTGTTGTCGAAATGCAACATCTAATTCAAGAAGCGAACGATTTTTTGAATACATGTTCAAATTAATCCGAGGTGGTTATTATGAAAATCTTATGTCGATCAATGAACTGGCAACTCGATCAACGAAATCATGTCATTCATCAACTTGGGAGTAAATACCACCTTACGACTGATCAAGTTGTATTATTGCGTCACTTGAGTGAAGATGGAACGTGTAATACTGCATTTATGGACGATTTCCGGGTAATTACCCAGTTGCTACGAGAAGAAGGCTTTTCGTATCAATTGACTCAATTAACGGTTTGAATACAAAACTCATATCGATTCATGAACAACGGTTCGTGTGTTGATATGAGTTTTCTTTATATTAATATAAGGATGGTGTTCTCGTGTTTTTGCGACTTAAACGACTCGTCATTGTCATAACGTCTCATCGTTATTACGAACCGTCGATGGGGATCTTGGCATTACTATGTGTGATTAATCTTATTATTCAAATTCGCTTTCCAGATATTATTCATACGCATTGGATTGATTGGGTGATTTGGGCATTGTTTGTTGCGGATTATTTTGGACGATTTTGGATTGCGAAACGCAAATTAAGATATATGCGCAAAAATATTATTGAATTAATTTCAATTATTCCGTTCTCGTTATATTTTCAATCTGCGCGAGTATTACAAATTATTCGTTTCTTACGTGCATTAATCGCGCTTCAACGAGCAATGAAACATTTCAAACATTCTTTCTCAAAAATTGGATTTTCAACAATATTAATTGTAACGATTATTATTGTTTCCATAATTGGACTTGCTGTATTCGAAATTGAACCAGACACGTTTAGAGGCGATTGGCAAAATGCTGTGTGGTGGGCGATGGTGACGGCTACAACGACTGGTTATGGCGATTTTTCTCCGACATCGCTCTTCGGCCGAATTTTGGCAGTATTAATGATGTTATTCGGTACCGGTATCATTGGGATTTTATCAGGGATTATGGCGTCATATTATGTAAACCGACGAGCGGAAGATGTAAGCGATCCATACAAATATATGATGATGCGACAAATTCAAGAATTAGAAAATTTAAGTCCAGAACAACGCGAACAATTAATTGCCATGATTCGTGTATATATTAAGCCAAAGATTGATGAAGAAATTGAAGAAGATTGATCATTTGCTTTACCTTGTGCAATATGATAGCGTAAAGTAATTAATAAATACATAATCCACTAGGGGAGCCGATACGTGTTGGCTGAGAGTGAATCCGTTAGATTCTGACCCTTGAACCTGATCCGTGTGATAACGGCGTAGGAAAGTGACTAACCTTTTGATGAAATTAATCAACAGCCGCTTCCTATGCAGGAGCGGTTTTTTATTTTCTAAAAGAAAGGCAGTTGGGTTATGACCGATTTTTCCGGAATACATTTGATTACGACCGGTGAACAATCAATTGATACCTTGGCAGAAATCATCAAGGATATTCACCCATATTTTCGTGCCATCCACCTGCGAGAACGAAATCGTTCGGCACGAGAACTTCTAGAGTGGATTGAACGATTACGGGTATCAGGTTGTTCAACAGAACAAATCATTGTCAATGACAGAGTTGATGTCGCACATTATGCAGGATTACATACCGTTCAATTGGCCAGTCATAGTATTCCAATACAACGCATGAAGTTATTGTATCCTAGTTTACATTTTGGTTGCTCAGTTCATTCGTCAGAAGAACTTACATTTTCCATTTTACATCATGCATCATATGTCATCTATGGACATATTTTTGCGACAAATTCAAAACAAGGATTATCAGGTCGCGGGATTCAAGCACTTCAAAAATTGACGAATGATCACAATCTACCTGTCATCGCAATCGGTGGAATTACTCCTAATTTAGTTCAAAGTGTTCGCAAAGCAGGTGCCAAAGGGATCGCTTTGTTAAGTGGAGTACTTAAAGCTTCTGATCCATTAGCGTCCATGAAAGCGTATGTAGAAGCTTGGGAAACGAGTTGAACACATGAAAAAAACTTATGATGCGATTATTATTGGCGGCGGGGTTATCGGGGGATCTATTTTATACGAATTAACGAAACGTGGTTTACGTGTATTATTGCTTGAACAAGGGAGATTGGTACGAGGCGCTTCGTCTGCCGCCGCTGGAATGATTGCAGCGCAAACCGAATTTGATGCGGATGGACCTTTATTTCGATTAGCACTTCAAAGTAGATCGATTTTCCAAGAAAAAGTAGAGGAATTGCAACAATTTTCAAAGCTTAACGTTGGATATGTTAAAAGTGGAATAATTAAAGTTGCCACGCAAGCTGAAGAAATTACTCGTTTGCATCGCATGAATCAAGCGCATCAATCGGTCGGTGAACGGTCATCTTGGTTATCAACCGTACAACTCAGATCGATGGAGCCAAACGTAAATATAAATGCGATCGTAAGTGCATTGTTACATGAGCGTGATGCACAAATCATTGCACCCAATTGGTCGCATGCATATTTAGAAGCTTCTAGAGCGTTAGGTGCAACCATTTTAGAAAATATCGATATCATCCAATTAAGCTTAAATAAAAATCAAATACGAGGTGTCGAAACTAGTGTAGGTATCTTTTCTAGTGAAAACGTCATTTTAGCAACCGGGGTAAATAAGCCCAATGATCGAATTTGTAAACAACTACAGTTTGATTGGCCTGTATTTCCGGTGAAAGGTGAAGCATTTTCAGTTCGATCTGCTGATTCAATCATTAATCATTCAATTGTCGCATCGAATGTTTATTTAGTCCCCAAATCAGATGGTCGAATTATCGTTGGAGCAACAATGCAACCCAACCAATACGATTTTGAAGTAGATACACAATCAATAAACACATTGTTACAGCGAGCGGTCCAATTGGTACCTAGCATTCAAGCATATGAAATCGAATCTACGTGGGCTGGGCATCGACCAACAACACCAGATCATTTACCGTTGTTAGGAGAATTAAAATCGATTAATGGCATGTTTATTGCAAATGGATTTTTCCGTAATGGAATATTAATGAGTCCAATCGCAGGTGAACTGATGGCTGCACTCGTCAGCAAAACTGCATGGAATTCCAATTTTGATCTGAAACCATTTGATCCACATCGATTTACAAATCAAGTTGCGAAAGGAACATTAATCCCATGAAATTACAAATTAACGGTGAACTAGTTGATGTTCCCGATTCTGTTTCAACGGTCAGTGCTTTACTTGAACACTTCGGTTTACAATCAAAAATTGTAATGATTGAACATAATCGAACGATTTTAGCGAAAGAATTACACAGTACGCAAGCATTACAAGATCAAGATCAAATCGAGATTGTCCAATTTGTTGGAGGAGGCTAATCATATGTTAACAATCGGTCCATATGAGTTTAATTCGCGTTTATTGCTAGGTACAGGAAAATTCCCTAATTTTGAAATTCAAAAAGAAGCCGTTTCTGTTTCACAAACGCAAATTTTGACGTTTGCGGTGCGCAGAATGAATATTTTTGATGCGAAACAACCTAATTTTTTAGAGATGTTAGACGTAAAACAATTTAAGTTATTGCCAAATACTGCTGGCGCAGTCAATGCTGAAGAGGCCGTTCGAATTGCGCGATTGGCAAAAGCATCTGGATTATGCGACATGATTAAGGTTGAAGTCATCGGTGATTGGGTGACATTGCTTCCGGACCCGATCGAAACTTTTAAGGCTTGTGAGATTTTACTAGAAGAAGGATTTATTGTACTACCTTACATTTCTGATGATGTCGTCCTCGCTAAACGTTTACAACAACTAGGTGTTCATGCCGTTATGCCAGGCGCGTCACCAATCGGTTCCGGGCAAGGGATTATTAATGAATTGAATTTATCATTTATTATTGAACAGGCAAATGTGCCGGTAATCGTTGATGCAGGCATTGGTACTCCGGCAGATGCAGCTCAGGCAATGGCACTGGGTGCAGATGCAGTACTTCTCAATACTGCAGTATCAGGTGCAGGGGATCCAGTCAAAATGGCTCTTGCAATGAAAATGGCGATAGAAGCAGGTCGTCTTGGATACGATGCAAAACCAATTCCTCGTAAACGTTATGCGACTGCAAGCAGTCCACTTGTTGGGTTAAGCAAATGAAACATCATGTACTGACAATTGCCGGGTCGGATAGTAGTGGCGGAGCAGGTATTCAAGCGGATTTAAAAACGATGAGTTCCCTCGGTGTTTTTGGCATGAGTGTAATTACTGCTGTTACCGCACAAAATACTGTTGGTGTATTTGCTGTAGAAGAACTCTCCGAAGCGATTATTCGCAAACAAATTCAAGTTATTTTCGAGGATATTCGCGTAGACGCAGTTAAAATTGGAATGGTATCAAGTCCACAAATTATACGCGCCATTCATGAAGAATTAGCGAAAGTATCGCCATCACATCTCGTCATTGACCCGGTTATGGTATCAAAGTCTGGCTATCATCTTCTCAAACCGGATGCGATCGAAGAATTGAAACTTCTAATCGCTACGGCTGACGTCGTAACGCCAAATATTCCAGAGGCAGAGTTATTAACTGGAATGAATATCGAATCATATGAAGACATGAAAAAAGCTGCCGCACACATCGGCCAGCTCGGAGTAAAGCATGTGTTATTAAAAGGTGGTCACCGTGTAAACACGCCGAATGCAACGGATGTTTTATATACCAACGGAGAGTTTGAAACGTTCCAAGCTCCAAAAACAAATACGATACACACACACGGTACCGGTTGTACAATGTCATCTGCAATCGCATCATATTTGGCCTTAGGACTTACGGTCTTTGAAGCGGTATCGGAATCCAAAAAATACATCACCAACGCAATCGTAAATTCCTTCTCCATTGGACATGGACATGGACCAGTTGATCATTTTGCAGGGGTATTTAAAACAGAAACAGTGGAAGTGACTTCATGAACCCATATCGTCTATATTTAATCACGGACAGAAAAGGATATGAATCGACAACACAAATGCTTTATGCAATTGAACAAGCCATTATCGGCGGGGTAAGCATCGTCCAATATCGAGAAAAGAACTTAACTGCACGCGAAATGTTTCATGAAGCGAAAAAGCTTCGAGAATTGACATTAAACTACAAAATTCCGCTAATCATTAATGACCGAGTTGATTTAGCCATCTCCGTTGAGGCAGATGGGGTACATGTCGGACAAGATGATTTGCCAATCGAATCTGTACGTCAAATGATAGGAAATAAAATAATAGGAATTTCTACGCACAATATTCAGGAAGCTATTGAGGCTGAAAAAAAAGGGGCCGACTATATTGGTGTCGGTACCATTTTTCCAACAAATTCGAAAAAAGATATAACAAAAATCATTGGAATTGATGGTTTTAATGAAATTACTTCATCTGTGTCTATTCCTTGTGTAGCCATCGGAGGAATTACACATAAACATATGTCAACAATTATTAAAAGTGGCGGGGTAGGAGTAGCCGTCGTTTCAGCAATTTTAGGTGAATATGATTCTAAAATTGCAGCAGAACGTTTTGATATTCGTTAGACAAATTCTTTACCTGTTAGATTCTCGATAATCTTCGAGAATTTACTAAATGTTCTAGGAAATGAATTGATTCCACGTTTTTTAATTTTAGAACCGTCTTCAAATAATAATTCAAGATTCCATTGCGTCCCGTCAATAATAGTATGATTTTCATAATTTGCTTTCCATTTTAAAATATCGATTTGATGAAGATCCTCAATAAATTTTTGCCAGGATTCATTTGTAAATTGCGGATCTTCATCAGTAAAATCATTTTCATTTAATTCGAGTACATCACCACGATAATACGTCATATGATGAATTCCTTTTTCTTCGCGATCCATTGAAACAGCAAATGATTTACCCATATAACCACCAATGAATGCGTTTAACAAAATCAATTGTTTTAAGTCAGGTTGTGATGACATTTATATTGCTCCTTTTTGGTAAGTCTATCGAATGAAATCGTTTAAATACTATTTTAAGATCATGCGAATGTATGCATGATCTATTTTTATATAGATCTTTTTGGCTAAATTTGCTCAAATTAAATGGGTTTAAATAAAACAACTAAATGATATTACAAGAGTATATCAAACTACCTCGAGTTTAAGTAAAAAAACATTAAACTAGAACAAATCTAGTTTACATAATGTATATTATCGGACGTTATTCACGTAATTGTCCAAAGTTAGGTTTCACATGCAATTACCTATATTAAAAATTGGTACCCATTAACATTCCCCAACAGGCTGAATTTAATAAAAATGTGATTCCGGCAGCAACGCCAATCCCACTTAACATAGGTTTGTTTTTTCTACATTTAATTATCAAAGGAACAACGTAAACGAGCTGAGCTACTCCAATAAAAAAGACTGCTGTTGGAAAAACAATCCATATACAATGGAATAAAACGACTGCGAAAAATCCACCCAAAAATCCGATCGTGGCATTCGATTCTGTTTTAGCATCATTATTTTTAATGAGAAGTTCGGATTCATTTTCATTGTTTTCATGTTCCTCAATGTAACATTCAAATTTTCTCTCTGTTAAATAGAGTGTATTCGTATCTACACTTTGGTAATAAACATGTGTTTTATCGATCTTACTAAACATTAAGTTGTTTTTTAAATGTGAATATTGTTCAACCAAAGCATCTCGACCAAAAATAATTTCTTCAGTTTCTGTCATTGCACGTTTTTTGAGACTGTCTCCCGACTTCATTGCACTATCTTTAATTGGCCTTTGTACACTATGGATGGAATTTGAATCCATTCTTTTGAAAAACACATGAGTTTGGTTCATACGTTCAAACATTAGTTTATTTTTCAAATCTGGAAATCGTTCGATTAAGGATTCTCTTCCAAATTCAATTTCTTCTTCTTCCGTCATGGCTTGTTTCGTGTTAATATCTTGCGAAACAAACGTTGTATCGTTTTTTTCTTGTGTTTCATTTGTTTGTGAATCGTTCACTTCGTTTTCATTATGCATTTTGTATAGGCTCCCTTCTAATTTTATTCAACAACTCTTCTTTTCCATTGCGATAAAATAAATTATACGTATCAAACGGAATAATTCGACCATCGGTATGAACGATATGAACGCATGATTTTTTCACGGAGCGAATATCCAAAGTTTGTGCATCCATGAATTGCATAATAATGACGCGAAACACATGATCATAACCAATTGCAGTTGGAACCTCTACTTGTGGCAAACAACAAAGCAGCGATTGTAATGCATGTGCGGCCGAATTTGGTGAATGATTTGTGGAGAATAATTTAAAGATATTTTGACGGATGGCTTCATCCTGTTCATATACAATCGTATTTCTACCACCTTTTAACAAAACATCTTCACTTACTAATCTGGTAAGTGGAAGAACGGATTCACCCATTTTCAGTGCATACCCCATTGCAAGCGCATCTGGGTGGCATGGAACAGGAATGATATCTGAAGAGGAAAAAACATTCGTTTGATCTAAAATATTTTGTCTAACTTCGCTCAGTGTTAATCGATCGGTTGCTGGATTAAAATCTTCTAGGCGTCCAGCTGCTTGAATTGGCTGAAAGGTAACACCACGAACACAGCGTTGTTTCAAACCATAATCGATTATTTTCCCGCATTCTTTATCGTTTAGACCTTTTTTTAATGTTACGACCAATGTTGTTGATATATTAAATTCATTTAAGTGTTCCAATGCTTTCATTCTAACTTTTCGTAAATCGACGCCGCGTAACTCATGAAGAGCATCTTCTTCAAAAGAATCAAATTGCAAATATATTTCAAAACCCGGAGAATAGGTTTCTAGTCGTTTTACGAACTCTATGTCATTTGCAATGCGTAATCCATTGGTATTGACCATCAAATGTCGTATTGGTCTTTTCTTTGCCGCATCCAAAATTTCAAAAAACTGAGGATGAATCGTCGGTTCGCCGCCGCTAATTTGAACAATATCCGGCTCCCCTTCGTTACGAACAATTGCATCTAGTAATTTCTCAACGTGTTCTAAACTACGATGTGTTTGCCGATGAGGAGAAGATTCCGCAAAACAAATTGGACATTCTAAATTACAATGATCGGTAATTTCAACAAGCGTCAAACAGCTATGTTGTTCATGATCTGGGCATAAACCGCAATCATATGGACATCCATATTTAATCGGTGTATTCCACACCAATGGCATTTCTGATGGCTTGATGAATGAACGACACTTTTGATAATATTCTAAATCTGTTGAAATCAATACTTTTTCCATTCCGTGTGTGAAACAGCGTTTTTGCATATACACATGATTGTTTTCGGAGATAATTTTTGCTTCTACCTTTTGAAAACAAGTTGTGCAAATGGCATTTGTCATTTCTAAAAATAAATACGATCTATTTTGTGGCATATATTAATCCCCTATTTTATTATATTGTAAGAATTCGTGTTTCTTTATTAAATAAAATATCACAAGCACCACAATCGCAGAGGCAACTTGAATGTTGTTTAATCCGTAATAAATATGCGGCGTTGGTTTAATAAACTCAATCATAAATCGAAATAAAAAGTAAGCGAGAAAGAATAATTGAAAATATCCACCGTTTTTAATCATCAAAATATTTTTTTTATTTAAATAGCGAACCATCAAACCAATTGGAATCAAACTTAGTAAAAATGCAATCTCATATAATGATGTGGGATGACGGTAAATTCCATCTCCAAAATCAATTCCTGTCCGCCACGATGTTTCTATACCATATGTGTGATCTTCCAATCCTGCAAAGAAACAACCAAGTCGTCCAACGGACATTCCGATAATGAGTGGAATTACAAAAGCATCCCCTGTTCTTTCTAAGATTTTCATTCTATTTTTTGCAATTTCTACACCGATCCAACCTCCGATCAACCCACCTGCAATGGTTTTCCCTGCCAACCACATCACAGGATTCGTCCAATTTTTCAGAAGTAGGTAAGGATCTTCTAACCAATACAATGCTTTTGATCCAAGTGAAGCCCCAATAATCGCAGACATCATGATCAATAGTTGTTGTGTTTTTGTTAATGAACTCTGCGGTTTAAGCATTAGATAAGCACGAAAGCCAACAAAATACGATAACGCTTCAAATATAAAATGTGCGTTTATATTAAAATTACTTATTGAAATAATGAGTGGAAATTTCATTTTTTTCACCCTATCGAAACGAATATATAAAATCAAAAAAAACATTTAACCAGTCTTTGTACACTTTATTACGTATGTATCGCAATAAAGAATTACCTGATTTTTACAAAAAAATTACCGATTGAACATAACTTCCATTCTAATGAAATCTTCACTTATGAATGATTCTCTTTCTCTTCTAACACTTCGTTAATTATTCTCTGATATTCCTCAATCGATAGTCCGAGTTTTTCTCGCAAATGATTCATTAAAAATCGAATGCGTGTTGCTTCTTGATCTTCAGGAATAAGATTGAGTTCACGAATCAATTCAGGATCATTAAATAAACGCTCATCGTATTTCATGGCATGCCCTCCATTCGTGTGTGATCAATATGATATTAATAAGAAAATCATTGATTCGACAATATAAACATTGAATAGATTCATTATAAAATTTTACAATATTTTTTTATCTATTAGTGGAATACATAAAAAAAATTTGATAATGATCAATTTTTAAGTACATCTATTTTTATGACGTTACATTCTTAAGTCAATTTTCTTTTTTAAACGAAATAGACCGGAAGAGATTTCACGGTCTCCAACGGTCTATCACGTATAATTCAGTTTGGCATATATATTTGCACCGCATCATTCTTATTTCATGTGCGAACGGGTGTTAGAACTTATGTTTCCGTTAATGTAATTATTGGTGTCGGTGTCGGTATTGGTGTCGGTGTCGGTATTGGTGTCGGTGTCGGTATTGGTGTCGGTGTCGGTATTGGTGTCGGTGTCGGTATTGGTGTCGGTGTCGGTATTGGTGTAGCTGTCGGTCTATCTGTTGGTATTGGTGTTAGTGTAGCTGTCGGTATTGGTGTTGGTGTTAGTGTAGCTGTCGGTATTGGTGTTGGTGTTGGTGTAGCTGTTGGTATTGGTGTTGGTGTAGCTGTTGGTATTGGTGTTGGTATTGGTGTTGGTGTAGCTGTTGGTATTGGTGTTAGTGTAGCTGTCGGTATTGGTGTTGGTGTAGCTGTTGGTATTGGTGTTGGTGTTGGTGTAGCTGTCGGTATTGGTGTAGCTGTTGCTACCGGCGAGGGTAAATCAAGTACTAACTGAACATCGTCTATTTGGAAAGAAGTATATGCTCTTCCTTTAAACTCAAACGTTACACTAAGTTTACCGTTTGTAACATTTGCAAATAATAAATATTGTGTCCAATTTGCATTAACATTTATTTTAGAGATAACATCATTGCCACCAAAATCACTTAACTTAATTTGTACTTTTTCTGACGGTCCAATAGGTTCTATTAATTTTATCCAAGATGTAAGTTTATAATTTCCATTTGGAAGAATCACCTTTTGGGAAATTCTCGCTTCATAATCCAAAGTATTCCAGAAAACCACTTTGTTAGATCCTTCATATGGTTCAATATTATCAACAATAATTGATTTATCAAATTTTTTATAGTAATCATCAGAATGAAAGTTCCAGACTTTATCACTATTAAAAGTATATTGACTCCAATATTGTAATTCAGATACAGATTCAAACCCACCGTTACAAATAATTGTATTTGGACACGATACTGGAGTTGGATTGGGTTCTGCTGTATTTACAGTTGGAGTAGTCGTTGTAACTACAGTTGGAGTAGTCGTTGTAACTACAGTTGGAGTAGTCGTTGTAACTACAGTTGGAGTAGTCGTTGTAACTACAGTTGGAGTAGTCGTTGTAACTACAGTTGGAGTAGTCGTTGCAACTACAGCTGGTGTAGATGTTGCAACTACAGCTGGTGTAGATGTTGCAACTACAGCTGGTGTAGATGTAGGATTCATTAATTTTTTTGCATCTTCTTCATTTATTGGATGACTTCCTTTATCTGTAAAATCAAAACACCCAGATAATAAAATAATAGATTGGATTAGAATTAGAAAAAAACACATTTTTTTCAAGAATTGCACCTCATTAAAATGTTTTGTTTTGTACAATTATAACTAATTAAAAAAATTATTAGTCATAAGTTAGAACAAATTATCTCATTAGAGCAATTAATTTCCGACCATAAAATGTCCTGTAGCATCTACTTCCGAGTGAACTGGTAATACAATGAAAAATGCAGTCCCGATACCAATCTCACTTTGTGCACGTATTGTACCATGATGAGCTAGAACGATGTTTTTTACAATGGATAACCCAAGACCAGTACCTCCGCTATTTTTGTTACTTCGTGTTCTTGCTTTATCCGCTTTGTAAAATCGCTCAAATATATATGGCAAATCTTCCGGTGGAATGCCTTCTCCTTGATCACGAATCTCAATCGTAATAAATTCATTTTCCCCTACCATTTTGAATGCCAAGTTAACCGAAATTTCTTTACCAGATGGCGTATGCCGAATTCCGTTATCAAGTAAATTAGTAAATACCTGTTCTAATCGATCTTCATCTGCCCCGTAAATCATCATCGGCCAATCTGGCATTTTTACCTTCATTATTACTTGTTGTTCTTTGGTGACGACGGCGAATTTTCGTTCGATACGATCCATAAACACATTCATATTGACGGTTTCACGCGTTAATTCAATACGATTCGCTTCCATTTTTGCGAGGTCGAGTAAATCTTTGACCAATCGACTCATTCGAACGGATTCATCATGAATAATTTGAACAAGTGCTTGGCGTTCCTCTACGGTTTCAACAATATCATCTAATAACGCTTCACTATACCCTTGAAGCATAGAAAGTGGTGTACGCAGTTCGTGGGAAACGTTCGCGACGAAATCTTTGCGTAATTTTTCCAATCTAGACTCTTCCGTAATATCACGTAATACAGCAACGGCTCCGTGAATTTGTTTGCGTGAATACAATGGAGCAAGGACAACGGACCATGTTTCTTGTTCAATATTAATTTTTTGCGTTAATTGTTTCGTACCATTCAAAATGGATTCAAGAATGATTCGATCGAACAATTCGCGAATTTGAGCTGGTAAAAATGTATTCGGATCATCCGTCGTTTGCTCAATAATGTCTTGACTAGATTGTTGTTCCGTTCCCTTCCAATGCATCACCAGGCGTTCCCCTGGCGGATTCGCCAAAATCACTTGACCAACCACATTCACACTAATTACGGCATCGGTCATACTTCTGAGCATACTTGCCAAATGTTCGCGCTGATCGCTTAAATCTTTAATCGTCTCTTCGAGCTCACCGGCCATATGATTAAACGTATTCGCAAGTTCGCCAATTTCATCAGACGATCGGATCGTTACCCGCGTTCGATATTGTCCCATCCGAATCAAATCAGCAGCTTTTTTGAGCTGAAATAACGGTTGAGTAATTTTCGTTGATAAGAAAAATGCAAAAATGGTTGTGAGTAAAATTCCGATGACCGAAACATACACAAATAGTTTTTTGATATATGCGTTCGTATAATTATTCGAACGAAATTGTTGATAAACGACCAACACTAAGTCGCGTCCACCAATTGATTCGTGCAGTGGCATTGCGACTGCGATATACGTTTTTTGTGTTTGTTGCGATTGGAACTCACTATAAACAACCTCACCTTGTTGTGCACGTGAAAGTTGATCATTATCGAAAATCAGTTTAACATCGAATTTTGCCATCAATGAATCATTTGCGCGATCGAGTGGTTGCGGTCTTGCATGAATTGCTTCATCACCATTTTGATTGACGACAATAAGTCTAGCATCTTCTGAAATTAAAATATCGTTAACGGATCGCAAATCATTCGGATTCGTTAAATTATAGGCTTTTGCAGCTTTCATACGTTTCATCATCGATGCAACATTATCGAGTTGATCTTTGGTGTTCGGGAAATCCGTGTCGATAAATTGCCCCAACCAAATACTCAAAATGACCAACACCAGCGCAACAAGGCCGATGATGGTCATCCATAGTTTGCCGACGACACTTTTCCAAATCATCACGATTTTGGCACTTCGAGTTTATACCCGACTCCCCATACCGTAGTGATTAAATTTGCTGCATCTGCCGACACTTTATTTAATTTTTCACGAAGACGTTTCACATGAGTATCTACTGTGCGCAGATCTCCAAAGAAATCATAGTTCCACACATCTCGAAGCAAATCTTCACGTGAGTACACCTTGTCTGGATTCGACGCGAGATAATAAAGTAAATCGTATTCTTTCGGTGTTAAATTAACTTCTTCCCCATCGACAAGTACACGATGAGCGTCATGTTCAATTATTAAATTGAGCGCAACGATTTTATTTGCAGCAGGTACTTCCTTCGTTAAAAACGCAGTTTCTGAAGAACGTCGTAAAATAGCTTTCACGCGGAAAATCACTTCACGAGGACTGAACGGTTTGACAACATAGTCATCTGCCCCTGCTTCAAAGCCATGAACTCGGTTTGATTCCTCACCTTTTGCGGTGAGCAAGATTACTGGAGTTGCTTTCACTGCGCGCAATTTAGTACAGACTTCCATGCCATCAATACCTGGCAACATCACATCTAGCACCACTAAATCATAATTCGTTTGTAACGCCATTGATAAAGCAACTTCACCATTCTCAGCTTCATGAATGGCATAGCCTTCTTTCTCCAAATACATCCGTAATAATCTACGAATCCGTTCTTCATCATCGACGACTAAGATTAACTGTTGATGCTCCGACATTTGTTACACGCTCCTCGAGAGAATGTATTACACACCTGCGTAAGAATGCAACCCTGATATGACTAAGTTTACCCCAACTAATGTGAACATGACAATGAGAAATCCAATGACGGTGAGCCAAGCAGACTTCGCACCTAACCAACCACGTGACAAGCGTAAATGTAAATATGCAGTGTAAAACAAAAACACAATTGCTGCCCATACTTCTTTCGGGTCATTGTCCCAAAAACGACCCCATGCTTCTTTCGCCCATATCATTGCGAAAAGCAAACCGCCGAGCGCAAAGATTGGATAACCAATTGCAATAGTACGATAACTCAATTCATCCAAATCTTCTGGATCCAATCCGGTCGTCATTCTGCTAAGGACGGCACCCAATCCACGGCGTGCAACCGTCAAACGCAAAAGCCCATAAACCAACGCAGTGATAACCGTCGTCCAGATCACCGTATTGAATTTGCGTGCCGCATCCTTTCCTTTCATAAAAGAAGGAGCTTGAACGAGTGGAACATGAACACCATTCCAAGAATTTGGTGAGGCTTCAGACAAAGTTAACTCCGAAGGATTTGGTCCAACCAAAGGTGGCAAAACATAGACTGCCTCTTTTGATGCATCTGCATTTTGAAAAATGTACGTAACACCTGTCGCTTTGAATGAAAATACAAGCACACAAAAAACGATGATGCTCATGACGACACTTAATACAACTTCTAACCAACGTTTTGCACGAGCTGAACGAGCATCTTTTGCTGAATAATCAGTCGTGCGAAGTAGATACATTAATCCTGCCGCAAAACCAATTGCAAAAAATGACTCTCCAAACGCTGCTGTGGTAACGTGGATTTTTAACCAATAACTTTGTAATGCTGGAATCAGTGGTTCGACGTCTCGCGGAAAAACAGAAGCAAATGCAATAATGATTGCTGCTAATGGCGTAGAAAATGCACCCAAAATCGCATTTCGGGAATACAAATAAAACGCCAACATCGTAAATCCAATCATCATCGCAAGGAATGTCATGAACTCAAACATATTACTCGTCGGAATATGTCCTGCCGCAGCCCAACGCGTAAGGAAAAAAGTAACGTGTGCAAGCCAAGCTGCAAGACCAAATCCAAAACCAATGCGATTCCATCTCTCTGTATGATTCGCCGCCTTCGTCAAACTTCCTTTTCCAACAATCGACCAGACAAATCCAAAGAATGAAATCAAGTATAAAAAGAAAGAAATCAATAAACTATTACTACTGAAAACTTCAAGATTCATCGTTCGAAATCTCCTTTTCTTGTTCAATCGAATTCACAAGATCACGCTCGTCCAATGTCAAACCACTTTTTATTAATATCGTGTACAATTCACGCCGAAAGCCTAGCCAGTTTTTATTCGTGTGAGCTCCGAGAATCATATTTGAACCGTCAAACCGCACCCAAACACGTCGGTGTTGCCAATACAAACCGATCGATACTCCAACGAGAAACAAAATAATTCCAGCAAAAATCCAAGGTAATACTCGATCTGTACGCACATTCAGATAAGAAATTGCTGTTGCAAAATTCAAATCTTGCATCCCATTAACACCAAGTTCGACCGGCGAACCAACTTTTGCATTCAAATCCGCCTCACGATAAAACGCTTTGTCTTTAGGAAGCGGAAAATACATAAACTTTTTGCCTTCTGCTGGGATGTTAGGACCATTCACTTGAAAAACAAAACCTGGTGCATTTGCATTTTGTGTTTTACTCGTCGGTTTTTTATCTGCAGAAATCGAAAAATCAGGCTTATAATCGATGAGCGTTAAATGATACTCACCTACGGTGTATTCAGGTTTCGGATTTTTTAAACTAAGTGTAAATTGTCCGTATGTTTGTTGATTTTTAAGATTCAGTGAGCGCAATGTTACATGGATTGAATTTAACTGCGGAGGAATGATTGAAAATTGATATTGATAAAAAGAATAACCATCATATTCAAGTGGTTCGTTAACTCGAATTGGTTTAGTCATTAATTCTTTCAAAGTTGGGTCAACATTCGGATTGTCACAATTACTTGTACATTTGTATAATACTGCATCTGTTTGAAACAATTTTGGAATTGATTCGTTTGGATAATACTCTAACGTAAACTTTTTATTTTCTAAATAAAATGGTGTATTAGGAACTTGTCTAATCTCACCCTCAGTAAAGGCATTATACTGATCCATCGTCCAATCAGGAACCATGCTTCGAAATACGAGTGCGATTAAAAACACGATCAAACCAATGTGGTTAATATACGGTCCCCATCGGCTAAATCTATTTTTTTCGAGAAAAATTGCATCTTCTACTTCGTGTGTTTTGTATCCATGTTTTTTTGCCGCGAGCAAAAATTGAACATTCCAACTTTCCTCAAACGACGAACGGTTTAACGACAATCGTTGCCTGCGTAAGAAAAATGGATGTTTTTTTGCTTGTTGTTTGGAGAGTGCACGATATAATGGCAAAATCCGATCCAAACTACAGATTACAAGGGATGTTCCAATTAAAATTAACAACAACGTAAGCCACCAGGAACTATACGTATGCGAAAATCCAAAGGCATAATAAAGTTCACCTGCGGCACCATAAGTCGATGAATAATATTCTTCTGGCGAAATTTCCTTAAACCCATCAATTGTAATTAATGTGCTTTCTTGCGGAAAAATCGTTCCCACGCTCGACAGTAGTAATGTAAATATGATTAGATTTACTGCAACTTTCACCGAAGAAAAAAATCGCCAAATTCGATCAGTTACACTCGGATTCGTTCGCTGTGAACGCCTTGCAATACCATCGTAACGCATTTCGAGTAGTTCATGTTCTGGTAACTCGATTAATGGTTTGCCGCAAGATTCGCAAAGTACGGTTTCGGTTGGATTGGCATGGCCGCATTCGCATTTGACAGAATCGATCATTCCAAGAACTCCTTTATGGTAAATTGTTCTGTATCGTTGATGCTAACCAGTCTGGATCAATCGGTCCACCAATACGAAAGTCTGCTATCGTTCCATCCGGTTTGATGATATAAGTATCTGGTATTGGATCGATCCCATAAGCATGTGCCGTTTGTAAATCAGAAGTATCATAAACAATTGGAAACGTAATCCCATATTGATCGACAAAATGTTTAACCGTGACCGCTTCTTGTCCTAAGTGTACACCGATGATTACAAGACCTTTATCTTTGAATTTATTCCAAACCTTCTCGAATGTTGGCATTTCTTGCTGACAAGGTTCGCACCAATGTCCCCAAAAATTGAGTACAACAACCTTACCGGAATATCCACTTAATTTAATTTTTTGGTTTTCTAAATTGTATAACTCAAAATCAGGTGCGGGATCGCCGATTTTTGGGATGCCTGTAACGGATACTTGATCATGATAAAAATGATTCCAAAGTGTATACCCGCTCATCACTAAAAAAATAAGCAAGATCACAATTCGAAACCAGCGCTTTTGATTCATTGGTTACGCCTCACTTACAACAATATAATTATCTCGTCCGTGGTTTATATTTTTTATTCGTATCTGCCATCTTGGGTTTGTGGTCTTTGCGTGGTTTCCGATCATTACTCGGTTTCGCATGCTCGTCCTTTGTATTCTCAGGTTTAGATCGATCTGATTTCGCATTGGTATAGGTTGTCTTCTTGTATTCGCTACGACTAGATTTCCCTGTTGTTGATTTTTGATATGGCTTTTTAAATGGTGTCTTTTTTGAACGATCAATCTCTTGTTGCGGTTCAACGAAATCAGCAGACGTTTCTTCCTTGCCAGGAATCGGACCTGCAATTTTTCGCATATCTCGTATTTCTGCTTCTGACATTTTGCGATACGTACCACGAGCAATGCCTTCTAGCGTCAAAAATCCGAACTTAACGCGACGAAGCAAAATAATATGCAAATGTACTTTTTCACACATCCGGCGAATTTGACGATTACGACCTTCTTTAATTGTAATCGAAAATATGGTGCGTTTCCGCTCCGGATCAACATCAACATATTCAACTTCAGCCGGTTTGGTGATGCCATCTTCTAATTTTACACCTTTGGCTAGTTTGTCTAAGATTTCATTGTGAACGACACCTTCGACGGTAACATGATACGTTTTGGACACTTGATGACTTGGATGCGTCATTTGGAATGCAAAATCTCCATCATTCGTCAGCAATAATAACCCTTCGGTATCGTAATCTAACCTTCCGACTGGAAACACACGTTCTTTCACATCTTTAATATAATCGCCAATGACTTTACGACCGCCAGGATCACTGATACTAGTAATGACGCCCTTCGGTTTGTTGAAAAGAAGATACAACGGCTTTTCTGTCCGAATATGCTTACCCTCAACAATAATTTCATCTTTCGTCGGATCGACTTTCGTGCCAAGTTCACGCACAACCGTCCCATTTATCGTTACTTTTCCATCTAAAATTAATTGTTCACTTCCGCGGCGCGAAGCAAATCCTGCTTTCGCTAATACTTTCTGTAATCGTTCCATTGTTTTATACACCTCACAAATATGATACCGATGCAGTCAAAAAAAAGCCAACAAATCGCCTCATTTTGTGAAGCAATCGTTCGCTTTTATGTCGATTTCGTTAACATTAAAATTGCCACATTAAACATACTGCACATGCTGCTAAAAAACCGATGAAATCCGCAAATAATCCAACACCAAAAGCATAGCCTGACTTTTTAATTCCAATCGCACCTAAGTAAATACTTATGACATAAAGCGTAGTCTCCGAACTGCCTTGGACAACTGCGGCAATACGGCCAGCAATCGAATCTACTCCATGCGTTCGCATTAATTCAGTTGCATATGCTAATGCCCCAGATCCTGTTAATGAACGGAGCGGTAATAATGGTAATACATCAGAAGAAATGCCAAATGGTTTAGTTATCCACGAAAATAAAGCGGCAAAAGATTGTAATAATCCGCTCTCTTTCATTAAATACACACCTGCAAGCATTGCAAGAAAGTGGGGCAATAGCGTCATCGTTAATTTCACGCCATCACTTGCACCTTCAATGAATACATCATAAACTGGTACTTTTTTGGCCATCGCATACAATAAAATAATTAAAATAATTACTGGAACAAACCAAGAAGTTATCGTCATGCACGATTTCTCCTTTGAAATAGTCGATCCATAACAAGAGCGATCGCTAATGCACAAAACGTTGTAATAATTGATGGCAAAATGATCGCATCTGGAACCGTTGCTCCCAAAAAGTGACGTAACGCAATAACCGTAACTGGTATTAGTGTTACACCAGCAGTATTCATAATCACGAACGTCCGCATTTCGGTTGTCGCAACCTCAGGTGATGTGTTCGTTTCTTGCATTGCTTGCATTGCACGAATGCCAAGTGGTGTCGCTGCATTCCCCATACCAAGTAAATTAGCAGCTGCATTGGAGGCAATCCAACCGAATGCTTTATGGTCCTTCGCTAATTTTGGAAAAATGATTCGTAATAAAGGTGAGAACCACTTTGTAAATAGTTCAATACAACCTGATTTTTCGGCAATTTTTAATATTCCCATCCAAAATGCCATCGTGCCACATAATCCAATCGTGATTGCCACGGCTTGTTTGGCACCTTCGAGCATCACCAAATTCACTTGTTCGGGTTGACCACCAAGCATTAAACGAAGCGACCCAGCAACGATCATTCCAACCCAAATCCAGTGAATCATTGAATGAGTTCTCCAGATTCAACAAATTCCCCATTTACGACTAAATACACAACTGCGCGAAGCCCTTGTTGGTAAGCTGATGAATTATCCGGTATGATATCTAATTTCCATTTGATTGAATCAGATTCACTTTTTCGGAGTGGATATGAAATCGATGATTTTAGCTTCCAATCCGGATAAATTGTTTTTAACAAATTACCGGATCCCGGTTTTTCAGGCAAAGCTTTTCCAGCTTCAGCAACGACGATGTTTGGAAAGTTCGCAAATCCGTAATCTAATAACCGTTGATGATCAACCCAATCAGCACCATCATTTAATGTGACAACCGCTAATTGCTGACCGTTTCGAGTTGCCGATGAAACTAAGCAACGACGTGCCATCAATGTAAATCCAGTTTTAACGCCATCTGCTCCATCATACATTGAAAGCATTTTATTTTTATTTGCCCATTTAACCGTACCACTACCACCAGGTTCCGATGACTCAAATACTTTCGTTTTTACGATTTGAGCAAATTCTGGAATTCTTAACGCATAAGCAGACAATCTAGCAAAATCATCTGCCGTCGAATAATGTCCGCTAACATCTAGACCGTTAGGATTCTTGAATTGCGTATGTTCCAAACCGATCAATTTGGCTTTCTCATTCATTAACTGAACAAATCCATCAACTGAACCACCAACATGCTCAGCAATCGCAACAGCAGCATCATTACCGGATCGAAGCATTAATCCATATAGCAACTGTTCAAGTCCGAGTTCATCACCTTCTCGTAAGAAAATTGAAGATCCCTCGACACCTTGTGCATTTTTGGAGACCGTAACTTTATCCGATAAATGACCATGTTCAATGGCGACGACAGCTGTCATAATTTTGGTCAAACTTGCCACCTTCATCTCTGTAGCACCGTGGTCATGCCATAATATACGTCCACTATGAACATCAATAAGCGCTGCGGCTTTTGCCCCATGGTGAAATGCGAATTGCGCACTCGAACCTGGATCAAATGATAATAAACGTTTCTGAATTTGAATATCTTGCACGGTTTTTTCTGCAATAACGGTTGTCGCTGCCGGAGGTACGTTTGTAAGCAGGATTCCGAGCATTGAAAGAAGAATAAAGAAAGCAATAAGTTTAAAAACACCTTGTCGAGCCAAAGAGAATCATTCCTTTTATGTGAAATTCGCTGATGTATTAATATGTATGTAATAAATGTTATTTTATGAGACATTGAAAAAAAGGAGGAATCGGCATGCAAAAATTACTAAAATCGATCATTCCCATTCTTGCTACAGCGTTAATTGCCGGTTCATGGTTATCGAGTATTGGTATTGCAGCAAATACAGCTTGGACAAAATTAAACGTAGCTATGCAAGGTCAGGTTGTACATATGAATATCGATTCTCAGGACCAAATGTGGCAAGGCTGGAAACAAGGAAATCATTTCTTTATACCAGTGACCAATTTAAAAGCAATTGGAGTTTCAATTGATGTAAATAAAAAATATCCTTATTTGATTAAATTACAAAAGGGAAATGTATTTGTAATGATCGATGCACAAAATAAAATTGCAAAAATGAATGGCCATACAAAATTAAATCAAATTTCTGTCTACTATGATGCGCCGAATATTGCAATTGACTTTGGTTGGATTGCAAATGTACTAGGTGTCGTTTGGAGTACTGATGAATTGAGTGATTCGATAAACGTACAATCCAAATCTACAGATGTTAAACTTCATTTATATGGGATCAATCCGTCAAAAATAATGACAAACAATCCCTTGAACTTTTCTATTATAGTCGATAACCTTCATTTACGCGACTACCATTTATTTCGTAATTCTGTTCCTGGTGAAGGTCATTTTCTTTTAGAACTCCGAAATAATAATACAGGATTGACTGAAAAAAAATATACGTATACGAAATCAATTTCATGGCCTGGTTTATCCGCTGGAAATTATGATTTAAAAATTACCGTTGTAAAAAACGATCATATTACCTTATGGCCATTGGTAAGCACTTCTATTCACTTTGATTATTCACCATCGGCAACACCTACACCAATGCCTACTTCAACACCAAAACCAACATTAACACCGACATCTACACCAAAACCAACAAATACACCTGTACTTATCGTTGTGACACCGAACCCATTATCAACGAATACAACTTCACCAACTCAAGCTCCAACCGCAACAATTGTCACAACCGCAACTCAAATACCGACCATACCACAACAAACAAATGCATTAAATACAGATTCATCCAATACCGGTGTTGAAACACCAAAACCTGTAAACACACCAAAACCTGTAATTACACCTAAACCAACAGAAACTCCTTCTCCAACTCCAATAGCAACTGAAACCCCAGCGCCAACACCGGTTGCTACTGAATCAGTACCGGCATGGATGACCGCATCCAACCAAGGGAACAGTGCAAACTCTGGATCCTCCGGTGGCTATGGCGGAGGTGGTGGCTATGGCGGAGGTGGTGGCTACGGCGGAGGTGGTGGCTACGGCGGAGGTGGTGGCTACGGCGGTGGTGGTGGCTACGGCGGTGGTTACGCGGCCTCTCAATCCCAACCTAAACCTGAAGTAAGAAGTGTTATGATCATGGATTCAGGGTTTGCTGATACCGTCGTAAATTTAATTGTTGGATCTACGGTTCAATTTATTAATGTATCCGAAGGTAAATTAACACTTGTTGAAACCAATAAATTATTACCGGACCAATCCGTCGATAACAACGCAGGAATGTATGAACAATTATTTCCCACGGTCGGTTCATATAATTTTTCGTTTAAACAACATCCAGAATTCCAATTGACGGTCAATATTCAATAAAAATAAAGCTTTCCTAAGGACAGTTCAACTGTTCATGGAAAGCTTTTATTTATTCTATTTATGGTTGAATTACAATTAATTTTTCATGACACATTTCACGAACCGCATATGCTACTCCTTCTTTTCCAGTACCACTATCTTTCACTCCGCCATAAGGCATATGATCTGCCCGATACGTTGGAATTTCATTAATAAGTAATGCACCAGATTTAATCGTACGAATGGCATGCCATACATGTTTCAAATTATTTGAATAAAATCCGGTATTAAGTCCATACCTCGAATCATTTACCCAGTCGATTGCCTCTTGAATATCGCGATATTTTTGGATAACAACGATAGGCGCAAACATCTCTTGTTGTACGATATCTAAATGCGATGGACAATCCGTTAATACCGTCGGCCACATCGACATTTCGTGATAATCATCGCCGCAAATAACTGTGGCACCTGCATTTTTTGCTTGTTGAACTGCATTTTTTGCTTTGATTAACGCACTAGAATTAATCATTTTACTCATTGATGTATTTGATTCAGCCGGATCAGTACCAACTATCCATCCTGAAAATATGGTTTTAAGAAGTGAACACAATTGATCATGTTGCGATTCGTGGACAGCGATTCGCTGAATGGAAATACATACTTGACCAGAAAACGCACATGCACCTGATGCAAGTTTCGGGGCGATTAGATTGATATCTGTACTTTGGTCCAAAATCACCGCACTATTTGAACCGAGCTCTAACAGCGTTTTACGCAATCCAGCGATGCTTCGTATGTGAAGCCCAACATCGAAACTTCCAGTAAAACTGATCATTTGAATACCTTTGTGTGTAACCAACGCATCCCCGATGATCCCACCTGATCCTATGATTACATTAATTACACCATCTTGAATTCCAACGCGTTTTGCCGCTTCAGCAATCCAAAGTGCGCAACATGGTGTTTGACTTGAAGGCTTGATGATCACTGCATTTCCTGCAGCCAAAGCTGGTCCAATTTTGTGTGCAACCAAATTAAACGGAAAATTAAATGGTGTGATCGCTGCGATGACGCCAACGGGTTCTAATACGGTAAATGCCGACTTTCCTTCACCACCGCGCACGGCATCCATGACAAGCGTTTCCCCTTGCAATCGCGTTGCTTCTTCCGCAGATAAACGATACGTCGTCACTGCACGCATAATTTCTGCGCGTGCAAGCGTAATCGGCTTCGCTGTTTCCGCAACGATCAACATCGCCGCTTCCTCTGTATTCCGTTGCAGTTCCTCAGCTAGCGCAAAAAGTAATTCCGATCTACGGTAGGCTGGTAACATCGCCCATTGCTTTTGGGCATTGCTCGCCGCTTCCACTGCCAGATTAAGATGTGTTGCGTCCGCTTGTGACAAGTGACCAAGCAATGTTTGATGATAAACATTTCGATGCTCTACCGTTTGCTCCGTAAAAAAGTAATTTCCGTCAATAAAAAGTCCAATGATCCCTTGTTCGTTTTTCATGACCAACCTCCTTTGTCACAGGAGAATTGTTTAGGAATGCTCAATTGCTTCCGCGAGCACATCCAAACCTTCCTGCAATTGTTCATCGCTAATGACTAAAGGATACAATAAACGAATGACATTACCATAAATTCCTGCAGTTAAAATTATTAATCCATGATCAAGTGCATATTTAATGATTCGATTCGTTCGCTCTGAATCAGGCATTTTAGTTGTTGGATCTTTTACAATTTCAATTGCGAGCATCGAACCTAGTCCTCGTATATCTCCAATAAAATCATGTGTATTTTGCAAACCAGTCAATCGAAGACGAACTTGGTTACCGAGTTCAACCGCGCGTTCAAGTAAGTTTTCGGAATGAATCAATTTAATTACTTCAAGTGCAGCAGCACAGGATACTGGGCTCCCACCATACGTCCCTCCGATTTCACCAATATCTGCAGCATCCATCACATCTGCACGACCAGTTAACGCACTTAGTGGCATACCTGCAGCAATCGATTTGGACATCGTGATCAGATCTGGTACGACATCATGGTGTTCAATTGCAAAGAATTTTCCGGTTCTGCCAAATCCACTTTGAATTTCATCACTTATAAATAGCATTCCATATCGTTCACACAGTGCTTTGATTCCTTTGACAAATTTTTGAGAAGGCACGATAAATCCGCCTTCGCCTTGTTCTGGTTCCATGACAACACACGCGATATCATACACCGGAATTTCGGTCAAAAACATTTGTTCAATTCGTTGCAACAAATGATCATCGAGCGCATCCTCGCTCAAACTTCCCATGTGATAATAATCTGGATATGGACATTTATATGTGTCCGTTAAAAATGGACCTAAACCTGTTTTGTACGGCTTATTTTTACTTGTTAAAGAGAGTGCCATATATGTGCGACCATGAAAACCACGTTCAAATGAAATGACACCACGCCGTTTTGTAAAGCGTTTAGCTACTTTGATCGCGTTCTCAATGGCTTCTGCACCACTATTAAAGAACATCGTTTTTTTCTCAACATCTCCTGGCGTAAGTTTATTCAATGTTTCAGCAAGTTCAATATACGGTTCGTACATCACAACATGAAAACAGGTGTGAATGTATTGATCAATTTGAGCATGAATGGCATCCGTAACTTGTTTTGGTGAATGCCCTACATTTAGTGTTCCGATCGCACCCGCAAAATCAATAAACGTATTCCCATCTACATCAGTCAAGATTGCTCCATGTGCGTGATGAATAAAACTAAGCAACGTATGGTAAGGGGCGCGAGCAACCGCAGCAATTCGACGGTCTAACATCGACTTTGCAATCGGGCCTGGTAGTTCTGTTCGCATGTTGATGAATTTTCGCATGTTCATCACTCCTGTTGGTCAATGTCATAACCGCACCAAAGCATCATTGCAATTGCGATTTCTTCTGCTGCAAGGATTACATCTGAAATTAAAATGGATTCGTTCGGTTGATGTGCTTGTTCAGGAGTTCCGGGACCGTACACCATCACCGGAATATTTCCGATATGAGCTAACCAACCTGCATCCGTACCCCATGGTGCTGCTTTAATATCCCGTCCCAATCGAATCGGAAGTTGCTTCCACACGTCATACCATGGATGCTCAGCTTCCAATGCATTCGGTAACCATCTCGCACCATACCATTCCAATGTAATTGGATGTTCTTCTAACCATTTATCCTGCGCATTCAATTTCAATATAACATCTTCCATTTCAGCAAATGCCGCCTGCATGCTTTGACCCGGCATTAATCCATATCGTCCTTCCAAAATTGCTTCATCCGCCACACTCGATGGCCAATTCCCTGCATGAAATGTTCCAATGTTTATTGGATATGCAATTCCATTTGCGCGGTGTAAATGTGCTTGAAATCCTCGTTCATGCCTGTTTGCTTCCAAACGATGAATTGCTTTAATCACATTCATCCCGATTTCAATGGCACTAACGCCTAGATCCCTAGTCCCACCATGGGCTCCTTTTCCGCGGATATGGATTCGAAACCATTGTGAGCCTTGTTGGATCGGATACAATTGGCAAGCCGTTGGTTCAGCAATTATTGCAGCATCTGCAGTTATCCCTTGTAAAACAGAAGCAGCACTTCCTGCGCCTCCGCTTTCCTCTTCGACAACCGCACATATGGTCACATCACCTTTTAACTTAATTCCACATTTTCGAATCGACTCGAGTGCATATTCCATCGATACAATGCCCCCGAGCATATCTGTTGCTCCTCGTCCATAAACCTTTCCATCAATCAGTTCTCCGCCAAACGGATCAACGTACCATTGTTCTCTTTTACCTACTGGCACGACATCCACATGACCGTTTAGTAGTAGTGAACGACCACCACCGCTTCCGCGGATGAGCGCGGATACATTTGATAATTGATTGAGTTGTTCCACTGGTTTGGCTAAATATAATATTGGAATCTTCGTCCAATCTACTTCATTTAAGGGATGTACTCGGACGTCATAATTATTCTGGTTCCAATGATTGATAAAAACATCTTGAACGTGGTTTTCTGGTTGATCGGGATGTCCGGCGGCTTTAATTAATCGTTGTAAATGATCGATGATCGAACATTGATGCTCAATTAACCATTGATGAATGTTCATTCTTAGTTGCTCCATCAGGTGTCACCTCCAATCAGCGCGTGATTCGCTCAATGATCATCGACCAGCCCATGCCTCCAGCCATACATAATGTAATTAATCCATATTGTTTTTGTGTTCTACGTAATCCTTGCATCGCACGATTCACTAAAATCGCACCAGTTGCTCCTACGGGATGCCCTAGCGCAATTGCTCCACCGAGTGGATTAATTTTTGATTCGACGTCTGGAACGAATTGTTCCCACTCACAGATAACACCAAGCACCTGCGCGGCAAATGCTTCATTTAATTCAATCCAATCGATGTCTTGTAGCGTTAAGCCTGCACGGAATAATGCTTTATTCGTTGCCGGAACGGGGCCAAGTCCCATCCAGATCGGATCAACACCGCAAACCGCCTGGCCTATGATGCGAAAATAATCTTGATACCCGTGATCCAATGCAATCTGTTCATCCATGACAAGTAACACACAAGCAGCATCATTCATCGGACAAGCATTTCCAGGGGTAACCGTTCCGTACTCTTCAAAAATCGTTGGCAGTTTCATTAATTTTTCGAGCGATGCATCGTGTCGAATGGATTCATCGGCACTTAATTCCGGGAAAATCATTCGTTCAGCATTGAAATGACCTAATTGTTCAGCTCGTGATGCTTTTTGATGCGAATGTAATGCGTATTCATCTTGATCAGTGCGGTTAATTTCATATTTTGAAGCTATTTTTTCCGCGAGTTGTCCCATCAAATAATGACTTACTGAACATTCCAGTCCATCTGCGATCAAGGCATCCCGTAACTGTTGATGGCCATAAAGATCAGAAGTCCTCATATTCAACAAATGAGGTATCGTACTCATTGATTCCACACCGCCGGCAATTGTGATCAGTTCTGGTTCATGGTTGACTGCTAGTACTGCTTGCCAAATCGCTTGTAAACTGGAACCGCATGCTTGGATAACTACTTGCCCAGAACTTTCTTGCCGAGCGCCTGCTCGAAGTGATGCTTGACGAGCACTATTTAATCCGTTTCCATGCACATAGCCGTGACCAATTATAAATTGTTCAACTTCCTGGGTAGAAATATTTGTTTTTTTACAGATCGAGACAATGACGTGTTCGAGCAATTGAACTGCAGAACGTTTTCTTAATGATTTTCCAGCTTTTCCAACAACCGTTCGGATGCCATCGACAAGAACCGCTTGACGTGTACCATTTGTCATTGTCCTCGCCTCCATTTTTTACGGCATCTCAAACGAATCAACCAGTTGAAAATCATCGTTTTGAATATGAAAAAATCCCTTTTCAGTGATTACATAATGGACAACACCTGATGCGGTCAAAGGATACGTACAACGATGCATCATTTTTAGATGACCATGTCGATCCGTATGATTCATGAGCACGACGACGGATTTTGCTCCATAGGCTAATTCACGTGCACCGCCCATCCCACTAATGCGCGCACCAGGAACTTTCCAACTTGCCAAATCACCGTTTGAACCGACTTGCAATGCGCCAAGAAAAGCAATATCAATACATCCCCGGCGTATCATTGAAAAAGAATGACTGCTATCAAAATAACTGCATCCGTCCATTGCACTTGCAGCTTCACCCGCAGGATTAATCAGCCCGCTTTGCTCTTGACCAGCGGCAGGAGGAGGTCCAAGTCCTAGGATTCCATTTTCAGCATGAACAAACACATCTGGAATGTTCATGACAAAAGCCATCAGTTTCGTTGGCAACCCAAATCCTAGATTGATTATCATCCCAGGTTTCACGATTGAAGCTGCAGTTGTTAACATTCGTTGTTCCAGTTGAAGATCCACTAGTGATCACCTCGCAACACCAGCTGCTGAATCCAACAACCAGGTGTAATGATTTGCTCTGGATCTAACATATTCGATTCATGCACGCGCACTTCTGCGATCGACGTATGTGCTGCCATAGCCATCATTGGATTATGATTGCGCTCCGTTTGTAAGTACACGAGGTTTCCGGCATTATCAGCCGTTTGTGCTCCAATGAGTGCGACATCTGCTGTAAGTGAGTGTTCAAAATATCCTCCAAGTTCATGGACAAATGTCGCTCCCGGTGTTGCCCAACGTTCTTCAACGAGAATCCCAAGCAACCCAGCGCCACCAGCACGGATTTTTTCAGCAAAAATACCTTGCGGGTGCAATTGCAACGTTAAAAAACCTTCATTAACTTGATCAGTCACGAGCGGATTATTCCCAACATGTGTTGCAATTAATGTTCGAACTCTGCGATCAGCAATCCACTTGCCAATTCCTTTAGTCGGAAACCCACCATCATTGCATATTACTGTCAAATCATGAATATCCGTTTGAAGTAGTGCATCAATCAAATTATGGGCAGTACCAGTTCCACCAAATCCACCGATCATCACGGTTTGGCCAGAATGAATCGAACGAATTGCTCCCATCGCCGTCGTCCATTTATCCTTATGCATCACTCATCCCTCCAAAAACAGTTCTAGATAAGTAATCCACGTTTTCCACCAATCGATGATTTCAATTGCATCTTGGTCTGTAATTGTTAGCGCTGGTGCCACGATAACACTTGGAAGCGCAGCGTCGTTTGCTCCTCCGGCCGGATATAGTAACATGCCCATTTCAAAGGCACTGGAAATTAAATCATTCGGCGTGAATCGTTTTCCATGAATGCCAATGTACTCAGGATTCCATTCCACACCAATCAAGAGTCCGCGCCCTCGCACTTCCTTGATAAGCGGTGATGTATGCATTAATTTTGTTAATTCCGTTTTGATACGATCACCTTGAACGAACGCATTTTGAATCAATTGATGCGTATCAATATATTCTAGAACGGCAAGCCCTGCTGCAGCACTTATTGGATTTGCACAGTGTGTATGACCGGCCATAATCACTTTCGAACCTTTGCGAATGGAATCTATCAACGATGAACGAACGAGCACTGCAGCGAGCGGTGCATATCCAGCAGCTAAGCCTTTACCTAGCAAAATAATATCTGGCGCAGCGTCACTATATTCAACTGCAAATGTTTTTCCCGTACGTCCCATCCCAGTCATTACTTCATCATCAATCCAGCAAATTTGATACTTGGTACAAATCGCTCTCAATCGCGCTTCGTATCCATCTGGAGGCACAATGGCACCTCCGGCTGCACCAACTATTGGTTCAGTAATTACTGCGGCAATTCGGTGCGGTCCAAGTTCCTTGATCAATTGTTCAAGTGGATCTAAACAAGCATGCGCACACGCGGGAAACTGTTTTCCTAAGGGACACTGACTGCAATGCGGAACAGGAAACGAAGGAACATTAATCATCTGTTTTGTAAATCGTTTCCGTCTTTGTTCATGCATCGATAGCGCCAGCGCTCCGAGTGTAATGCCGTGATAACTTGTTTGCCTAGAAATAATAATATCCCGCTCGTATTCCCCGCGTTCCTGAGCTGCTTGCCATACCATTTTTAACGCGGTTTCAGTAGCTTCGGATCCACTATTCACAAAAAACACTTCGTACTCACCAAGCGAACTTGCCTTCTGATGTAGTTTTTCAGCCAATTGCTCAGCACAACGGTTCGTAAATTGCGATCGATATACAAAACTAATGTGCTGCATTTGTTGATGAATCGCTTCAATGACTTCAGGAACGCCGTGACCAATATTCGCCGTAACCGCCCCGGAACAACCATCAATGTATTTTTTTCCATTTGAATCATACAAATACATCCCTTTACCATATGCGATTTCTGGCAACTTACTTCCTAGCAGTGGTTTAATCAAATGTGACATTGCCATCGCCTCCATTTGGATCGACTTATGCTACATAAAGCAAATCGAGTGCCAAGAAAAACACAATTAAGTTTGGCATCTGAGTTGCTAAAATGATATGTATATGCACAAACATCAGGGAGTGATCTGAGATGACCAACATGAAATGGAGCAAATCATATTATGAGACAATTCACGTGTGCACCGAACAAGCATCCGCATCCATTTGCCTGGATTACTACAATCAACGTGTACGTTTAGATAATGGTCATGGCGATGCAACTACATTATTGTATTTACTCGAGGAAGCGGCGGTATCGATCTCAGCGCAAAAATGCATTGCCAAAATCCGACCCTCGGATGCGGCAATTTGGCTAACGAATGGTTATGTTATTGAAGGCATATGGGATGGATATTTTGCTGGTGAACTTGCTTGGGGGGTCTGTAGATATATAGAGAGTGGCCGGCGCAATCATGTATCGTGGGCGGAAGAAGATGTAATACTCCGCGGAATCTTAAGCAGAAACAAAAAAAACTTGCAAACGATTCAGCCGCCTTTTCACACGAGACTTTGCGATGTCTCTGATGCGTCAATGCTAGCAGAATTGTATGCAAGTGTATTTCCGGTGTATCCAACTCCTGTTTCAGATCCCGAGTATCTTTCTGAGCGAATGCAAACAGGTACATTTTTTTTTGCCGTATTTAATGATGCAGGAAAATTGGTAAGTGCTGCTGCCGCAGAACCTGATCATGAATTAAAAAATGCTGAAATTACAGACTGTGCGACAGATCCTGCCTATCGCGGGATGGGATGGACGCGCGAGCTGATTTTAAACCTTGAAACACACGGTCGTCAATTCGGTTGGATTACAACCTATGCGCTTTGCCGAGCCGGTATCGGCGCAATGAATGCGACGATGTTTGATTTGAATTACCAATATCGCGGACGATTTGCGAACAATTGCCGTATGGAAAACGGTTTTGAAAACATGAATTTATGGCTCAAATGGTTATAAACAAATTGTTTATTCTGCACCATCAAAACGGTCATACGAACATGGAATCCCTAGTTGGTGGCGATATTTATTCACGGTTCTCCTTGCCACATGAATTCCGGCAAGTTGTAACTGTTCAACAACCATTTGATCAGACATCCGTGAATTGGTAGGTTGTTTTGTTAAAACAAGTTTGATTTGCGCTTGAATTTGTTGGGGACTCATGCGTTTGCCGCTACGCTGACGAATACCACTATGAAAAAACATTCGCAGTGGTTGTGTGCCCCAAGGTGTTGCAATCCATTTTCCTTGCACGGATCTACTTACTGTGGATTCGTGTAATTCAAGTTCATCTGCAATTTCTTGCATTTCAAGTGCTTGAATCGCATCAATACCGCGTTCAAGAAAAGCTTCTTGTCTGGTTAATATCGCTAAAACAACGCGCTGGAGCGTGTATGCACGCATATGCAAATGATGTGTAATTCGTTTGCTGAGTATTCTTTTTTCCTGCAAATACTCAAGTGATTCTTTTTCTGCTGGCTCAGGTTGCTTATGTCCGTTAATCCATTGTGCCCATTGAGAAGAAATTTGAAGTTGCGGAATCGCACGTGGATTCCATCGGATGACCCACTGACCTTGTTCTTTGATTACCCATGCATCGGGCGTTACATACGTAATTTCTTCGCTCCCGATTCTGATTCCGGGTCTTGGGTCGGTTTGTCCAAGCCAATGCCAAATCTCTTCGAGTTCTGCTTTTGTAAATTGCTTTTTTCGAATTAAGGTTTTCCAGTGCGGTGGAGATAATTGATTCATTTGCTTTTCAACAGCTTGTATGACAAATTCGGGTGCATTTAATTTACGCAACTGAAGTGCAATACACTCTTCAATGGAACGCGCACCGACACCAATGGGTTCAAGAGTTTGAAGCGTACTAAGACACGACCTAGCAAATCGGTCAGGTATGTGTTGATGTTGAAATAAATCATCAAATGAAATCCGTAAATATCCATCATCGTCGAGTGCATCAATCATCAGTTCACAAATCATTCGCTCTGACTTCGAGAGTCCTTCAATCATGTGAAGTTGTTCCCTTAAGTCGTCTTGCAATTTCTTTTCATGATCAGGTATTCGCATCCACCAGTCCGCAAGTCCTTGATCATCATTGCGTTCTCGTACCCCGCCCACTGTTCTAGAGTTCATCCAGTCACAGCGGAAATGTCCGCGAGTTTGCCAATCCCATGTTGGTTTCGTGCCATTTTCATTCCAATCCAACATTGGATTGTCCCGAATTTGTTGCGCTAACCAATCGTGTAATGCATCACTGGAATATTGAAGCACTTGAATTGATTGTTGCAAGGTATGATTTAGTTTCATACGAACTGCAGGTAATTGCCATAAATTCATACCAAAATCCATACGACTCGCCTCCCCGTATCGGATAAGAACATGAAATACTCTGACAATTAAAGTATAGCAGAGAACGTAAGAATACGACCAATTAAAATCTAAAAAGACCATTATTCAATGACCAGATGGCACATTTGAACAATGGTCTTCTTATTATTTTTTCTTTTGGTTTGCAATTGATGAAAGGGTTTCGTGTGTCTCTAGCTCTTCCTTTATGGAATGCATGCCAATTTCCAAAACGGTTTGGAGAACATGGTTTAAATTTTTGTAGTTCGTCCCGCCAAATTGTCCTGATGAACAAAAAATATAATTCAGATCGTACATTTCGGACTCAGAAAGATTAACCATTACACCGTTAAAATTACATGCATTACGAATTTCTGCCATCGCTAACGACCTCCGTTGATTGAGTACTGTTAGCATAATTATTAACTGATTATGAATTCGCGTCAAAGGCTAAGATTGTCTTCATTTGTCGAATCGACTCGAATCGCAAAAAAAATCTGTCAAATCAATGATATTCCTTACGATTTCGCTGTGTAACGATCAAACATGCAATAACAAACACAAACGCAATGAGCGATAACAAGGGGATCGTAAATGGTCCAAGTGACCATGTGATTACGGCACAAGAATAACCTTTTTCACAGGGAATAACTGCTGCAAGTGTAGGGCTATATTGAATCGCTACATGCCAAGCCGCAATTAATGCACCTCCAACACAAAATGGCCATGCATATTTCAGTGCATTCCAGTTCTCATCCCAAATGATCATTCCAAGCATAAATACGAGCGGATACATAGCGATTCGCTGATACCAACATAATAAACACGGTTGTAAGCCCTGAATTTCACTAAAATACAAGCTACCAAGCATCGCAGAGAGCGCCGTCATCCATGCTAAAATTACAGCTATCCGTACGCGGGTTTCCATTATTTCGTTCCCGCCTGTTTCACATTCTCAGCAATCATGTCAAAATTAAATGGATCTCCAACTTTAGAATCATTGATAAATAAAGTCGGCGTACTTGAAACCTTAGCATTTGTTCCAATTTCGATATCTTTTTTCACCGTTGCATCGTATGTTTTGGATGCTATTTCTGAATTGATAGCACGTAACGTATCAACATTTGCACCTGCTTGTTTCGCGAGTTCAGACAATCGCTCAACTGTTGCCCATTCTTGTTTCTCGTCCCCTTGGTTGGCGTAAACCAACTCGTAGTATTTCCAAAACACATCTGGTTGATGAACATAGATCGATTCTGCCACCCACGCTGCCGTCGTGGAATCAACACCAATAAAAGGAAAATTAACAAAATAAAGTTTCGCTTTTCCCGTGTCAATTAATTCAGATTTTATCTTTGGAATTACAGTTCCCGCAAAATTTTTACATGCTGGACATTTAAAATCAGCAAATTCAATCAATGTAACAGGTGCATCCGCATTCCCTAACATCGGTTGCTTGTCCAGTGCAAATGCAGCTACACGTTCACTATCATTTCGTACTGGAGGCTGATTGCCTTTTAATATTCCGAAAAACAAGAAAAACAGTACAATAACTAATCCACCGATTAACATCCATTGTCTTGCAGAAGAGTTGTTTTTCTTACTTGATCCGATTGCCATATGTATTCCTCGCTCTCGATTTTTTATTCATAATTTTATCATGACGTTAATAAAAATGAAAACAATAAAAAAACGCACGTTTGTATGCGCTGTTTCCCAACGATTGGACTGTACAAAATCATGTACAGCCATTGTAGTCAGCTCATATTCTACGTACGTATCGTGATCAAAAAGAAAATTATTGCGGCATTGACTGCGTTCTCGCTGGAAGCATTGCAGAAACTTTATCGATCCATTTTGGCGCCTCTTCCATTAATCGGTCCCATAAATGCGATGAACGATCAAGTGGCATCAACTGTACCCCGCCATTACCAACGATCAAAAACGCAATTGGAGTAATCGAAATACCACCGCCTGCACCACCGCCGAACGGCATTGTTGATTCTTTGGATTCAGCGTTCTTAAACATCGTTGCATCTTGTGATGGTTGCGTTCGCCAATCCGAACCCCCTGATGCAAAACCGAATCCAACTTTCGAAATCGGAATAATGATTTGTCCATCCGTTGTTTCAACCGCGTCTCCAACGATCGTATTTACGTCGACCATCTCTTTAATGTTTTCCATAGCGGTTTTCATTAATCCTTGAATTGGATGTTCCATTTGCATTTGTACTCATTCTCCTTTCTTGTACACCCTTAGCTTCCGATCGCAACAGGATGATTCCGCGAATAGTATGGCCGATTTGCGGACGAATAATACATTCAAAATGCAATTGAAATCCTATATCGAGTGGGATATATTTAATTTTACTGTTATGTTCGTTCAACACATGTTGCAAACATCCATGCACAGCATGAAATACACCGATACTGATTGACTTATACACCACATCTCGAATACCAACGCCGATCCATACATTTACACTTCGAAACCGAATTCCGCTCATCCATTGCAAGATTTGCACGATATCCCATCTTGCTTGCAATTGTTCACTTTGTCCAATAAAACGAATAAACAGTCGAAGTAAATCCTCCCATGAATACGCCCATTGTTTTCGATACAAACAAAACTTGAACAATCGATATTCCACACGGATTGACACGCCACCAGGATTCATAAACCAACGAATATGCAAATTAGCAACATAAAAAACGATAAAAATAATGAAGAGCAGCCCAATGGCTGCTCCAAAGATTATGTACATCGGGATTGCCCCTCTCTCCACTCTCGGAAATCATCCAAGAGATAGTATGGGTCATCCTTCATTTATTATTCACCAGTTGCAAAATGATCTTCCACTCGATCGAACAAAGATTGCGTCAATTGCAATTCTTCCTCTTCATTAAATTCTGGAAGTGGCGGTAAATCAGTCAACGCGTTAATTCCGAAGTACGTTAAAAAATTTGCAGTTGTCGCATATAAAATTGGTCGACCTATGGCTTCCGCGCGGCCAATGTCTTCGATCAATTGCCGAGTTTGTAATGTCTGGAGTGATCTGTCGCACTTTACGCCGCGAATTTCTTCAATTTCAACACGAGTAATAGGCTGACGATAGGCAACAATGGAGAGCGTTTCTAGCGCAGCTTTGGATAAGGCATGGGTTTCCGGTACGTACGCAAATTTTTCGAAATACGGAATATGTTCCGCGCATGTCGTAAGTTGAAAATTTCCCGAAACACGAATGATACGCAACCCACGTTTCGTATCTTCTAATTCTTGTTGTAATTCAATCATGATTTGTTCGGTTTCAGTGATTGTTTTTTCGAGTACAGCTGACAGTTGCGAAGAACTTACTCCTTCACTTCCCGCCAAAAACAATAATCCCTCACAAATACGTAAGTATTCATGCATTCGACTGTTCTGCCTCCTCCCGTTTGGTTACAATCAAATCACCATATGGTGTGTGTTGATGAACTTTTACTTTGCGCATTTTCATAAGCTCTAAAATGGCCAAAAACGTAGTAATTACATAAATTCGATCCCGCCACACGGTCAACAATTGGGATAAAAGAATTTTCCCTTCAAAATGCCCTAATTCTCGTTCAATATCATCCATTCGATCTCGAACCGTCACTTCATCACGTTGGATCGTGTGAACGACCTGGCGCACTTTTGTTTTCCGCGTCAATCGTATGTAAGCACGTTGCAATTCCCCCGCATGCATTCGCGGAATTTCCAATGGCAACTCGGTGATCATTCGATATGGTGACAAATCTTCAGGTTCTTTCGTTAAATGAAATTGCCAAAACGATTCGCGCGCGCGCAAATAATCCGCAATGGCGCGGAATTGGCGATATTCAATTAATTTTTGCACGAGCTTCGCCCGCGGATCCTCGTAATCAAATCCAAATTCGTCATCAGTTTCTAGGACAGGCGGTTTCGGTAAAATCATTTGGCTTTTAATAAATAAAAGAGTTGCCGCCATCACCAAAAACTCACTTGCAACTTCAAGTTCGAGTTCTTGTGCATTTTCCAAAAACACAAGATATTGACGCGTAATTTCTTGAATCGGTATGTCGAAAATATCGACTTTTGCATCATCAATTAAATGCAAAAGAAGATCCAACGGACCTTCAAATGCATCTAATTTAAATTGAACTGCTGCCATTATGGTAACTGACGAAGCAAGTTTGCCATCTCAATCGCTGTACAAGCCGCTTCCCAACCTTTATTACCTGCCTTTGTACCTGCTCGTTCGACGGCTTGTTCGATCGAATCAGTCGTGAGCACACCAAATATCACTGGAATACCCGATTTCATGGATGCTGCAGCTACGCCTTTCGCACACTCATTACATACAAAATCAAAATGTGGCGTTGATCCACGGATAACCGCACCAAGCGTAATTACTGCATCATATTTTTTACTTTCCGCCATTCGCTGTGCGACTAACGGAATTTCAAATGCTCCAGGAACCCATGCTGTTTCAATTTCGGAATCGTCAACCCCGTGACGTTTCAACGCATCGAGCGCACCTGAATATAATTTTCCTGTAATAAATTCATTAAAACGTCCAACGACAATCCCGTATTTTAGCTGAGACGATACGAGATGCCCTTCAAAAGTTGTACCCATGTTTATGCTTCCTCCTCTTTCGAATCAGATATTCGTTCCTCGATATTCAACAAATGACCTAATTTCACCTTTTTTGTATACATGTAATCCGACGTTTCTTCGTTTGTATCCGCTTGAATAGCCACGCGCTCCACGACTTGAAGTCCGTAACCGTCCAATCCTTTGATTTTACGTGGATTATTCGTTAATAACCTAATTTTGCGAACACCGATGTCTTTCAAAATTTGAGCACCAATCCCGTACTCACGTAAGTCCGGCTTGAATCCGAGTTGCAAGTTCGCTTCTACGGTATCCAACCCTTTTTCTTGTAATTGATAGGCCCGTAATTTATTTAATAACCCGATGCCACGACCTTCTTGACGCATATATAGCAATACACCTGAACCAGCTTCATCAATTTGACGCATGGCTGCTGCAAATTGTTTACCGCAATCACAACGCTGAGAATGGAATACATCCCCAGTCAAACATTCTGAATGTACGCGTACAAGTGTAGGTTGATCTGGATCAATTCTACCTTTAACGAGCGCTACATGTTCTTTATGATCAACTTCGTTCGTATATGCTATTGCATGAAATAATCCAAACTCGGTCGGCATCCGTACTTCCACTTCACGTTTTACAAGTTTTTCCTTGTAGTTCCGATATTGAATCAAATCACGAATCGTAATCATTTTTAAGTTGAACTTTTCAGCGATCTCAATCAAGTCTGGAACTCGCGCCATGGAACCATCTGGTTTTATGACTTCACAAATGACTGCAGAAGGATAAGAACCGCACATTTTCGCTAAATCCACCGCTGCCTCCGTATGACCTGCACGACGTAGTACCCCGCCTTTTTTTGCGATCAGTGGAAAAATATGCCCGGGACGACGTAAATGATGTGGTCGCGTTGAAGGGTCAATCAATGCTTTAATGGTTCTTGAACGCTCATGTGCCGAAATCCCCGTTGTCGTATCAACAGCATCGACACTTACGGTAAACGCAGTTCCATGGTAATCGGTATTTTGCTGAACCATCGGAGGTAAATCGAGTGAATTTGCACGTTCTTCCGTAATTGGTACGCATACTAAACCACGACCTTCCGTAATCATAAAATTAATGACTTCCGGAGTCGCTTTATCTGATAATGCAATAAAATCGCCTTCATTTTCACGATCTTCATCATCAACGACGATAATGACGCGGCCAAGCATTAACTCATAGATGGCTTCCTCAATCGTATCAAAACGAAAATCTAAACCATTTCCCATGTATTTCACCCCATAAACCCGTGTTCGGCCAAAAACGCTTCATCAAGTTTATGGCGTGATGAACGTCCTGTCGGTGCCGTGGTGCGGTGTGCTAATAACTTCTCGGTATATTTTGCAATGACATCAATCTCTAAATTCACGTGGTCACCGGGTTCTCGGTAATACAAAATCGTCTCGCCAAGCGTATGAGGAATAATCCAAATACTGAAGTGCTCGTCCGAAACATCCATCACCGTTAAACTAATCCCGTCAACCGCGATTGAGCCGCGCGGTACAATATAACGCAAATAATCGCGATCATCAGGTTCAATTTCAAAGATAATTGCATTTTCTGACCGGGTACGTGAACGAATTTTACCGATTAAGTCGACATGTCCAGAAACGAGATGCCCCCCAAACCGTCCATTCGCCAACATTGCACGTTCCAAATTAACCGGCGCACCTAATGTTTGCAGTCGCAAATTGGAATGAGCATATGTCTGCGGCATGACATCGGCATAAAATCGCGATCGATCATAATCAGTAACTGTCAAACACACACCATTCACCGCGATACTATCACCTAAACTGAGTTGGTCCAGAACTTTCTGCGCGCGTATGCCAATACGCATGGATTTGCCTTGTTGCACGCGCATTTCCAAATGTCCAATTTCCTCAATCAATCCCGTAAACATGTTACTCATCCCTCCTTGCGAACCGGATACCCTGAGATGCAAACGTCATTCCCAAATTGTTTCACCGCAATGCGCTCTAGGGTGTATGCCTCGTTCATTGCAGCTATGCCGGAAATATCAAAATTTGGTGTAGACATGATACCGCCAATAATTTTTGGCGCATAAAATAAAACAAACTTACTGATCAAACCTAGTTCCAACATCGCGCCATTTAATCGCGCGCCGCCTTCAAGCAAAATAGATGCTATGCCGTGTTCTTTTAACAAACATTTCAATCCGAACGTCAAATCAACAGTCGTATTTGAACCACACTCAATCAAGGTCACACCTCTTGCGCGAATCGCATCTTTACGAATTTGATCTGCACCTGAGGTTGTTAAAATGATCGTGTGTTGCGGTTGCTCAGTTATTACATATGCATCTAACGGAATGCGCAGCGTGGAGTCGGCAATAATTCGAATGGGCTGCATTGAAGGTACTTCCAAGCGTGAAGTTAATCGCGGGTCATCGGCAATTACGGTCTGGACACCAACTAGAATTCCTTGATGAACATGACGAAGCGCTTGTACATAAGATCTGGAATGCTCATTCGTAATCCATTTACTTTCACCGCTTACGGTAGCGGTTTTCCCGTCCAACGTTGACGCAACTTTACAAGTAACAAAAGGGATATCTCTTGTCATGACGTGTCTAAAAACTTCTTGTTGAGTTTCTGCTTCAAGCCCCAGTATTCCCACGCTTACAGTAAGACCGGCCTGCTCAAGTTTTGAAATTCCTTGGCCGCTTACAAGTGGATTAGGGTCACGTGTTGCAATCACAACACGTGACACCCCTGCAGCAATGAGTGCATCTGAACAAGGTCCTGTCTTTCCTGTATGTGAACATGGTTCTAACGTCACATAGGCAGTTGCACCGATCGCATTTGAACCTGCCATTTGAAGTGCATGAATTTCCGCATGTGCATATCCGCGTTCTAAATGTGCTCCCATGCCAACAATACGTCCAGCGTTAACTAGGACACAACCTACCGTTGGATTCATGCCCGTTTGTCCGGACGCTCCCTCGGCCATTTGCAGAGCCAAGCGCATATAATGTTCATCTTCAGGAACGTCCATCCATGGATTCATACGTATTACACCTCTTCAGAAACGACAACGGACTCCATCTTAGTACCTTGACGAACTTGATCAACAAATTCCATACCTGAAGTAACTTGACCAAACACCGTGTGAATGCCATCCAAATGTGGAAATGCATCATAACAAATATAGAACTGGCTACCGCCAGTGTTTTTTCCAGCATGTGCCATCGCAAGCGAACCGCGAACATGTTTATTCGGGTTGATTTCACAATTAATGTTGTAACCAGGACCGCCATTTCCGATTCCGTTCGGGCAACCACCTTGTGCAACAAAACCTGGGATCACACGGTGGAATGTTAAGCCGTTATAATAACCATCGGTTGCTAATTTTTCGAAGTTAGCAACCGTATTTGGTGCGTCTGCATCAAATAATTTAATTTCTACTACATTACCGCCGTCTAACGTCATTGTTACTTTTTTCATGAGTAATCTCTCCTAAAATATGTTTTATAGTTTGAAAAATTGACCAAGTCTTTCCCACAATTCAGTAACCGAGCCGATTCTGTACCAATGGTCAAGCAAAACATGGTCTTGGACAATAATTATACAAGGAACACTGCGAATTTGCCATCTTTGCACGTCTTCTGGAATTTCCATCACTGATAGTTGTGCAATTTGCCAATCTGGTTTCGTTGTAGCAATGATTTCTAGCATTGTCAAAGCAAGTTGGCAAGTACCGCAAAATGGTGTAGTAAGCAGTACCGCTCGTTTTACTGAATCATTGCGCATTTGTTCCCACACGACAGCATTTAGTTCTCTAATCATACTTCCTCAGGAAGTTGGCCGCCTTGAAGCCAAGCAATACGTTCCGGCGTTAACCTGCGAAGTAATTCACTCAGTAATTTTTTCGCAGAAAAATAATCGTTCGGATCGATCATCGAATTTGCCGAATGAATATACCGCGAACAAATCCCGATTACAGCAGTAGGCACGCCAATTCCGCTCTGATGAATTTGACCAGCATCTGTACCACCAGCGGATGTATAAAACTGATACGAAATATGTTCGGATTCAGCAACTTCAACGATCCATTCAACCATACGTGGTGAGGTTACCATTGTACGATCCATTAATCGAATCAATACACCATTCCCGAGCTTTCCGTTCGTTTGCGGGCCAGATTGAAATGCATCATTCGCTGGACTTGCATCCAAAACAAATGCAATATCAGGTCGTATTAACATGCTTGCCGCATTTGCTCCGCGCAATCCAACTTCTTCTTGTACGGTAGCTCCGCATACGATCCGGTAAGGCAAATTTTCGTTATGAAACATTTCCAGCGTTTCCACTGCCAAACCTACACCGTATCGATTATCCCAAGCTTTAGCGAGCCAGCGTTTACCGTCATTTAATTCTGTAAATGGACCATATGGAACTACGGAAAGGCCAGGTCGTATCATCATTGATTTCAACTCATGAATTGATGAAGCGCCGACGTCGATCAACATCTGTTCGATCGATGGTGTCATGTTTTTCTTCGCATCGTCAAGCAGATGTGGCGGTGTACTAGTAATGACGCCTAGAACGGGCCCCTTAGGTGTAATGACTTCTACACGTTGTGCAGGCAAAACGGTGGACGACCATCCGCCAATTGCTTGAAATCGCAACATACCTTGTTCTGTCATACCAGTCAACATAAATCCAACTTCATCGAGATGTCCGCAAATGAGAACACACGGCAAGTCTTGATCTACTGAATGTTCCGGAGTCGCAAAAATACCGCCAAGTTGATCTTTATACCAAAATAGCGGCAAACCACTTAATTTTTCTTTTACTGCAACGCGAACTTGATCTTCAAATCCGGACACGCCCGGTAAATTCACAAGTTTAGCTAACCATTGTTTCGTTGCTTCAAAATGTTCGGTCATTAGGTGTGGTCGCCCCCACTCGCACGAAGCCCAATCCATTCATTCAAATGAAATTTTACATGTGCAAGCAAAATTATTTTTTCAGCTTCTTCTAGAACAAATTCACTGTCTGTGCCATCCGATAAAATGACGCTGTCAATTAATTCACCGGAAGGTGTTACCATCATCACGACTGAAGGATTCACTAACCCTTCCGGAAACTCCATATCTGGTCCCCATTCGAATGTAATCGTCGCATTCCACCATTGGCGAACTTGCTCGCCAACAACGATTAGACGCTGTACACGCATTGGAAAAGTTTTTTCCTCTCCATACCGAATCATGATAGGTGTCACTCCGTTCCCGAATTTTTCTCTGTATCTCCGCGCAATTGTTCAATATCTTTAAAAAGTGCTTGTATTGACTCTGGATCAAAAATTCCTTGTTGCTTAAATTCTTTCATTTTTTCAATTAAATACTTACCAAATTGTTCATCTGCTTCCGAATCATTCTCCATTGCTGGATCAAACCAAACAAAAAATCCGTCAGGTCCATTGCGCAAATACTCGCGCTTCCAATCATCGGGATATACTTTTCGTTCGTTACCAACCAAGATCGAAATCACATCATCCGTTTCTAGTGGCAAAAATGCATGATACATTTCTTCCGCGCCACCTTCAGTAATATTGAGATGTCGATCTGCCCGATGATAAAAATGTTCATTTGTAATTTGATCGCGCAATACAGCTTCATAATGGTCTTGTTCCTCGATTAAAACACGTATCACTTCAAGACGTTCACGTAACAACTGATCCGATACTTTAGATATGGTTCGTACCGATTCTGGATGCACGACAAAACCTCCATTTCAATTAAAACGTACTTTTCATAAAAAAATGCGGTGGCAACACGCATGCTTGCCCAACCGCATAAAAACGTTAAATTAATTAGTATTCGTTCGGAAGATCAGGTATTCCAATATGTTCATCCAATGTACCTTTCCAGGCACTCATTGTTAACCAGTTCATCCAAATATTCGCTCGCAGCGTCAAAATTGCTTCAGTCAACCCATGCAATGTAACCTGCTGATTTTTCTTCCATTTACCGCACACACATAACCAAATATCATGTGAAGACGTCTGTCTATAACCAAGAAACCGAAACTCTTCCGCCTTAATTTGGCATAATCGTTTTACGATTTCCCGAAGTTCGTGTTCCGTCATTCCTAGCTCCAAGCAAAATCGGGTATCCATTTCCCACTTTTTCACAGGTGCACGAACTCCTCTCGTCCTTACCAACATGCAATTTGACAATGTTATTTTATTATAACCAATTCTTGAGTTTTGGGAAAGTTTTCAGTTCTTCCGCATAGAGTTAAATCGGGAGTTGGTCATTTTGAGTTTTCGAGCACAAACAATTTGGAAAGGTACAATTGGTCTTGGTTTAGCGTCGGTGTTTTGTAGATTCATCGGAATGGTTCCGCGGTTTTATTTGCCACGATTAATTGGTCTTGAAGCGATCGGATTATACCAAATGAGTTATCCGCTCTTATTATTACTCTTAACGCTGTTGTGCGGCGGATTTCCAATGGTGCTCGCACGGTGGACCGGACAACAAATGATTTCCACGCAAGATGCCGTTAAACTTGGATCAAAATGGACGAGTCGAATTGGACTTGGTTGCATCATTACATTTTTTATTTCTGTACCTTGGATTGTAACCAACTTATATCATGATCATCGTCTCATTTGGCCTATGCTCATCGTGCCGTGGATTGTTTATTTGGTCATGGCATCTTCAGCGTGGCGTGGCTTGGCACTCGGAAAAGGTCAATTAACAACTGGTGCACTTGCACAAACAGCCGAAGCATTATTACGTGTATGTATTAGCTTGTGGATTGGTTATGAATTCGGGAAACAATATCCGATTGAATGGACGGCATGTGCATTAATGGGAAGTGTATTTGTTGGAGAAGCCGCCTCATTTTTGATTTGGAAATTTAAGTTTAAGCAACAACATAATCAAAATGAAAAGATCAACGGTTCTTCTGCACAATTATCAATGAAAAAACTTTTTAAGGAATCTTTACCATTTACTGCGCAAAAAGTCGCTGGCGCGCTCGCCTTTTGGGCAGAATCGATTTGGATTTTGTATTGTTTAGCCAGTTTTGGTGTTTCTCACGTTGCTATTCTAAGTGGTTATGGCGTCATTCAAGCAACATTACTCCCACTGATTATGTTTCCCGGATCAATTTCGTTGTCTGTTGCGACTGGATTGTTTTCTGCAATCGCTCAAGCAAAGGAAGATGAGTCAAAAATTGAAGTCGTGCGAATGGTAAGGCAATCGCTGGCCATCTCTTGGTGGACCAGTATCCCATTTCACACAGTGATGCTTTTGTTCACAGCGCCAATTTGCGCTGCCATTTACGGAAATCAATCGTATGTTCAGTGGATGATTATGCTATTGATGTTTGGATTTAATGTCAGTCTGCAAAGTCCACTACAAAACATTTTACAAGCAGATGGCCGTGCATCGTTTGCGATGTGGAATACGATTACAGGTTCTATCATTAAAATGATGTGTATGTTGGTATTACCTAAACTTTTTGACGATCCTTGGATAGGAATCATTTTATCGATGGGTATTGGAATGACGTGGACGACGGCATGTGCTTTTTGGCAAACAAGAGGTTGGTGGGGCGGGAAAGATATACATCCAACTGATCTCATAAAACTAATTTCTGGATATGCTTTTTTACCTTTCGCGTGGACGCTAACGGATGCATTCGGTACGGTCTATAACCGTTCAATGATCATCATCTTGGTATATACGATCTTAATGATTGTTTTTTACCGGGGATGGCTGAAACAAAAAATACGATTACTAAAAGAAAAGAGGTTATCAACATGACAATCGCTCATCGTTTTCCTGCACTATATGGAATTTTGCTTTCCGTGTTGTTATTTATTACATTTGCACTCACACTAAGTATGTGGAACACATGGCAGTCACCGATCAACCCAAATGGATGGACTGGGATTATTATGCATACGTTAATCGCTTGGATATGCGGCATATTATCTGCGAAAAAATCACAATCTCTTGGTTGGTTACACGGTTTATGGTGTGGTATTGGCTATTTAATTTGGCTAATTGCATTACGTGGATTAATCGATAATTTTGACAGTGGAATCGGCATGTTCGGATTAATGAGCGGAATCGTAATCGTGGCAGCAACGATTGGTGGAATTATGGGAAGGAAAGCGTAAATTTTTAATAAATACCATAAAAAACAAATTGGACTTAACCTCTACTGGTTGGCAGTAAAAAACCGTATATCAATTACGATAGACGATTAATCAATGTTTACCTAAAGAGATTAAGTCCAATTCAATAGTTAACGATTATTTTGTTGTAGCTTGACTTTCACGTCGATTTTCAACCGCACTACGGCTAAACGTTAATTTTGTCACATCATTCACTTTTAACACAACAAGTTCATCATTAATTTCAAGAATCGTTCCATGAAGTCCGCCAATGGTAACAACACGGTCCCCCACTTTTAACGCATTTAACAATTGCACGCGTTCACGTTGACGTTTACGCTGGGGGCGAATCATTAAGAAATACAAAATCCCAAACATTGCGAGTAATGATAACAACGGAATAAAACTTGCTAAACCACCTGGTGCCTCTGCTGTTGCAGTTTGTGTAACCGGTTCTGCTAACTCAATCAAGAAATTCATTTTAGTTTTGCTCCTTTTCGAATGGAATTTGAATCATATCTTGCATAAAATTCATCGCGGAAATCCAAAAGTCGATTTTCCACGATTGCTTTACGTATATCTTGCATCAATTGAATTAAAAAATGCAAATTATGCAATGTCGTTAAGCGTAAACCGAACATTTCATCTGCTTTAATCAAATGTCTCACGTAAGCACGAGAATAATGAGTACATGCATAACATGTACATCCTTCTTCAAACGGACGCGGATCTTCAGCATATAACGCATTTCTTACGACTAATTTTCCAAAGTTGGTAAACACGGTTCCATTACGTGCAATTCTCGTAGGCAATACACAATCGAATTGATCGATCCCGCGAATCACTGCTTCAATTAAATCTTCTGGTGCACCAACACCCATCAAATATCTAGATTTATTGGCTGGCAAAAACGGAGTCGTTTCTTCAATGACGCGGTACATGATCTCTTTATCTTCACCAACACTTAATCCACCAAGTGCGTAACCAGGAAAATCCATTGCAACAAGAGTTTCGGCACTTGCTCGGCGTAAATCGGTGTGCATACCGCCTTGTACGATACCAAAAAGCGCTTGATAATCAGCACGAGAATTTGAACCATCTGGCGCAAAAGGAACTTCAATTGGTGCATTCATATGATGTGTTAAACAACGTTCGGCCCAACGAGCTGTACGTTCAGTAGACGTTTTGACATATTCATACGTTGCAGGATATGGTGGACATTCATCAAACGCCATAATTATATCTGCGCCTAAATGATGTTGAATATCCATTGCGCGCTCTGGTGTAAACAAATGTTTATCTCCGTTCAAATGCGACCTGAAGGTAACACCATTCTCATCGATCTTACGTAATTCATTCAAACTAAACACTTGAAAACCACCGCTATCTGTCAAAATCGGCTTATTCCAATTCATAAATTTATGCAAACCACCCAATTTTGACACCAATTCATGACCCGGTCTCAAAAACAAATGATACGTATTACTTAATATAATCTCCGCACCAAGTCCACTTACTTCTTCAGGACTTAACCCTTTGACGGTAGCCTGTGTTCCAACAGGCATAAAAACTGGCGTTTCAATAGTACCATGCGGCGTATGGATACGTCCCAAGCGTGCGCCTGATTGTTTGCATGTGTGCAACAACTCATACTGAACAGCACTCATGTAAAACATTCCCCTTCCTTTTCACAACATTAACCATTGCCCATTCTATCATCGTTCTACAAAAATACCAAATGAAAAGACGACAAAAAATAAACGTCACGCCAATGCGTAGAATTAACCCGCATGATCGTGACGTCTACATTTTATTTTTTTGTGTGTCCAGCAATAAACATTGCATCTCCAAAACTGAAAAAGCGATAGTTCTGTTCAATCGCTTCCTGATAGGCATGCATGATATTTTCTTTACTAGATAACGCACTAATTAACATTAACAATGTCGATTTTGGCAAATGAAAATTTGTAAACAATGCATCAATTAGCGTAAAGTCGTAACCTGGATAAATAAAAATATCCGTCCAACCACTACACGCCGTTATCTCATCGTTCACTGTAAGTTGTTTTCCAACCGTTTCAAGTACACGGCATGCAGTTGTTCCAATTGGGATAATTCTTCGACCTTCACGCCGAGCACGATTAATTGCATCAGCCGCATCTTGTTCAAGCTTGTACCATTCTGAGTGCATTTCGTGAGCATCGATCGTTTCAGCAGTCACTGGGCGGAATGTTCCTAATCCGACATGCAACGTTACATCAGCGAATTCAATACCCATTTCACATAAGGAATCTATATATTCATCCGTAAAATGCAAACCGGCGGTTGGTGCTGCAACGGCGCCGTTTTCTTTAGCAAATACCGTTTGGTACCGTTCCCGATCATCCAACTTTTGTGTGATATATGGTGGAAGTGGCATTTCACCTAGTTTCTCTATCCACTCAAGCCAAATTCCGACGTATTGAAATTTAATTACTCTGCGACCGTCGGGTCGTTCTTCAAGCACTTCTGCTGTGAAAAACTCACCAACTTCAAAGTCGAGTAACATGCCTTCTTTTAATCGACGCGCAGGCTTAGCAAGTACTTCCCAAACGTTCGGCTCAAGTTCGGTTAGCAAAAGCATTTCGACTTTGGCACCCGTTTCGGTTTTTCGCGCATACAAACGAGCCGGAATTACACGCGTATTATTCCGAACTAATAAATCCCCAGGCTGCAGAAATTGATGGAATGAATTAAATTGAGTATGCGTACATTGACCATTAATCCGATCCATAACCAATAATTTTGAGTCAATCCTGTTTGCTAATGGTGTTTGGGCAATTCGGTCTGAAGGTAAATCAAAATCAAAATCATCAACGCGCACTTGTAACGCCTTCCTTTCTCAAGGTTGCACCTTGGAAATAATGCAATACAATTTTATCATAAGTCCATCCTTGATTGGCGAGTTGTTTAGCCCCCCATTGTGATAAACCAACGCCATGTCCAAAACCATTGCCAATAAAACGAAATTTCGGACGCATTGAGATGATTCTATTTTGTTGGTTTGCATTCATCACCAAGCGATCAATTCCACTTGCTGGGATTGGTAACGATTTTCCATTTGCATTAACTACAAACCAAGATCCTGTAGTACTTGCTTCTGCTTGAATTTGGTTACCGTTTTTAGAGAGTATTGTAAATCGACCCATTTCATCGATCGTAAATAACGTACTCCTTAATCCACCAAGAATTCCTCTGAAATTATCTGCAACTGAAGTTTTAACAATTTGTCCATTGGCTGTTAGTTCGGTAACCCGACCCGAAACTCCTTTTTTTGTTGCTTCAAGTTTTGAAATTACATCTTTGATCTGACTTGAACCGGTTAATTTTGCATTCATCGTCTTTTGTAATTCAACACCAGTTGACGTATTCGTTACCCAACTATAGGCGTTCACTTCGAAAGTCGTATCTAATAACGCTACGATATCTCCCGTTCGTATCGTTACAAGTACAGGATTATTGGTATCGACATACGGAGCACCTCTTACCGATGCAGTTGCTGTGTTTACATTGTAAAATGGTAGTCCAGATTCGGAAATTCTTCCAGAAGGTGAAATTGCGGATAACGGGATATAACCATTCGTACCATTAGAAGTGATTACTCTTCCCCACAGCGGTTTGTTTGCCTGAGCAATCTCATCGAATGAATCTACACTTTGACATACCGCACAACTTCCGCCCCATACCTCATTACCAGCAGCTGTTTTGCCACCAGCATTCGATGAAAAATATGCTCCAATTAATCCTGAACCATCAATTAAAAATTCACCACTCGTTTCCGTGGCTGCCTGAATCGTCCGCTCGGATTCTGAGCCTATTCCCCGATATACTTGATCATATGTCGTATCACTAACTTGAGCGAATCCATATTTGTTACCTTGTTTCATAGCATAAGTTCGTGCAGTAACTGCCTGGGCTTTTAACGCTTCAATCGGCCATGTTCCGCTCATTTCAACACCAAGTAAACTCGCCAAATATTGATCCATTGGTAAATCGTTTACAAGAGCCATTTTGTCATTTGAACTTAAAAATTCTAATCGTCCGCGGTAACTATATTTATTATGTTCCGCCACGCTAAGACGGTCATTAGTTCCTTGAATCCAAGCGCGCCAACCTGCAAATGTTGGTACTTGCCAATGTGAAATGATCGTTCCTCCGGCTTCTGAGGAATCAGGAATCCACTCTTTTTGTTCAATCAATAATGGAATATCACTCCAGTTTAATGGCATCCAATCGGAACCTAGCTGTGCTGTTAAATATGTAGTTTGTAATTGAACCAATTGATCTACGGTGCTAACACCACCGATTGCCAATTGAAACTGACTTGTGACACCATCTGCAGTTAATGAACGAAGACGAATTGGATTCCAACCGAACATTTCCAACTTCATTTGAGCGTCATCACAAGCTGTTATATTATCATACGTACCAACTATGGCCCATTGTTGTCCAATCACTTGGTATTGATCCTTCGCTGGTGGTAGTGATTTAAACACTGTTTTGATTTTTGAGAGTGCTTTAATTGCTTCAACTTCAGAAACATAGGGACCTGCGACCAATTGGAAAGCCATCACAGGTATCGGAGGTTCCAAGCCATCCGAACGGTTACGGATAATAATTCTGCCCGGTTCCCCGTTATCACGAATTTTCTTAAGTTGCACGGAGGCCTCATCTGCAGACTTTGTTTCAGTGATGACAAAAGACCATTGCATCAAACTAAAATGGGTTAAAAACGATTGATCGAAATGATGCAATTTCAAAATTCCGCCATGATCAGGCTGCCGAGTATCGATAACACCGATATCTGCTCCTCCAGTACCGCTAATCGTAATCACAGGCGCTGTATCCCGAATCGTTTTTAAATTATCAAACATCAAACCAACACGAATCCTTGATGCATCTGGAAACGCAAAAATTACATATGGTAACGAAATATTTAACAGCACTAACGCCAGCAAAAATGAAATGATCCGATATACGTTAGGTCGATGTAAACCCATAATTTCGTTACCCCTTCCTAGTTTTCTTCTGGTTCAGATGAACGTCCTGGCCCTGGTCCTGGTCCTGGTATTGGCAATCCAAGATGACGATAGGCAGAATCCGTCACCATCCGACCACGGGACGTGCGCTGTAAAAATCCTAATTGTAACAGGTAAGGTTCGTACACATCTTCGATCGTTTGACTTTCTTCCCCAATAGTTGCCGCAATCGTATCCAAACCTACTGGACCGCCGCGAAAATGTTGAATAATCGCACGTAGCATTTTGTGGTCAATCGGGTCTAATCCAAGCGGATCAACATCAATGGCTAAAAGTGCAGTTTGTGTAATCGTAAGTGTTAACCGTCCGTCACCTTTTACCTGCGCAAAATCACGTACTCGTTTCAATAAACGGTTGGCAATCCGCGGTGTCCCGCGTGATCTCCTTGCGATTTCTTCTGCCGCTTCTGGATGAATTTCCACATGGAATACTTCTGCTGCGCGTATGACGATTATCTTTAATTCTTCAAGCGTATAATATTCCAAACGATTTACAATGCCAAATCGGTCGCGAAGCGGCGCAGATAACAATCCTGCTCTAGTCGTTGCACCAATCAGTGTAAAAGGAGGCAAATCCAAACGAACAGATCTTGCTGTCGGTCCTTTACCGATCATAATATCTAATACAGAATCTTCCATTGCCGGATAAAGCACTTCTTCTACGGTTCGATGTAATCGATGGATTTCGTCAATAAATAATACATCACCTGATTGCAGATTCGTAAGTAGTGCCGCCAAATCTCCTGGTCGCTCTATGGCTGGTCCAGATGTAATCCGCAAATGTACGCCAAGTTCATTTGCAATAATCGCCGATAATGTCGTTTTTCCAAGACCAGGAGGTCCATATAATAAAACGTGATCAAGTGATTCCTTACGTAATTTTGCAGCTTCAATATACACTTTCAAATTTTCTTTGACAGCAGATTGACCAATATATTCAGCAAGCGTTCTGGGACGCAAACTCGATTCAATTTGCTGATCTTCCATCATCATTTGAGCAGAGATTAGCCGATCATCCATCATGTAACGCTCTCTCCCTTATCGGATTGCGAATTGTTGCAAGGCAGCCTTAATCCATTGTTCCGTCTTTACAGCATCGATGTCTGTAAATTTTGTTTTGAGTGTTGTCCATAGTTTCGAAAGTTCTGCTTCCGTATAGCCAAGTCCAATTAGTGCCTCTTTTGCCTCAATCCAAGGTAATGGCATCCCATTGGTAGCTGTCGCAACTGCAGCAGCTATCGTTGAACTTTTGCTGCTATTTGAATCTGTAAATTCAAAATTCCAATCGGAAGGCAATCCTTGCTGACCAGAAATCCGCTCTGCTAATCCATCTTTAATATCCAAAATCATCCGCTGTGCGGTTTTACGACCGATTCCCGGCAATTTGGACAATGCATTAATATCTTCTTTTATTATCGCTAAAACAAGGGAACGAGTGGATGTCGATGCCAAAATCGTAATTGCTGACTTCGGTCCGATCCCGTTTACGTCCAACAACCTGCGGAACAATTTTTGCTCCATACGATTTAGAAATCCATACATAGTACGTCCGTCTTCACGCCAATGATCAAATATGTAAACAAGTGTTTCATTTTCAAAGGCAAAAGGATTCGCACAATAAACGCGATATCCGATTTCATTTGACTCCAAAATAATTGCATCTACTTCCCGTTCCACAATCGTACCACGAATATAATCAATCACAACATCACACCGATCCTTTCTCTAATGCACTGGGCCATTGAACTGCATGTGCATGACATAATGCGATTGCTAGCGCATCGGCTGCATCATCTGGTTTCGGTATTTGATCAAGTTTGAGCAAACGGCGGATCATTTCTTGCACTTGTTGTTTGTCCGCTTGACCATAACCGGTAATTGCCAATTTAACTTGAAGCGGCGTATATTCAGCAATGGATAAGTGATGTTGTCTGCCGGCGAGCAATAATACGCCGCGCGCTTGTCCCACGGAAATCGCGGTCGTTACATTGCGATTAAAAAATAGCTTTTCAATCGACATCGCTTTCGGTTCGTATTTTTCAATAAGTGCTCGCGTCGTTTCATATATTTGTAATAATCGATCATTCATATCCGTATGCGCCGGTGTCTCAATGACTCCATATTGAACAGCTTTCATTTGATGTCCGTTCCGATCCAAAAAGGCGAATCCTACTCGGGCTACCCCCGGGTCTATTCCCATGATACGCAAATAATTCATTCCCCTCGTCCATCAAATACGAACATATGTGTCATTTTTATAGTATATCACAAGTTCAAAACAAAAAAACAGATGATATAACAGGCAAACTTCGCCTATCAAATCATCTGTTGATCCTGATCACTAGACCACTTGGGTAAATGATTAATCCAAACACCTGGTGCATTCGTCTGAAATTGTTCTTTTATAACTGCTTTTGGTTTTTTAATTGATGGAACATCTTTAATTTCATGAAATTCAGGTAAAAACACTTCTTCATCACCAACATTTATTTCAACTCCAACTCCAACTGCTTCTTCTAGTTCCGTTGCACCAAATGGTTCACCCGAATTTTTGATATCATCTGAACTAATCGTAATCGGAGCATGATGCATCATTTGGCGCGTCGCATAAGCTTCGTCATAAAACGAGATGATCGGACCGTAGTTCATGACAAACTCAGGAAGTTTCATACTTGGAACAGAATTTATAACAACTTCTTCGGTAACGCTTTTTTCTGATTCCTGTTCTCGAATAAATGAACCATTTTTAAATATCATCCGCATGGATCGTACCCCCGCATCAATAAGTTAACTTATTTTATGCATCGACCATCAAAAAGATTACGAAATAATTATTCAAAAAAACGCCAACCTTGATCAATGGCTACAGAAAAGATAATTCCCCAAAAAAACACTCCAACAATTGTCCAAAACATTAATTTTCTTATATTTGCTCCAAATGCAATTCCGATCGCAACGCCAACTTGTGCACCAACTAATAAAGGAGAAATAATTCCAAGTCCGAACGCTCCGTACAAACGCCAAGCTCGAACGATCCACTTTTCACGTTTGTCTTGGTCAACGGTTGATTTTTCAATTTTGAATTTACGAATTAGAAAAGTTCGTAAACGCTCTCCGGCAAAGAGAACAAGAAATGATGCAACCAGTGTACCACTCACACTGGCAATCACATTTTCAATGAAGGTTAAACCAATCCCAACACCAAGTGGTATTGCCAAGGTCATTTCTAGCATCGAGGTCAAAAATACAATCATTAATTTATAAATCATTTGAACACCTCACATTCTATGTAAGTACCTATAAATAAACCCCGCAAATGCGGAAAACACGCATTGCAGGGCTCCATTTAGTAATACATTATTGTGAAGTAACTTCATCGTACTTAATTTTTACCCCATCAATTGTAACCATTTTGCGGAATTCTTGAAGCAAATGTGTTGTAATTGGACCTGCTTCGCCAGACCCGATGATTCGACCATCGACTTCACGTGCTGCAATGACTTCTGCAGCAGTACCAGTTAAGAATACTTCGTCCGCCACATATACATCGTGCAACGAAAACGGTTGTTCTTTGCATGGATAACCAAAACGCTCGCAAAGCTCAATAATGGCATTACGAGTAATACCTTCTAGTGCGCCAACATACGCAGGAGGCGTGAAAAGAATGCCGTTTTTGATGATGAAAATATTATCACCTGAACCTTCTGCAACGTATCCTTGTGCATTCAACATCAATGCTTCACCAACGCCCGCAAGGTTTGCTTGAATTTTAACCAATATATTATTTAAGTAGTTCAAAGATTTAATTTTTGGATTCAATGCATCGGGAATATTGCGACGCGTAGAAACGGAAACGATTTTTAATCCTGTTTTATATTGATCTTCAGAATAAATCGACAATTGCTCAACGATAATAATGATGTTTGCTTTTGGGCATCGGCGAGGATCAAGACCTAAATTTCCATCTCCACGCGAAACAACTAGACGAATGTACCCATCACGCAAACCATTTTTTGCAACAGATTCCACTAAAGCCGCTTCCATTTCAGTATATGTAAGTGGAATGTCAAGCATGATTGATTTTGCGGAATCGTATAAGCGCAACAAGTGTTCTTTGCATTTAAAAATATTTCCACCATAAATACGAATTCCTTCAAAAATTCCATCGCCATACAAAAACCCATGATCAAATACAGAAATTTTTGCATCTTCTTTGCGTACGTATTGACCATTCAAATAAATCCATTGTTGATTACTCATGATTCACTCATCCCTTCCAGATATGGATAACTCTTATAACTTCCTAGAACTCTAACTGTACCGCCAAGTGATTCAATTTCTTGAATCGCTGCCGGTAATAGAACCGAATCCATGGATAATAATACATCTAAATAAAAATAATACGAACCCAATTTCTTCTTTGTTGGACGAGATTCGATCCGTGTCAAATTAATTCTGCGCCACGCAAATGCACTAAGCACTTGATGTAATGCGCCTGGAAAATCTTCTGGCAACGTAATCATCATACTCGTTTTGTCTATTCCATCGGTTCGAGTACTAACAAATGAGTCTTGGCCAATCAAAATAAATCGTGTGAAATTATTTTCATGATCATGAATCATCGGAGACAATATTTCAAGTCCATACGTTTGTGCAGCCAACTTCGTACCAATGGCAACAAGTCCTTCGCCAGGTTGCTGTTTGACGAGCCGAACACCTTCTGCAGTACTAGAAACTGGCTCAAATTCAACATTTGGGAAACTGCTACGCATAAATTGTCTACACTGAGCAATTGCAACCGGATGAGACAAAATCCGTTTGATGCTCGAAAAATCAATTGCACCATGTTCATCACGAAAATCATCAGCATGTCCAATTAAATTTTGTACGGAAGGATAAACCCACTCGGCTTGAATCGGCATCTCCGTTTCATTCAATAGCCAATCCAAATGCATGCTAACGGAACCTTCAATTGTATTCTCAATCGGAATGACACCATATTGCGTTTGACCTTTGTCAACGGCAACAAACACTTCAGGAAAATGTTTATAGGGTACGAAGGACAAGCCATGATTTCCAAGGAAATGTCGAGCAGATTCTTCGGAAACCGTACCTTTGGGTCCTAAAAAGGAAATTCGCATCGTCACTGTTGTTGCACCTCTCCAACTGCTAAACCGCTTCGCTCTTGCGCGAATTCAAGTAAAGTATTCTGTCTAGGCATATATGGTTCCATAAATATTTCTACTTCCACACCAAATGATGACGGTTCGAGCCACATGATTGTTGCCTCGATATTTTCATTGTGCAATGTTGTTGCTACGAATTCTTCAATCTCATCGTGTTTGCCTGATCGGTCATCTACAAAACATAGAATTGTAGGACCAGCACCACTAAGTGCAGCACCGATTGACCCATGATTACAAGCACCATCTAATATCATTTGCAATCCTGGAACTAGAGCTGCTCGATAGGGTTGATGAATTCGGTCTCGCATTGCATCTGCTAAATATTCTAATCGACCTTGAGTCAACGCCGCTACAATCATTGCAGTACGACTCAAATTAAAAATCGCATCTTTTCTTGAATACATGGCAGGCAATGCTGCTCTAGCTTTTTCGGTCGATAACTCGAAGTGTGGAATCGCTACCATAACTGCCAAATTTGCATTTGGTGATAATCGTAAATAGTTCGGTTGATGGCCTTCGCCGTCCCAACTATTGACGACAAAACCGCCGTATAATGCAGCGCCAACATTGTCTGGATGATCTTCCCGCTCAGTAGACATTTTGAAAATTTCATCAAAACTAAGTGGTTCACCAAGTAATGCATTTGCAGCTACCATTCCACCAACAATCGCAGATGCGCTACTTCCTAATCCACGGGTTAACGGAATTTCCGAATAAATACGTACACAAAGTGGAACGCGCGGCATATTAGCTGCGTCGTATACTTGATATGCAACTTTAACAATTAAATTTGATTCGTCAACCGGTAAACCCTGAAGTTCACTTCCGATTAATTCGACATGCGTTTTTTCTCCGGCAGGTAACTCTTCCATTTCGATCCATGCATATAATGAAAGGGCCATCCCGAGTGCGTCAAAACCCGGACCCAAATTTGCAGTGCTCGCTGGAACACGCACCCGTACCATCGGAGTCTTCATGTTATTCACCTGATTCCCGTTTCGCTTTCAATAGCTGAATTGCATCCATCACCGCTTGTTCCGTATCCTTAACAACCATTGGCTCAACATTAAGAGATTTCATTGCTGTTGTAGGATCTTTTAAGCCGTTACCAGTCAACACACATACGATTTTCTCGCCGCCCTTGAAATATCCTTCTGCATGCAATTTGATAACACCAGCAACAGATGCAGCAGATGCCGGTTCACAGAACACACCTTCTGTACCTGCGAGGAGACGATATGCATCCAAAATTTGATCGTCCGTAACGTAGTTAATTTGACCACCCGATTGCTCTTGTGCTTCTACTGCAGATTTCCAGCTTGCAGGGTTACCAATGCGAATCGCAGTAGCAATTGTCTCAGGGTTTGCAATTGGTTCACCTTTTACAATCGCCATTGCACCTTCTGCTTCAAAACCGATCATTTTCGGCTTGTGCGTAGAAAGTCCTGCCGCATACGCTTCATTAAAACCTTTCCAGTATGCAGTAATGTTTCCAGCATTACCAACGGGAATTGCTAAGAAGTCCGGTGCATCACCAAGTTGCTCAATAACTTCAAAAGAAGCTGTTTTTTGTCCTTCAATTCGATATGGATTTACAGAATTCACAAGCGTAATGGGCTGATTTGCAGTAATTTCACGAACGATCTCTAATGCCCGGTCAAAATTACCTTCGATTGCAATGACATCTGCACCATAAATAATCGCTTGAGCCAATTTACCTAAAGCAATATTGTTATTTGGAATAATTACGATACAATGTAACCCCGCGCGAGCTGCATAAGCTGCAGCAGCCGCAGACGTATTCCCTGTAGAGGCACACATAATCGTGTTGCTTCCATCTTCTTTCGCTTTTGCTACAGCCATAACCATACCGCGATCTTTGAATGAACCCGTTGGATTCAAGCCTTCATACTTTAAATAAATATCCAAACCAAGGCATTCAGATAATTTCTCTGCACGAATTAGCGGTGTATTTCCTTCGTGTAACGTAATCATTGGTGTGTTCTCGTTAATTGGCAAAAATGATTTATATTTCTCTAATAAACCCATATAACGCATGATCGCAGTAACCCCTCTGTAATTAAATAGTTATAATTGATTATCCTTCGACTCGGTATACACTGTCAATTGAACGAACAACTTCCATCTCGTTTAATTTAGATAATACCCCGTCCAATGACGCTTTGCTAGAACGATGTGTAATCATACAAAGTTCTGATCCTTGTTCGCCTTGCAACGGAGATTGAATGATTGATTCTAAACTCACTTCATGCCCGGCAAGTAAATTCGTGATTTGGGCAAGAACACCAGCACGGTCATGTACACGCAATACGATAAACGTTTTGCTAAATTGCTCCGCTTCCGATAATACCTTTTTTTCTTTATAATGTGAATCGCTTGTTAGTCCATTTACGCCAAGTTTTAAGTTTTTAACAACTTGAACAAGGTCAGAAACAACAGATGTCGCCGTTGGTAATTCTCCTGCACCTGGACCATAGAACATCGTTTCGCCGACCGCTTCCCCGTACACGTAAACTGCATTAAATACACCATTTACACTAGATAGGGGATGGCTGTTTTTCATCATCGTCGGTTGAACGCTGACATTGATTTTATCGCCTTGACGTTCCGCGATACCGACCAACTTGATCGTATAGCCTAATTTGGAAGCATACTTCATTTCTTCTTGAGTTACATCACGAATGCCTTTCGAACGGACATCTTCAAGCGCCACATCTGTCAAAAAACCAAGGCGAGCGAGAATCGTCATTTTACGAGCCGCATCCAAACCGTCCACATCTGCGGTTGGATCTGATTCTGCATACCCAAGTGCTTGAGCTTCGGCCAATACATCTTTATAACTAGCACCTTCTTGAGCCATTTTGGTGAGCATATAATTCGTTGTACCATTAACAATACCCATAATTTTGGTTATTTTATCACTTGTGAAACTATCCATCAATGCACGAATAATTGGAATACCACCACCAACACTCGCTTCATAGTAAATATCACATTTATTCCGAGCCGCTTCAGCTAGCAATTCATTCCCGTGCATTGCCATTAAATCCTTATTTGCTGTAACGACATGTTTTCCGTTCTTTATTGCAGCAAGTATCCATTCTTTTGTAGGGTTCACTCCACCAGTCACTTCAACAATGACGTTGATTTCAGGGTCATTAATAATTGACCATGGGTCCAACGTCAATTGAGCATTACCAACATCAACCGCACGTGACTTTTCTAAATTTTTTACGAGAATAGATTTAATAGCAATTGAAGAACCTGATTGACGGTGCAAATGGTCTTGATGACCTTGAATTATTCTAACGACTCCCGTACCTACTGTTCCAAACCCTAACAACCCAATCTGAATCGCTTTCACCATATAACCTCCTATGAATCAACCTTGTCCTAATAACTGCACGTCACGAATTCCATCTTCTTGTTGAAGTCGTTGTTTTAATTGTTCAATTGCTTGCTGTTGCTTGGACATGTCCACCGTTAACAAAACAGTTGCTACCCCTTGGAGCGGAATCGTTTGATTGATCGTCAATACATTCCCACCGATTTCGGCTACAAGAGAAAGAACTTTAGATAACATCCCTGCTTGATCAATGAGTAACATTGAAATCGTCACCATCCATTCCCTTCGCCATTCTGAAGGTAACAACACACCATCTTTATATTTATAAAATGCACTTCTACTTAGCCCGACAAGTTCAACTGCCTCATGCACCGTTTTTACTTGACCAGTTTGCAACATTAGTTTTGCTTGCATCGTTTTTTGCAATGCTTCCGGTAAAATATCTTCACGTACCCAATAGTAAGCCATTTTGGATTGTTCCATTGTCAACCGTCCTCCCCGAATGGGCAGTTGTCTATCTATAATGGACATTATATCGAATAATTAGGATTCAATGCAAGTGAAACAAAATAAAAAAACTGTTCCCGGAATAATTTCAGAACAGTTTTTAATCCTATTTTAACCACTAATCATTGATGCAATTCCAAAGGCGATTCCAGCTGCCAATCCGCCGACAAGTAAGGTTTGCCAAGCGCTTTTGAACGAGGATGAACCAGTGAATTTCCCTTTAACCCAACCAAAAACGAATAATGCAACTAACGTTACCCCGACAGAAGTAAGTAGTGCGGAGTGAATTTGATCGATAAACATATATGGAAGTAATGGGATGAACCCACCTACAATGTATGAAATTCCAATTGTTAATGAACTATTACGTGCTCTTGAAGGATGTGGCTTATCAAGACCTAACTCATATTTCATCATAAAATCAACCCAGCGATCTGGATCAGAACAAATATGATCAACCGCTTGCTGCAAAGATTGTTCTTCGAATCCCCATTGTTTAAGTACATCTTCAACTTCTTTTCGTTCAAAATGAGGTAATTCAACAATTTCTCTGTACTCTCGTTTTAATTCAGAATCATAGTGTTCATTGTCTGTTTTTGCAGCGAGATATCCACCTAATCCCATTGCGATGGACCCAGCTGCAATTTCAGCAATCCCAGCAACCACAATCGTATCAACCGCACTAACTGCCCCAGACAACCCCGCTGCCAATGCAAAAGGCACCGTCAATCCATCTGCCATGCCAATTACGACATCACGGATAAAATCGGGCGCCTCAAAATGTTCTTCAATATGATCATGTTTCAAGTTATTCGACATAATTCCCTCCATAAGAGTGCTTTTTTATGAAGTGAGTATACCATATCACTCGGATGATACAAGTTCTAACTGCTTTGTATGCGATTGAAAATGAACGCGACAATGTAAAAATTGATCATTAAATATTTTGCGTGACCGGCCAATCGATGCATGCAAACCTGGATGCAAATGTTCAATATCAATATTCCCCGTACGATTACTGACCACACAATGTGTTGCGGCACCCGCAGGAGAACCAATTGTTTTTGCCTTTATACCAATACCAGCAAAAATATGTCCACCGCGAATATATCCTTCTCCTTCTGTTGCAATAAATTCGAGTGGTGCACACACAAAAGAAAGATAACAACCCTTCCCTACAAATGCGACATTCCCAGATGAATAAAGATTGGACATATGGGAATTGTAAACGTTAATGTTGTAATTTTCATAAATTTGGTCATACATTAAAGATTCCAATTGCAAACCTTCTTCAATTAATTGCTCATCATTCGCAACACCAGCACTATAACCATTACACATTTTATAGCAAAATTGTGCCCATCGATTAATCCGATCATCCCAAGTAAACGGATGATTTAAAAACCATTCTGCGTTTCCTTCGTCTTTCCATTTCAGCAAAAAATGTTGGCGTTGTTCCATCGACGCTTTACTCGTGTGATTCGTTCGATCGTTAATGATTTGAATAATTTGATCATTCATTTGTCGAATCCACAACCATCTTCTCACTGCAGGTTGCTGGGAAATTCCCGATGTGAGCGTACTCATCACAACATTACCGCGAACCTCGATCGATTTTCCAGCAATTAATGTCGATTCGGTAACGATACCCATCACTTGGATGTGTTCAGCAGCCTCAACCGTCATCCCTTCGCGAACGTTACCTTTGACGATTACCGACCCATTAAATTTAATACTTCCTGTTTTGAGATCAACATCCCCATTAATTACATACAATGGTGTAACTGAAATTGCAGGATGTACATATTCAACTAAACCATCACACGTAGCCAAAATATAGCGCTGATCTCCTGGTGCAATAATATTTTTACCAAGTGCCAATTTTTCATCGATTCCATCAACTGCGGGAATATTTTCACCTTTTAAATTCGTCCCTGCGACCCCGAATGTTCTTGGTAATACTTCCATGATCATTTGACCTGCATGAACCGTTCTTAAATCAATAAAACCATGATGTTTAACCGTTTCTTTACTTCCAGTTGAGGCGATTCGTTGATTTTTAGAAGAATCTACAACCATTTTGAACTCCGTATTTCTACCTGGAAACATAGGGCGGCCTTCTGCAGCAACAACACCTTCAGACCACTTAGACGGATCTTTTAACCATTTTTTGATCATATCAGGTCGATGTCCAATTAAAATATTTTTTTGTAAAAGCAAACCTAAGATTCGATCGACATCCCATGTATCTACTGGGATACGTATTTCTTCAAAATAAATATGCAACACATTGTGCATTAATTTAGCGTATGGTTTGGGGCGATATCCAGTATCATTTCGGAAGCAAACTGTCGCTTGTAATAAATCAGAACTGATATGAATATCTAGTAATTCTTCTAAATCTAGCAATTTTTCATGAATTGTAGCTCCATCATTTAACATCATTTCAGGCATTAGAATGGGACGATTACCAATCCAAACTTTTCGGGTCGGTGACGGATGAACCAGAATCGATTGATATGGAAAATCTGCCAAAACCGTAAGTTTATGATTCATAAAAAAAATCCATTCCGAACATTCTTCACATGACCAAACTGTTTTTGAACTCGATTCTTCTTCTTTTTTCTTTTCAATAAATTTAACTACGACCTTTGCCTTTTTAAACCATGAACCTTTTTCTTCTGAAATGGTCACAATATCTACATCGTCCGTGGTCCAACCGTTTTCTAATAGCACAAGTTGTACAACTTCTTCCATTGTGTTTCCTTCACGTATCAGATCCATCGGACTCACCTCCAGAAATGTTAAGGCATGTACAATTCAGAAAATTTATACATTTATTATAGCATTCGTATAATTCAAAAGGAATACAAAACAATAAAACCCCCACCACTTTTATTGTAATAAGTTGGGGGATTTTGTCGAAAATTATTTTTTTAACGGTTTTAATTCAATTTGATTCGAAGAGACTTGATATGCGATTCGACAAAACATTAATTTATCTGTAAAAGATTTGCGATGTGTGCCTAGCGTTGTATTTAAACCGGGATTAATTTGTTCAAAATCCAATGTTCCATATTTCGACAATACAATACAATTTGTATGTACACCCGCTGGACTTCCAACAACTTTCGCTTTAATACCTTGACCAGCAATCAAATTACCACCGCGTATAAATCCATCACCTTCTGTGTTAATAATTTCGTGTCCGGCAACGATCGTCGATAAATATGCACCTTTTCCTTTAAATTCAACAGAACCAGAAGAATATAATGAAGACAAATGAGAATTATATACGTTAATATTTGTTAACATATCTTTTTCCGATACTAACAAATCTTCAATGGCTATACCTTCATCAATTAACCACTCTTCCGTCGTATTCCCACTTATTTGTCCTAAACACGCTTGCTGAGCAACGTTCATCCACCGCAACGTTCGTTCAATCCAAGGAGACTTAAATGATTTGAAGTCATCCGATTGAATTTCCAAAGACCAACGCTTCACAAATAGATGTCTATGTTCAATTACGGTTTTATTGTGATGAATTCCACGTTCGGAAATCAATTGAATTAATTGCTCGATCATTTGTCTTGCCCAATACAAATGAAATAATCTACCGTAATGTGGATACCCGGCAATCACTTTACTCATCACAACATTCCCGCGCAATTCAATATTCAATCCAGCAATTATTGTTGCTTCAGAAACTGTACCTGTGATGATTACATGATCGGTCGCTTCTATCTTCATATTTTCACGGACATTCCCGTTCACCATCACACTACCCTTAAACTGAATACTGCCAGATTTAAGATCGACATCGCCATTCACTACATACATCGGCGAAACAGAGACATTCGGAAATGAAACATTCAATATTCCATCGAGACACGATACAACAGTCTCTTTGTCGTCCAATAATTTTACACTTTCACCTAAAATAACTTCATATTCAATGCCGTCCGTTGCTGGAATTTCTTGCCCAAATACATCAATACCGCTAACACCTAATGTTCTCGTTATCAATTTCAACAATGGTTGTCCAACTTTCACCGTATGAATCGAAGAGAATCCGTAATAATTGATTGTTTGTGTTGATTCTGTATTTGAAACTTTAGGTATTATTTCTGGTTTTGAAATTAATTCAAATGACGTTGAAATCCCAGGTATCATTGGGCTTCCAAGCGCAACCACGCAGTTGGTATTCCAATCTGTAGAATTCTCAATAAATTGTTTGATTTTTGTTTCTTCAACAATGCTTTTGATCCCATTTTTTATTAAAATTCTTTTGAATTCTTCAACAGTCCAAGATTCATCAAACAAAAAACGCTCTTCAAAAAAAACATGCAACTCATTTTTAATGAATTTTGCATATGGAAATAATTCAAATCCCATTCCTTGTTTAAATTGAATTTTTGCAATCATTTGATCCGGAGAAATAATGATATCGAGTTGATCTTCCAAAGCTGGTTTTTCCCACCGAAATACCGTTCGATCTTCGATCCATAATTCAGGGATGATCACCGGTCGATTACCAACCATCAATCGACTTGAAGATGTAGGGTGAATGATAATAGAATTTACATCGAACGTTGGAAGTACATACAATCGATGATTCATAAAGAAAATCCAATCTTTACACTCCGAATTCGACCATTCTGGATCTACCTGTTGTCTCGTTGAGTCATCCTTTTTAATATATACAATTTTCAATTTAAGTTTTGATTTACGAAACCAAGAGCCTTTTTCTTCTTGAATTATGGTAACTTCGACTTGATCTTTCGACCAACCTTGTTCTAAAAGCACCATCTGTAACACTTCTTGCGCATTTGAACCTTCACGAATAATTTCCATGTAAATCACCACCTTTAAGAATTATCGGAATAATTGCACAAGACATATAGCGTTTATTTTTAACAATTTAAAATATAAAAAACTAACAAAATAACTAATTTTGTTAGTTTTTATAGCGTAAAATCCAATGATTTAGTTTATTTTGAATTCAAGAGTGTTAAAACACCGACTATTATGGGTTGATGAATTAAATAGATCCAAATCGAATGTTTTCCAATCCACTGTAATACGTTCTCACGACTAAGAAAAATAAGTTTCATTGGAATTAAACTTTGTTTTTTGCGATAAAAATGTCTACCTATCACCATACCCAACCAATACCAACCGATCCAAGGTAGTACTGGGTAATAATCACCAGAAGTAAATGAATCAGTATAAAAGCCAGCCCATGCAAACCAATTCGTTGAAACAGGGATTAGATGTATCCAATACATACTTGACCATGCGATTAAAATTAAAATTGATAAGCTCATTGTTGAAATGCGTCTCCAAAGCGGAGTTGTCAAAATACAGAACGCAAAAAAATGTAAGATGCCAAATACAATTAGCATGTTAACATCAAACAAAAAAGAACAAACGGTTACCAATAACGCATAACTAAGCAAAACAAATCCGCGCTTCAAATCACTGCGTGTAAAACAATGACTAATTCCTGAGACGAGCATAAACAATATTACTGCAATTTTACCTACCCAATAAATCCATCCATCATGATATGAAATTAAATATCCACTGAATTCGTGTAAATCAAACATGATATGAAACAACACCATGAGAACAATAGCGATTCCTCTCAGTAAATCAATTTCCCAAATCCGATTAGAACGCAAATTTATGTTCGGTTCTCGTTCATTCATGAGTGACCAACTTGTTCTATGGCAATCGAAGTAACACCAGTATGTCCAAAACCTCCGGCGCCCCTTTCTGTATCATCGAGTGAATTTGTTTCTATTAAATCAATATTTGGAACGACTTGGAAGACCATTTGAGCAATTCTCTCGCCGCATTTGACTGTAAATGGTTCATTCCCTAAGTTAATTAACAGTACCTTCACTTCGCCTCTGTAGTCAGCGTCGATGGTCCCAGGTGTATTCAAGCATGTAATTCCATGTTTTACTGCAAGACCACTACGCGGTCTAATTTGCGCCTCAAGTCCATCCGGCATCGCTAATGCAAATCCCGTTGGAATCAACTTTCGTTGACCGGGTTCCAAAATTATAGGTTCTAATACTGCAGCGTGAAGATCATAACCACTTGCCCCGGTTGACATCCGTGTTGGTAATGGAACATTCACTGAACCATCAATTCTTTTTATTAATACTTGTGCCGCTTTACTCATACCAATTCCCTCGCTTCCAATCTTCTTTTCGTTTCGAAAAATGACCTACCCAAGCACTCGAAAGTGGTGCCCGAAATTTTGATTGTACTAAGTCATTTACTGTTTGTACGGAAACTGCATCAATTTTGGCAAGCACATCGTCAACTTGCAAATGTTGCAAACCGAGTAATTCATTTTTTGCAATTCGATTCATGCGGCTATGTGAACTCTCCAAACCGAGAATAAAACTACCTTTCATTTGCTCCCGGCAACGATGAACTTCTGTTTCATTTACGCCATTGATTACTACATCTTTTAATGTATCCATAATTATTTTTGCTACTTGATCGGATTGTTTTGGTGCAGTTCCTGCATAAACTGTAAACATACCACTATCGATCATCGCAGAATGATACGAATATACCGAATACGCTAGTCCGCGTTTCTCTCGAACTTCTTGGAATAAACGTGAACTCATTCCCCCACCAAGTAAATTCGTTAATACCGCCATTGAAAACATTTGCGGATCATTATGTTTAATGCCTGGTAATGAAAAACAAAAATGATGCTGTTCTGTCTTTTTATCGATGACCAGATGATTCGGTGATATTTCAGCCTGTTTGATTACATCAGGCGTACCACTTAATGGTACTTTTCCAAAATAATCTTCGATTAGATCTAATAATTTATTATCAATTTTTCCAGCAATTGAAATTACTAAATCATCTGCTCGGTACCATTTATTCATATATTTTTTCAAATCTTCGGACTGGAAACGCTGAACATTTTCCCGACTTCCGATAATGGGATACCCTAATGAGTGATTTCCAAAACCAGCTTGGAAGATCAAATCATGAACCGCATCATCCGGTGTGTCTTCATACATAGAGATCTCTTCCAAAATAACATTCCGTTCTTTCTCAAGTTCCTCAACCGCAAATAACGAACGAAAAAACATATCCGAAAGCAAATCAATTGCAGTTTCGGTATGTTGATCAAGTACCTTAGCGTAATAACATGTATATTCTTTTGCAGTGAACGCGTTCACATGTCCGCCGATCCCATCAAAACGATCTGCAATATCCTTAGCCGAAAAACGTTCCGTCCCTTTAAAAAGCATATGTTCAATCATGTGTGAAATTCCATTGGATTCAAGCGTCTCGTTCCGGGATCCTGTTTTGACCCAAATTCCCAATGCGACGGATCGAAACATCGGCAATGGTTCCGTGACAACCCGTATTCCATTGCTCAATCTGTGTACATTCAATATGATCGCTCGCTTTCAACGTTATGATTTTTTAGGTTAACATATTTCATAATATCAATTATTACGTAATGCAACAATGCAATATGTTTAAAACCATATAAAAAACCACCCCGAAGGATGGTTTTGTAGGTAAGCCATATTACGAACGATTTGAACTACCACGATCGCGATTAAATGGACGATCGCCACCGCCACGATTGAATGGACGGTCACCACCGCGTTCAGAGCGCTCCGGACGTCCAGCAGGTACGGTTTCTTCAACGTAACCTTCTGGTTTTGGCAATGTTGCTTTGCGAGAAAGGTTGATGCGCCCTTGAGCATCGATCTCAGTAACTTTTACCGAAATACGATCGCCAATGGATACAACATCTTCAACTTTTCCAACACGCTCATATGCCAAGTGAGACACGTGAACTAATCCTTCTTTACCCGGCAAGATCTCAACGAATGCACCAAATTTCTCGATGCGTTTCACTGTGCCTTCATACAATTCTCCAATCGCAACATCACGAACAATACCTTCAATAATTGCTTTGGCTTTATCATTACTCTTTGAATCAGGTGAGTAAATGAAAACACGACCGTCTTGTTCGATGTCGATTTTTACGCCAGTTTCTTCAATAATTTTATTGATGACTTTACCACCAGAACCGATAACATCTCGGATTTTATCCGGATTAATATACATCGTAGTGATTTTCGGAGCATAAGGTGAAAGTTCAGCACGTGGTTCACTGATCGCTTCAAGCATTTTGCCAAGAATAAACATCCGTCCTTCTTTTGCTTGAGACAAAGCTTGTTCCATAATTGCACGATCAATACCTGTGATTTTAATATCCATTTGGAGGGCTGTAACACCTTTTGCAGTACCAGCCACTTTAAAGTCCATATCACCAAGGTGATCTTCCATACCTTGAATATCAGATAGAACGGAGAAATGCTCACCAGTTTTAATCAAGCCCATTGCGATACCTGCAACTGGAGCAATAATCGGTACACCAGCGTCCATTAATGCCATTGTGCTCGCGCAAATGGATGCTTGTGAGCTAGAACCATTGGATTCTAACACTTCAGATACAAGGCGAATCGTGTATGGGAACGTCTCAACTGGAGGAATAACCGCCAAAAGCGCACGTTCACCAAGCGCACCATGACCAATTTCACGACGACCTGGAGGACGAAGCGGACGAGCCTCTCCAACCGAAAACGGTGGAAAGTTGTAGTGATGCATAAAACGTTTGGAATCTTCAAGATCCAAACCATCCAGAACTTGAACATCACCCATTGCACCAAGCGTACAAATGCTGAGCGCTTGTGTTTGCCCGCGTGTAAACAAACCTGATCCATGTGTACGCGGCAAAATTGGCGCTTCACATGCAATAGGACGAATTTCATTGATGGCACGGCCATCTGGTCGAATTTTTTCTTCAGTGATCAAACGGCGAACTTCTTCTTTCACGATTTCGTGAAGAACTTCTTTTGCATCTTTCACTTTATCGGAAACTTTCGTTTCACCAGCTTCAGTCCATAGTATTTCAAAATGAGCAACGGTTTCATTCTCGATATCTTCGATCGCACCGTAACGCTCTAATTTCTCTTCGATGCGAATTGCAGCTTTCAAACGAACTTCTGCATATTCACGGACAACTTTATTTACTTCAGCGTTAACTTCATGTAATTTCACTTCCACTTTTGGTGTGCCAACTTCAGCAACCATCTCTTCTTGGAAAGCGACAATTTTCTTAATTTCATCATGACCATACATGATCGCTTCAAGCATATCTTCTTCCGAAACTTCCAAAGCGCCAGCTTCAACCATCATAATTGCATCTTTGGTACCTGCAACGACGATGGATAAGTCGGAATTAGATTCTTGAGCAGGTGTCGGATTGATCACAAATTGACCATCCACGCGACCAACGTTTACGCCTGCAACTGGTCCCATAAATGGAATATTGGAAATGCTAAGTGCTGCTGAAACACCAATCATCGCAGCAATTTCCGGTGGTGCATCTTGATCAACGGACATAACGATTGCTACTACTTGTACGTCATTTCGGAAACCTTCTGGGAACAATGGTCGAATCGGTCGGTCAATTAAACGACTCGCTAAGATCGCTTTTTCGCTCGGACGACCTTCACGTTTAATAAAACCGCCAGGAATTTTTCCGGCAGCATATAATCGTTCTTCATAATTTACAGTTAAAGGGAAGAAATCAAGCGGTTTCGGTTCCTTTGAAGTAACTACCGTACAAAGTACTGAAGTTTCCCCATATTGAACCATTACAGACCCGCTTGCCTGTTTCGCTAATTTTCCTGTTTTCAGAACGAGCGGACGTCCTGCAAGATCCATTTGATATATCTTTTCCAAGCAGAGTCACTCCTAAGTTGTAATTTGTATTGTGTTTATTATTGTAAAAAAAGCAACCTGATCCAGGTTGCTTTTTTGTGTTTCATACCATAAGGCATTCATGCATTAGCGGCGGATACCCAAACGTTGGATGATTTCGCGGTAACGCGTAATATCTTTGTTTTTAAGGTAACTCAGCATGCTGCGGCGTTGACCAACCATCGTCAACAAACCACGGCGTGAATGATGATCCTTCTTGTGTTGACGAAGATGTACATTCAAGTTATTGATGTTCTCCGTCAAGATGGCGATTTGAACTTCTGGAGATCCTGTATCCGTTTCGTGAACACGGTACTCCTCGATCAAAGCGTTCTTACGTTCTTGTGTGATTGCCATCTTGTTCACCTCCTGTTCTGTATGTGCAAATTAGCTGAAATCCCCAAATGCCCAGGCAATGCTGGTGAAGGCAATTGTCCATGCATCGGTTCAACATTCAAATACTATCATAAATCGAATTGCTGATGCAATTGATTTTAGGATCTTTGACTAAAAATTTGTTTCGCTTTTTGCACATCTGCCCGAATTTGCATAATTAAATCATCTAATGTGTCAAACTTTTGCTCTTCGCGAATGCATTCAATCCATTCGACTTCTACGCGGCAACCATACAAATCAAGTTGTCGATCCATAATGTGTACTTCGATACGTACATCATTCGTCCCTTCAAATGTTGGACGAATCCCCACATTCATGACCGCTTGCATTGATTCGCCGGAGGTACCATCACGATTCAATAATTTGAATGTTGCAGCATAAACGCCAAGTTTAGGTACGACATACATTTCAACTGGAAGCACATTGGCTGTCGGAAAACCAATCGTTCTACCACGTGCATCTCCTGCTACAACAGTTCCTCTAACGGCAAAAGGTCTACCCAGACAATTCATGGCATCGCTGACATTTCCAAATTGCAATAATGCGCGAATGCGTCTACTGCTAACTTTTTCTCCGTCAAGTTCAAAAGGAGGTACAATGTGTACATTCGTTTCACCATTCGTATGTTCTTTCAACGATTCAACGGTTCCTAAACCGCGAAAGCCATACCGAAAATCAAAACCAACAACGACATTTTTAACCTGTAATGTTTTTAATGCAACCGAAACAAATTGTTCAGCAGACCATTCCGAAAACTCGCGATCAAATACTACGATATACGTAGTCTGCATCCCTGCTTTTGCAAATAAATTCAATCGATGGTGAATTGGCGTAAGTAAGTAATCATAGCCATCCATGCCCAAAATGACGCGTGGGTGAGGATGAAAAATCATTACCGCTGCATGTTCACTATTTTCGTCCGCAATCCTTTTTGCTGTGCGAAGAACTTCCTGATGACCTAAGTGTACGCCATCAAAATCTCCAATCGCTAACGTTGTCGGCAATATGCCATCGATACCTTCGAAAAGTTGTTTGGCATGTAATTCAATTGTTCTCATGTTTCCACAACCTCTAAGCTTTCATTCAACTCCGTTTGAAAAATCACATCAGGTTTCCATGCTTGTTTTGATTCATTCCACTGATAAATGCCAACGACTTGGTTGAATGAATCAAGCAATGCGAATTCTCCTTCATTCGGTAACGACTCCGGAATGACTTCCGACCATTCATCAGATAACAAGCTCCCACCGTTACGAACCCATTTCATGCGGGCAGGATCATTCACTTTTGCAAATCGCCAACCTTGAAGTGCTTTCGTAATTGACACTACTGATTCTTCAAGCCTTCCTTCAAGTTTCAAGTCGTTTAATTGTTCGAGTGAAAAACTATCTGATTTAGAAAATCGTCCATACCCAGTGCGAACCAAATGCGACATGACCGCCGGAATTCCAAAACGCGCACCCATATCCGTACAAATCGTTCGTACATAAGTGCCTTTTGAACATTCCACTTCAAATGAACCAATCGGAAATCCAATTTCACTGATATGCCAAGCATTTGCTTCAATTCGATAGATCTTGATTTGACGAGATTTACGTTCAATGATTTGGCCTTCACGGGCATATTCATACAATCGTTTGCCATTTACACGGACAGCTGACACCATGGGTGGTACCTGCTGCTGTTCACCTAAAAACGTTTGGAGAGATTGTTTCCACGATGATTCATTAACAGATTGATGAACTGAAACACTATCGATTTGCTGAATTACTTCCCCTTGCAAATCTTCTGTATCCGTTGATTTGCCAAACATTACATCAGCACTATAGATTTTGGATTGACTTTGCAGACGTTCAACCAATCGAGTGGCTTGTCCTAGACAAACTAATAACACACCTGTCACTTGAGGGTCCAACGTACCCGCATGTCCTATCCTTTTTTGTCCAAAAAGTTTACGCATTTTCGAAACGACATCGTGTGACGTCATTCCTGCATCTTTCCAAACAGAAACAATTCCATCAACCGCCATTTACCGGCACCTTGGTTAATACTTTAGTAATTTCTGGGATGATGATATTAATTGCATCTTCAATCGACCCGTTTACAGTGCAACCTGCAGCCTTTTTATGTCCGCCGCCACCAAATAACCCGGCAATATCAGATACGTTCATTGAATCTCCTGAACGCAAACTAACTTTCACCGTACCGGCTTTCATCTCTTTAAAAAGCACGCCAACTTCAACGTCCTCTGCATTTCGAGGAATATTAACGATACCTTCCAAATCAGCAAAGGTTCCATTCGTTTCATCCATGTCTTGAACGGTAACGGAAACAAATGCAATTCGTCCGTCATCTGAAAATTGCAGACGTTGTAATGCACGTTTGAGCAGTTCAACATGCGCTTTCGTCGTTTGACCGAGTGATTCTTCGGCGATTACATGACCTGGAATTCCAGTTTCTAAACACGTTGCTGCTGTCCGAAGAACACGCGGCGTTGTATTTGAATAGCGGAACCCTTCGGTATCTGTAAGCATTCCAGTATAGATGCTGTATGCAAACTCTTGTTCTAAAGATAATTCCAAATAACAAAATAATCCAAAAATAACTTCCGTTGCAGATGCCGCAATCGGATCAACGACATTTACAGTTCCAAATTTTTTGTTGGTGGCATGATGGTCAACATTTAAAATATTGGCATTGTCATCGATCCATGCAGTCAAATCACCGGTACGCTCACGATCTGCACAATCAACAAATATTACGTATTTAAACTTTTCTAAAGGTGCTGCAGTTATTGATGCCTGCAACACGTTAGAGAAGTTATATTGTTTTTGAAACTTTTTGGGCAATGGATCAATGTTTATCGCGGTGTGCGGAATTTCGAGTTGATCCAAAATCCAGCTCATTGATGTCGTAGCACTTGCCGCGTCTCCGTCAGGATGCATATGTGAAACAAGCAGTACCTCATCACATTCATTTAGCCATGCGAGTGCTTGCATATACATCTCTTCATATCCGAACATTGCTTGCCATGCCGGCCATAACAATTCATTATTTTTCTGTTTCTGTTCCATCAGTAGTTGCCACCTCCGTTTGAACCTGAGGATCTTCTTTTCGGATCTTTTGGATGATCGATTCTATTTTGCTTCCATATGCAATAGAACCATCCAATTTAAAAACTAATTCGGGGACGATGCGGAAACGGATTTTTTTCCCTAATTCTGATCGCAAAAATCCTTGTGCTTTTGTTATTGCTTTTAACGCTTCATTTCCTTGGTCGTTTGACCCCATCACGCTTAGATATACTTTAGCAACGGAAAGATCATTGGACATTTCAACCCCCGTAACGGTACAAAAACCGATGCGGGGGTCTTTCATTTCACGTTGAATCAATATACTAAGCTCTTTTTTGATTTCTTCACCGACCCGATTAACGCGGACTTTTCCCATCGGATCCTCCTTTGTGATTTCAAAAAATCGCTCTTTTTTTTATTACGTTCGAGCAACAGTTTCGATAATAAATGCTTCGATAACGTCGCCTTCTTGCAAATCATTATATTTCTCAAAAGAAATCCCGCACTCGTAACCTTGAGCGACATCTTTAACATCATCTTTAAAACGTTTCAACGAGTCAATTTTGCCTTCATGAACAACGATACCACCGCGAATTAGTCGCAACTCGGAGTGACGCGTAATTTTCCCGCTTGTAACCATACAACCGGCAATTGTACCCACTTTGGTAACTTTGAATAAATTGCGAATTTCCGCTTGACCAAGAACGACTTCCTTTTTCACAGGTTCAAGCATGCCCTTCATTGCTGCTTCGATTTCGTTAATGATGTCATAGATGACACGATGTAATCGAATATCGACTTTTTCTTGTTCCGCGATGGAACGCGCAGACACATCTGGACGAACATTGAAACCGAATACAATCGCATTCGATGCAGCAGCCAAAATTACATCAGATTCACTGATAGCACCTGCACCATAATGGATAATGCGAATTCGTACGCCTTCAATTTCAATTTTTGCAAGGGAACCGCGAAGTGCTTCAACAGATCCTTGAACATCACCTTTAATAATGACGTTTAGGTCTTTAACTTCCCCTTGTTTGATAAATTTATGCAAGTCATCCAATGTTACTCGCGTATTTGCTGTCATTTCGGATGCACGCAATTTATTTGAACGCGTCTCAGCAACGGTACGCGCTTTACGCTCATCTTCATAACCCATTAATGGATCGCCTGCACGAGGAACTTCAGTCAATCCAGTTATTTCAACTGGCGTAGATGGACCCGCCTCTTTAATTCTACGGCCTTTATCGTTGACCATCGCACGAACACGTCCGAAACATACTCCTGCTACAAACGCATCGCCGACTTTTAATGTTCCGTTTTGAATTAAGACACGCGCAACCGGACCACGTCCTTTATCCAATTCAGCCTCTAGAACAGTACCACGAGCACGTTTGTCTGGGTTTGCTTTCCAGTCTTGGACGTCAGAAACGAGAAGAATCATTTCAAGTAATTCTTCAAGACCGAGACGTTTTTTCGCAGAAACTTCCACGAAAATTGTATCTCCGCCCCATTTCTCGGCAACCAAACCATGTTCAGTCAATTCCTGCATTACTTTATCAGGATTTGCACCCGGTTTGTCAATTTTGTTAACAGCAACAATGATTGGACAACCCGCAGCCTTCGCATGATGAACCGCTTCTACGGTTTGTGGCATTACGCCATCATCAGCTGCAACAACAAGAATGGTAATATCTGTTACTTTGGAACCGCGCGCACGCATCATTGTAAATGCTTCGTGACCAGGTGTATCAAGGAATGTAATTTTGCGAGAATGAACTTCAACTTGGTACGCACCAATATGTTGCGTAATTCCGCCGGCTTCCCCTGCAGTTACATTTGTTGAACGAATTGCGTCAAGCAATGTCGTTTTACCATGGTCAACGTGTCCCATAATGGTTACAACTGGCGGACGAACTTGCAAATGATGTTCTTCGTCACTTTCAACTTCGTTCTCGAATTGATCATCTTCGACAGCAATTTTCAACTCAACTTCGACGCCATATTCTGTTGCAAGCAACTGAATCGTATCTAAGTCAAGTTCTTGGTTTACTGTTGCCATGATATTCAATGCTACAAACAATTTTTTGACGAGCTCGGAAGCTGTTTTGTGCATTGCACTTGCCAATTCGGAGACCGTTAAAGTACCGCGAACAACGATCTTTTTAGGTGACGTGTCCACTTTTTCTTTCACTTCAACGTGACGTCCGCGTTGTTGCAATTTTTGTGCTTTATGTGAAACACCTGGCTTGGAAACAGTAGATTTATTGTCATCGAAACGCTTTTGATTTGCTTTGTTTTTCTTTTTTGCACTTGCTGCAGCGCCTTCAACGAATTTTGCTGGTGAATCGTCTAAGAAATCTTTGCGATCATACTTCGTTGGTTGGTTCGCCTTTGGTTTTACAGCCTCGCGAGCTGCTGCAACGACTGCTGGTGGAGCCTTACGCTCAACAACTGGTTTTTTATCACGGTTGAATCCACCTTGTGATGGTCCACGATCCTTGTTAAAACCGCCGCTGTCCTTGTTAAAACCGCCGCCATCTTTATTATAACCACCACCGCCGCCTGTACGAGGTGCTCCGCCGCCTTGGTATCCGCCTGGGCGAGGTGCTCCGCCGCCTTGGTATCCGCCTGGACGAGGTGCTCCGCCGCCTTGGTATCCACCTGGACGTGGTGCTCCGCCTTGGTATCCGCCGCCGCCTTCACGAGGAGGACGCGGTGCACCATCACGGTTTCCTTGGTATCCGCCGCCTTCACGAGGTGGACGCGGTGCGCCGCCTTGGTTTCCTTGGTATCCGCCGCCTTCACGAGGAGGACGCGGTGCCCCGTCACGGTTTCCTTGGTATCCGCCGCCTTCACGAGGAGGACGCGGTGCCCCGTCACGGTTTCC